>CAIXKE010000112.1 GCA_903919975.1 Akkermansiaceae bacterium | reverse complement strand
GGTGGCGGGGAAAGGCAATGGGCTAGGACAAGCCACGATGAACACGGCGGAGATGGTGGAGAGCAAAGACAACGGGACCGTACTCAAAGATCTCGGCATGGCGAAAATGCTTCGGTGCCGGGTGAGGTATTTCACAGACGGCGCGGTGATCGGCAGCAAAGAGTTTGTGAACGAGGCGTTTGCGAATGCGCGGGAGCGCTTCGGGCCGAAGCGCAAGGACGGTGCGCGGGCGATGCGGGGCAGCGGTAGCGGGGCGAAGGGCCAGCTGTGGAGCATGCGGGACCTGCGGATGAGGATTTGAATCTTTGGTTTTTCTCTGGGCTTGTCGGATGACGGGAGTTCTCCTTACGATCCGCCCCATGCTGAAATTTGGTTTTCGAATCGTGGTGCTGCCGGTGATCTGCTGTTTGCTGACCCGCTGCGGGCCGATGTCAATGGGGTCCGGGAATTTGGGTGGTCCGACGGTGGCGGCTCGGGATGCGGCGATTGCGACTGAGGCGACGGGGGATTTTTTTTATGGTCGGCGTTATTTCGTCGAGAAGACACGTTTTTGGGGTTACCTGAGGCAGTCGCGTCAGCCATGGAGTCGGGCGAAGCTGGTGGTCATGAGGGAAGACAGGAAACAGACTCCTGACCGGATGTCGGAAAATGGTCCTGAGGATCAGCGGTATGCGTTTGACAACAACTTTGAATACCGGATCCGCGGGCATTACACTGGGCGTGAGGTCTATGAACCGAACAGCAATCAATTTCTCCCCGAATTCATGCTGACGGGCTATGAGTTGCTGGATCAACAGCCGGGTTGGCTATTCCGGCCGGATGATCGTTATGATAGTCTGCGCATCACGATGGTTCCGCGCTGATAGGGAGCGGAAACGAGCGGGAAATTCAGGTGGCTCAGGAGTAGGATGATTCCACGCGGCTGGCGACATCGCGGTAGCCGTAATCGACCTCGTAGATCTGCTTGAAGCTATCGAGCGCGGCGGCTTTGTCCCCCAATTCCTCGTGGATGAGGCCTTTTTCGTAGAGGACTTCCTTCTTGAGGTTGTCCATGGTATGGAGATCGGATATGGCGTCCGAGAGTTGCTTGATGGAGAGGTCGGGCATACCCTTAGCCCTGAAGGTCCGGCCGAGGAGGAGTAAGACTCGGGTGCGGATATGGGGACTCCGGGTGGCCTGTTGGAGATGGAGGATCGCGCCACTGTAATCACCTGAGTTATAAAGGGCGGTGCCAAGTTCGTAGCGCAGTTGTGGGTCGGTCGGGTTTTGATCGACACGGCGTTGGGCTTCTAAGACTTGCTCGGCGAGTCGATCGGCACGGCGGGCATCAAGGGCGGCCTTGAGTTCCAGGTTGCCGGGATCGGCAGCGACGCCGGCCTCGAGCGCCTTTAGATCGGCTTCGAGGGCACGGTCATTCATTACAAAGGCCTTGGTGGCAAGAGCGACATCACCTGCGCTGAGAGAGTGTGCCCAAGTGTAAAATGTCTGGGCATTTTGCCAGTCTTCGAGTTTTTCGTAGATTGCGGCGAGTTCCTTGACGGTGGTGAGGTCGTTGGGGTTTTCGTTGTATTTCTCGATAGTTTTATCGCGGCGTGCGATGAGTTGTTCGGAGGTTAGGCCGGTGCGTGAGGCTTTTTCGAGTTCTTCGACTTCGGCGGAATCGCGCATGAGGGTACGCATATCGGCATTTTCGTCCCACTTTTGTTTTTTCATCGATGCCCGGGCCGAGGCGTCTTTGGATCCTTTGATCGCGACGCCGTCCATGGGGTGTTGTTTGATGATGTCGTTATAAACCTCCATGGCGATTGCCGGCATTTCTCGGGTGATGTAGAAAGCCGCGAGTTTGTGGAGAAGCTTGGCATTATCCGTGTGATTGCTGCGGACGGTTTCGAGAGCGAACGCGGCGGTCTCGAAGAGCTCAAGTTTAACACAAATATCGAAGAGCAATTCGTTGAGTGATTCATTGAGCGGATCTTTTTCAAGATCCTTTTCGATCAGCGGGAGGGTTCCCAAGGGGTCTTTTTTGGCTTGGGTATGAAATTTCATGCCGCCCATGCCAAAAAGTCCGGCCTTCTTTTTCACGGCACCGGTCAATTGGAGTTCGCATTTGCGGAGCAATGTGCGGCCTTCGAGAAATTCCGGACAGTCCTTGAGAAGCGCTTGAAGCAGGGTGATGGCGTAATCTAAATTCGAGGCTTGAACCGCGTTGATCGCTTTGAGCCAGAGCGGGGTGAGCTTGGATGGTAGTTCTTTTTCGGTGATCTCAGTCATGAAATTGAAATTTGATATGGATTCTTACCGAGGCAAGCGCGGTGATTCCGGCGGGCGTGGAAAATGAAGTTGGGGTTTTGATCGCTATTTGGCAAGCACCTCTGATGGGAGAGAGGCGTGGAATTGTCCGGTCAATTGATTTTTAGGATTGCTGGGGTGCTAATGATGGGTTACCGAAGCGCGCCTAAGTCGGACGTAAGATTCGTCCCCAGCACCATCCCAATTCAACATGCCTCCGCGCCCAAAGAGACGTCCTGCCAGAAACCGCAACCGTTACGGTCCACCTCAAAAACGCTCCGCTAAAGATGACGAGGAGAAGGCAGTGGAGGTGGACGGAGAGATTTCGTCTGTTCTGGCCGGGACGATGTTTCGAGTGAAGCTGGAAAGCGGACACGAGGTATTGGCCCACATTTCCGGGAAGATGCGCAAGCGTTTCATCCGTTTGGTGGTGGGCGACAAGGTCAAAATGGAGATGTCTCCCTATGACCTGACCAAGGCACGGATCGTGTTCCGGATGAGTTGATGTGCAGGTGACAAGCGGCCTTGTGATCAGGCCTGGCTTTTGTGTAAAAAGTGAGACTTGCCGCAAAAAGTCACAAAAGACGCAAAAAAGTCTGACGGTGATTCGGTTTTGAGGTTTTTTGTGCCTCTTTGCAGCTAACGGAATGGATTCCAGCCCGGAGAGTGCTGACTAAGAATGCGCGTGGGCTTCTGTTTCCACTGTTTCCAGGGCGGCGATGGCGCTGGTGTTCCGTCGTTCGATGACAATGTCACCGAGGAGATCGCTCTGTCTGACGATGAACTGGTTGAGTTTCATCAATTCGAGTAGGGCGAGGAAGGTGACGATCACTTCCGCCTTGGTGGTGGCGCTCTGAAACAGTTCTTCGAAGCGCCGGGCCTCGCCGGGTTGGAAGTGCTTCATGAGCAATTCGATTTTGTCGGAAACGTTGAACCGATCGTCGATGATGTCGCCGAAATCATGGGATTCTTCAAAGCGTTTGAGGACGTTTTGGAAGGCGCGGATTAGATCGAAAATCGAAACTTCGGCCAAGGCCGGGGTTTCATCTTTAGGGAGGTCCGAAGCATCCGGTTGGTGGGCGAAACGGCCTTCTTGTTCGAGTTCGCGGATTGAGAGGAATCCAGCTGCGTCCTTGAATTTCTTATATTCGATGAGTTGGCGGATGAGTTCCCAGCGTGGATCGTCCTCTTCAGCATCTTCCTCGGGTGGTTGATCGACCCGTGGGAGGAGGGTCCGGCTTTTCAGATACATCAGGTTTGCCGCCATGACGATGAACTCAGAGGCGAGGTCGATGTTGAGCAGTTTGAAGGTGTTGATGTAATCGAGATATTGCCGCGTGATGCGCTCGATGGAAATGGTATGGATGTCTACCTCATCTTTTTTGATGAGGTAGAGTAGGAGATCGAGGGGGCCCTCGAAGATTTCGAGGCGCACTTTGTAGTCGTTTGCATCCACAAGGCGGGTGGTAGGGGATCGGGAGCCTAGGAGCGAGGTAAATTTTCCTCGCCTTGGCCGGGGTGCGTGGTTTTACTTAACGCACTTCAATGATAATCAAGTAATGGAAACTGAGCGGCTGCAGAATTTCAATGATCGTTTGAGTAAGTGGGTTGCGAATCAGGGGTTCTGGTTTCAAATTCGCTACTCGATGTCGAGTACGGGCATGAGGGGCTTGACGATGTTTCATTTGCTGCGGCTTGGTTACCGGATACTGGTTTTTCTGCTGATCGTGACATTGGGGATTTGGATTTTTCTGGTGAAGCGAATCGATTCCAAGACGTTCAATACGGGAGCCAGCCAGCAGCTGAAGTCGGGACTTTCTGCGGAACGTTTTGAGATGGGAGGGCTCAGCAGGAGGCAGGGGCAGCTTGAAATCAGTCGTCTGGCTGCAGAAGGAGATAACGAGACATTTTTCACGACGCTGGTGGCGAGGAATATCCGTTGCAAGATGAAGTTTCTGGATGGGTTAGTCGGTACTTGGGAACCAGGAATTATTTCGATTGCGAAACTGGATATCGATTTGCAGGCCGGCGCAGACGATGCTGAGTCTGCCCGTAAGCTGGCTGATGCGTTGTTCCGCAAGCCTGTAGGAATCGAGGCTAACTCGTATGAAGTGGCGGATGCGACCTTGCGCTGGGGGTTCTCTGAGCGGACGCAGGGTGCGATTGAGTCGAGCGTCTTGAAAATGCAACGGACCGAAACCGGTTGGCGCATGAGTTTTAAGGGAGGGGTGTTTCATCAGAACTGGCTTCGGGATCTCAAGATTGAGAATTTGGTGGTTCTTTGTGAGCCCGAGGGTTTGGTGTTTGAGACGGCGGAGTTTAAGCAGGGGAATGGGACCGTAGACTTCGCGGGACTGCGGGTGACAGGAGGGGAGCGCCCCGAGGTGTCGGGAGTGGTGAAAATCCGCAATTTGTTGTTGGAGAAGGTTATTCCTCCTGCGGTGGCAAATTTTATTGAAGGTTCGATTTCCGGAGATTTTCGGGTTTTCGGATCGACGAATACTTCGAATGGAATCGGCTTTGAAGGACAGGTTTTGATGGATGGCGTTAACGAGATTGCTCTACGGGATCGCGTTCACATCCTGAGGGCCTTGTCGGTGGTGGATTATTTTCGAAACTACAATCGGGTTGATTTTCGCGAAGGTTCTTTCCAGTTGAAAACTGTGGGCGGGGGCTTGGAGTTGTCGGAGGTGAATCTGAAGGCAGGGGATATTTTCACTCTTCAGGGTGCGCTGAATGTGCGCTTGCCGACGCAGGAGGAAATCCAAGCAGAGGTAGGAAAGAATGCGGACGCGGAGAGTTCGGCGTTATTTGCAGGTGAGGGTGATGGCGGCACGTTGGGGGATGGTCTGCGAAGCAAATCCGATTTTTCGTTAAAACGGGCTGCTTTGGAGGCAAAGCGTATTCGTGATGGGGGGCAGAGTGAGGAATCGCTCAGTTTGTTCGACCGTCTTGGCTTGAATCTCGAGCTGCGGCGTTTGCAGAGTGAGGCGTCGGAACGGATGTCACGCATGCTTCAGTATCAGGGCCTCTTTCTGATCACGGTTCCCAATGATGCCTTCGAACGTGCGGGTGAACTTCGACAGCTTTATCCGGTGGATAGCGCCAGCAATCGGATTCCGATCCGGGTTCCCATTGAGGGGGGGCTGTATGAGCTAACCCTCAAGCAGGCGGAGGATATCTATCAGCAAGGACGTCGGTAAATCACGCTTCCGAGGCGAGCCCGAGGCTGTGGTAGATTTCGCGGGTCGCGTGGCTTTTGTTGAGCGTGTAAAAATGGATACCGTCCACGCCCTCATCGAGGAGTCCGGCGCATTGTTCTGCGGCGTAGTGAATGCCCACCCGCTCGACGGCTTCGGGGTTGGAATGCGCCCGGTTGAGCGCCCGAATCAGTTTGGCAGGATAGCGCGCACCGGCGGCCAGTTCCGCCATGCGTTTCATACCTTGCAATGAGGTGACGGGCATCAACCCGGCGATGATTGGGATTTCGATGCCCGCGAGTTGGCAACGGTCGCGGAAATCGAAGAAGTCGTGGTTGTCGAAAAACAGCTGAGTGCAGATGTAGTCCGCTCCTTCGTCCACCTTGGCTTTGAGGAAATCGAGTTCGTCCATGCGGTTGGGAGTTGAAGGATGTCCCTCGGGGAATCCCGCGACGCCGATGCCGAAGCCACGCGGATCGGGGTGGGCGCCGGACTCGTTGAATTGGCGGATAAACCGCACGAGGTCGGCCGCTTGGCGGAAGTCGCCCTGATTCCAATCATAATTCGGTTGGTCGCGTGGAGAATCGCCGCGGAGGGCGAGGATATTACTCACTCCAGCGGCGGCATAACGCTGGAGGATGGCGGAAACCTCGGCCTCGGAATGCCCGACGCATGTCAAATGGGGCACAGGCGGGATCGAAGTCGTTTGTTTGATGCGGACGACGAGATCGTGGGTCATTTCACGGGTGGTGCCGCCCGCGCCGTAGGTGACTGAGACAAAGGAAGGTTTGAGGGGTTCCAGCTCCCGAATGGTTTGATAGAGATACTCCCATGCCTCCGCCCCGCGCGGAGGGAAGAACTCGAACGAGAGTGAGGGATGGGCGGCGGCGAGAATGTCTCGAATGTGCATGGTGGATAGGGCGTGAAAAATCGGGGTTTTCGGGGTAGAACGCGAAACTTTCCTGGAACTCCGGAGTTTCTAGTCCGGTAGTCCCGCGGAACGCGGCTAAACAAACTGCTATTTCCCATGAAAACAATCCCCGTTTCCCTAATTGTTGCGACTTTGCTGGTGCCTGTGGTGGTATCCGCCCAGACAAGAGGAGGCTCATCAGGGCCTCTGCACGGCGGTGGGGATGGCAAGCGTGATGGGCCGCGTCCATTTTTGGAGGCATGGAAAGCGGCTGATACAGACAGCGATGGTTCGCTATCCGAGACGGAGTTTTCCGGGCTCCCGCGTATGCAAAGGATTCCCGAGGAAAAGCGCGGCATTTTGTTCAAACGCTTGGACAAAAACACAGACGGCAAGCTGGACCGTGAAGAACTCGGGCAGATGAGTCGCGGGCACGATGGGCAGGGACCGCCGATGCAACGCTTATGGGAGTTGGATGCGGACCGCAGTGGCGGCGTGAGTTTTGAGGAATTTAAAGCAGGCCGGCTCCATACAAAACTCGATCCCGAAAAACAGCAGGCCTTGTTCCGTCGTTTGGATTCCAATGGCGATGGTTTCATCACTCCTGCCGACAGGCCGGAACCGCCATTCAGACGCGATGGGGATGGGCCGCAGCAGAAACGCGGGTCTGGCGGCCAGACGGACGGTCCACGGCCGGAGTCGCGCCAGATGATCCGCCAACTCGACCAGAACCAGGATGGGGCACTTTCATTCGAGGAGTTTCGTGTCGGTCCGGTGGTGAAGGGGCTGACGGAGGATGAACAAGAGGAGCGCTTCGAAGCGCTCGACAAGGATCACGATTTGAAAATCAGCGGCAAGGATTTCCCGCCACCAACGCCCCATGAGGGATCGAAACGCAAGGAAACGCCGCCTGCAATGGTGGATTGAGTCGAGAATATCTTGAGGAGCGGCGGAACATGTCCGCCGATGCCCATGTGAAGCCGATGTGGTGAGCGAAGCGCTTTCCATTGTCCCTCATGGTCCGGGCGATCATGCATCGCCCCACCGGAGCGTAGCGGACATAGAGCCGGAGGCAAATCGCCCTTCCTTGAGGGCCTAGTGCGTTGTGCGTTACGGGGCGGCGGCGATTTCCTCTGCTTTGGCGACGGACGAGCGCACTTCCTCGCGGACATCTTTGCCCTTGCGGCTGCTCCACCAGAGCACGATCGGTGAGGCGACGAAGATCGATGAGTAGGTGCCGACTATCAGGCCGATGAGGATCATCACCGAGAAATCGCGCAGCGAGGACCCACCGAACAGTGAAAGGATGGCCACCGTGATGATGGTCGTGAGTGAAGTCAGCAAGGTGCGGGAGAGTGTGGCGTTGATGGCCTCGTTCATGATGCCTTTGATCGATCCGTGGCGGATCAGCAGGTTTTCACGAATCCGGTCGAAGACCACGATCGTATCGTTAATCGAGTAACCGGCGATGGTGAGAATGGCGCCTACGTGAATGAGTGACAGCTCGCCGCCCAGCAGCACGACGACACCGATCGAGATGATCACGTCGTGCAGAATAGCGATGAACCCCCCGAGGGCGAAGGAGAACTCGAAGCGGACGGTGATGTAAATGAGGATGCCGATGAGTCCTAAGACGAGTGCGATGAGCGAGTCCTGCAGGAAGGTGCCGCCGATCAGGGCGGAGACTTCCTCTTTGCTGCTATCGATGACATAATCATGGCCGCCTTGTTGGTTGGTTTCGGTCTTATGTTCGCCTAAAGCCGGGATGGTTTCGCGGAGTTTGGCGGTGATTGCTTGCTCATCATGGGTATCGCAACGAATGGTGAGGAGGGTGCCGGTAACCGGGTTGCCTTGTTCCTGCGGGTAAGCGGCTTTCGAAAGAGTGAGTGTTGCCAGTGCTTTATCCACATCTTCAAGTGGGATTTTTAATTCTTTGCCGAGCTGGAATTGAATGAGTGTGCCACCGGTGAAGTCGATGCCGAAGGCTTTTTCCTTGCGAACGCCGAAGGCGGATAAGGCGAGCAGCACGAGGAACAATGAGGCGATGGCGCAGGAGCGACGTTTGCCAAGGAAGTCGAAGTTCGTCGCTTTGAATAGGTTGAGGAAATTGAGTTTCTTGAGTAGATTCAAGTCGATGCCCCAGCGGAACAGGACGCGGGTGACGAGGATGGCGGAGAACATCGAGGCCACGATGCCGATGGTGAGAGTGACAGCGAAGCCCTTGATGGTGCCGCTGCCTAACCAGAAGAGGATGACGGCGGTGATGAGCGAGGTGAAGTTCGAGTCGAAAATCGCGGTGAAGGCTTTTTCGTAGGAAGCGGCGATGGCGTTTTTGAAGGATTTTCCGCCCTCCATTTCCTCGCGGAGGCGTTCATAGATCAGGACGTTGGCATCTACGGCCATGCCGATGGTTAGAATCATGCCTGCAATGCCGGGAAGCGAGAAAGTGAATCCGAACATGGCCATCACGCCGAAGAGGATGATGCCGTTTACGGCGAGGCCGAAGAGCGCGACAAGTCCGGCGAGGCGATAGTAGATCAGGACGAAAACGCAAGTGATTGCCAGGCCGATGATGCCGGCCCAGATGCCTTGCTCAACGACGGCCGCTCCGAGGGTGGGGGAAACCGTGCGTTCTTCCTCGACGACCAGCGGGTTTTCCAGTGGGTTCATCAGCGAATTGGCGAGACTGCGCACTTCGCCGGGTTCGCGGAGACCTTCGATGATGAATTGTTTGCCGAGTGGCACTTGGTTGACGACCGGGGCGCTGATGACTTCTCCATCCAAGACAATGGCGATGCGGTCCTGTTGAGGGCGCATGTTCTGGGTGAGAGCGATCATTTTATCGGTACCCTCGGCATTGAGTGTGATGGACACGGCGTCTGCCTGTTGCGGTGAAGGCACGGCGTCGGCGATATCCGAGCCGCCGAGTGCTGAGCGGCGCTCGAGAAGAATGGCGCGTTTGTATTCGTTGCCGTCTTCATCCTTGCCGGTCAATGTGTAGGCGCGTGCGCCGACTACAAGTTCGCCGTCGTTGAGGACCCGTTCGGCAAGGGTTTTGCCATTTGGACCTGGTTCCTCGCTGCGTTCATGCACTTTGCGAAGTTCGAGTTTTGCGACTTTTTCCAAGGTTTTGCGGATGCGGGCGGATTCCTCGGGTTCCACGCCGGGCATTTGGACGAGGATGCCGTTGGCACCTTGGCGGGCGATCAACGGTTCGGCGGTGCCCATGCTGTTGAGGCGCTTTTCGATGACGAGGATGGCTTGGTCGATTTGTTGAATGGTGATCGGCATTTTGGTGCCGTCATCCGCTTCTTTCTCTTGGACGCGCAGTGAGAAAGACGAGCCGCCGATGATATCGATGCCGCCTTTCAAGCGTTCTTTGAGCGGGGTGGCGGCAAGGATGCAGAGGGCGCACACGCCGAAGAGGAGCAAGGTGCCGACATTGCGCTTGCGCCGCTCGATTTCCGTCGCGAAATACCAGAAGAACAAGATCATCAGGGTCAATCCGGTCAGGAAAATGGTGAGTGGATCTTCGAATAGCGAGGTGAGTGCGAGCATGGCGGTTGTCGGAAAGTCGGATTTTTAGCGACGGGCTTTGGCCGTCGGGCGTGAAAAACTTGAAGGTTGAAAGCTTAGTTGGCTGCCGTTTCCTTTTTGTGGACGACGGTGACGGCGGCTTTATCGAATTCGATCATCGTGCCTTCGGCGACTTTGATGACCACAGTGTGCTCTTTCACATTGTGGACGATGCCGTGGATGCCGGCGCTGGTGACGACCTTATCGCCATTTTGCAGGGCGGCAATGCGGGCGGCTTGTTCCTTGCGTTGGCGTTGCTGCGGGCGGATCAGCAAGAAATAGAACATCACGACCATCAGGCCCATCATGACGAACGGGCTGCCGAGGAGGCCGGCGGGACCTTGGGGTGCTTGGGCTTGGGCGAGAAGGGTGGAGGCGAATAGGGTGTGCATCGGTATTATGAATTTTCGGATCGAGTGTAGCGTCGGATAAAGGAGTCTTTGTATTCGGAGAAGTTCCCCGCAGTGATTGACTCCCGCGCCCCGGCGACGAGGCGCAGGTAGAAATGCAGATTGTGGAAGGAAAGCAACCGCAAAGCGAGGATTTCACCCGCGCGGAACAGGTGGCGAAGATAGGCGCGGGAGAATCCAGCGACGTGTGGGTGGGCGGATTCGCAGATCGGGCGCGGGTCGGTGGCGTGGATCAGGTTTTTGATGTGGAGCGGGCCATCGAGGGTGAAGGCGACGCCGTGGCGGGCGACGCGGGTGGGCATCACGCAATCGAACATGTCCACGCCGCGTGCGATCATTTCGAGGATTTGGGGTGGTGTGCCAAGGCCCATGGCGTAACGCGGCTTGTCTTTGGGGAGAAATGGCACCGCATTTTCGATGGCGCGGAACATTTCGTGTTCGGGTTCGCCCACCGAGACTCCGCCGATTGCGTAGCCGTCGAAGTCCAAATCGACCAGTTCGCGGGCGGATTGTTCGCGGAGGTTGGCGTAGACTGAGCCTTGGACGATGCCGAAGTGGCGTTGTCGGCCTTCACCCGAGCGTGGGTCGTTGGCGGTGACCCAGTCTTTGCAACGCTTGGCCCAGCGAGTAGTTAGGGCGAGGGATTTTGCGGCGTATGCTTCATCGCAAGGGTAGGGCGGGCACTCGTCGAAGAGCATGGCGATGTCCGAGCCAAGCGAGGCTTGGATTTCCATGCTGAGTTCGGGGGTGAGCAGCATTTTCGAGCCGTCGAGGTGGTTGTTGAAACGCACGCCCTCCTCGGTGATTTTGCGGAGTTTTGCGAGCGACCAGACTTGGAATCCGCCGGAATCGGTGAGGAATGGTTTTTGCCAGGTGGTGAAGCCGTGCAATCCGCCGAGATCGCGGATGATTTGGTGTCCGGGACGCAGCCAAAGGTGGTAGGTGTTGCCGAGAATAATTTGCGCGCCCAGCAGGTCGAGCTCGGCGGGATGCAAGGTTTTCACCGACCCCTGGGTGCCTACTGGCATAAAGATCGGGGTTTCCACGGTGCCATGCGGTAAAACCAAACTGCCAGTGCGGGCGAATGATGAGGGATCGGTGGAAAGCAGGGAAAATGACACGGGAAAGCGAGCGAGATAAGGTAGAATCCGCAGCTGGCCAAGCCTAAACGCGTGTAACTGTCGGGTGCAAACTTGACAGAAAGTTGGAAAGCTGGAAAGTTTGCTCTATGAAAACGACCTTGGATTTGCCTGCCGATCTCATCCGTGAAATGAAACTGCGAGCAGCACATGAGGGCCGGAAACTTCGGGATGTGGCGACGGAGGTTTTCCGCCGCGGCCTGTCGCAGTGCGGCCAGCAAAGCGCAGCGCCCCGGCATCGGGTGAAACTGCCATTGATCGAGTGCCATGTGGCGGCTAAGGAATTGACGGCGGACCAAGTGGCGGAAGTGCTATTGAAACAAGAAATGGAATGGAGCCATGAAGTTGCCGGACGTTAATATCTGGCTGGCGCTGACGCTTTCCGGGCACTCGCAGCACCCAGTTGCACGGAACTGGCTGGATGGGCAGGAAGCTCTCGCCAGCATCTTTTTCTGCCGGGCGACGCAACAGGGATTGGTCCGGCTTCTGACAACCGCGGAAGTGCTGGCCGGTTACGGCATCCCTCCGCTCACCAACCGAGAGGCATGGGCGGTGGTGGAAAGTTTCATGGCGGACGAGCGGATCACTTTCGCAAACGAACCCGCCGGCGTGGAAGAAGCCTGGAAAGACCTGGCCCTCTGCGACAAGAATTCGCCCAAGTTCTGGATGGACGCCTGGCTGGCCGCGTTTGCCTTGTGTTCCGGATTTCAAATGATCACCACCGACAAGGCATTTTCCCAGTTCAAGGGACTGGAACTGCTGGTGGTAAAATCGAAAAAGCCATGAACTCTAAACCGGAAATCCCGTGGTTAGCTGGTGTTTCGCGGGTGAAGCGCTGGCTTGTCGGGGTATCTGGTGGGGCGGATTCGGTGGCGTTGTTGGACTTGTTGGTTGCTGCGGGTTTCCGTGATCTGATCGTTTGTCATCTCGATCACCAACTGCGGGGCCGGGCGTCCACGGAAGATGCGCGGTTTGTCCGGCGGCTAGCGGAAAAGCTCGGCCTGGCATGCGAGTGCGGGCGGGTCGATGTGCGGGAGCGGATGAAGGCGCGGTCGGAGTCGCTGGAGACTGCCGCCCGTCATGCGCGCCATGATTTTTTCGCGCAATGCGCTGAAAAGCACGGCTGCAACCGGGTTTTGTTAGCTCACCATGCCGACGATCAGGCGGAGACGGTGTTGTGGAATCTGTTGCGTGGTTCGCATGGGATGAAGGGCATGCGCGAAGAACAAGAGATGATGATTCACGGGGTGAAGTTGCAGATTTTCCGGCCATTGTTAGGGCTGCGTCATGCGGAATTGATTGCATGGCTGGAATCGAGGGGTTTGCGGTGGCGCGAGGATGCTAGCAACACCGAAGCGGTGGCGATACGGAATCGTCTGCGAAATGAGGTTTTCCCGCTGCTCGCGGAAATTTCAGGGCGGGATGCGGTGCCGGCTTTTGCGCGGGGTGCGGCCGATGCCGCAGTGCGTGAGGATTTGGAATCCGAGGCTTTGGAGCGTGCGAATTTGTTGGACCCTCAAGGCCGACTACACCTTCCGGCGTTGCGGAAACTTGCGCCCGATCTTCAACGCGCCGCTTTGCGGAAGTTTCTCATCGAGCATGGTGTGGCGTCGGTCGATCGTGCCTTGCTTGAGCGCGCGCTCGGATTGTTGGATGTCGGGCGTGCTGCTGTGATTAATTTACCTGGAGGCGCTCAATTGAGGCGTCGCGAGGGACGGTTGTGGATCGAGGGGTGAAGGGTGGGTGTGAGTTTGTGGAAGAGAAGAACGGACTGAAGTCCTGGACTACTTTCCGGTAAAAGTGTGCTTTCCCTTCTGCCATCTTCCCGTTTAATTCGCTTTTACATGACCGCAGCATCCCGACGCACCAGCGGTTCGACCGCGATGGACGATTATCTTGAGCAGATTCTTCATCTGATCGAGGCCAAGGGTTATGCGCGCGCCGTGGATATTTCCAAAAACCTCGGGATTTCGCAAGCGAGCGTCACCAATATGCTTCAAAGGCTGGACGCCGAGGGTCTCGTCAAACACGAGAAATACCGCGGCACCATCCTCACTGAGGAGGGACATCGCATCGCCCGCGCCATCATTGAACGGCATGAGACGCTCACGCGCTTCCTACGGCTTTTCGGCATCGACGAGGAAACTATTTACCGCGATGTCGAGGGCATGGAACACCATGTTTCCCGTCCCACTCTCAATGTGATCCGTGCCGTGGCCGATGCCTTGGAGGCCGATCCCGCGTTGCTTGAAAAGGTGCGGAAGCGCAGTGTTTGAGCTATCTTCATCCCGGACTTGGTGTTTACGGATTCACCATTCTTTTCCCTTGCGAATTAGCCTAGGCTAATTTAATTACCCGCAGCGAAGTTATGAGACTTTTCGAGAAATCATCTCCCGGAACCCTCCGGGTGCGGCTTGAGGACGCGCTGAAGCATCTGCTGGATTGCGACGAATCCGGGCGTGGTGCGACCGTCGATAGTCTGGCCGGAGCCTTGTGCCGCCCACGTGGGGAGGCGGCGGAAATTCTTGGCCAACTCCGCGGACGCGGCCTGGCAACGGCGACTGGGGACGCCCATCACCTCACCGAAGACGGTCGCCTGTATGCCCTGCAAGTGGTGCGTACTCATCGGCTTTACGAAACCTGGCTGGCCCGCGAAACCAGCACCCCGGCGGTGGATTGGCACCGCGAGGCGCATAAGGCGGAGCATCATTTAGAAGCGGCGGAGGTCGATGCGTTGGCGGATCGCCTTAACAATCCGCGTTTCGATCCCCACGGCGATCCGATTCCCACCCGCGAGGGTCTGCTGCCGCGGCGCTCGCTCGCTGCGCTGGCCTCATGGCCGGATGGTTGCGCGGCGCGCATCGAGCACATCGAGGACGAACCAGAGTCACTCTTCCGGCAGGCCGAGGCGTTGGGATTTGCTCCCGGCACACGTCTCGACGAATCGCGGCATTTGGAGGATGGCTCGATTGAATGCCTGGTCGAGGGACGGCGCGTCATCATTCCCGCAGCGGTGGCGACCTTGATCCATGTGACGGGGCCGGCCGAAGGCGACGAATTGCCCGCAGGGCTGGGGCGTCTGTCAGACTTGTCGATTGGTGGCGAGGCGGTCGTTTACGCGCTAGCGCCATCCTGCACGGGACGCGAGCGCAGTCGATTGTTAGATCTTGGCGTGGTGCCCGGCACGCTGATCCGTTGTGAGTTCGCCAGCCCCTTTGGCACGCCGCGGAGTTATGATATCCGCGGTGCGCTCATCGCCCTGCGCGATCACCAGGCGGAGCGCATTCTCATTCATCAACCCGTGGCGAAATCACCCGCATGAGCACACCCGATCTTCACGAACCCGGCGAGGCTTGCGTGGCCTGCCCGTCCCGTTTCAGCCAGCTCCGCAAACTCGGACTGCGCATCGAGGAAAGCGATTATGTGGTCGCCCTCGCAGGAAATCCCAACACCGGGAAAACCACGGTATTTAACGCGTTGACGGGCTTGCGTATGCACACCGGCAACTGGCCTGGAAAAACCATCAGCCGTGCGGAAGGTGGATTTTCCTATGAAAACAAGCGTTTTAAACTTGTCGATCTGCCGGGCACTTACTCGCTTCTATCAGCTTCGCCCGACGAAGAAGTCGCGCGCACTTTCCTGCTTTTTGGTCAGCCCGACGTGACGGTGATCGTGGTGGATGCCACCTGCATGGAGCGCAATCTCAACCTCGTTTTGCAAGTGCTGCAAATCACCCGCCGCGCGGTGCTTTGCCTCAACTTGATGGATGAGGCCAGAGCCAACGGCATCGAAATTGATACACGCAATCTGGCCCGCGATCTCGGCATCCCGGTGGTTCCCTGCGCTGCTCGCTCAGGCCAAGGCATTCCCGAGTTGATCCGGGAAATTTCTCTCATGGCGGCCCGCAGCGATGCTCCCTCGCCGCGCCGTCTGCCGCTGGAGATTCCGGGCTTGCGCCTTGCGCTCGACTGCGTGGAGGCGGATCTGCATGAGACCTTTCCACGCCTGCCGCAGCCGCGCTGGGTTGCGCTTCGATTGTTAGAAGGCGACCGCGAAATCATGCAAGCCGTGCGCTCCGGCGATATCGGCGCCTTGGCCGAACCTGTGGGCGCTCAATTTACCTCATGATGAAATCTCCTGAAGACGTGCTCAAACAAGCCGCGGAACTGCGTTGGCAGCTGCCGCAGAACCTGCATGACCGCATCGCCGAGTCGATCCACGGCGAGGCCGCGCGCATAGCTGGACGCAGCGTCACCCGCAGCGCGGGTAACCGGCGCTTGGCGTGGCAACAACGGCTCGACCGTATTCTAACCAATCCATGGACCGCGTTTCCTATCATGGTGGCGGTGCTGGGAGTTATTCTCTGGCTGACGATTGTCGGCGCAAACGTGCCGTCCAGTATGCTGGCCACGCTGCTGGTGGATCAAGGGCACGCGCTTCTCACCGAATGGTTTGTGGCAGCCGGTGCTCCGGCCTGGGTGAAAGGTCTACTGGTTGATGGCATGTATCTGGCCACCGCCTGGGTGATCGCTGTGATGCTGCCGCCGATGGCGATTTTCTTCCCTTGCTTTACATTGTTAGAGGACTTCGGGTTTCTGCCACGTGTGGCTTTCAATCTCGACCGGATTTTCCAGAAAGCCGGAGCTCACGGCAAGCAGGCGTTGACCATGGCGATGGGCCTCGGTTGCAATGCCGCCGGTGTGGTGGCGACGCGCATTATCGATTCGCCACGCGAGCGCCTGATCGCGATCATCACCAATAACTTCTCGCTCTGCAATGGCCGCTGGCCGACGCAGATCCTGATGGCGTCTGTGTTCATCGGCAGCCTTGCGCCCAAGGGGTGGGGTGGATCGATCGCCGCGCTCTCGGTGTTGGTGGTCGCGCTGCTGGGTTTTGGTTTCGCGTTGCTCACCTCATGGTTGCTGGCGCGCACGGTGCTGCGCGGCGAGGCCACGTCATTCAGCTTGGAGCTTCCGCCTTATCGTCCACCGAATTTTTGGAAAACCCTCTACACCTCGCTGATCGACCGCACGCTGATCGTGCTTTGGCGTGCTGTGGTTTTCGCGCTGCCCGCCGGTGCTGTTATCTGGCTCTGCGCGAACATTCCGGTGGGCGATGCTAGTTTCGCCGCATGGTTCGTCCAGCTCACCGATCCGCTGGCATGGACGATGGGCCTCACCGGGGTGATCTTGCTGGCCTACATCGTAGCCATACCCGCCAACGAGATCGTGGTGCCCACGATTTTGATGTTCACCGTTTTGGTGACCGGCGCGGCGGGCGGGGCGGGTGCTGGCGTGATGTTTGAACCCGACACAGAAACTGTGCGCACGATTCTAACAGCGGGTGGTTGGACTACGCTGACGGCGGTGTGCCTGATGCTTTTCAGTCTTTGCCACAATCCCTGCTCGACCACGCTCTACACGATCTATCGGGAAACCCGCAGTATGAAATGGACTGCTGTTTCAGCGTTTTTGCCGCTGGTGATGGGTTTCGTGCTCTGCGCCATCGTTGCGGCGGTTTGGCGGGCTCTGAATTGAGGGATGGAGAGAAGAACGGACTGAAGTCCTGGACTGCTTTAGACTTCGGTCATGGTTTGGTCGTGGAGTTCCAGATCGTCGTCGGGTGATGCTCCCTCGTTCCTGATTATGGT
This sequence comes from Akkermansiaceae bacterium, assembly GCA_903919975.1. Lineage (GTDB taxonomy): Bacteria > Verrucomicrobiota > Verrucomicrobiia > Verrucomicrobiales > Akkermansiaceae > Luteolibacter. Next base: position 69,039 of record CAIXKE010000112.1, on the reverse strand, counting down.
GCTGTATGGGTGGAGATTCATCTGGCTGGTGATTTTTAGTCTCTGCGCTTGCCATCGGGCGTGTAATTCACGAATCCTTCCTGCAGCATGTCAGAAGAATCGAGTCCTCCCCGTCTTAGTCCGTTAGCCACTTTAATTTTCAGTTCGCGCTGGCTGCAACTGCCGCTCTACCTTGGCTTGATCGTCGCACAGGGAGTTTATGTTGTGCTGTTCATCAAGGAACTTTGGCACCTGATTTCCGAGGCCACCAGTCTCACCGAGCAGCAGATGATGTTGATCGTGCTTGGCCTGATCGACGTGGTGATGATTTCCAACTTGCTGATGATGGTCATCGTCGGCGGTTACGAGACCTTCGTCTCGCGTTTGCGCCTGCACAACCACCCGGATCAGCCCGAGTGGCTAAGCCATGTGAACGCCTCCGTCCTGAAGGTGAAGCTGGCAATGGCGATCATCGGGATCAGCTCCGTGCATTTGCTCAAGACTTTCATCGCTGCGGGCAGCCTTGGTTTGCCGCTTGCAAGCAACCAAACCGTGGTGACCGGTTCTCCTATCACCGCCGATGGCGTGATGTGGCAGACCATCATTCACGGTGTGTTCATCCTTTCCGCGCTGGGGATTGCCTACACGGATCGCGTTATGCTGGGCGCTCCGTCGGCGAAGTCCGTGAAGCATTAGCCGAGTGATCGGATTCCGGTATCACGGTTTTTTCTTCCACACCACTACGGCCTGCTACGGCGTATGGACGAGATCGGCGCCTCCTTCGTGGTTAGGCTTCAGGATCAGTCGGTGATCAAGGAAATCGAGAGGATTCCCGTTTCGGAAAAGGATCGGAAAAGAGGCATCACTCACCACCAGCGTGTCGCACTGGGGAACCGCAACCCGCAGGACAACGGCTGGCGGCTCGTCCGGCTGGTGCCCGCCCCGGCCGCGACCACATCGCAATCCTAACTAACCTCTCGCTGGAAGAGGTCGGGTGCTTGGTAACTTTGCGAGATCTACAAACAGCGTTGGACCATCGAGCTGTTTTTCCGCTGGCTGAAATGCCTGCTGCCCTGCCGCCACTGGCTTGCGGAGAGCGAGGACGGCGTCGCGGAGTTTAGACCTCGGTCATGATCTGGTCGTAGAATCCCAGATAGTCGTCCGGTGTGGCTCCCTCGCGCCAGGCCATGGCGCTGCGCGGGTGGAGGTTCATTTGGCCGGTGATGTTGTAGGGAATGGACGGGCCCCAATCAAACTGCTTTTTCATCGGCATGATCGTGTTTTGGATGCAATCGATGACCGGGCGGAGTTTGAATTTCGGATTTCGTAGGAAGCCTAGCAGAATTTCCATCGGGCAATTTCCAGCGCCGCGGCCCAGGCCCATCATAGTGGCGTCCACGCGGTTCGCGCCGAGGATGATGGCTTCCACGGTGTTGGCGAAGGCGAGTTGCATATTGTTGTGGGCGTGCATGCCGATTTCCTTACCGGTGCCTTCTACGGCTTTGGTGTATTTTTTGACGAGGTGATCGATCTGCTCGCGGAAAAGGTTTCCGTAGCTGTCCACCACCACGACGGTGCCGGCGGACGATTGTGCGCCGATTTCCAGGGCCTGATCGATTTCCGCGTCGGCGACGACCGAGATGGCCATGATGTTGAGCGTCGTTTCGTAGCCGAGGGCGGTGCAGTGTTCGATCATTTCCGCGGCTTCGGATATCTGGTGGACGTAGCATGCGACGCGGATGACATCGAGCACGCTGTCCTTGGCGGGTATGATTTGGTGTTTCCAATCGCACTTGCCACCGGCGTCCGCCATCGCGGCGAGTTTCAGGCCGGTCGCGGCAAAGGTGTGATCGCCCACCACGCGGCGAAGGTCTTCTTCCTCGCAGTGCCGCCACGGGCCGTAGGTGTCCTTCGGGAATGAAGCGGGATCGTTTTTGTAGCCGATCTCCATGGTGTCGATGCCGGCGTCGAGACACGTCTGGTAAACCGCGCGCACTTGTTGGTCGGTAAACCGCGAATTGTTGATCAGTCCACCATCCCGGATCGTGCAGTCCAAGACTTGCAGTTCCGGCCGATAAGTAATCCAAGGGGCTTTGTCGCTCACGCGCAAATGATGCGGAGTTGGGAGAGGCATTGCAAGACCGATGGCGGGTGTGATTGGACGTAAACCATGACGTGCCCGATGCGTCGGAGATGCACCCCGCTTTTTGTCTATTCTTCGTTGTCGGCAGCGGATGGAAGTGCTTTAAAATCAAACAACCAGAAAGAATCCGGCGCTCCATCAAATTCTCATGTCGCCAGATGCCTAGTTGATTGTGCTGCAAGAATCGGGCAAATTGATCATGCCGCCATGAACATTCATCTGCTTTCCGTCGAAGATGCCCTGAAACAGTTGGAATCCCGTAGTGGCGGCCTTTTTTCTGCGGAAGCGGCTGAGCGATTGGCGTGGGAGAACGCTGAAATTCGCAAGGGCGGTGCTGGCGGTGCTTGGCATTTGCTCCTCAATCAATTTCGCAGTCCGCTTGTGATTTTACTGCTGGCGGCCATGGGCATCTCCCTGTTTCTCGGAGACCGGATGGACGTGCTAATCGTGCTGGCCGTCGTTTTAATGAGCACCTTGCTCGGTTTCTGGCAAGAATACCGGGCGGCAAACGCAGTGGCGGCGCTGCTCGCAGTGATCCAGGCCAAGGCGTCGGTCCTCCGCGACGGCAAATGCATCGATCTTCCGGTGGGTGATGTGGTCCCGGGCGATGTGGTGGTGCTCAGCGCGGGCGATACGATCCCCGGCGATGGCTTGCTGATCGAATCAAAGGATTTATTTGTCGATGAATCCACGCTCACTGGGGAAAGCTATCCGGCGGAGAAAAAAGTCGGCGCGGTTTCTGCAGATGCACGCCAGAGCGAACGCTCGAATTCGGTATTTGAGGGCACCCATGTGGTCAGTGGAACGGCGCGCGCGCTCATCGTGAATACTGGAGAGGCAACCGAGTTCGGCGGGATTTCGGAGCGACTTCGGCTGCGCGCGCCGGAAACGGAATTCGAGCTCGGTTTGCGCCACTTCGGCGAAATGCTCATCCGTGTGACGCTCGTTTTTGTCATCGCGATCTTTGCCATCAACGTATTTTTCCATCGTCCGGTATTGGAGGCCTTCATGTTCGCGCTCGCACTCGCTGTGGGCATCACGCCGGAGCTCTTGCCCGCTATTGTTAGCATCACGCTTGCCCGGGGGGCGAAATGCATGGCGCGGGAGCACGTCATCGTGCGGCGCTTGTCCTCGATTGAGAACTTCGGCAGCATGGATGTGCTTTGTTCGGACAAGACCGGCACGCTGACTGAAGGTCACGTGACATTGCTGGGGGCGCTCGATGCGGAAGGAATGGAAAGCCAGACGGTGCGGCTTCATGCCGTGCTGAATGCGAGGTTTGAAAGCGGTTTTAGCAACCCCATCGACGAGGCCCTGCGTGCGATGCCGCAGATCGACATCGCCGGATATAGCAAGTTCGACGAAGTGCCCTACGACTTCATTCGCAAGCGTCTCAGCGTAGTCGTCGAGCGGGCTGACGGTGATCCCGGCCATCTGATGATCACTAAGGGGGCGTTTGCCCATGTGATCGAAGTTTGCACCAAGGTATCCACTCGGAACGGCTTGGTGCCCGTGGAGGCGATACGCGGGGAATTGGAGCAGTGCTTCACCGATTGCAGCAATGCCGGCCATCGCGTGCTCGGGCTCGCGATCCGCGATGTGACTGGCGATCCGATCATCAATAAGGACGACGAGCAGGACATGACCTTCGAGGGTTTCCTTCTTTTCGACGATCCTCCAAAAGCAGGCGCGGCCGAGGCGATTCAGGAATTACGGACACTCGGTGTCAGTATGAAAGTGATCACTGGCGACAATCGTTTGGTGGCCTTGCGCCTCGGCACTCAAATGGGCATCGCAACGCCCGATGTGCTTACAGGCGCGGCGCTGCGCGAAATGAGTGATGCGGCGTTGGTCAACCGCGTGAGCGAAGTGGACATCTTTGCGGAAACGGAACCGAACCAGAAGGAGCGCATTCTGATTGCCTTGCGCAAGGCCGGGCACGTCGTCGGTTATCTCGGCGATGGCATCAATGACGCATCCGCTCTCCATGCTGCGGATGTTGGAATTTCCGTTGAAGGAGCCGTCGATGTGGCGAAGGAGGCTGCGGACATCGTTCTGCTCCGGCGCGATCTGGGTGTGCTGGCACGCGGCGTGCGCAACGGGCGCATCACCTTTGCCAATACGCTCAAATACATTTATATCACCACCAGTGCGAATTTCGGCAACATGTTCAGCATGGCCGGGGCCTCGTTGTTCCTTCCCTTCCTGCCTCTTCTGCCCAAGCAAATCCTGCTCAACAACTTCCTCTCCGACCTACCGGCCCTTGCCATCGCTACCGATGCCGTTGATCCTGAACAAGTCAACCGTCCACACCGTTGGGATCAACGATTCATCCGCCGTTTCATGATCAACTTCGGCCTGGTGAGTTCCGTGTTTGATTACCTAACATTCGGCGCGCTGCTACTTCTGCTGCAGGCGAGCGAGGCGCAGTTCCGGACCGCCTGGTTCATCGAATCGCTGATGACCGAACTCTTCATCGTCATGGTGATCCGCACTCACCGCGGCATGTTCAACAGTAAACCTGGAAAGGTGCTGGCGATCGCCACGCTGGTTGTTGCCGGTTGCACCGTCCTTTTGCCCTACACCGTGCTCGGTAGCGTGTTCGGACTCGTGCCACTGCCATGGATCTTCATGCTGACCCTTGTCGCCATTACCGCGCTCTATTTGTTGGCGAGCGAGATGCTGAAACGGGTGATGTTCATGCAATTGGAAAAACGCGCCAACCCGGACAACTGAATTTTTAGATTGGGCGAGATCGCTCAAGGTTACGCCCATTCTTGTCTTGTGTCTCTCTAAAGCGTAAGCCAAACCGATTTCAGATAGGGTTCATCGTTGAAATCCGGTGGCATGGACGAGTGGCGGGCGGTCATGGGGTGGGGGATTTCGCCTAACAATTGTCGTTCAAATGCGTGGGACGAAATACCGCGGAAGTTGGTGCAGCAGAGCATCCAGCCGCCGGGGGCGAGAATGTTGGCGGCGAGGGCGGCAAGCTCGCCGAAGTTTTCCTCGACGCGGAAAACTTTGCCTTTTTCGTCGCGGGAGAAGGTGGGGGGATCGAGCACGATGGTATCGAAGAGGCGGCCTTGTTTTGCGAAGCGGCGCAACCAGTGGAAGGTGTCGCCTTTGCAGAAATGGTGGTCGGCGGGGTTGAGCGAATTATGGGAGAAATTGCGTTTTGCCCAATCGAGGTAGGGTTGTGATAGATCGAGGGTCGTGGTTTCCGCTCCGGCCATGGCGGCGGCTACGGAGAAGGCTCCGGTGTAGGAGAAGGTGTTGAGCAGGCGGAGGCCGGGGCGCATGAGGCGGTGGACTTGGGCGCGGTTGTCGCGTTGATCGAGGAAGATGCCTTGGGAGTAGCCGGATTGGAATGAGATTTCGTAAGCGAAGCCATGTTCGCGGATGAGGAATGGTGCGGTGATTTCGGGTCCGCAGAGGAGGGTGGGTGATTCTTTTTGGTGTTGATCGAGGCGTTTCCAATAACAGGAAACGGCTTGGTCGCGCAGCCATTCGCGGAAGGGTGGCGGGATGTTTCCGGTGGTGGTGGAGAGTAGCCAGCGGCCGGCATAGGATTCGAGAAACAGGCCGGGCAATCCATCGCCAGCGCCATCGATCAGGCGGATGGCGTTGGATTCTGCTGTGAGCAATGAGCTGCGTTTTGCGATGGCGGCATCGAGGAGATCGTGCATGAGCGGTGACTTTAGGGCTGGGCGGTGAGGGAGCGCAAGGGTGCCGTGTGAGGAAAAGTCGGCGGTTTTGATTTGAATTTGCCTGTGCGGGCTGGCTTGTCACAATGGTTGCAGATGACAGGTTGCGAACATTGCGGGACGGAATTTTCACCGGGGGTGGAGGGTGAGCGGTATTGTTGCAAGGGGTGTGAGTATGTGGCGGATTTAATTTCCGAGCAGGGATTCGAGCAATTTTACGATTTGAAGCAGGGGGTGGCGGTGGCACCGGTGCGGAGTCGGCCATTTGAAGAGCATGATTTAACGTGGTTGGGTGGAAAGGTGGAGGAGGCGGAGAGCAAGGCGTTGGGGCGGGGGGATGCGGCGCGTTTGGATTTGCGATTGGAGGGGATTTCCTGTGTGGGGTGTGTGTGGTTGGTGGAGAAATTGTTCGCGCGGCATGCGGGGAGTATCCGGGCGGCGGCGAATCCATCGAACGGGCGTTTGCACCTTGAGTGGCTGCCGGAAAAGTGTGCGTTAGAGGCATTTTTGCGTGAGCTGGGTCAATTTGGTTATGTTGCGGCACCGGCGGGTTCGGCGGGGGGAGATCATGAGCGCTTGAGGTTGGCGGCGCGCTTGGGGCTTTGCGGGGCATTTGCATTGAACTCGATGGCGTTTTCGCTGCCGATTTATCTTGGGATGCCTGCGGATTTTGAGTTTGCGGCGTTGTTTCGGTTGGTTGCGTTTTTATCCGCGACGCTTTCGATGTTGGTGGGTGGCGGGTATTTTATGGATCGGGCATGGCGCGCGGTGCGGGTGGGGTCGCTGCATATTGATCTGCCGATCGCGCTGGGATTGGTGGCGGCTTATGCGGGGTCGATCAGCGGTTGGGTGCTCAGCAGTGAGCGGTTGATGTATTTCGATTTTGTCTCGATCTTTGTGTTTTTGATGTTGGGTGGTAGGTATTTGCAGACAGCTGCGGTGGATCGGAATCGGCGGCGATTGGTGAGGCAGCAGCCGGTGCCGGAGGCGGTGCCGTGTGCGGATGACGAGGGGAAAACGGTGGGGCGGGAAGAGATTGTGGCGGGATTGAGATTTTTGTTAGCGCCGGGCCAGGCGATGCCGGTGAGCGGGATTTTGTCGGCTGGTGAGGCTGATTTTTCGTTGGAATGGATTCACGGTGAGGCGGATCCGGTGCGGTTTTCCGCCGGGGCGCGGTTGCCGGGCGGGGCGATTTTATTGAGTCGCACGCCGGCGGTGGTGGAGGCAGGTGAGAAGTGGGAGGATGCGCTGTTGGCCAAGTTGACGGCGGGCAGTGACGGCGATCGCGGGTCGCCGGGATTGGATCGATTGCTGCGGGTTTATTTAAGCCTCGTATTGGTGCTCGGGGTTTCGGCGTTTGGGATTTGGGGGTATCAGGGTGATTTGTTGACCGGGGTGCAGGCGATGATTTCAGTGTTTGTGGTTTCGTGCCCGTGTGCGTTGGGGGTGGCGATTCCGTTAGCAGATGACATGGCGGCGACGGCATTGGAGCGCTTGGGGGTGTTCGTCAGGACTGCGACGCTATGGCCGCGTTTGAGGCGGGTGCGGAAGGTGGTTTTCGACAAGACGGGGACCTTGACCTTGGAGCGGCCGGTTTTGGAGAATCCGGCGGAGGTATCCGGGCTGGATGATGCGTCGGCCCTGGCTTTGGCGCGAATGACCCGTGGGTCGCTGCATCCGGCGGCGCGATGTTTGTTGGAGGCCTTGGGTTCGCGTGGGCAGAAGTTGCTTGCGCTGCAGGGCGATGGGGAAACGAGGGAATTTCCCGGGTTGGGGGTTTGGTTGGTTGCGGGCGGAGGTGAGAAGTGGTCGCTCGGCAAGGTGGGTTGGACTGGTGCGGAGGGTGAAAATTTTCCGGCGGAAAGCTCTGGCAGTGAATTGCGGGAAAATGGGGAATTGCGGGCATCGTTCCAATTTCGCGAATCCCTTCGTCCTGGGGCGGCGGCCACTTTGCGGAGTTTGGAGCGCTCCGGGCTGGTCTTGCATATTCTATCTGGCGATCACCCGGAAAAGGTCCGCCTGATGGCGGAAGCGCTGGAAATCCCTGAAAATCAAGCGATTGGCGGCTTGTCTCCCGAACAAAAAGCATTGAGGGTCAAGGCCTTGGACCGCCAGGACACCTTGTATCTCGGAGACGGGGCCAACGATTCTTTGGCATTCGATGCGGCGTTGGTGACGGGCACGCCGGTGGTGGATCGCAGCTTGTTGGAGTCCAAGGCGGATTTTTTCACATTGGGGGCCGGATTGGAGTTTTTGCCGAATTTGCTGGGTGCTGCGGCAGGGCGGGCGGCGGCGGTGCGGGCGGCATTTGGCTTCGCGTTGGTTTATAATCTGACCACGGTGGCGTTTTCCATGGCGGGAAAAATGAGTCCGCTTTTGGCTGCAATCCTGATGCCGCTTAGCTCGATTGTCTCGATTTTGATCGTGGTGAGTCTTTCAAAGTGGAAATTTCCGAACAATGGTTGAATTCCGCATGGAAGCTCATTAGCCTCGCGCGGCTTCTTCTTAATCTGATGATGACAACCGCCAATCAACCCCACCAAGAGTTCGAAAACTCGCTGCTTTGTCGAATCGGTAACTCGGATCGATACAAGATGTATCAAGAAGCGTTTCGCACGGCAACCGGACTGCCATTGCGTCTCGTTTCCGCGGATCCGGACGGCTGGTGCCTTGACGACCAGAAGGTCAATCGGAGTCCATTTTGTGAGACGTTGAACCTCTGCGGTAGCGCTTGCGGGGCATGCGTGGAAACCAACCGTCGCTTGATGAACGAAGCGGAAGTCAGCGGTCCGACTACTTGCCATTGTTTTGCCGGGTTATGCGCGACGGCGTTGCCGGTGAAGATGGGAGCCTCGGTCATTGGGTTTCTTAAAACCGGTCAGGTTTTCAGCAAGATTCCATCCGAGGAGCAGTTTGAAAAACTTCTGGGTGCGCTTGGCCGTAAGACCTTGGACAAAGCGGCGCGTGAAAATCTGAGGGCGGCCTATCTGCAGACGCGATTTGTGGAGCCGCTGCGCTACCAGAGCATGGTCACGCTGTTGCAGAGCTTCGCAGAACAACTCAGCGAACACGCCGACTCACTCTGCATCATTGAAGAGGGCAGCGAACCTGCCGCTATCGCCAAGGCCCGCAAATATATTCATGCCAATCTCGATCAACCGTTGCCGCTCGGCTTGGTTGCGCGCCAAGCAGGATTGAGCGAGTCGCACTTTTGCCGGCTTTTCAAGGATTCTTCCGGCCTCACGCTCACCGATTACGTCAACCGCTGCCGCATCGATTGGGCGAAGCGCGAGTTGCTGAAACCCGAGGCGCGCATTTCGGAAATTGCATTTCAAATCGGTTATCAATCACTGTCTCAATTCAACAGGAGTTTTGCCCGCATCGTGGGTCTTTCTCCGACGCTGTATCGAAGGGAGCGGCTCGAACGCGCCGCTTCGTGATGTTTTTGTTTTGTTGATTGCGATTCATCGAGTTTGTGCGCATTTTGTGCCACATTTGAGTCATGGAAGAACGTTACGAAATACGGGGAAAAATCGGTCAAGGTGGAATTGGCTCCGTTTTTCGTGGCTTTGACTCACGGATGAACCGCGAGGTCGCCATCAAGCGCATTTTGACTTCTGTCGGTGATCCGACTCTTCAAGAGGAATCCACTCGGCAACTCATGAAAGAAGCCGGAGCGTTGGCATCTCTTCAGCACCCGCATATTGTCACGATCTACGATGTCGGCACGGATGAGGACGGCCCATACGTTGTCATGGAGCTGATCAGCGGCAAGACGCTGGATGAATTGATCGAGGCGGCCCCGCTCACTTGGCTGGATTTCCGCGAGCTCGCGTTGCAGAGTCAGGAGGCGTTGATCGCAGCCCATGAGCTGGACATGATTCACAGCGACTTGAAGCCTTCCAATCTGATGCTGACATGGCTTCCTTCGGGGAAATTTCAGCTGAAAATCGTTGATTTCGGCTTGGCCACGCTCACTCAATCCCAGTCCAAGGAGGAAATCGAGAGTCTTGATGCGGTGTTCGGTTCGATCTACTTCATGGCTCCCGAGCAATTCGAGCGAGTTCCACTGGATGCCAGATCGGATCTGTATTCGATGGGTTGTGTTTATTATCAGGCGCTCACTGGTGTCTATCCGTTCAATGGTGAAACCGGGAATGAGGTTATGGCGTCCCATCTCCATCATGCCGTGACTCCCATTCAAGATCTGCGTTCGGATATTCCGATGTGGGCCTGCAATTGGATTATGTGGCAAATCAATCGTTTGCCACAGGACAGGCCGGAATCAGCGAGAGACGCGCTCTCTATTTTCCTCGAAAACGATAAAATTTCAAATCCCACTATGAGTCTTGGTGTCATGCAAACTGATCAAGCCCCGCCGAAACGTCCGCGCTTAATTATTCCAGGTTCCGAGCCGCTGTCCGCAGTTGCCTCTGTGTTGGTCGAGCCTGTTGCGCAGGTTGTGGAGGAGCCGGTGCTGGTGGAGGAGGCGATTTCGGCGCCCGTGCTTGTGGCGAAACCCATGCTTTTGGTGAGGCGCGCGTCAGTGGCAGCGCCTGAACCTTTCATGGAACCAGAACCCGTTGTAGCACCAGAGCCCGTCGCTGCCGCAAAACCCATTCTTATGGTGAAACGCACGTCAGTGGCAGCTTCTGTTTCTGTTGCTGACCCCGTGCTAGTTCCCGCAGCAGAGCCCGCGCCTGCGGCTAAACCAATTCTTCTGGTGAAACGCGCTTCTGTGGCAGAGCCCGCGCTCGTGGTGGAACCAGCAGCGGAGCCTGAAATCATAGCGGAACCCGAAGTCGTCGAGCAGCCCGAGGCTGTAGAGTCCCCTGCACTTGTTGCGAAGAAATCTTTGCTAGAGCTCAAACCTATGCCTGTGGCGAACCCCATGGCTGAGGTAAAGCCCGAGCCCGAGGTGAAGCCCGAGCCTGCACCAATCGCGCCCATCGTTTCTTCTGTGGTGGAAGCCCCGAAACCCAATCCTCTTGCTGTTTTGTCACCCACCAAGACCAAGAATACGCCGCAGCCATTGACTCCGCCTGTTGGTTCGAAACCGAGCGTCCACAATTCTCCGCTGATTTCTTCAGCGCCCAAATCTCAACCTGTGCCCGCAGCCGCAGCAACTAGTCCGGCTCCTGTCGCTTCCGTTGCAGTTGTCGCTTCTGTCGCAGGGGAGGCTCCGAAAACCGAAAAACGCAAACTTTCCACTGCTGCGAAAGTGATGATCTCCGCAGTTCTTGGTCTGATTACGATTTTCCTCACTTGGACTCTTGTAGAACGCAGCGGACAGAACCGTCGGACGGTTTCCTATAACAGAATGGTTACCGCCGCAGCTGTACCCGAAGCCGCCGAAGTATCTGTCAACAAGATCGACCTCGATATTCTTCTCGAAGCTGCTATCAGCATCGGAATCGTAGAGAATCGAACGGTGGTCTATCAGGCTCTGGTTCTTGCCAAGGCCACGGATGGCACCGATGTCGATGCCGTCATCATCGACTTCGCTACCAAGCGCGACATGACGCCTGAAGTGCGGGAGATTCTGATTCGCGATGTTTTGCCCAAGCGCAAGAATCCATCCATCGTGCCGCCATTGATGGCATTCGTCCGTGCCACTAGCGATACGCGTGCTGCGGTTGCTGCAATTCAGGCGGTCCGCTTCATGGCGAGTGATTCGCAATGTGATGCATTTCTTGAAGTGGTCGTAGGTTCGGGGCCTCCGAACTTGCGCAAGGCTGCGGAAGAGACCTTGGCGGAAATTATCAAAAAGAGCCAAACCCGCAGCAATCTCGCTACTCAGCTTGTCACGGCCTACGGGGGGAAATTGAATCAGGAAAATCGCCAGGCGATATTGCGCTTATTAGGTCGTTGTGGTGGTCCGAAAGCATTGGATTTGGTCAAGAAGGCTTTGGATGGCACGGATAAAGCTGATCGGATCTCTGCGATTGTTGCCATTGAAACTTGGGTGGATGATTCGGCGTATCCGCTGTTGATTGGTTTTATTGCCAGCACCGAAGATCCAAGTCTCCGAGCAAAAGCCTTCAATTCTGCAGTGAACTTTGCTCTAGCAATACCAAATTCGAAGGACACTATCCTAGCGCAAAAACAATGGATGGACTTAGTCGATCAAGCCAAAGCGCCAGAAGAGAAGCTTAGTGTAATCAACAGCTTGGCGATTCTCGATGATGAGTGGGCCATCAAAATTCTCGAAGGCTTTAAGAGTTCTGATAATGCAAAGGTTTCTCAGCGTGCTGATAAGGCAATCGACTACATCAAAAAACTGAAGTCGTCGAAGGGCAAGGGTCAGTAATTGCCGAATCCTTTATTGTTAGCTCAAGGCGAATAGACCACGACTGGTCCGACGCCCGGTCCTTGCACAGTTCTAAGTTTTTCCACGGCTTTTTTAACGGATTGAACCGCATTCAGGGCATCCTCCATCGAGTTAAGCTGGGAGAAGCTGATGCGCAGGCTGCTCTTTGCCCGTTGTTCTGGAATTCCCATGGCCAATTGGACGTGAGATGGACGTTGTTTTCCCGTCATGCATGCGGAGCCGGCGGAGCAGGCGATGCTGGATTCATCCAAGAGAATCAGCAGGCCCGCGGCATCGCAGCCATCAAAGGATAGGTGACTGGTGTTTGGCAGTCGGTGGGTGCGGTCGCCATTGACTGTGACTCCCGATAATTCTGCTAGGATTCCGGTTTCGAAGGCATCGCGCATTGCGCTCATCGGGGTCTGCGGCGGATGTGCAAGATGCCGCATAGCGCAAACCGCCGCCGCGCCCATGCCCACGATGCCGGCCGTATTTTCGGTTCCGCTGCGACGTCCCGATTCTTGGTCGCCGCCCCATAACAGGGGTTTGAATTTCAACCCGCGTCGGATGTATAGCGCGCCCATTCCCTTGGGGCCGTGAAATTTGTGGGCGGAGATAGAAAGTAGATCGATTTGTATTTCGCGGACGTTCACCGGGATTTTGCCAACGGCTTGAATCGCATCCGAGTGGACGGGCAAGCCACGGGCGTGGGCGATTTCGGTGGCCTCGCGTAGGGGCTGAATGATGCCTGTTTCGTTGTTAGCCATCATGATTGAAATGAAAGCGGCGTCCTCCAGACGCGATGAGAAGGCATCGATATCCAGCCGCCCACCGGCATTGACGGTGGAGAGTTGGGTTTGGCGTGGAAGATTTTCCACACAGCGTAGCACGGCGCTGTGTTCAATGGCCGAAACATAGGCCGCGCCAGGACCTGCAAGCGCATCGAGCGAGCGCAACGCGGTATTCACGCTCTCGGTGCCACCCCCGGTGAAGACGATTTCCTCCAACTCCGCGCCGATCAACTCCGCCACTTGGCCGCGGGCTTGTTCGATGGCTTTGCGGGCGGTTTTGGCTGCCGCATACGCCCCGGAGGGGTTTGCATAACCTTCGCGCAACCATGGCAACATCGCATCCAGCACCTCGGGTAGCAGTTGTGTGGTCGCGTTCGCATCCAGATCGATCATCCACAGAGCATTCCCCGTCGTTGGCCGATGGCAACTCGGAAAACCGCGTGACACCATTCATGAGTCAGAATTTTCCGTAAGCGCGCAGTTCGGAGACTGCATGGATGGTCCAGCGCAGCGCCGAATCGCCCCAAGTTGCGGCATAGCGCAACCACTCCATGGCGAACTCCCGGCTATTGTGTAGCGGTGCCTCTTCGGCAGCGCATAGCAACACCGCGAGCACCATCAGATTCGCAAGATAGATAATTACCAGCGAGAGGAAGGTGCCGTTCTCCTTTAAATCCGGTTGGTCGCGCGGGATCATCCACAAAGTCCATGCCATGTGGAATGTCCAGGTGACCCCCATCACTGCGTAAAACGCCAGATCCCACCATGATTGTGGATCCGCGGCAAAGCGCAGCGCAGCGTAAATCACCGCACTGATCACCGCCCAAAATGGCACGAAATACGGCGACAAGGCGATCACTAGATTGGTTTTGTTTGTCGTAATGTAGCCGCCTTCGGTGCTGACATAAAAATCAGTGACCTTACCGCGGAAAATCACCACGAAGACCGCATGCGTCAATTCGTGTCCGAGCACGTAAGCGTAGAGAAAAAACGACTGCATCAATCCGGACCAAAGCCACCCGGCCATCAGCAACGCGCCCGTGGCGAAATACCAGAACTCAGGCGTTTGCCAAAATCCCTGATCCACGGTGGCATGGGAGAACCGCGAAAGCAGCGTCCACATGGTCACCCAGCAAAGTGGCAGTATGATCAGCCCCATTAGCCAACGCGTCAGACGTTTTGCCCAATTCACGGATTCGTCATATTCGTCCATCTCCGTGGCGGCGATCGCCGCTCTCACCGATTTCAGTTCCCGGCGGCCGCTGCGTCGGTTTGCCTGTTCGTGCGCCCGTTGATTGGCGGAGCTCAAGACCTCGGCGAAGGACATCCTCGTCCGCCGCTGATTGATCAACGGGCGCTTGGCAGGGGGCTTGATTCGTCGTTTCGACATGGCACGGACTTGGATTACAGAATATTTAGGAAACCTTAATAAATCAAGCGGGATCCTAAATCACGCGCTGGAAAAAATAATCGAGTCCCATTCGCGTGGAAGTCTCAAGAATCGTGCGGTTTGAAATAGGGGATTTATTTGACAAATAGGCGCGGCGAGTGATCTGTGTAATGGGGTAGCAAGCTATCTCAAAACAAAGAATCGACCTATAGAATCCATAGAAAAACAGCCGGTTTAATATCTTTAAATTCCCTTAAAACCATCACCATGAAGACCATGGAAACACAACATCTGATCAAAAGGATCAACAAGTGTGTTCGGATCCGGGTGGGTGATTTGTTTTTATTGGGAGATCTGCAGATCCCTGAAGAGGCGGTGGCGCTTGTCATCTTCGCTTACGGCAGCGGTAGGAGTCGGAATAATCCGCGAAATCGGCATACGGCCCAGGTGCTCCGAATGCATGGAATCGGAACATTGATTTGTGAATTGCTCACCGAAGAGGAAGAAATCGAGGATGAATCCACCGAAAAATTCCGCCATGATGCGGGACTCTTGGCGAAGCGTTTGGTTGAGGTGACGCGATGGGTTGCAAGCCAATCGGAGCTCAATCATCTGCCGGTGGGATACTTTGGAGCGTGCGCCGGTGGCGCGGCGGTCGTGATTGCGGCCGCACGCAGAAACTCGAAGGTGGGTGCGGTGGTTTCCCGTGGCGGGCGGATGGATCTCGCCGTCAAATCTTTGTCGCATGTGAAATGCCCTATCTTGTTGATTGTTGGAGAACAAGATATAGTGGGCATGGAGTTGAATCGTGAGGCGCTGGCTCGGTTGGCATGCACAAAACAATTGGTGGAAGTTCCCGGTGCTACGCATTTGTTTGGTGAACCTGGCAAGCTGGAGGAGATGTCGGAGTTAAGTGCCGGGTGGTTTCGCAAGCATCTTGGGGAGCTCAAGCGCTAAGGATAAAGTATTACTCCTCGGTATTTCCGAAGTAAGCGCTCAAGACATATTGTAGCAACATCCGCTGGGTATTGAAAAATGAGGCGTTCAAGGCGATGGAATGGCGCATCACATCGATGAATCTTTCGCGCTCCCGGTAATAGAGCGGTATCACGATGTATTCCATTTTGTCGTAGAGTGATTCGGCGTCGGCAGGCGTGCGTTGAGCTGGATTCTCGTTTTTGGGTGCGCCACCGATGGCCCAGCCGGTGGTGCCCTCGATGCAGCCCTCGATCCACCAACCATCGAGGATGCTGAGACTTGGAACGCCGTTCACCGCCGCTTTCATGCCGCTGGTTCCAGAGGCTTCCATGGGCGGTAGGGGTGTGTTTAACCAGACATCCACACCTCCGGTCATGAGCCGACCGAGTTCCCAATCGTAATTGTTTAGGTATGCGATTCGGATGCTGTTTTTCAAGGTTTTGATAGAGCGGAAAATTTTTCGGATCGTTTCACGGCCCACCGGGTCTCCGGGGTGGGATTTTCCTGAGATCACCACTTGAAACGGGCCAGTATCCTGTGAGATTTCACGGAGCCGTTCGATGTTGTGAAAGATCAGATCGGCCCGTTTGTAATCGGCAATCCGACGTGCGAAGCCAAAGGTCAGAACATTGGCTTCCATGCCGCTGTTGGTTTCGAAGTTCACTCGGTCGAGTAGCGAGTTTTTCGCCTGCGCGTGGGCATCCCATAGGTCTGCCGCCGGAAGACTCAGTGCGTGGCGGAGGTTGAAATTATCCTCCCTCCATCCGGGAATGTAGCGATCGAACATGCGCTGGATTGGAGGCGATGCCCAGGTATCCGCATGCACGCCATTGGTGATATCGTGTATTTTGTAGCCTGCGAAAATCCGCTGGGAAATCTCGGTGTGCTTCTTGGCGACGCCATTGATGTAATGGCTTAAATTCAATGCGAGATAAGTCATATTCAACTCCCCCTCGCAACAGAAGACCTCACGCATCTCGATCACCTCGTTGCGCCCGAGAGCGGATATTACCATGTGCAGAGGAAACTTGTCATGGCCGGCAGGGACCGGGGTGTGGGTGGTGAATACGCATAAGCGACGGACGGCCTCGATGTCATCGTGATTGAACGTTTGACGGCCCGCTTCCAAGGCGTGTTCGTCGAGCAGTTCCATCGCCAGCAGGGCCGCGTGGCCCTCATTCATGTGATAGCGAGTCAAATGGTCATGGCCGAGTGCCCGCAATATGCGCACCCCGCCGATGCCCAGAATGATTTCCTGACACAGACGATACCACTCGTTCCCGCCATACAATTGATCGGTGATGTGTCGATCCCACTCGGAGTTTTCCGGGAGGTCGGTATCGAGTAAATAGACCGGAACGATGCCGCCTTTGTTTCCTTTGACTTCATATTGCCAAGCGCGGACATGGACTGCACGATCTTCTATTTTTACGATGACGCGTGCTTGGCATTCTTTGACGAAGCGTTCCACCGTCCATTCGCAGGGTTGCTCGGATTGGGTTCCTTGCTGATCGAGTTTCTGGCAAAAATAGCCCTTCCGATGGAGGAGTGAGACCCCGACCAGAGGTAATTGTCCGTCTGCTGCGGCACGCAGCATATCGCCAGCCAGTAAGCCGAGTCCGCCACAATAAGTGGGCATTTCCAGCTCCAAGGCGATCTCCATCGAGAAATACGCGATCTGGGGGACCACGTTCATAAAAAATGTCGGCTTAAGGTTGCTTGCCCGATTAACGATAAAGCATACGCCATGTGGCGATGATATTCAAGTACGCGTGAGAGGGAATCGGGTAGTGTAAAGATTCGTCTGTAAAAGCTGCTACACAGCAAAGGCTCGCCGCAATGGAAGCCGCTATGGCATCAGACGACGAGGCACCGAAGATAATTGAGCGGTTCGGTAAGAATGAGGCTGAGAAGTATCTAAAAACCCAATACGGAATTCCGACTGTGCTCATCGCGACCGGAATGCCAACTGAGGGGGATTTCGGGAGCATGAAGGGATTCAGCGAAATTATGGGGGATGCCGCTCGAGTTAAGTATGGATGGGATGGCATCAAAGAAGCATTTCATAGGTAACCAAGACTTCAAGAAATCGAATCAGGTCCCCGGGAGTAGTTAGCTCCCGGGTCCCACACCACGGTGCTTACGGCTCCATGCAAGGCGGCTCCAATCAGCTTGGGTCCTTTGCCCCGTAGTGACCTGACTGAATCAATCCACTGGTTTCAGGCAATCCGCCGCTTCTTGTATGCTACTGCTGGAACGCGAATTCTTTAAGGTATTTGGCTAGAAGCCCGCGATTGGTTTGAATCGTTTATTCGACGGTCCAGGTGGAGCTGCCGTGTAGCAGTTCTTTCCAGGTGCCCGAGCCTCTTTTGGCTTTGGCATCTTCGACTTGGCGGTGGACTAACGATTCGTAGGTGGGGCGTTGGATACTGCGGATCACACCGATGGGAGTGGGGAAATCCGGGAGGCCCATGGAGGCGAGAAGTTGGGAATAGAGCGGGCTCGAGTGATCCGGTTGATGGATGAGGATTTCTCCGGGAGCTGCGGTCGTGGCATCGATGACTTCGGGCACGAGGCCGTTGAGGCGGATGCCTTTTTCCAGGGTTTTTCCGAAGAGCAGGGGTTTGCCGGCTTCGAGGCGGAGAAGTTGATGATCACGCGTTTCCTTGGAGTAAATCGGATCCCATGCGGCATCGTTGAAAATCACGCAGTTTTGGAGGATTTCCACAAACGAAACCCCTTGGTGCTCATGGGCGGCCTTGAAGGTTTCCGTCATGTGCTTCGGGTTGTTGTCGATGGTGCGGGCGATGAAGGTGGCCTCGGCACCGAGTGCGAAGAGCAGGGGATTGATCGGGTGGTCGATCGATCCGCCGGGCGTGGTTTTGGTTTTGGTGCCTTCCGGTGAGGTCGGGCTGTATTGACCTTTGGTGAGGCCGTAAATCCGGTTGTTAAACAACAGGACGGTGACGTTCAGGTTGCGCCGCAGCAGGTGGAGGAGGTGATTTCCACCGATGCTGAGGCCATCGCCATCGCCGGTGACGATCCAGACCGAGAGATCGGGATTGGCGACTTTCACGCCGGTGGCGACGGTGGGGGCGCGGCCGTGGATGGTGTGAAACCCGTAGGTGTTCATGTAATACGGGAATCGGCTGGAGCAGCCGATTCCGGAAATGATCACGAAGTTTTCGCGTGGGATGCCGAGTTCCGGCAGTGTGCGTTGAAGCGAGTTGAGGATGGCGTAATCGCCGCAACCGGGGCACCAGCGAACGTCGTTGGAAGTGACGAAGTCCTTGCGTGTGAGTCCCGGAACGTCGGGCAGGTTTTGAATTTCTGTGGCCATGGGTGTTAGGCGGTGATGAGTTGCAGGATGCGTTCGCGGATTTCGCTGACTTTGAACGGGCGACCTTGGATTTTGGTCATGGAAATGGCATCTACGAGGAATTTGGCGCGGATGAGGAGTGATAATTGGCCGGAGTTGAGTTCCGGGATGAGGACTTGGTCGAAGCCTTTGATCAGCTCGCCGAGGTCGGATGGCATGGGATTGAGGTATCGCAAGTTAGTGCTGCTGACCTCGAATCCTTCGGCGACGAGGGATTGCACGGCGGAGGTGATCGCGCCATGAGTGCCGCCCCAACCGAGGACTAACAATTTCCCCTTGTTTTCACCGGTGACGTGGAGAGGGGGGATGATTTTGGCGACGGCCTCGACCTTTGCGGCGCGGAGACGGGTCATTTCCTCGTGGTTGGCGGAGTCGTAGCTGATGCTGCCCTTGGTGTCCTTTTCGAGTCCGCCGAGGCGGTGTTCGAGTCCCGGTTGGCCGGGGATGGCTTGGGTGCGGGCGAGGGTTTCCGGATCGCGGGCGAAGGCGACGTAGGGTTGCGACGGATCGGCGAAGGGCTTGTGGATTTCCCGGAGGCTGTCTTCGCTCGGGATTTTCCATGGCTCCGAGCCATTGGCTAGATAACCATCGCTGAGCAGGATCACCGGGGTTGAGAAGGTGAGTGCAATGCGGACGGCTTCGTAGGCGGCGCGGAAACAATCCGACGGCGAGTTTGCGGCGACGATCGGAAGTGGGCTTTCGCCGTGGCGGCCGTAGAAGGCTTCTAACAGGTCGGATTGTTCGGTCTTGGTCGGGAGACCGGTGCTCGGGCCGCCGCGTTGGACGTTGACGATAACGAGCGGGAGTTCGGTGGAGATGGCGAGTCCGATGAACTCGCTCTTCAAACACATGCCGGGACCGCTGGTGCCGGTGACGCCGATTTGTCCGGCGAAGCTGGCACCGATGGCGACGCCGATGGCGGCGATTTCATCCTCGGCTTGAACGGTTTTGATGCCGAAGTGTTTGAACCCGGCGAGCGCTTCGAGAATCGAGGATGCCGGGGTGATCGGGTAGCCGGAGAACAATAAGTCACGGCCAGCTTTTTTCGCTCCGGCGATCAAACCGAGGGCGATGGCTTCGTTTCCGGAGATCTTCCGGTAAGTGCCGGGCTCGACTTCCGCGCGGGCGACCATGTAGCGGTTGCGGGTGACTTCGGTGGTTTCACCAAGGAAATAGCCGGCTTTCAGAACACGGATATTGGCTTCTGCCAAGTCCGGGGCTTTGACGGCCCATTTGTTATTGATGTATTCGATAGTCGGTTCGAGTGGTCGGCCATAGACCCAGTAGGTGAAGCCGAGGGCGAAGAAATTCTTGGTGCGCAGCTTGTCACGCATGGTGAGCGAGCTTTCTTTGAGCGACTCCACGGCGAGGCCGCTGATGTCGATGGCCATGACATCGTATTTTTTCTTGAGCGCCGGATCGTCGAGCGGATTGGTCGAGAATCCGGCCATTGCGAGGTTTTCCGGGGTGAATGCGGCCGAATTAACGATCAGCAGTCCGCCTTCCACGAGGTCGTAGAGATGCACGGCGAGAGCTGCCGGGTTCATGGCGACGAGTGCGTCCGGTTCATCTCCGGGCGTCAGGACCGCTTGGCTGCCGAAGTGGACTTGGAATGCCGAGACTCCGGCGATGGTGCCTATTGGGGCGCGAATTTCCGCTGGATAATCCGGGAAGGTGGCAATGGCATTCGGGACGGTGACACTGGTGTCGCTGAAGCGTTCGCCGACGATTTGCATGCCGTCACCGGAATCACCGGCGAAGCGGACAACCGCTGCTTTCATCTCGCGGAATCCGCGGGTGGATGGAGTCATGGGATTGGTTGGATTTGAACTAAGAGAAGCTAAAGGTGCGTTCTAGGCCACGTCAACGCCCGAGCTATGAATTTTCACAATATCAGCGGGATGATGCTTGGCGAACGGGCAGTGTCCGTCCATCTTCCCGCACCACCCTCTGGCATGAAAATTCTCAGTCACATTGATTCCGGATACGCCTCGTTTGTCCGCCGCCTCAATCGCCGCGCCCTTCCTGAGGATGGGGTTCGTGATTTGGTTGCCGAAATCATTGGCCAAGTCGCCGCCAAAGGGGACGAGGCTTTGGTCACGCTCACCAAACGTTTCGATAACGCGGAGCTCACGCCCGGCAGCTTGTTTGTCACCGACGCTGAGTTTGCGGCAGCAAGGAAAGCCGTCACTCCGGCCACGCGCATGGCGGTTTCCCGCAGTTTGAAAAACATCCACGCCTTTGCAAAACGCAGCTTGCGCAAGGACTGGTCTTTCAAAAACGCGGAAGGAGCAACGGTCGGCGAGCGATTCATTCCCTTTGATCGGGTGGGGGTTTATGTCCCGGGCGGCAAGGCACCGCTGGTGTCCACCGCGCTGATGACCACTGGGTTTGCGAAGGCCGCCCGCGTGCCGGAAATCATCGCCGCGACGCCATGCGGGCCGGATGGATCGGTGAATCCCGCCTTGCTCTATGCTCTGCAATCCGCAGGCGTGACCGAAGTCATCAAGGTTGGCGGTGCGCAAGCGATCGCCGCACTCGCGCTGGGCACCCGGACAATCCGGCCGGTGGATCGCATCTTCGGCCCCGGCAACCGCTTCGTGGTCGAGGCGAAACGCCAACTCGTGGGAGCGGTTTCCATCGACCTCCTGCCCGGCCCGAGTGAAATCCTGATCCTCGCCGACAAGACGGGAAACCCGGATTTCATCGCTGCCGACATGCTCGCCCAGGCGGAACATGGCGGCGACAGCGTGGTCGGATTTGCGACCGATTCCAAGGCTTTGTTAGGCAAGGTGGTCAAGGCCATCGACAAACAAATCGCCACACTTACGCGCGGAAAAATCATCCGTGACGTGCTGAAATCCGGTACTTTTTTGCTGCATTTGAAATCCTTTGAGGAAGGCGTGGCCATTTCCAATGCCTTTTGCCCGGAGCATCTATCACTCATCACCGCCGATGAAAAACGCTGGCTGCCGCGCATCCGAACCGCAGGCGCAATTTACCTTGGAAATGATTCGCCCGTCGCGGTCGGGGATTTTCTAGCCGGCCCCAGTCATACGTTGCCGACTGGTGGCGCGGGACGTTCGTTTTCCGGCCTTCGCGCGGATCAATTCCAGCGCCGCACGAGCATCGTCCGGCTCGATAAGAAATCAGTTAGATTATCCTTGCCGGTGGTTGAGGAATTTGCGCGGATCGAAGGATTGGACGCACACGGGCGCTCCACCGCGATCCGGTTGGAGCAATGATGATGGAATACACGGACTCCTTGGACTGCGGCAGCCTGCTGCCGCTTTAAATTCGCAGCCTGCTGCGTCAAAACACCCACAGGCCAGCAGGCTGGCTAACCAAAGCGGCAGCAGGCTGCCGCAGTCCACGAGTGAGTGGAAAGACGGTGGAGATTTCCATCGCACTTGCAGTTGCGATGTTTTCAAAACCGGATATTTTTAGCCCATGACATTGGAAACGCTCAATCTCGCCATCATTGGATTCGCCCCCGGAGGTTTCTCGCCGTTGTATCTCACGATCATCGGCGTGACATTTCTTACTAGCATGCTGATCAGCGGAATGCTGAAGAGGCGCTTCACCGAATACTCGCAAATTCCGCTGCGCGTGACTGGCGCTCAAGTGGCCGAGCAAATGTTGCGTCAGAATGGCATCACCGACGTCCGGGTGGTCAGTGTGCCCGGGCAGCTTACGGACCATTATGATCCGATCAAGAAAACCGTCAATCTGAGTGAGCCGGTGTATCACATGAATTCCGTGGCGGCGGCGGCAGTGGCCGCGCACGAATGTGGCCATGCCCTGCAACACCAACAGGCGTATGCGTGGCTGGCATTTCGCTCGAAAATGGTTCCTGCCGTGCAGTTTTCCAGCAAGATTCTGAATTATATCATGATCGCGGGTCTCTTCGGGATCGGCCTGATGAATAACCCAACCATGCTCTGGATCTGGGTGGGGCTTTTTGGCGTCACCACTTTGTTTTCGATTATCACCTTGCCGGTTGAGTTTGATGCCAGCCGCCGCGCGCTGGTCTGGCTAGAGGGCAGCGGACTTGCGGCCAGCATGGAGCACGATAAAGCGAAAAACGCGCTATTTTGGGCAGCCATGACCTATGTCGCCGCAGCCGTCGGTTCACTCGCCCAGCTCGCTTATTTCCTAATGATCGCCCTCAATCGGCGCGAGTGATTTCCAAAGATTAATGATGGACTCGCCGGCTGAAGCCAGCGCTCCGTTAGAAGTGTGTTTGGTGTCATCGGCTTTCCAGCATTTGGCGAAAGCGCGGCAGGATTTTTTTAAACAACGAGTTTTGTCCGCCGCGGGCGAGTTGCAGGGCGACGAGTTCCTCGGGCGACGAGGGATCGGCGGGTGAAAGCGAGGTGACATGGTATCCCGGCGCATCGATCCTTCGTTCGACATGTGAGGCGCCGGCGGACTGGGTGATGCGCGCGGTTTTGTCTCCGGCCTGCAGGATCAGCGAAGAAAGGGCCGGTCCGGCGATATCTTCGTGGAGGGTCACGGAAATGGCGGTGCCTGAGGTGGACTCGAAGGCGAAACGATCGGTGCCGGCTCGGTCTTTCCATCCGGCTTGGATGGCGAGCCAGGCGAGGAGTTGCAGCGCGCTGTTTCGGTGTGCTGGGTGGAAGGTGATTTCCACGTGATCGATTTTGGGCAATACGTTCTGAGCTGCGGGATCATCGAAGATGCTGGCGATGCCGAGGCGGAATTGCCACGTGCGGGTCCATGCATGGTCTTGGAGAATTAGGTCGTTGTTGGAAAGGGCGGCATCTTCGATGAGTTGGAATGAGGCGGCGGGATCGGCCCAGGATGAGCTGTCGATGATGAGGCGGTCCATCACGCTGACGAGGCGCTCGGTGAGGATCTCGGAGAGCTCTCCCTGCCACCAGAAGACGAGCGGAAGATCGGAGTTTAGATGGGCGAAAACGGTGTTGCGGAAACGTCCGGTGACTTTACCAGTTAGATAAAAAGCGATTTGCTCGCAGCAGACGGATTTCCGGCCATAGGCGAGGTGGCAATGGGCGGTGATCCATGCGCGCAAACCGGGGAGCGGTTGGGCCCGGTTGATTTCCACGAGGATGGCGCGGCAGGCGTGTTCGGTGGTGAGATTGCGGATGATGGCCGAGTTTTCCAGCAGGGCCCCGGGTTTCTCGGAATAGACGACGAGATTCATCAACGAGGCGTTGGTCCGAGCTTCGTCCTGTTCCCAAAGTTTGCGGAGTTCCCGATCGATCTCGGAGATCGAGACTTCGATGCCCAATTCAGGGCAGACGGGCGGGATGGATAAGTCCGGGGCGGTGGTCATGTGAGGTGCAGAGGAAGCCACAGATCAAAAGCGAAGGCAAGAGCCCGGACCGTGTGGGGGATGATTGTGAGGCATTGCGAGCAGGAATATCGTTCGTTGGAAAGGTGCGGATGTTGGTTCGCAGTTGATCTCCGGGCGGTAGTTTCTTTAGGATTCGCCTGCCATGGCTGAACTCAATCCGAAGAAGCGCCTCAACCAGGAGCAGCGCGACGAAATCACGCGGCGCGTGCTGGCAGGTGAAAAAGCGCCCCAACTGGCAGAGGAATTCGGGGTGTCGCGCGCATATGTTTCGCTACTCAAAAACCAGGCGATTGATCCGGAGCGTTTTCAACATCAGGCGGAGGATAAATTCGCGAAGAAGTTTACAAAGGCGGAAAGGGAGAAAATCATCGGGATTGTTTCCACGAGCACGCCTGAAGAGCAGGTATTGATTCCGACTCGGGAGCATTGGTCGCTGGACCACGGATTCCAACTCGTGTGGAGACTTTACCAGAAAAAGCCGAGTGTGCGGGCGATGAAAGAGCTCATGGAGCCTTATATACCGCGGCGCGAGGACTATCGATTCCCCAAGCCCAAGCCGCCCAAACCCCATCACGTCAACCAGCTCGACCCCGAGTTGGCGAAGGATCCGGAATTTGTGGCGTATTATCTTTCGCCGATTTGTCAGCAAATAGCCCAGCGCGAATACGAAGCCGCTCTGGCGGATTGGGAGAAGCGTTTCGCGGCTGATGAAGAGCGGGCGACAGTGGCGGCGGAAGCGGCGGGATCGTTTGCGGAAGCGCCGCCGGTGCTGGCACCTGGCTTAAGGGTCGGCAAGCACGCGAAGAGCAAGGGCCGCCCGTTCACACCTCCGAAGCGGAGGAAAAAGCGCCGTTGAGGGCCTCGGCGGCTTTGGGATCGCGTTTGCGGAAGCGGGTTTTGGCTACTAGATTGAAACATGATGGACGGACACTTTGATCCGGAGCTGCTTGCGTTTCTGCGGGCTCCGGAATCGTATCCATACCACCCCCAGAAAGTCAGTGAGGTGCATACGCATGCTTCGCTGGTTTTCATTGTTCCGCCCTATGTTTACAAGATCAAGAAACCGGTGGATCTAGGGTTTCTGGATTTCTCTACGTTGGAGAAACGTCGATATTTTTGCGATCGAGAGGTTACGCTGAACTCACGCCTCGCACCGGGAATTTACCTCGGCGTGGAGACAATCACGCGGCAGGGTGGAGGTTTCTCCTTCGGCGGGGATGGTCCGGTGGTGGAGGTCGCAGTGAGGATGCACCTTCTATCAGCCAATGGTTTTCTGGACGCGCGCGTCAAGGACGGGACCGCCGGTGTGACGGAGATCGAACGGGTCGCCCGCGCCTTGGCGGATTTCTATCAGAATCAACGACCGGTTCCGGAAATCGAAGAGTGGGGATTGATTGATAAAATTCGTGTCAACACCAATGAGAATTTCTCGCAAACCGAGGCGTTTTTCGGAAAGACGATTTCGCGCGCCGCCTTTGAGGCGATCAGGGAATTCACCGACTGTAGTTATGAATGGAGGCGTTCATTGTTTGAAAAACGTGTGGCGGAGGGCTGGATTCGCGATTGTCATGGAGATCTTCATCTCGATCATGTGCATGTCACGGATGACGCCTTGAATATTTATGACTGCATCGAGTTCAATGATCGGTTCCGATATGTCGATGTGGTGAGTGATGTGGCGTTTCTTGCGATGGATCTGGATTATCACGGCCGGGCGGATCTCAGTCAATTTCTGGTGGAGAGGGTATCACAATTGTTAGGAGACGAAAAAATGACAAGTCTGATGGATTTCTACAAATGCTATCGTGCATATGTCCGGGGCAAGGTGGAGAGTTTGCACAGCGTGGTGGAGATCGCCGGGGTGGAAGAGCGAACTTTGGCGGTGGACAGGGCGCGGCGGTATTACCAACTGGCCCTGCAATATGCGCTATGTGGCGCGGGTGCGGCGGTGTTGGTTTTCATGGGGCGAGTCGCCTCGGGGAAATCGTCGCTCGCCGAGGAAGTCTCGCGCGAACTTGGATGGCGCTTGGTTTCCTCGGACAAACTCCGCAAAACACTCGCAAGAGTGCCGCTGCACGAACGTGGCGACGCCGAGAGCCGACGTGCCCTCTATGCTGCGGAAATGACGGAGCGGACTTACGAGACGATGATCCGCGATGCCCGGGAAACCTTAGGACGTGGTCACGGCGTGATCCTTGACGCCACGTTTTCCAAGCGTGTATTTCGCGACCGCCTGCGCGAAACGCTCGGGGATGCGCATGTGAAATGGATCATCGCCGAGGTGGATGATGAGACCGCACGCGAGCGACTCCGAATGCGCGAGGGCCTGCGGAACGTGGTCTCGGATGCGCGTGGCGAGGATTTTGAGATGTTGGATACTGCCTACGAACAGCCCGATGAACTACGTGGGGAAAATACTTGCCGCACTCTAACCATAAGCGCTACAGAAGAAACCGTGCGGCGACTGCTCATTGCACTGGCTCAGCGGCAGGCACGGAGATTCTGTGATTCAACCAATTTGGCTCCGGGCGGAGACGCCCGTGCCGCTGTGTGAAAGACCTGCGGATGCAATGTCCGGAACTTTAATGGAAGTGGAGATGTGGAAAGGTTGGGGTGTAAAAAAACCGGCCCGAATATTCCGGACCGGTTGGTGAGAATGAAAATTGGATCAAGCGAGTGCCAGCAGCTTCGCCTTGAGTTGTTCCTTGGTGACGCTGGCTCCTACGATCTGGTCCTTCACTTCGCCGTTCATGAAGAACAGTAGTAGCGGGATTGAGCGCACGTTGTATTTCACGGCGAGTTCACGGGCTTCGTCCACGTTTACTTTGCCGACTTTGGCTTGGCCGTCGAGCTCGGTGGAAACTTGGTCGATGACCGGGCCGATCATTTTGCAGGGGCCGCACCACTCGGCCCAGAAGTCCACGAGGACGGGCACGGTGGAGTCGATTACTTCGGATTGAAAATTCGCGTCGGTAAGGTTAAGAGCCATGAAGTGACTTTGGACCCGAAACCCGAATACGTCAAGAGCCACCCTGCGATGATCGCGGAGTGGCTCTCTCCGAGAGAATTACTCAGAGTCCGGGGACGCCGGTAGGCAGAGCGCAAGCAGCGTGGGCCAGATAAATGACGGCAGCGGCAAGCAGGGTGTTGATGATGGGCCAGGCCATGGTGATAAGGATAATGGGTTGGTTATTCGATGAGCTGGGACCAGTCACCCAGTCTTGAGTTGTCTACCGCGCTGATCCAGATTTTGGAGAGCATCAGCTGGAACACCAGAACGAGAATTGCGGCGGCGAATCCAACGCCTGCCAATATTTTGACTACTCCGACGTTGGCATCTTCTTCTTCCACGTCCTCCACTGCGAGTGTCGCAGCTCTGGAGGCGCTGGGGAAAGAAGTTCCAAGCGGTTGTGTGGGAGCCTGAAGCTGGACGGTGGCTTTCGGAAGTGTCGCAGAAGTGCCTGGCAAACTTGGGGCGGTGCCTGGTTTAAGTGCCACGGTTGGGGCTCCGAACGGGGTTGTTGCCGTGCCCGGTTTGAGCGCTATGGTTGGGGCTCCGAACGGTGTTGTGGGGGCTCCCGGTTTTGTTGCGGTGCCCGGTTTAAGTGCTATGGTCGGTGCTCCGATCGATGACGCGCCCGGCGCGGTTGGCGCGGTTGGCGCGCCGATGGGTGCGGTGGAGGTCGCGAGGCGGATTGTCGGAACAGGCGCTCCTGCGGTAGAAACTCCACCTTTGCGGAGTGGAACAGTTGGTAAAGGTGCTCCTGCGATAGGTGGGGCTCCAGCTGCGCGGAGTGCCGCGGTTGGGGGAGGGGTAGCCGGAGTCGATGGGCGGGGAGCGGGGGAAGGTAAAGTGGCCGTCGGTGGCAAACTTGGTGCGGGCGGTCTCACCGGTGGCGCCATTGGAATGGCCGAGGACGGAATGGCCGAGGACGGCATGGCAGGCGGACTGTCGGAGGCCTTTAAGGTCACGCGCACGGTCTCCTTTTTGAGTGGGACGCTTGAAGTTTGCTTGGACGGAGTAGTTAGTGGTGGTTGGTTTTCGCTCATGCACTCACAGGTTTGTATCTTTAACGGAGTAATTAAGAAGATTTTCAAGTCGGCTGTCAAACACCCAGTGCGGGATTTTTCGGAAATTAGTGCGGGTTGGATATTTTGCTGGGCGAGACGAGGAAACTCACCGATTCCGCGAGATTTTTAATGCTCTTTGGGCCGCTCCGTGATTCCTATTTCGCCAGTCACTATGTCCACCGAAAAGACCGCCATCACACCGACCCGCGCCGAGGATTTCCCTGAGTGGTATCAACAAGTCATCAAAGCCGCCGATCTCGCCGAGAATTCGGAGACCCGCGGCTGCATGGTCATTAAGCCATGGGGTTATGGGATTTGGGAGTTGATCCAGCAGCAGTTGGACCGGAAATTCAAAGCCACCGGCCACCAAAATGCGTATTTCCCGTTGCTCATCCCGCTATCATATCTTGAGAAGGAAGCCGAGCATGCGGAGGGTTTTGCCACCGAATGTGCCGTGGTCACCCACCATCGACTGGAAGTGGTGAAGGATGAGGTGACGGGGAAAACCCGGATGATTCCGACCGGTGAGCTGGCCGAACCGTATGTCATTCGGCCGACTTCGGAAACGATCATCGGCGCGGCTTTCGCCCGCTGGATTGAGTCCTATCGCGATCTTCCGCTGCTGATCAATCAATGGGCGAACGTGATGCGTTGGGAAATGCGCCCGCGTTTGTTTCTGCGCACCGCCGAGTTTCTTTGGCAGGAAGGTCACACCGCCCACGAGACGAAGGATGAGGCCATTGTGGAAACCAGGATGATTCATGGGCTTTACGAAGAGTTTCTCCGCGATCACCTCGCCATCCCGGTGATGCCCGGCGAGAAAACCGAAAATGAGCGATTCCCCGGTGCGGACATGACCCTCACCGTGGAGGCGATGGTCCAGGATTGTAAAGCCATCCAAGCTGGCACCTCGCATTACCTCGGGCAGAATTTTTCCAAGGCGCAGAACATTTCGTTCACAGGTCGCGATGGCCAAGTGCAGCACGCGCACACCACCTCCTGGGGCGTTTCCACCCGCCTCATCGGCACCTTGATCATGGCGCATTCGGATGACGACGGCCTGATACTTCCGCCGCGTGTGGCCACCCAGCAGATCGTCATCATGCCGATCACCCCGAAAGAGGACACCCGCGACGCCGTCATCGCCTCCTGCCAGGCCTTGGCCGAAACCCTCCGCCATCAAGTTTATCACGGAGAGCCTCTGCGAGTCCACGTGGATACCCGCGACCTCAGCGGCGGCGTGAAAAAATGGGAGTGGATCAAAAAAGGCGTGCCAATCCGTATCGAGATCGGCCCGCGTGATATCGAAACCCGCAAAATTTGCGTCCAACGCCGCGACCAAGCTGTTTCCGTGAAAGATTTTCCGATCAAAGACGAATTTCTCCGCAGCGCGACCGAGATCCTCGATAGCATTCATCACGCAATGTTGGATCGCTCCACCGCTTTTCGCGATGCACACATCACCCCATGTGATTCGCTGGAGGCTTTCCATGCCCATTGGTCCAAAGAAAACCCAGGCTGGCTCCACACCCCGTGGGCCGGCACTCCCGAACAAGAGGATGTTCTGTCCAAACAGCACAAAATCACAATCCGCTGCATCCCCTTGCCGTCGGTTTCCCTGCCTCAATCTCCCAGCGGAAAGTGTTTCCTAACCAGCGAACTAGCCACCACACACGCCCTCTGGGGGCGGAGTTACTGACATGAGGAGTGTGGAAACTCCTGTCCACACTCATTGCTTCGTTTGCGCGTCTGTGAAACCGCGGGATTTTGCGTCGCCAAGTGGGCGCGATCGGATGATCATCACGGCGTGAATCCGCTCATTTCAATCCGGGCCGCCGAGGCACACATTCTGAGTTCATGCCGGACACTCGGTAGCGAGTCCGCCGCGCTTGCGGGGGCGATCGGCAGGGTCTTGGCCGAACCACTGGTGGCGGATCGGGCGTTGCCACCATTTTCCCGCGCAATGATGGATGGCGTCGCCTTCGATTCGGCGAAAACCGGCGCATCGGCCGCACTGAAAATCGCCGGGCTTCATGCCGCCGGGGATCCGCCACCGCGTCCATTGGAAGTGGGTGGGGCCTGGGAAATCATGACGGGTGCGGCGCTTCCGGCGGATTGCGACACGGTGGTTCCGTATGAAGACCTCTTGGAGTCATTCACTCTAACTGATCCATTCAAGTCCGGCCAATTCATTCATCCGCGTGGGCTCGATGCGCAGGAAGGGGATGTGCTGGTTTCTGCTGGAAACCGCCTTGGCCTGGCGGAAATTGCGATTGCGGCGAGTGTCGGCAAAACCCAAGTCGAGGTATTTCGTTGCCCGCGGGTGGCGCTGATCACCACGGGCGATGAAGCGGTGCCGGTGGATGCGGTGCCGGAACCATGGCAGATTCGGCGCTCGAATGGCCCGATGCTCGAAGCGGCATTGACCCGCCTCGGTTGCGCCCCGAATCTAACGCTTCATGTTTCAGATGATCCTGAAGAGGCGGGCAAAGCGATTCGTCACGCGCTCGAAAATTCCGACCTGCTCATTCTGTGTGGCGGTATTTCAATGGGAAAAAAAGACCACGTCCGCAGTTTGCTGGAGACGAGTCTGGGACCGCCCGCGTTTCATGGGGTTGAGTTGCGTCCCGGCAAGCCGCTGGCGTATTGGTCGGGCCCGCCCCAGGTGTTTGCTCTGCCGGGGAATCCGGTCTCGGTTTTGGCGACATTTACGCGGTTTGTGCTACCCGCGCTGCTGAAAATCCAAGGACTTTCCACGCCTCTGATGTTGCGCATTCCTTTGGAAGACCTGACTCCGTTGCCGCGATTTTCGTGGTTGCTTCCCGTGGCGGTGGCAGCAAACGGTCAATTGATTCCGCGTCCGCCAAGGAATTCCGGCGACTATGTTTCCATTGCCGGAGCGGTGGGAATTGTTGAAATTCCGCCGGAAAAAGATTTCACTCCCGGGCAATCCTTTGCCTATCACCCGTTTCCCTGATTTCACCATGTCCCTCACTCACATTGATTCCACTAACAAAGCCGCAATGGTTGATGTTTCGGCGAAGCCGGAAACCGTCCGTCGCGCGGTGGCAGAAGCCCGCGTCACCGTTAACCGGGCGGTCGCCGCGCAATTCAATGGCAGCGACCTGATTTCGAAAAAAGGCCCGGTGTTTCAAACCGCCATCCTTGCCGGCGTGATGGGAGCCAAGCAAACATCCTCGCTCATTCCGCTCTGCCATCCGCTGCCGCTCGACGATTGCAAGATCGAGATAACGTTTTCCGATAATCAAGCGCTCATCCGCTGCACCTGTAAAACCACCGCCCGCACCGGTGTGGAAATGGAAGCGCTCACCGGTGCCAGCATCGCCGCATTGACCTTGCACGACATGTGCAAGGCGCTCGATCCCGCCATCGTCATCGATGGCATCCGTCTGGTCGAAAAATCCGGTGGGAAATCCGATTACCAAGCCGCACCATGAACGCCATCATTCTAGCAGGTGGCGAAAGCAAGCGCATGGGCCGCAACAAGGCGCTCATCGAGCGTCCCGATGGCAGCCGCCAGATTGATTACATTGCGGGCCTGGCGCGCGAGTGTTGCGAGGGCGTTTTTCTTTCGCTCTGGGATGAAAACTCGATCACCATCGAACTGCCGGTGATTCCGGATCTGCACCCCGGAGATGGGCCGATCACGGCGTTGGAATCCGCCGCCTCCTCATGTGGCGGACCCTTGCTGGTGCTCGGCTGCGATTTATTTCTAATGGACCGCGAGACCTTGGCATTCCTGATTTCGCATCGCGATCCGTCTCGTAAGGCGATCTGTTTTCGAAACCGGATCGATGGCCGGGCCGAGCCACTTTGCGCGATCTATGAAACGGCTGGACTGGAGCTCGCCGCAAGCGCGCTCGCCGATGGCAATCGCTGCGCGAGGAAATTCCTGGAATCTCTCGATCCGGTAATGCTCGATCTCCCGCACCCGGCGGCGCTCGACAATGCCAACACGCCTGCGGACCTCAGCGAGTGTTTTGCGAAAATCACTGAAGGCGTCACATCGAAGAGTGTTAGGATTCTCTACTTCGCCAAACTTCGTGAGGCCCGCGGCCTCGATGAAGAGACGATTGAAACATTGGCCTGCACGGCGGCCGGGCTTTATGAGGAATTGTGTTTTCGCCACCGTCTGCCACTCGGGACCGAGACCTTGCGGGTGGCGATCAATGGCGAGTTCTCGGACTGGGGTGCCCGTATTGCCGCCAACGACGAAGTCGTATTCATCCCGCCCGTCGCGGGTGGTTGATGATCAAAATTCACGATCATGTTTCAACTCACATCATCTCCCATCGATACCGAAGCCGTTCGGAAACAAGTGCTTGATCCTGCAGCGGGCGGCTTTTGCTCGTTTGAGGGCTGGGTGCGCAATCAGCATGAGGGCAGGCCGGTGCTCAAACTTGAGTACGAGGCCTACGCCGCGCTGGCGATCAAAGAGGGCGAGCGCATTCTAGCAGAATCCATTCAGCGCTTCGGCATTCTGCATGCCGCTTGCGTGCATCGGACCGGTCCCTTGGAAATCGGCGAGATGGCCGTGTATGTCTGTGTTTCTTCCGCCCACCGCGACGCGGCGTTTGACGCCTGCCGATACATTATCGACGAAGTGAAATCCCGCGTTCCTGTCTGGAAGAAGGAATTCTTTGCGGATGGAAATGCCGGCTGGGTTCGCTGTGATCATTGTGCCGGCCACCAATGATCGCGTTTCAGAATCAGAAAGTATAGTTCATCTCAAGCGAGATCCGAGCGGTGGTCGGGAGACTATCATTCTTGGCATTGCTAGTGTAGTCATCTCCCTCGGACTCGAAGAACGCAACCTTGGCGATGGCCGTGAAGTTGTCGTTGAACTTCTTGGTCAACACGGAGTCATATTCCCAGCCGTAACCAGTCGAAATCGCGTTGTCTCCGAGAGAGTGCAGGACGTTCATCCACTTGACGCCGCAGAAGATCGGCATCGTGTGCGAGAGATAGAGGTCTGTCAGTCCGTTATGCGCGCCTGAAATTCGGGCAGCATCAGTGACATCGGCGAAGCCGTTGAAAGCGTGCACCGTGGCAAGTGGGGTTTTGAACCCGGCATCGAGGTGCTCAAGACCGAGAGTCAATGCCTGTGGTCCGAATGCCTTCGTCGCGGTTGCATGAGCATAAAGCGCCTCATCTTCACCCGAAACTCCTGCCTTGTCTTGCCATGCGAGTTCACCATGGAGGGCGATGTCGTTGAGCTTGCCCTTGGCGCTGAGTCCGAAGGTGTTGTTGTCCCATGTGCCGAGATCCTCGAAGTTCATCACATAAGCGTAAGCGCCCAGCGTGACACCGGTGATTCCGGTAAAGGACGCGTTGATCAGATGCACGCTTGATTCAATGTCCTGGACGTTGCTGAAACCCGGCGTGTAGCCGATCGGTGAGTCTGCGTCCGAACCGAAGATCCGGTTCACTTGGTCCACATAGGCATAATTGAAGGTGAATCCGTCGATGGATTTGTTGGCAAACGAAATGGCATCATAGGTTTGCTCGTTTTGACGCCAACCAACGTTGCCGATGAATGCGGCATTGTCATAGATGATCCGTTGACGACCGGCCCTGGCGACCGTGTCAAAACCTTCATATTGAAGATAACCTTGGTTGAGTTCATTGGTCTCGGGATCGGAAATCACCGTATTCGCTAAGTCATAGGGATCGGCTTCCGGACCGGCATTGGCATTGAAGTCATCGACAGCCACCTGACTGAACTCTCCTTCGATCAAGGCACTGAAACCATTCCATGCTTTGGTCTTGAGGCCTAGGCGTTCACGAAAGGTGAAAGCGTGGGAAGTATCCACACCGTCCACATCGCCAAACTCATAGCGAGCTCGGATGTCAATGATTGGTTTGATCCAGTCCTCCGACGGTGCGGGTGCGGTTTCGGTAGTTCCTGCGCAAACGGCAGGCGCGGTGATCAATAGGATTGCTGTTTTCATTTTCATAGTGGTGATTTGGTTTTGTGGATTTTGGTGTCGGGAAGATTTGAAGCGGAATTCCTGCCATGACGATCTGGTTTGATCGCTAGGTGAGGGAATCATTTTCGTGGTATGGATGACTGCGGGTCATGCATCGGAGAAATCATGTTGAATGCGGACGATACGGAACGTTTTCTGCGGCGTGGGCATCAGGGTGTCCCACCAAATCGTGCCGTTGTGACGGTAGCGGAGTTGCAACGCGCGGACACTGCCGGCTAATAGAAAATCAAGTCCCTCCGCGAGGGTAATGGCGGCGATTTCCGGAACGTAAGCGGCGGCCGCGTGTTTCGGAATGACCTCCATGAGTTCGGTGTGATTGCGGACATCCTCGAATAACTGGCGTAGCGTGGCTTCATCGAGTTCTGACTGATGGAGATCAGGTAAAGGTGAGGATTCACTCATGATGGCTCGTTGCGGCGGTTTCAGCGGGCGGGGTAGGGAACTGCCAGTATTTTCCAACCGGTTGAGGTAAACCCAGCTACGGCAGAGGGTGAAAGTTTGCCTGTATGAACCAGCAGTTTGGCCGATGTTCCCAGATCATCACGCTGGGCAAATTCCGCGACTTGTTCTGTCCATGTCACGTAATCGACAGGCGCGGGAATTTCGAGTGTGCCTGAAGCGGTAGTAGCTCCGGGAAGACGGCCAAAGACTTGGAGATCTTTATAATCCGCGGCACCCGCGCGTTGACGGCTTTCAAGCATGGATAAGGCAGCGACCAGAAAATCTGCCTGCTCCGCCGTGGCGCAGGAATTCGCGAGCAGGATGATGCGTCCACGCCCGGCAGCTTTAGGCAAAGCTTCGAGTGATTTGACAATGCGATGGCGACGGGTGGTGCTGAGCTTGGGCTGGATTTGGAATGCTTGAATATCAGCGCTTTTCAACCCCATGGCTGTAAGCGATTGTTGGCCTCGCAAGGCGAGTTCGGATTGGGTGAGCGCATAGGTTTCCTCGGGGATGCCAACCATGTTAGTCGCTGCGACGGCAACTCCTGCGGAAGCCACTGCTGCGCCGATGCGAAGCGGCAATCCGCCCGCGAAAAACGCCCAGGTGACCTTCTCCATTTCCTCCTGCAGGCGGATGTTGTCCGAATAGGGATCCACGCCGAGTTGTTTGGCGGTGTCGAGTTTTGCCTTGTCGAATCCGACGATATTTTTGGCCGTGCTGCCGACTTCACTGGCAGTGGGGGCTTGTCCGTCATTGCCGCTTTCTTGCACTTTGTTCACACCTCGCTCGATGGACGATCCGACTTTGCTGAAAAAGTGGCCAACGGTTTTTGGTGCACGTTTGAGTGAAGTGACGGGGCTCTTGACGATGTTTTTCACGGCATCGATCGGCTGCTCGATGGATCGCTTGAGTCCTTCAGCAAACAAATCACTCTTCGATGTTTCGACGAGTTTTCGGATGGCCTGCGCTTCGGTGATGCGCTGTTTGGCTTGTGGCACTCCGATGGCTTTGAATGTGCCGAAGTCGGTGTCGATTTCGAAGTGGGCCATGTAGCCGTCGGTGATGACTTGATTCCGCACACGATGGGATGGTCCGAGCAGTGTTTCGGCGAGAAGCAGATCGGAGGCATTCAAAGCCGCCACATCTTCGAAGGCGGCAGGTGCCTGGGCGAAGGCTGACTGATAGAAAGCAAGCGCGATGACAGCAGTGTAATGGAGTGGTTTCACGGGGATTCTGGTTCTGGGGTAGGACGAGCGACCATGCCTTGTCGAGGTTTCCGGGAAACGAGGAACACGGCATTCTTCGGCGCTGGGCATACTTCGTGGCAGACCTTGCAGCCAGTGCAAAAATCAGGGTTCACATGGGGTTTCCCCTGTACAACAACGATTGCGCCGTTTTCCGGGCAGCGTTCCGAGCAGACGGAACAGAATGATCCTTGGTAGGCGAGACAGAAGCGATCCAGAATGAGGGCTAGCTGTGGGGCTTCATCGCTAACGGGTAAGGCAACCGATGGCGCAGTGGGTTCCGCATGCCGGCCGAGCATGGAGCGAAAAAGATCACGGCGGCTGATGGTGCTCATTGCTGAAGTGGCCGCGGGGAATCGATCGGAGGTTTGAGATTTGTTAGGTAGGTTTCCCGATTGTCAAAGGCGGCGTTCGGCGCATGGCATTGGAGACAATTCCGGCGCTCCGGATGGGAAGTGCGGATCGCTTGTTCGCGTCCTGGACCGTGGCAGGCCATGCAGTTCTGACGCATCCAAACGGCATGAGGCATGGTGGGTGGTGCGGTGCCATAGGCCCTAGGACCATGACCGGCTGATGATTTTCCGACGAAAGCATTCTCCACAACCAAGCGCTGCGCCTGTGGCTCCGTAAGCTCACGCATGCCGTCTGCTGGCACGTGGCAGGAGGTGCAATTGGTGATCCACGGATGGCTGATCTCAGCGGGGCGCTTGCCGCCAATGACGAGGTTTGTGTTCTCGCCGTGACAGGATGTGCAAGCCGATGACTTGAGGGTATCGATGGCATGGGGAATCACGGGAGGGGCGCCATCGTAGGCACGCAGTAATTTCCGTCGTTCGATCGCAGCGGCGTTTTCCGCTGGCGAGGCTGTGGGAATTCCGGTTGGGGGAGCGACGGCGCGTGGTAGGTCGGCTAGGGTGAATTTCCAATCGCGGTTGGCATGCCACTCGGTGTTGGGAATTTCCCGATACTTGGGTGCGGTGGGGATTTGCGCAGCGGTAAATGTGGGTTGATCCGTTGTCGGTGTTTGGTTGCGGATCGCCTGATGCTCGGTTTGCCGCATCCCCATGAAAAACCCTGATACGGCCAGCATGCACACGACGAGGAAGACCACCGCCAGTGTCTTGCGGTGCTGTCGGAAGTAGCTTTCGATGTCGTGGCTGTCCATATTCGGTTAGGCTTTACGAATCCGGGCGGCGCACTTCTTGTAATCCGGCTCCTTGGAAATCGGACAATAAGCGTCGAGCGTGATGTTGTTTATCAGGCGCTTTTCGTCGAAAAACGGCACGAACAAGGAACCTTTCGGTGGTCGGCCACGACCGTTGATCCAGGCGGTTAGAGTAATTTCACCACGACGCGTGGCAACGATGATGTCATCACCGTTTCCGATGCCGGCTGCAGCGGCATCGGCCGGGTTGATTTCGCAATAAGCATTCGGCATCGCACCACGGAGCTGGGGCACGCGCATGGTCATGGTGCCGCTGTGCCAATGCTCGACGACACGGCCGGTGCACAACCAGAAAGGATATTCGGTGTCCGGCTCTTCCGGGTGGCGTTCAAACGGGCAGAACCAGATTTGCGCGCGGCCGTCGTCGGTGGTGGAGTGATAGAAATCGATCCCTTTGCCTTTGGCTACGAAAGGATCCTCGCCTTCGACGAATCGATAGCGCGTTTCTTTATAGGAGCCGTCGGGCTGCTCGACAACAGGCCAGCGCATTCCGGTGGCTTTGACCAGCTCGTCATAGGGCGCGACGTGCTTGTGTTTGATGTGGGTGAGCGGGCGATATTCCTCATAGAGAACGCGGTCGGCATTGATGTCGTGGAAATGCGCGTAATCCCATACGGGCACTTCGTTTCCTGCATCATCTTTGAAGGTGAAGATGAATTTACCGTCCTTGTCCTTCATGCCGGGATGGCCGAGTTCGAACATGCGGTGGGCGATGGCGATGGTCATCCAAACATCCTCACGCGCTTGGCCAGGTGGCTGAACCATTTTGAACCATTGCTGCGTCCGACGCTCGGAGTTGCCATACGCACCATTTTTCTCGACCCACATCGCGGCTGGCAGGACCAAGTCGGCGATCTCGGTGGAGGCGGTCGGATAGACGTCGGAAACGATCAGAAACTTGTCTTCGAGTCCGATCTTGGCGGTGTAGAGTTTTTTGAGATTCGGCAACGTCTGGCCGGGGTTGGTCACTTGGACCATGATGGTATCGATGTCGCCACCCTTATCCTTGGGCGTGCAGAACTTTTCGAATAACAGCACCGTGTGATAGCCAGGCGTTTCCTTGATGCGGCCCGCGGGGAGATTCCAATGTTTCTCGCACTGCTCGCGGTGGGGTTGCTTGGCAACGAGGCGTCCGCCGGGAAGCGTGTGGCAGAGCGTGCCGACTTCGCGAGCGGTACCGCACGCGGATGGTTGTCCTGTTAGAGATGTCGGAGCATCGCCGGGTTTGCCGAAGTGCCCACTGAGTAGGTGGATGCCGTGGACAAGACGGTTGATCGCGGTGCCTCGGGTGTGCTGATTCATGCCCATGCACCAAGTGGAGGTGATGCGGATGTTGGGATCGGCGAAAAGGTCGCCCAGCATTTTCAGCTGTTCGACGGATAATCCGGAGAGTCCGCTGACATATTCCGGTGTGTATTCGGCGATGCGATTTTTGAAGTCATCGAAGGAAATCGCCACCCCCATGAGGTCGGGTTTCGTGATGTCTGCGTCGGCGCGAAATGCACAGTGGTTTTCCACGAATTTCTTGTTCCATGCACCACTTTCGATGAGTTGTTGGGCGATGCAGTTGGCGATGGCGAGGTCGGTCTGCGGGCGGAATTCAAGATAGTGATCGGCGAATTCGGAAGTGCGGGTGCGGCGTGTTCCGAGGTCGATGATGGTGACTTTTTGGCCGCGTTCCCGCCGGTCGAGGATACGGGAAAACAGCACTGGATGCATTTCCGCCATGTTATTCCCCCACATCAGCAAGACATTGCAGGCATCGAGGTCATCATAACAACCAGCCGGTTCGTCGACGCCATAAGTCGAGATGTAACCCGTGACAGCGGAGGCCATGCAGAGGCGGGCGTTGGGTTCGGTGTGGTTGTTGGAAAGCCCACCCTTCATGAATTTGGTGGCGGCGTAGCCTTCGGGGATGGTCGATTGCCCGGATGTGTAGAAGCCAAAACCCGCGGGGTTTTTCATAATGCGACGAGCGGTGATATCGATGGCTTCTTCCCAGGAAATCTTTTCCATGACGCCGTTTCGGCGGAGCATCGGATCGGTTAGTCGATCCTTGCCATAGAGGATGCCGCCGACGTGGTAGCCCTTCACACAAAGCAGGCCCTTGTTCACGGCGGCATCAGGATGGCCGGCGATGGCCACGACTTTTCCATCCTTCACGCCGACTTTCACATGACATCCGGTTCCACAGAACCGACACGGTGCCTTGTCCCATTTTAGCACATCCGCAGCTGCAGTTGGCGGGGCAGGGGATTGGGCGCGAGCGGCTGCCGCGGCACTGGCAGCGGCGAGCGCGGAGGTTTTCAGGAAGGTGCGGCGTTCGATCAGATTCATGGCGCGGTTTCAGTGAGTAAGGTTTCGTCAAAGCCGACGTAAATCACATCGACATGCTCGACGCCGGGTAGCGCTTCGAGCCATTCGTGAAAATCATGGGCCGCCCGCACATCCAGAGTGTCGACGGCGATCGGTTGCCAGCGGTCCTGCGAATCTCCCAAAGAGACTTCCGGGCGCTTGGAAATCCGCGCCAGCGCAGCATCCGCAATTTCGGGATCCGGCGAGAGCGTCAATAGTAGTCCGTTCACAGGCATGGAGTTGGCTTCCTTCCGGGAGCTGTTTTGGCACCTTGTTGATTTGATTCAAGATTAAAGGAATATTTTTTCTTGATTTAAACCACGCTTGTTTTCAGTCTCTTCCGCATCGGAGCCGTCAATGCTCCAATTGTTACGAATCAAGAATTCTCATGGCCGCAGGAACCCGACTTGGAAAGTGGATGTTTTTCGGAGTGATCGGTGTGATCGCACTCTGGTTTGTCGGTGCGTTGGGAATGTCCTGGCAGCAGCAATATCGGGATCGGGTTCGTCCCGGGCGGGCATTTTCTGAAAAGGTGATTGGTGAAACTCTGCATCCGGTAATGATCCGCAAACCCGATGCCGAGCCATGGGTGGACTCAGGAAAAAAGGATACGAAAGGCCAACCAATCATGGTTGCCTGCGCCACCTGCCATGACACCCGCACGGCGAATTTGAAGACCAATGATGGGGCCTTGCTTAAGGAATTCCACCAAGGTTTGAAATACGCGCACGGATCGCAAACCTGCCTGAGTTGTCATAATTCGGGAGATTATAATAACTTGAAACTCGCCGACGGTCAGTCACTGGATTTTTCCGAAAGCATTCGACTCTGCGCCCAATGCCATGGCCCTCAATACCGGGACTATCAGAATGGAAGCCACGGCGGAATGAACGGTCACTGGGATTTGAAACAAGGCCCCCGCGAGCGGAATCATTGCACGGATTGTCATGATCCGCATCATCCGGCATATCCCCAAGTCATGCCGGTCTTTCCTCCCAAACCGGTGATCGGCGAGGCGGTCCTTCCCACGCACGGCAAACCTTCCCATTGAGATTTCTTCACACCCCCATGGAAAACCAACCTACTAACAGCGGATGCGGTAGCGGCTGCGGATGCCATCAGGAGCCCGTCGATCGCGGTGGCTCGACACGCCGCAATCTGCTCAAGGGAGCGGCCGTCACGCTTGGCGCGGCCGCTTTTGCAAAAGCGCTCGCACCACTCGCCACGTGGAGCCGGGACAATCTCTCTGTCGATGATTTCCTTCAGCAGCATTACCGTGAACTCGACAAAGAGCAGCTTGCCGCCGTGCTCAAACATCTGGAGGAGGACACCAAAAAGGATTATGGAGCGGATGTCACGATCGGCGACCACCGACCGCAAAAAGGCGTTAAATTCGGATATGCGCTGAACCTCAGCGTGTGCATTGGTTGCCGGCGTTGCGCCGAAGCCTGCCACCATGAGAACAACCATGATCGCGTAACTGGTAACAGTTATATCCGCGTGCTTGAAATGCAGAAGGGTTCGATGGACATCGAGCACGGAAACGCCCATTACGATCACCCGGTTCCGCATCCGGACAAGTTTTACATGCCGGTGCAATGCCAACAATGCGAAAACCCACCGTGTGTGCACGTTTGTCCGGTCGAGGCCACCTGGAAAGAAGATGATGGCATTGTAGTCGTCGATTACAACTGGTGCATCGGTTGCCGATACTGTGAGGCCGCTTGCCCGTATCACGCCCGCCGTTTCAACTGGACCAAACCGGAAATTCCCAAGGAGGAAATCAACCCGAATCAATCATATCTCAGCAACCGCATCCGACCACAGGGAGTGATGGAAAAATGCACCTTCTGCCTGCACCGCACGCGCGAAGGGAAAATGCCAGCCTGCCTCGAAGCTTGCCCGACTGGCGCGCGCGTTTTCGGCAACCTGCTGGATCCAGAATCCGAGATTCGCAAGGTCATCGACAACAAGCGGGTTTTCGTTCTTAAGGAGGAATTGGGAACCCGCCCGAGCTTCTTCTACTTCTTCGACGAGTGATCCCCGAATGTTTTCACGACAAGCCGTAAAATAATCTGCAATGCCATGTTCGAAGCATTTTACCACTGAGATACTGAGCACCACTGATTACACTGAAAACCAAAGAAAAATCAGTTCATTCAGTGGTTCTCAGTGTTTCAGCGGCTCCATGATTCAGTGCTCCCAGCAAGACAAACTTTAGTATGAATCCATCCATTTCAACCGCGAGAAAATCGGAAGTAAATCATCACGACGCGAAGTTTCACGCGACCAGCTATCTGAAATTCCTGCGGCTCGCCTTTCGTCTAGCGACCGAGGGAACCTGGACGTTCTACGTTTGGATGCTCGTCCTGACCTGCGTATTCCTCGTCGGCGCTCATGCATGGGCGACTCAGGTGGCTGAGGGCATGGTCGTCACCGGCATGACCGATCATGTTTCGTGGGGACTCTACATTGCGAATTTCACCTTCCTCGTCGGCCTCGCTGCCGGCGGAGTAATGATGGTGATTCCGGCTTATATCTATCATGACAAGGACATGCATGATACAGTGATCATCGGCGAGCTGTTGGCCATTGCGTCGATTGTCATGTGTCTGATGTTCGTGGTGGCGGATCTCGGCCGGCCGGATCGCTTTTGGCACATGCTGCCGTTTATCGGAAAATTCAATTGGCCGATTTCGATGCTCACCTGGGACGTGATCGTGCTGAACGGCTATCTTTTGCTCAATCTTCACATCTGCGGTTACATGCTTTACAAGCGTTTCCTCGGAGAAACGCCGGACAAGCGCTGGTATGTGCCGTTCGTTTTTCTAAGCATCGCATGGGCAATCTCCATCCATACCGTTACCGCCTT
This sequence comes from Akkermansiaceae bacterium, assembly GCA_903919975.1. Classification (GTDB taxonomy): domain Bacteria; phylum Verrucomicrobiota; class Verrucomicrobiia; order Verrucomicrobiales; family Akkermansiaceae; genus Luteolibacter. Next base: position 26,802 of record CAIXKE010000112.1, on the reverse strand, counting down.
CCTTTACTGCGGTCTCGGTGGGCGACCATTCTGGAACACGGCCCTGATGGCTCCGCGTTTCCTTACGTCGGCCTTTGTCGCCGGCCCGGCGTTCATCATCGTCGTGCTGCAATTGATCCGCCGTATGACGCGCATGAATATCGGCCCGGGTTCGATTCAGACGCTGGTCGCCATCATGCGCATCACTATTTTGATCGACCTCTTGATGTTAGGTTCAGAGGTTTTTGTCGCTCTTTACACCGGCGGTGCTCACTCCACCGCGATCAAGTATCTTTTTTTCGGTCACGGTGAACTCAAAGCGCTAGTGCCATGGACATGGGTTTCACTGGCATTTATGCTCACCGCCGCCGTGCTCTTGATGCGCCCGAAAGTCCATGATCATCTCCGCACGCTCGATATCGCATGCATGCTCGCGTTTGTGGGAATCTGGATCGAAAAAGGCATGGGTTTGATCATTCCCGGCTTCGTACCATCCACGCTGCATGAGTGGGTCGAATACATTCCGAGCGCCGCCGAGTGGAAAATCATGGCCGGAATCTGGGCTGCGGGTTTGATGGTTTACACATTGTTGCTCAAGGTCGCCATCCCGGTGTTTGCCGGGAATGTATCGGGCAAAACATCAGGGATTGGCAATCAAACCAAGTGAGTCGCCATCGATCACCAGAGTCAGTGTTTTTCATGAACATAGGCGGACACCCGTCCTCGCTGCGCCGGACAAGTTGTTCCGCCACTCTGGAGAGGCGATGCATGATCGCCCGACCATGAGGGCCAATGGGAAGCGCTTCGCTCATCTCATTGGCTTTTCATGGACATCGGCGGACATGTTCCGCCGCTCCGGAGGGAGCTTCACTCACTTCACTGGTCTAAATGGCGTGCCGACGAGGACGTCGGCGCTACCTGTGGGGCAGGGGACTTGGGGTAATCGCTTGCCGCAGGCCATCAGGGCTTTTCACCCTTGAGGAATTTCACGAGATCCGCCCGGGTTTTCTCCAGATCGGGTGGGTTCAAATAAAACATGTGACCTCCATCATAATAGGTCGTCATGATGTTCCCACGCACGCCTACCGGAAGGTCCAGCATGTGGCGGACCGAATAGGCCATACCCTCCGGCGGAGTGGCGAGGTCGGTGTGGCCGCCCATGATGAGTACGCGCAGTCGGGGATTATCCCGCATCGCGACGGCTAGTCGGCTGGCGACGTTGACTTTATCGTTGGTTTTATCCCAGCGCCAGGGTTGCACTTTTCCGGTTAGAATTTCGTATGGCTGGTCTTCTTTGTAGCCCAGTTCGCGCCCTAGGTAGTCCATCATGGCTGTCGAGAAAGCACCGTATGCCAGGGCATACGATGGATCGTATTCCGGGTTAGGTGATGATGAATCAGTGGCATCCCACGCGACCCGCGCATCGAAACGGCCGAGCACCTTACCCTCGCGGCGAAGGAGTTCACCGCGGAAAAACGTGGAGTCGATCCGCAGATTGTATTTCAGCCATGTTTCGGCGGAGATTCCGGAAAACCGTTCCAACTTACCGGCGATGGAAGTCCGTGCTTGCTCATCCAGAGCGGTGCCTTTCAGCAAGGCTGCCGCGTATTCGCCAAACGCGAATTCGGTGCTTTCCTGGATCAATGCGTCCCGATCACCCTTGATTCTCCCATGGAAATGCGCCGTGCCGGTGAATGATGGCAGATAAACGAGATAAGCGAGATCGTTGCCTTCAGACGGCTGAAGGGTCGCGAAATCCAACAGTGAGGAGAGCAGCACCACGCCGTTGAGGCTCATGCCATAACGCGACTGCAGGTGCTGTGAAAGCCCCGCTGCCCGAATGCCGCCATAGGATTCTCCGAGCAGATATTTGGGCGATGCCCAGCGGTCGTGTTCAGTGATCCAGCGCCGAATAAAATCTCCCACTGACTCGATATCCTCGTTCAAGCCATGGAAATCTCCGGGTTTGGTGTCGTTTTCCGCACGGCTGTAGCCCGTGGAAACCGGATCGATAAACACCAAATCGCAGACATCCAGAATGCTCAGGGGATTGTCGGTCATCCGGACGGGGGGCTCGGGTGCGCCTGTGCCATTGCCGGAAAGCTTGAGGATTTTCGGGCCGAGCACGCCGACGTGAAGCCACACGGCCGACGAGCCAGGACCGCCATTGAATGCGAACATGACCGGCCGGTCCGCATGTTCCTTAGTATCGGTCCGCTCATAGCTGACATGAAAGATCGAAGCGCTTACCTTTCCGTCGTCCTTCTTGAGTTGGAGTTTGCCGGTCGTGACTTTGTAGGGGATTTTTTTGCCTCCAATCATCACCGAGGTCTCCTTCACCATGGGCACAATGACTTTTTCCGGATCTTTTTTTGGCTCGGGTTTGTCTTCTTTCGGGGGTGTTTCTGAAGCGCCGAAAGCCAGCAGACTCAGGCAAAAGAATGGCAGAATGGCGTGTCGCATGGCGGGATATTAATGGGAGAAACCGCTTTGTCGATGGCTCTTGGCGGCAGTATTGAAGCGCCGCTTGACTCTGGAATGTCTAATCTTGTGTCACTCATGAAGTTGGATTGATTCCGACTCGGAGCTTTGGCTTTGTGCCTCGCTGATGGTATTAGAGTCAACAGGGTTAAATTTATGTTTCAAGCAACTGTTTTTGCATTCAATCAACTGTTTTATAAAGTTGTTTTATTCAATCGTTTGAAATATTTGATTCATCGCACAATGTGCGCGACATTGTCATACGGGACGACTCTATTCGATATGCTTCACGATCAAATCCAGGTCCAATACAAGCAGAATCAAGGGGTAATAGCCGCCATGCTGGGATAATTCAATCATGCTTTTTTCTCATTATAAAATACAACAACTTGTTGATAACCAATATTTTGCAAATTTATTTAAGATGTATTCACTAATTGGAAAATTCATACATCGACTCAAACCTCTCTATGAACCGCCACATCTCACGGAGCGCTGGATTCAGTCCAATGCCTTAAAGGATTCGCGTTCGGGATCACGCAACACCTTGGGACGCATCTCTTTGGCCGCGACGAAAAGCGAAACAGTTTGCCGTTCGTCGCTTGTGCTCATCGAGAAGTCGCGTATTCACGCTGATCATGAGGTGACAATGGCTTTCATAGTCATCGGCGGACACGTTCCGCCGCTTCTTTGGACGTTCACTTTTTTTATTCGCTAATCCTATTTGATTCATTGTCGGGAATGACTCCAAGAGCAATGATTGACTACCTTGCGCGCCTCGCTAATGCGATTTATTACTTGTTACAATATATGTAATGCGGAATCATATAGTCCGCTTGCCAAGAGCCGCCTTTATGTCTCCAAAGTGAGGCTTCCCAAGCAAGCCCCCTGCCGGATTAGGCTCAAATTCTGGCATTAGCTCGGATCGCCGATTTCCAGCAACATGGCTGAGCATGGAGCGATCGTTGGTATTGTGGCGCCTTCATTTTCCAATTCCGCTGGTGCGACAGTGATCGACCAATCGGAATCGAGTCGGTCGCGAAGCGTCCATGATTCCTGGCCGCTTCGGCCAAGGAACAAGCGGGCGTCTGCTGGAATCCGGATTTTCACATCCTTGAGGGTTTCCGTGGGATGAAAATTCGCAAGCACCAAGAAGGCATGGCCGGTTCGGCTATCGCGGCGGAGGAAGGCGTAGAGCCAATGGCCGGAAACCGACTCATCCCCTACCCGCCCAAATCCCGGGTTTCCCTTGTTGGCATGATTCAAACCGTAGAATTCACCGCAAGTGAACGCGCGGACTTGGGTGGCGCGGATGAGTTTGCCATACCACTCACGCAGGGATTTCTGCGCGGCCGTGAGTCCGCCGCCATCAAAGGCTCCGCCATTGACCCACTTGCTGAGCTCGGGCATCGACCAATAATCGAAAATCGTGGTCCTCGCATCGTCGCCGCCGAAACCCTCCGGTCCCGCAGCAGGTTCGCCCACTTCCTGGCCGTGATACAGCATGATTGGCCCACGGCCCATTGCGAACAACACGGCGGACGCTGGCTTGCCAACTTCCATTCCGTGCCCACCCCATACTTTCGGGCTGGCGAGGCGGACCTCATCGTGGTTTTCGGCATAGCGCAGGGACTTGTGGAAACGACTTCCGGTGAAGGTGAGCGGGTCCAGATCATTGGCCCATTTTCCAGCATCGTATATCCCTTCGAGCACGTCGTAAGTGGGATCGTCGTAAACCGCATTGAAGCCTGCGTGAAGCAGTTCATCGAGCACGTGCCCCTCCGTCAGCTTCGCCGGATCATTGTCATAGGCCTCAGCGCAAAAAAACACATCGGGATCGCGGCTGCGGCAGCGTTTTACGACCCAGCGCCAAAACTCCATGGGCACCATGTGCGCCATGTCCGCCCGAAATCCGTCCACTCCCATGTCCTGCCAATATTCGAGGATTTCATCCATCGTGCGCCACGTTTTCGGTACATCGGAAGGCTCAGCAGTCGGCCCCGGCAAATGTGTCGTGTGGCGACCGGTTGTGAAATCGTGTCCATAATTCAATTTTACGGTTTCATACCAATCGTTGATTGAGGGCGCCCAGGAAACCACATTGTTGCCTGTTATCCGGCCGAATTCGGATTCCAAAGCGAAGTTTCCGTCGCATCCAGGCAGCTTGGCTGTGGGCAGTTTGAGCGGCGGGCCTCCACCGGGATGATCCGGTTGGAGATAATAGAAGCTGTTGTCCCGATTAAAAAACACGCTCCGGTCATCGCCTTCGCCGAAGGAAAACTCGGGACGAATGTCCGACTCATAGGCGCGCGATACATGATTGGGCACAAAATCGATGATCACCTTGAAACCGCGATTCCGGCAACGTTCCAGCAAGGATCGAAACTCCTCCAGACGCTGATCCGGATCGACCGCATAGTCCGGGTTCACATCGAAATAATCTTTAATGGCGTATGGACTGCCGGCGATTCCTTTGAGAATGTCCGGATCGTCAGCCGGGCGCTTTGGATACGCCGTTCCGCTCGCTTGTTCGAGTACGCCGGTGAGCCAGAGACAATTAAACCCCATCTCCCTAAGCGAATCCAAGGCCACCGCGGTGATATCCGCGAATTTCCCGCAACCATTCTCCTCAATGGTGCCGTGGATCTTGCGGGTCTGGTTGGTGTTTCCGAAAGTCCGGACCATCAGCTGATAGATCACGGGGCGGGATGCATCGCCTGCTTTTCGTTTCGCATTCACATACAACTAGCTAACACAGATCACGTCTGGATCACAAGCCATGGTTGCGGATTTTTCGCCGACACCTCACGGCATCCAAACCGGCCCGAGGAAATCCAGATACCACACCCAAAGTTTCCAACCGCCACAAGCCCATGCCAACGCGCCCAGTGCCAGAAACGGGCCAAATGGCAGTTGCTTCCCAAAACCAATCCGCCCGATCACCGCCGCGATGATCGCGAAAAATGATGCCGAAAACAGAGAGAAAAACACCCCGGTCCACCCAAAAAACGCGCCGATCATGCCCATCAAATGTACATCGCCAAATCCCATCGCCTCGCGCGGAATCACCACCGAAGTGGCTGTTCCGGCCAGCGATTTCATGTCGGCCAGTTGCTTCACTGTCCCATCCGGCAACTCGATCTCCAACTCACGGATCGTCAGTTTCCCGCCGCTTACCGACTCGCCATCCAACAGGATATCAGTGGTTTCCAGCCGCAGTTGGTCTGTTTTTCGTGAAAACAAATCCCACCAGGGAATCTCATCACCATCGATCACAAAGCACATTGGGTCCTGATCGCCTTCGGGCTCTTTGATGTGCCATTCGGCGGCTTGTTCAAAACGCATCGCTTTCTTGCCAAACGCCATTTTTCCCAGCTCCACCACCCCCCAAAGCCCCACGAAACCCACCACAAACCCGATGCCACTGTGTTTCAGTCCGGACAGCCAATCGCCCGCTTCGCCCGCCATCACCGGCAATTGCGGCCAAACCGCGCAAGCGCCCAAACCAATCACCGAGCCCGCCCATGTTAGGCCGGTCGGGATGATCAAGTGCTCGGCATCAATGAAGGTGATCGCCACTAACAACGCCGCCATCGCCCACAGGAAAACCACCACCTGGGGCGGAAATAAAAACCACACCACCGTGAAAAGCACTGCGGTCAGCAACTCCACACCGAAATATCGAAATGCGATCGGCTCCGCGCACTCCCGGCATTTCCCGCGCAACCACAACCAACTCACCAGCGGGAAATTCAGCCACATCGGAATCGATTTTTTGCACTTTGGGCAAAACGAACGATTCGGCTCGTTCACCGACATCCCGAGCGGGACCCGGTAAATCACGACGTTTAAAAACGATCCGATGCAGGCCCCGATGAGAAACGCCGGAATCAGCCAAATCCAATGGTCAAGTGGTGGGTAAAACAAAGCACCGCCATTCAATCGACCATTTGCCTCCTGCCAAGAACAAAGCCACCAGCCGCGATCTTGCGTCCTGCGCGAATTCGCATTTCCATTCTCCGCATCCGCTGCATACGCTACGCGCCCAATGCCCGCCGCCGAACAACTCCGCGCCGCCGTCCGTGATGTGGTCGATTTCCCAAAACCGGGAATCATCTTCAAAGACATCACCCCCATTCTCGCCGACGGATTGCTCTTCCGCGAATCCATCACCCAGCTCTGCGCCACCGCTGGCGATGTGAAAATCGACAAAGTCGTCGGGATTGACGCCCGCGGGTTTATCTTCGCCGCCGCCGTGGCCGACCGCCTCGGCGCGGGCTTCGTGCCCATTCGCAAAAAAGGCAAACTCCCATGGAAAACCCACCAAACTTCGTATTCCCTCGAATACGGCGAGTCCATCGTAGAACTCCATCAAGACGCAGTGAAACCCGGCGAAAAAATCCTCCTCGTTGACGATCTCCTCGCCACCGGTGGCACTGCCGCCGCCGCAGTGAAATTGCTCGACGAACTCGGCGCCGACATCATCGGCATTTCATTTCTCATTGAACTCAGCTTCCTGCATGGCCGCGCCAAACTAGCCCCCCACCCCATCCATTCCATCCTCACCTACTGAATTTCCGCTTCCTCTTCTTCATCTTCCCCAATAACCAATAACGTCTAACCAATAACTTTTTCCTCACCATGTCCTGGCAATCCTACAACCAATCAATCCTCCGCTACCCGCAATTCGGCTTTTCCCTCGATCTCTCCCTGATGGACATCGCTCCGGATTTCAGCTCCCGCATGGAGCCTAATATCCAGCGCGCCTTCGCCGACATGAAAGCGCTCGAAGCGGGGGCCATCGCCAACCCCGACGAAGGTCGCATGGTTGGCCACTATTGGCTGCGCAACGCCGATCTCGCCCCCACGCCCGAACTCCAACAAGCGATCACCCACCCGCTCGCCGATCTCAAAAATTTCGCCCAAGCCGTCCATTCCGGAAAAGTCACCCCGCCGAACGGTGGCCATTTTCAACAAATCCTGCTCATCGGCATCGGCGGCTCGGCGCTTGGCCCGCAATTGGTGACCGAAGCCATCGGCCAGAATGCCCTTATGCCGATCTTCTTTTTCGACAACACCGACCCCGCTGGCATGGACGCGGTCATCTCCAAGGTTTCCTCCACCGGCCTCGATAAAACCCTCGTGCTCGTCATCTCAAAATCCGGAGGCACACCGGAAACCCGCAATGGTATGCTCGAAGCAAAAGCCGCATGGGAAATCGCCGGCCTCGACTTCGGTAAACACGCCGTCGCAGTCACCGGCACCGGATCAAAGCTCGATCAATTCGCGGATCAACACCAATTCATCGCCCGCTTCCCGATGGAAGACTGGGTCGGCGGACGCACCTCTGTGCTCTCAACGGTCGGCCTTGTGCCCGCCGCCTTGCAGGGTATCGATATCGACGCGCTGTTAGCCGGTGCCGCCGCCATGGATGCGGAAACCCGCAAGACGGATTTCACAAACAATGCCGCCATGCGTCTGGCGCTCGCCTGGCACCACGGATCTAACGGAAAAGGTGAAAAGGACATGGTTGTCCTGCCCTACAAGGATTCGCTCGTCCTGTTTTCAAAATACCTCCAGCAGCTCGTCATGGAGTCGCTCGGCAAGGAGCTTGATCTCGATGGCAAGGTCGTCAACCAAGGCCTCGCCGTTTACGGCAACAAAGGCTCCACTGACCAGCATGCCTACATCCAACAACTCCGCGATGGCGTGAACAACTTCTTCGCCAGCTTCATCGAAGTCCGCACCGGACGCGCCGGGCAAAGCATCGAAGTAGATCCCGGCACAACCTCTGCGGACTACTTGCAAGGGTTCTTCCGTGGCACCCGCAAGGCCCTGCACGCAGCCGCTCGAAAGTCGCTCACTATTTCCATCCCGGAAGTTACTCCCTTCCAGCTAGGCCTGCTCATAGCCCTCTTCGAGCGCACGGTTTCGTTCTACGCTTCGCTCGTGAACATCAACGCCTACCACCAACCTGGCGTCGAGGCCGGCAAAAAAGCTGCGGGCGTTTTCCTCGAAACCCTCAACCAAGTGCGCGCCGCCCTCACCGCTCAGGCCAAAACTGCCGACCAAATTGCCAGCGAAACCGGCTCCGATTCCGAGGATGTCTATCACTGCCTCAATCACATCGCCGCCAACGGCGGCGCCCAAGTCTCACTCGGCACAACTCCCGCCGAAGACACATTCCATCTCTGAATTCATTCGTTACTGTGAGGTCCGTAGTTTGGGAAACAAACACAAATCCATGAAAGGAACCACTGAGACACTGAGAACCACTGAGAACACTGAAAATAAGTAAAAATTCAGTTCTTTCAGTGGTCCACAGTGTTTCAGTGGTGAAATCGCATGTCGCCTAACCAAAATACGCCTTATATATTGAATTCGAACTTCTCCATTCAACCCCTGCATCCTTGAAATTCCGGAACTCCCACCTCGCCTACTGCACCAACATCCACCCTGCGGAAACTTGGGCGGAAACGCAAATCATGTTGCAGAGCCACGTGCTCGCCGTCCGTGATTTGCTGCGGGAACAAGGGATACTGAAGCCACAGGAACCGTTTGCCATCGGCTTGCGCCTCTCCGCCGTGGCTGCCGAAGAATTGCTGTTGGACCCTGGAAACCTCGCAGGCTTCCGCCAATGGCTCGCGGCGAAGCATACCTACGTCTTCACCATCAACGGTTTCCCCTACGGCAGCTTCCATGGCACACGGGTGAAGGAAAAAGTTTTCCAACCGGATTGGACAGATCCCGCCCGCGTTGCCTACACCAAAAACCTTTTCCGCATCCTCGCCGCCATCGCCCCGCCCGGTAGCAGTGCTTCCGTTTCCACCTTGCCTGGATCTCATAAAACCTTCCTCGCCGATGAATCCCTGATCCGCGGAAATCTAATCGATTTCGCCCAATGGCTCGATGATCTATCCAAGGAATCCGGGCATGATTTCCACCTTGGCATGGAACCCGAACCGCTCGGCCATTTCGAAAACACGGCCGAAACCCTCGCGTTTTTCGAACGCCTCCATGCCGATGCCAAAAACCCGGACATCCTCCGTCGCCGCGTCGGCGTGAATTACGATGCTTGCCACTTCGCGCTGGAATACGACGAACCCCGCGCCTCGCTCGATGATCTAACATCCGCCGGTATCCGGATTTCCAAAATCCACATCTCCAGCGCCCTCGCATTCGATCCCCGGGATCCGGCCGCTATCGATGCAATCCGGCGTTTTGACGAACCCACTTATTTCCACCAAGTCCTGCTGCGCGCGCCCACCGGCGAAATTTCCCGCTTTATCGATCTCCCGGATTTCCTCGCCGCTCTGCCCTCATTAGGCGCCCACGACGAAGCGCGCGTGCATTTCCACATTCCGCTCGATGCCCAGCCCGCTCCGCCGCTGCGCTCCACCCTCAGCCACGCCCGCGACGTCCTCGACTGGTGCCGCTCACACTCCGATGCCTGCCAACATTTCGAGATCGAAACCTACACTTGGGGCGTCCTACCCGAAACCCTCAAACGGCCAGTCGAACAACAAATCGCCGGCGAATACCGCTGGGTGCTCACATAAGGAGGCACCACCTTATTGTGGTGCAAGCGGATGTGAGGTCTTTGAAAAGGCGAAGCTCATAAGGAGGCACCACACTCCTGTGGTGCTGCGGATGCGAGGTCTTTGAAAAGCGCGAAGCTCTTCCCCAAAGGCTATCCATCCGCATCCACGACAAGTGTGTCGTGGCTCCATTGCCGCCTCCCCCGAGTCAGTTTTTAAAACCGCTTGTTGCCAACAGCCGGAATCCGGAGTTTTCTCCCTGCCATGTCCGACATCAAAATCACACTTCACACCAGCGCTGGCGATATCGATGCCACGCTTTACGCATCCAAGGCTCCCCTCACCTGCGCGAATTTCCTCAATCTCGCCAGCCGCGGTTACTATAACGGCATCTCGTTTCACCGCGTGATCGCAAATTTCATGATCCAAGGCGGCGACCCCACCGGAACCGGCAGCGGTGGTCCCGGCTACAAGTTTGCCGATGAATTTCACCCGGAACTCCGCCACCGTTCACCCGGCGTGTTCTCGATGGCCAACGCCGGCCCCGGCACCAACGGTTCGCAATTCTTCATCACCCACGGCGCCACCCCCCATCTCGACGGCAAACACTCGGTCTTCGGCCAAGTCACCAATGGCCAGCACATCGTCGATGCCATCAAACAAGGCGACAAAATCACCTCCATCACCATCCACGACGACACCGCAGATTTGTTCACATCCCAAAAGGATCACGTCGAACATTGGAACTCGATTCTGAATCGCTGAAACACCCGCCCCGCTCTACAAGTCTTTGAGCGGTTTTTTTAGGAATTGCTCGTCCCGCATTTTGCGCAATCGCTCGATGTGTTTCTGCTGGGCGAGCAAATCTCCATTCGACCCGGTAGCTAGGGACTCCGGCCCGTCGTGTCCGTATTTTTTCCATGGTCCCTGAGGAACCTGCGCGGCCTCGACAAAGCGCCAGTGGACTTTTTCACCCGATTTCAGCCCTAAGTAATCCCGAATCGCCGGCGAGAGATCGATCCCCGCCGCCCCATTTTCCTTCGTTTTGGGCGGCTTGGTCCCGAAAACAAACTCCCAGTCGTCCGTCTCCCACGGACCGCAATCCTCCCATTGCCCGAAACAACTGCGGCCACCTCGGAAAATCTGAATCCATCGGCCCTTGCAAACGGTTTTCCCGGGTTCCTGCCGCATCCGCGAAAACCACGGAATCACCCGCGAGGCCTCCGGTTTGTGACTCCGCCAGTCCGACACATCATTATATGGCAGCGCGATGTAAAAGGGATTGAGCTTCGGCACAAACCCCTTGGGCCGAAAATCGCCTGTCGTATGGTTAGCAATGCGATTGCCCGGCTCCGGATCGTCATAGCCCCCAAAATTCGCCAACCACTGCTGGTCCCATGAGGATTTTTCGTTAGACGTATTATTCTTACCACTCGGCTGCTCACCAATCCAGAAAACCGTGCAAGTCACATGAGTCTTCCACGGATAGACGATCCGCGCAGGTCCACTAACCCCAGCCACCGGGGGCACCGGCCGAGCAGCGGTCGGAACCATAACCTGCGGCACTCCAGAGCCACCTCTAACCGATGTTTGCGCGCCAACCACAATCGTCCCCACGAACCATAACGGAACGATCACTCGCCAATTGGAAATGTGAAAATTACTAAAAACCATGAGAGAAACCAGCTGTCGGCTCCCAAGCAGAAGACCAACTACAGAGGTATCAACAAAAAAACCACCCCCCATGCAAGCCCAAGAAGCCCCGGATGCGCTACGTCCCCGTCGGTAAGCCCGTGAAAAACGGTAGGGCTGGGCCGCCGCGCCCCGCCCGCTTATCCGCCGCATGGCGGTGCCAATGAGCTGCCCATAGAACAACCCAAACTCAAAGCGCGAAGCCCCATCGGGAGCGCTGACGTCCCTGTCGGGCCCAGCGCCGCTCAAAATCAGATCCTCAGACTTGCGGAAAGTTCGACCCACCGCTATCGCTCCCCGCGACACCCCATATTTTCCATGCTCCTCCACTTCTACAAAATGAACGGCGCCGGTAATGACTTCATCGTCATCGACAACCGCGACCTCTCGATTTCCCTCGACGGCGAAACCATCGAAGCCCTTTGCGATCGCCATTGCGGCATCGGCGCCGATGGCCTATTGGCCGTGGAACCCGCGGAAAATGGCGCAGACTTCAGGTTTCGCTACTACAATGCCGACGGCGGAGAAGCCGAAATGTGCGGCAACGGAGCCCGTTGCTTCGGCCGCTTCACCGCCCATCTCTTGCCAGAACTCCCTCAACGTGTGACCTTTGAGACGATCGCAGGAACTCTCGCCGCCGAAATGATCGGTGAAAATGTCAGCATCGCCATGTCTGTCCCGAAGGATCTCAAACTCGACACCGGCGTCAAAATCTCTGGTCTCGAAGCCCCAATCCATTTCGTCAATACCGGCGTCCCACACGCCGTCGCCTTCGTCCAAGGTGGCCAATCCTTCGAGGATCTCGACGTCTTCTCCCTTGGCCGCGTCATTCGAAATCATGAGGCGTTTTCCCCCGCCGGCACCAATGCAAACTTCGCCACCGTAATCAAACCCGGCCATATCGAAATCCGCACCTACGAACGCGGCGTCGAAGACGAAACTCTCGCCTGCGGCACCGGCATGGTCGCCTGCGCACTCATCCATCACCTGCTCACCGGCGCTTCGTCCCCCATCAAGGTGGACGTCGCTGGCGGCGACTCGCTTGAAATCGGCTTCGAAAAATCCGGCGATGCCTCGTTCAAAAACGTCACACTCACCGGCCCCGCCGATTTTGTCTTCGAGGGAGAAATCGAAATCTAATCGTCCCGGGCTGTCACAAAACCCGGCGAATTTTTCCCGAAAGCACGCTTGCCCGGCAAGCAACCGGAACCCATAGTCCGCCCGCACCTCCGGACGATGTCATCACCCTCGTCCGGCTGTTCATTGAAGCCATGAGCGACACACATTCGGCGATTACAGAACCCCAACAACCTAAAGACCTTGCGGCCGCCAAAGGCATGGTCAACGTCCAGATCGACGGCGTTTGGCACCAATTCCCCAAGGGAACTCGCATGATCGAGGCCTGCCGCTCCACCGGCACCATCGTTCCCCACTACTGCTACCACCCGAAGCTCAGCTCCCCCGGAAACTGCCGGATGTGCCTCGTGCAAATGGGCATGCCACCACGCCCGGCACCCGGACAAGAGCCCCAGCGCGACGACGCCGGCTATGAACCGATCGGCTGGATTCCCCGCCCAGTCATCGCCTGCGCCAACACGGTTTCCGAAAACATGGGCATCCGGACCTCCGGCGAGCTCGTCGAAAAATGCCGCGAGGGCGTGATGGAATTCCTCCTCATCAACCACCCACTCGACTGCCCGATCTGCGACCAAGCCGGCGAATGCCGACTCCAAGAACACTCGGTCGAACACGGTCGCGGCGTCTCACGCTTCGTCGACATGAAGGTGAAAAAACCGAAAAATGTCGATATCGGCCCACGCATTCGACTCGACGACGAGCGCTGCATCATGTGCAGCCGCTGCATTCGTTTCATGGACGAAGTCGCCAGTGATCCAGTCCTTGGTTTCACCCAACGCGGCACCCACACCACCCTCACCGTCCATCCGGGCCGCCTGTTGGATTCAAATTACTCGCTCAACACCGCAGACATCTGCCCGGTCGGAGCACTCACATCCAACGACTTCCGTTTCCAAATGCGGGTTTGGTTCCTCAAGGAAACCCCCACCATCGACGTCAATTGCGGCACCGGCACCAATATAACGGTCTGGACCCGCGGCAATACCATCCACCGCATCACCCCGCGCCAAAATGACTCGGTGAACTCAGCCTGGATGCCGGATTCCCACCGCCTCAACTTCCATTACATCGATGGCGAAGCACGCTTCACCGAACCGCTCGCCAAGGAGGGTGCCCAACATTCCGCCACCTCATGGCCCGAGGCCCTGAAAACCGCCGCGGCGAAGCTGAAATCCATCTCGCCCAACCAAATCGCCATCGTCGCCTCCGGCCGCATGACCAATGAGGAACTCTTCCTCACCCGCGCCCTTGCCTCGGAAATCGGCACCTCCCACCTCTCACTCGTCCCACGTTTCGCAGAACCCGACGCCTTGCTCATCGCCGCCGACCGCAACCCGAACACCACCGGCGCCAAACTCGTCCTCGAAACCGAAGACCCCTACGCCAAACTCGACTCCATCCGCAATGGCGTCCGCAACGGCGAAATCAAAGCCCTCCTCGTGCTTGGCGAGGATCTCATCACCGACGCCGGATTTCATTTCTCCGACCTCGCAAAACTCGATTTTCTCCTCCAATCCCAAATCCTCGCCAATCCCACCGCGCTCGCCGCCCACCTCGTCCTACCCGCCGCCGCCTTCGCCGAAAAACGCGGCTCGATGGTCAACCTCTCCGGCCGCCTTCAGCGCCTCAACCGCGCCATCGAAATGCCCGGCCAAGCTCACGACGATTGGGAAATCCTCCGCGACCTCATCCTCGCCATCACCGAGGAGAAAAATGATGTCCACCACATCGAGGACGTCTTCAAATCCCTCGCCGAAGCCGTCCCAGCTTTCAACGGCCTCACCCTCTCCAAAATCGGCCACCAAGGCACTCCTATTCTCGACACCAGTTATAAAATCCCGCTCCTCGAAAACGAACGGGCCCGGAAAGCCTCCGGGCAGATCAATGGGTAACCCATAACTTTTAACTCATCACAAATTTCCGATGTTAGACATCGCCATCATTCTCACCAAAATCGTCATCCTCACGTTCATCGTGGTGCTGCCGTTCGTTCCAATTTCCGTTTATTTCGAGCGCCGCTTCTCTGCGGTTATCCAAGACCGCGTCGGACCCAACCGCGTCGGCATCCCGCTCACACTTTTCGGATTTAAAAAAGACTTCCACTTCTTCGGTCTCATCCAACCCATGGCCGACGGACTTAAACTCTTCCTCAAAGAAGATTTCACCCCGTCCCACGTCCGCAAAGCATTCTACTGGCTGGCCCCCGCACTCACCGTCGTCCCAGCACTCATCACCGTTTGCGTGGTTCCATTCGGTTCGCCAATCTCGATTTTCGGACACACCGAAAAACTCCTCATCGCCGATCTCGACGTCGGCCCTTTGTTTGTTTTCGCGGTTTCCTCCCTAACTGTTTATGGCATCACTCTCGCCGGTTGGTCGTCGAACTCGAAGTTCCCCTTCATCGGCGGCGTCCGCTCGACAGCACAAATGATTTCTTACGAAATAGCCCTCGGTCTATCGATCATCCCGGTGCTGCTCTACTTCGGTGAACTTAACCTCGGAAAAATTGTTCAGTTCCAGGCAGACAACGGTTGGCTCCTCTTACCTCTCTGGAAAAATGGCAGCCTTGCCCTCCCAGACCTGCAAGCCACCCTCTTCTGGATTCCCTCCTTCATCGCCTTCATTATCTTCACCGTCTCGATCTTCGCGGAAACCAACCGCATGCCCTTCGACCTTCCCGAATGCGAAACCGAACTCGTCGGCGGCTATCACACGGAATATTCCTCAATGAAATTCGCTCTGTTCTTCATGGGCGAATACGCCGCGATGGTCATCGGCTCGGCCATGATTATCACCCTCTTCCTCGGCGGATGGTCGATCGGATTCGGCTTGGACAAATACATCCAGAATTTCCACATCGGCAGCTTCTATTTTGGCGGACTCATCCACCTCGGAATCTTCCTCACCAAGCTCATCGCCTTCATCCTCTTCTTCATCCTCGTCCGCTGGACCGTTCCCCGTTTCCGCTACGATCAACTCATGAAACTCGGCTGGGTCATCTTCTTCGAAGCCGCCCTCATCAACGTCTTCCTCGCCGCTCTTATCCTCGCCGCGCCGGAACTCACCGCCACCATCATTGCCATCGGCTCCGTCCTCCTCATTGCCGTCACCGCCGCCGTCATATGGGTCGCCAAGGTCTCCGAGGAACACCCGAAACCACTCCGCGCCTAGCATCAGCACCACCCTATTTTGACCGAGGAACTGTCAGTGCTTTTTGAAGTCGCCCGCAAGCTGGAAAGCGCCGGAGCAAGCTACATGTTGACTGGCTCCATGGCGATGAACCTCCATGCCATTCCGAGAATGACCCGCGACATCGATTTGGTAGTCCTTGTCACGGATCAATTGCTGGACCAACTTCCTGAAATCTTCCCCGAGGACCAATACTACCTATCAGAAGATGCCGCCCGCAATGCAGTGGCCATTTCCTCGTGCTTCAACCTGATCCATCTCGCAACCATGATGAAAATCGACATCATGGTGCGGAAATCAGACGAATACCGCATTCACGAATTTTCCAGAAAACAACTCCACCAAATTGAAGATCAGCCGATCTTTGTCGTTTCCAAAGAAGATTTGATTCTTTCCAAGCTCGCTTGGGCGCGTGAATCAGAGTCCGAGCGGCAACTGGCAGACGTCAGAAACTTGCTATTATCAGGCTGCAATCTTGAATACCTCAAACAATGGGCACCCAAACTCCAACTGACCGACATCCTGACACGGGCTTTAGCGTGAACGACACCCCCGATGAAGTGAACCGATTCATCCATCAGCGCATCATGGCGATGGAGCCAGCTCGTCGTTTAATCATGGGTTTTTCAATGCTCGCCACCGGCCGCCAACTGGCTATGTCCTCGATCCCTGCAAATTTACCCAAACAGGAAAGAATGCGCAAACTCTATGAACGCATATATGGCGAGGTTTGCCCGATCCCACCATCCAGATCCACGCAGGCTTAAGATCACCATCCACCATCCACCATCCCCTATCCTCTATCTCCAAGATGGCCGTCATCAAACTCCAACGCCCGAAGCTCAACTTCGGTGAGAAAATCTACTTCGGAGCCCTCATCAAGGGGTTCTTTCTCACCATGTCCCATGCCGTGAAATCGCTGCGTGGCAAATCCATGGGTGCCCATGACTTGGAATCCTCCGGCCTCGGCGTGACCATGCAGTTTCCCGAACAACGCTGGGATTCCCACCTCCCGGAATACTACCGCGGCGCCCCCGCCCTCGTCACCGACGAGCAAGATCGCGAACGCTGCGTCTCATGCCAACTCTGCGAATTCATCTGCCCGCCCAAGGCCATCAAAATCACCCCCGGCGAAATCCCATCCGATGATCCATGGGCGAAAGTCGAAAAACGCCCTAAGGAATTCGAAATCGATATGACCCGCTGCATCTACTGCGGCATGTGCGAGGAAGTCTGCCCCGAACAAGCGATCTACCTCCGCAAGGACTACCTCATCACCGGCTACAACCGCGCCGACATGGTCCACAACAAGAAAAGACTATACGAAATCGGCGGCAAACGCATCGGCCTCGTTAATAAATGGAATGAATTGAAGTGATAGGACATTGGAAATTTGAAATTGGATAATTAAGTATGGAAGAGCAAACCACGAGGACATTCGAAGAGCTGGAGGCATGGAAAGCGGGCCGAGAACTTCGCATTTTCGTATTTAGACAGATCGCTCCGATACTAAAAGAACTCAAGGAATTTGACCTCTGCAACCAAATCAAACGTGCCTCTGGCTCCGTGACTCATAACATTGCCGAAGGTCATGGCCGTTACCATTTCCTGGACAATTCCCGTTTCTGTTCCCAAGCAAGAGGTTCACTCAACGAAGTATTGGACCTACTCATTACCTGTAACGATGATTCACTGATCAACGACAATCTCTATCAAACAGGCCGCGAGCACTTCAACAAAACGCTCCGTATTCTAAACGGTTATATGTCTTGGCTCAGGCGGTCCGCCAAAGCCAAGGGGCAAACAAATAAAACGCCGGAAACGCCCCTCAATCTCTAATTTAAAATATCCAATATCCAATTTCCAATTATCAAATGCCCTCTTACCTTTTCTGGATTTTTTCAACTATCATGCTGATCGGCGGTGCCGCCGTCATCGCCTTCCGCAACCCGGTTTCCAGCGCGCTCTCGGTGGTCACTTGTTTTGTCGGCCTCGCCGGACTGTTCGTCGGCCTCAGTGCGTTCTTCGTCGGTATCATCCAGATCCTCGTCTACACCGGCGCGATCATGGTATTGTTCCTGTTCATCATCATGCTGCTCGACCTCAAGGATGAGGAAAAACGCACCAAATCCCTCGCCCCGCTCGTCGGCGGACTGGTCTTGGTATTTGCCTTTGTCGTGCAACTCATCGGCGTGCTCTCGAAATCACCGAACAAGTCTGCTTCCGTCCTCGACCAGCAAACGCTCGCCGCAGCCGCCACCCATTTCCCCGCAGGCGGGAAAATCGCAACCTCTCTCATCGAAGGCCGCCTCCCCGATGTTCACCTCATCGGCCACACCCTCTTCACCGATTACAACCTCCCCTTCCAAATCCTCGGCGTCCTCCTCCTCGTCGCCACAATCGGCGTAATCGCCCTCTCCAAAAAACAGGCGGAGTGACGTCCTCTTCGTTTCGAATTTAGTGCTTAAGATTTAATGCTTCATCCCATGGCTACCCTCAACGATTACCTCCTCGTCTCCGGCTTGCTCTTCGCCCTCGGCCTCGCCGGCGTGGTGTTGCGCCGGAACATCATCATCGTCTTCATGTGCCTTGAGCTGATGCTCAGCGCCGCCAACCTCAGCCTCGTCGCCTTCTCACGCTTCAACACCGTCAACGGCCTGCCAGACTACAACGGCCAGATGCTTGTCTTCTTCGTCATCACCGTAGCCGCCGCCGAAGTCGCCGTCGGCCTCGCTATCATCGTCGCCCTCTACCGAACCCGCCAAACCATCCATACCGATGAGTTGACCTCACTTAAGGGTTAATCCTGAATTTTAAACCCGCCTCCCTCGTCGTCAAACGCGTCGCCAACATCTATCTAAAAATCAGTAAATCAGTGAAATCAGTGGTTAAACTCTTCACTCTTCTTTTCTTCCCATGAACCTCGCCTGGATCCTCCTCTTCCTCCCGCTCGCGGTAGCCGCTGCGTGCCAACTCGTGCTGCCCAAAAGCCCCATAGTCCCGCTCGTCTCCACCGCCTCGGCCGTCGCCACGCTCGTCATCTCGTTTCTGCTCCTCGGGAAAATCGAAACCCATTCGTTCAACTGGGCGACCATCGGTGACTTCAATCTCCAGATAGGCATCCAGCTCGACCGACTTTCGACCGGTATGATGATCGTCGTCACCGGCGTCGGCGCGCTCGTCCACATCTTTTCGCTCGCCTACATGAAGGACGACAGCGCAAAAAACCGTTATTTTACCGGCCTCGCACTCTTCATGTTTTCGATGACCGGGATCGTTTTGGCGAACAACTTCATCATGACCTTCATCTTCTGGGAGTTGGTCGGTCTCAGTTCCTACCTACTCATCGGCCATTGGTATCAAAAGGAATCCGCCGCGGATGCCGCGAAAAAAGCCTTCCTCTGCAACCGCGTCGGCGACTTCGGATTCATGGTCGGCATCCTCATGCTGTGGGGCATCACCGGCACCCTGAGTTTCTCCGAAATGGCAGTCCCTGCCACCATTTCCTCCGGTGTCATCGGTGCGGCTATCCTCTGCATCTTCTGTGGTGCCGTCGGCAAGTCCGCCCAACTTCCGCTCCACGTCTGGCTGCCCGACGCCATGGAAGGCCCCACCCCCGTTTCCGCCCTCATCCACGCCGCCACCATGGTCGCCGCCGGGGTTTACATGCTGTTCCGCGTGCAACTCTCAATCGGCACCGAGGCCTTCGATGGATTTGCCGGAACCACCATCGCATACGTCGGTGGCTTCACCGCTCTCATCGCCGCCCTGATGGCCACCCAACAGGACGACATCAAACGCGTGCTCGCCTACTCCACACTCTCCCAACTCGGTTACATGGTCATGGCCGTTGGCCTGCTCGCCGGTGAGGCCGGGATGTTCCACCTCTTCACTCACGCTTGGTTCAAAGCCCTGCTTTTCCTCGGCTCCGGCGCCGTGATCCATGCCTGCCACCACGAGCAAAACATCTGGAAAATGGGCGGCCTGCTGAAAAAAATGCCCATCACCGGCATCACGTTCTTCCTTGGATTCGCCGCGCTCATCGCCGTGCCCTTCACCTCCGGATTCTTCTCCAAAGAACTCATTCTCGAAGCCGCTCACGAAAAACAACCCCTCCTCTTCTGGATTGCCGCCTTCGTCGCCGTGCTCACCCCATTCTACATGACGCGCCTCTTCGTCGTCGCCTTCCTCGGTAAGGCCAAATCGGATAACGCCGATCACGCCCACGAAGTCAGCCCGCTGATGTTCATCCCGCTCGTGATACTCTCCATTCTCGCACTCATCGCTGGCTACGGATTCGTTAATGCATACGCCCCTGCCGCACCCGAGCACGCCGGCGAGTTCCATCTCAACTTCCTCTTCTGGGTCTCTGCCATCGCGCTCATCATCGGCGCGGGAGCCGCTTTCCTCCTCTATGCAGGCAAGGACAAAGACCCGCTCTCCATCCCACTCTTCAAAAACCGTTTCTATATCGATGGCATCTACGACCACTTCCTCGTCCGCTATTTCCAAGACGCCTTCGCCGCCATCATCCACTTCTTCGACGAATTCCTCATCAACGGCCTATTAGTTGGCGGTCTCAGTCGCGGAGCTGCCAGCACCGGCAACCTCTTCCGAAAACTCCAATCCGGCCAACTCCAAGCCTACTCCTTCGCATTCGGCCTAGGAGTCATCCTCGTCATCTACTTCACGGTGTTTTTATGAGACGCAAGACTTTAAGACACAGGACACAAGAGAACAGCCAAAGAATTACGCTCTACTCACTCGCCTCGTTTTACCACTGATCACGTTCCGCTTCTTCCAATGCCCTCGTCCAAGCTCTCTATCCAAGTCGAACAACGCATCCTACTCCTTCGGGAGCAGCGGGTCATGCTCGATTTTCAACTGGCCGAACTGTATGAAGAGGAAACACGCGCTCTCAAGCAAGCCGTCCGACGCAACTTCGACCGCTTCCCAGAAGATTTCATGTTCGAACTGACCTCCGACGAAGTTTCTTACTTGGGATCACAATTTGTGATCCCAAGTTCACACGGTGGTTCCCGCTACGGGCACTTTGCCTTCACCGAACAAGGCTTTCACACGATTCCAAATTCAAAACCCGCCCGCAAACTCGGCACTACTCGAAAAAAGGCAAACTAACCAGTCTTTCCCATGCTCGCAATCCTCGTCTTCTTTCCCATCATCGCCTTCATCGCGATTCTGCTAGGCGCACCCGCCCGCCTCACCACCATCTCCGTGGCTGCTGCGAATCTCGTGCTCGGCATCTACGCCGCGTTTTCATGGCAATGCACCTGCTGGTCGCTTTCCCTGCCCGTCCTTGAGAAACCCGCACTCAACCTCGCCTTCGGATTTCCCGATGGCATGAGCGCGATCATGGTGCTGCTCACCGTCATCGTCACCCTCGCCGCCGTGCTTTCCGGCAAGGCCCCCGAAGGCAAAGACAAACTCTACTTCGGATCATCCCTCCTCATCTCTGCTGGCGCACTCGGGGCCTTCGCCGCCACCGATCTGTTCTTCTTCTACGCCTTCCACGAACTCGCCCTCATCCCCACCTTCCTTATGATCGGCATGCTCGGCCGCGGCGACCGCAAGGAAACCGCCTGGAAAATCACCATCTACCTCGGCCTCGGCTCGATCATCCTGCTCGCAGGACTCGTCTGGCTCGCCAACCTAACCGGCACCTACGACATCGCCGACATGATCGCCGCCAAAGACAAGGTCGATCCTGCCTCACAAATAAGCATCGCCGCACTGCTGCTCGTCGGTTTCGGCACGCTCGTCTCGCTCTTCCCCTTCCACTCATGGGCCGCCCCGGCCTACGCCAGCGCCCCGGCTCCGGTCGCCATGCTGCATGCCGGCGTCCTGAAGAAATTCGGCCTCTATGGTCTGCTCCGCATCGCCATCCCACTCGTGCCCGATGGCCTACAAACCTGGCTCACGCCATTGCTGGTTCTTTTATTAGGAAATATCCTCTGGGTCGGCTTCGTCACCATCTCCCAAAAACGCCTCGATACCATGCTCGGAAACTCCTCCGTCATGCACATGGGTTACATCTTCCTCGCCATCGCCGCGCTCATCGCCTTTCCCGGCAATCCCCTCGCCCAACCCGCCGCTGTCTTGCTCATGTTCGCCCACGGCGTTTCCATCGCCCTGCTCTTCGGCCTTGCCGACCGCATCGAGCGCAATACCGGAACGCTCGATCTCCAAGACCTCGGCGGCCTCGCCAAATCAGCACCCAAACTCGCCTTCATCTTCGGTATCGCAGCCATGGCCTCCATCGGCCTGCCCGGTCTCGCCAACTTCTCCGGCGAAGTCCTCGTCTTCCTCTCCGCTTTCAAGGGCTACAACGGCACCGCCAGCCTAGGCCCCGTGCAAATCGCCTGCATCCTCTCGATCTGGGGCGTCGTCATCTCCGCCGTTTATATGCTGCGCGCCTACCGAAACATCTTCCAAGGCCCCGCTGTGAAATCCACCGAGTCCGCTGCAGACCTCACCCTCGTCGATCGCATCCCCGCCGTGCTCCTGGTGCTAGCCCTCTTCGCCGTCGGACTCTATCCGAACATCCTCCTCAATCTGCTGAAATAATCTTCTCTGCTCACTGATCACTGATCACTGCTCACTTCTTCCACCATGCCCGCCTACTATTTAGAAGCCCTCACCATCACCCTCGGCCTGATCCTGCTCATGGCCGAGACCTTCGTGCCCACGAAAAGCAAGGCCTGGGTCGGCATCGCCGCCGCCATCAGCTTAGGTGTCATCCTCGTTCTCACGACCCTCGCCATTGGCCCGGATGCTAAACCCGACGCCACTTGGGCGAAATGGCCGCTCTGGAACTTCTATCAATTCGACTCCCTCGCCCGCTTCTACAAGATCTTCGCCCTCGTCACCACGATCTTCGTCGTCCTTCTCTCCGTCGATTACCGGAAAATCCTCGCCCGCTTCACCGATCATCCGGGTTCGGAAAACGGCACCGGTGAATTCTACGCGCTCCCTATTTTCGCCTGCGCCGGCATGATGTTTCTCTCTTCCGCCAAGGACCTCGCTGGTGCCTTCGTCGCGCTCGAACTCGTCACCGTCACTTTCTACATCCTCGTCGCCTACATGCGCCGCAACGTCGGCTCGCTCGAAGCTGGCGTGAAATACCTCATCCTCGGCGCACTCAGCACCGGCTTCCTCGTCTATGGCATCGCCTGGGTATATGGCAGCACCGGCACGATGAATCTCACCAATCTCCAATCCTCAATCTCCAATCTCCAATCTCTCTTCTCTCTTCTCTTTGGCATCGCGCTCGTCATGGTCGGACTCGGCTTCAAAATCGGCGCGGTTCCCATGCAAGTATGGATCCCTGATGTCTATCAAGGTGCCCCGACTCCGACCACCGCGTTCCTCTCCGTAGGATCCAAAGCCGCCGGTTTCATCCTGATGATTCGTTTCCTCGAACCCTTTCTCGCGAGCGAACTCACCCGCGGCCCGGTGATAAAACTTCTCATCATCCTCTCGATCGCCACTCTCCTATTCGGAAATCTCGCCGCTATTCCGCAGACCAATTTCAAACGCTTACTCGCCTATTCTTCCATCGCCCACGCCGGATTCCTGCTCCTCGCACTCGCCGCCGGAGCCTCGGAAACCGCGGGCTCGCTTAGCTCAGTCCAAGTCGTTTCCTTCTACCTCGCCACTTACCTCATCATGACGCTCGGCGTCTTCTTCGTGCTCTCCCAAGTCCGCATCCAACGCGATGGCGAGAACATCACCGACTTCAACGGCCTCGGAAAAACCAACCCGTTACTCGCCCTCGCCCTCACCATCCTGTTAGCCGCACTGGCCGGTGTGCCGCTCACCGCCGGATTCATCGGTAAATTCTTCGTCTTCTCACTCGCCGTCGAAGCCCATCTCTGGGCCGGTGTAGGTGTCGCCTTCATCGCGGCAGCCGCCGGATTCTATTACTACCTCGGCGTCGTCCGCGCCATGTGGTGGGCCGAGCCCGGCGATCGCGCCGCCGTCACCCTGCCGCTCATCAGCAAAGTCTGCGTCGCCCTGCTCACCATCGCCACTCTCGTCTTCGGGATCTGGCCGCAGCCGATCCTTTCCTTGTTGCGCTGAAAACCTCAGCGCTGCGAAACTTCGGGTTTGGCCTCGGTCAGGCCAACGTAATCAATCAAGATCTTCTTGGCCTCATCGAGAATGAAGTCCTCGGACGGAGCGTCGACGAGATCATCGCCCTCTCCGGAGTCTGGATCGGAATCCTTGATTTTCTTCGCATCGTCTGGTTTCACGCGATCACCAAGCCCTGGTA
This sequence comes from Akkermansiaceae bacterium, assembly GCA_903919975.1. GTDB lineage: Bacteria > Verrucomicrobiota > Verrucomicrobiia > Verrucomicrobiales > Akkermansiaceae > Luteolibacter. Next base: position 2,493 of record CAIXKE010000112.1, on the reverse strand, counting down.
GCCCGACATTCTTGAGCGTGATTTTATAGGCTGCGGGCGGCTTTTGGTTGCGGGCAAGACGCGCTTTTTGAATCACGTCCCTCCGGGCCTTCAACTCATCTTTTTCTTTTCTACGTATCTCCTCATTGAGCGAGACGGACTTCTCATCGCGCATCTTGCGCATGCGTTCAATTTCGGTTTTTAATTCAGTGAAATCCGGATCGGCGGAGAGGCGCTGCCCCGAACGGCTACGCAGCGTGGCCAGGGCTGAATCCACACGATCGGACTTCTGATAAGCCGCCTCCTTGATGGTATCCCATGGCAACGCATTTCCCAAATCCGATTCACCGATCTCCGGTACGTCAGAGAGGGACGGAATGACGACATCTGCCTTAACTCCCTCAAGTTGGGTCGACTTACCGCTGGGTCGGTAAAACTTGCTGATGGTCACCTTCAATGCACCGGGATCGGAACCTGGGACCACACCTTGTTGTGCCATTATCTTGGCCAGTGGAATGATCGTCTGCACAGTTCCCTTGCCGAAAGTCGAGCTATCACCTACAATGACCGCACGTCCATAATCCTGTAATGCCCCGGCGAGGATCTCCGAGGCCGAGGCACTGAAACGACTCGTCAATACCACGAGCGGGCCGTCCCAAGCGACCTTGCGATCGTGATCGATTCCGAGTTCCACGCGGTCTTCCGGATTCCTGGTTTGGACAACCGGTCCAGTCGAGATGAATAATCCTGTTAGATCAATGGACTCTTGGAGGGAACCGCCTCCATTGCGACGCAGGTCGAGAATGATGCCGGTCACGTGTTCCTGTTTTAATTTGCCGAGCAGTTTCTCGACATCCACGGAGGCCGAGGCTTTCGATCCCTTGCCAAAACCCTCACCGGCATAGAACGAAGGCAAATCGACGACGCCGATGCGCTGGGTGCTCTCCCCATTGGGGAAATCAATGATTTGCGCCTTCGCCTGCTGTTCCTCGAGTTTGATCTCCTCACGGATGATGGTGATGGTTTTGCGGACACTGTCGTCAACGGCATCCGCTGGAATGATGTTGAGAATGACAGGCGTGCCCTTTTTCCCACGGATCAAATCGACGGCTTGGGAAAGCGGCAGGTCCACGAGGTCGGTGAATTCATCGCCGACCTTCTGCGCCACTCCGACAATACGGTCTCCCACCTGGATCATTGAACTGCGCGCGGCCGGACCTCCGGGAACGAGTTCCATGATCTTGCAATAGCCATCGTCTGAATGCAGCGTCGCTCCGATGCCGACGAGCGAAAGGTTCATGGCGATCTCAAAACTCTTGAGCTGCTCCGCGCCCATGTAGTCGGAATGCGGGTCATACGTTTGCGCAAGAGCCTCCAGATACATCTCAAGCACCTGGCCGTCATTAAACTTTCGCATGGTTGCGGCGGTGCGCTCCTCGCGGCGGCTCAGGGTCTTCACGATCTCTTCGTCTTTTTTGCCAGCGAGCTTTTCTTGCAGGTATGCGTAGCGGAGTTGTTGCTTCCAGAGCGCTTGGGCCGCAGCTATGTCCGCCGGACGCGCGGCTTTCTTGCGATCGTAGGAAAACGATTCATTGGAGGTGAAATCGAATTTTTCTTTCTTAAGCTGACCGGCTGCGAATGTGATGCGCTGGTCGAGACGTTCGAGATAACGCTTGAAAATCATATGCGCCAAGCTGGAGTCACCCTCCTTGCGGGTAGTCTTGGCCAGCGTCGCGCGATGGCCCGCGAATTCGTCGAGATCACTTTGCAGGAAAAGCATGTGGCCGCCGTCGAGTGTGTCGAGGTAGCGGTCAAGAAATTTGCCTGCGATCTGCTCGTCGAGTTTCTGATGAGTGAACTGCGAATTCTCGAGCAGCCCTGCCGTGATCGCGGTGATGACGGCATCGGTTTCTTTGGCATCGAGTGGTTCCTTTGCCTGAAAACCGAATGCGGCTGCCGCAACGGCAATCAGTCCGGAACTGATTAAGCAGACAGGAAGGAAGAATTTGGGCAATGGTTTCATGAGGAATTGATCTGACTACCCCCTTAAACGCTGCGAAAACACAATGCTGTCTGGAATCTTGTGTGAGAGGGACAATAGCCGCAGCTTGTCGCCGAAGTTTGTCGATCCCTGAGTCAGGATGCGTCAATTGTCTCGCTCGATAAAAAATCCTCTCACTTCCTGCATTTCACAGCTCCCATCGCTCCGACAAGTAGGCAAATCAGCACAGCGATTCAAGCGAAGCCGCTACCCGCGCCGACCAAGGCAAACGAGAAAAACGCGGACTTCCCCTGATGCACGCGAAAACGAACTTTCTGCTGACTGATTACATTTTCCAAACCCACCTGCAACTTCACCTGCGTCTCCGCCGATTTGAACACCGGCACTTCTTTTGGTGTGTCCTTGGCATCAGATGCCAGGGAATAACCAACATGCTTTTTGCTCCACTTGGGCGAACACGGAAACGGCTGTTAGGACAAGAGCTAAAAAGAAGGCTACGGGCAGGATGCCCG
>CAIXKE010000111.1 GCA_903919975.1 Akkermansiaceae bacterium | reverse complement strand
GATGGATCCACCGTTTTTCAGACTCACCGCGCCGACCGTGTCGCTATTGCCGGCGATGGCAAGCACCGCGGTGGCTCCATCCACTGAGACTGCCGAACTACTGGAAAGCGTGTCAGTCGCATGACCGAGAGAAAGCGTGCCAGCGGTGACACTGGTTGCGCCGGTGTAGGTGTTCGTGCCGGAGAGCGTCATCAGCCCCAGCCCTTGCTTGATGAGCCCGTTATCAGGCTGATTGGTGGATTTGATAAGGTTCAAGGACACATTTAGGGTATCCCCTGCCAGCACATTGAAATTAACACCTCCCACTTTGCTCAAAGCGGCCGCGCCGAGACCGGATATGGTCGAAACATTACCACTTCCGGCAGTGGAGATGCTGCCTTGGAGGGTCCAATTGCCGTGCGCAGCTCCAAATCCCCCAAGTGTTCCCGTTGACAACGTCCCACCATCCAGCGTTACTGGGGGCCTTAACTGAGTCGTAAGGCCATCGGCTATTTTCAGGAGTCCGCCTGAATTGATGCGAATCGACGATGTCGGGCCGTCCATTGCACTGATTCTTACGACAACTACAGCCCCCCCATCGTTGATGGTGATTGAGCTGCCAAGGGCCAAACCGATACCCATGTTTGCATTTACCGTGCCCGCATTGACGATGAGCGGACCGGCCAACGAGGAGTTGAACTGGATGGTGCCCGTGCCGGTCTTGGTCAATGTTTGGGCGCCTGTCACGGCCCCTGAAAAGGTGAGCCGGTTGGCGCTGCTGTTGTCCCATGTTTGCGCCGCCCCGAGTACGATGGGGGAGGAGATGGTGGAGGCGGCCGCGCCGGCAGACATCACAATCCCACCCGAGCCTAGGGTCAGGGAAGTACCCGCAAGGGTCAGCGCTCCGGAACTTGACCCGATACGAATGCCATTGATGCTGGTGGTACCGGCGTTTGGCTGGGAGGTGTAACTCGAGCTGTTGAAGAGAGCGATGTCGGTGCTGGTGCTATTGGCCGGGGCCACGCCACCGATCCAGTTCGATCCGTCGGCCCAGCTGGTGGTGGCACTGGCTGAGTTCCAAGTGATCGTATCGGCGTGGGCGGAGGGTGAGGCTAGTGTCACGGCGGCGGAGCCGGCGAATATGAGCGAGCGGAAATGGCGGATGGCGGAGTGTTTTGGCTTCATAGTTTTTTGAGGTGATGGGTCTTTGTTCGTTGAATATTTGGTGTTTAGCTAGGTGACATCTTGCGGAAAAATCGCGAGGACGTCTATCGGTCGTTTGGTGGATAAGGAGCGTTTTCTTATGAACCGACGAAAGGGGTGGTCGTCTGGCGTTTGGCCGAGCGCGCGGTCGATGTCATGGCAGCGATCAGGTTTTATGGGTTCCGTGAGGATGTGGGTTTTTGTCAGTTGATTATTCGAACTCAACTTAATGAAGACCCTATGAGAAAGACGCCCGAATGTCCATCCACCGTTTAGTGGATAAGGAGCCCCCTACTCGGAACTCGGAACTCGGAAGGTGGAATTTGAAGAGGTTAACCGCGAATGAATGAGAATGAACGCGAAGGTGGGACGATGAAAACGGGTGTTGGGGGGCAAGAGTGATTTTGGATTTTGAATTTTGGATGAGAATGGTTACCGCGAATGAATGCGAAGGGGAAGAAACTCGGAACTCGGAGGGCGGAATTTGAAGAGGTTAACCGCGAATGAATGCGAATGAACGCGAAGGTGGGACGATGAAAACGGGATTGGGGGGCAAGAGAGATTTTGGATTTTGGATTTTGAATGAGGATGGTTACCGCGAATGAATGCGAAGGGGAAGAAACTCGGAAATCGGAACTCGGAAATCGGAAATCGGAAATCGGAAATCGGAAATCGGAACTCGGAGGGCGGAATTGCTGGAACTCGGGCCAAAGAGGCTCAGACCGTCCGTATAGACGGCTTCAGGCAGCCCGTGGGTTTCAAACGCGCGGCGGAAGTGCTGGAAGTGATTCCAAGTGGTCTCGGCGGAAACGAAGGTGCCCGCGACGTTGCGGCCGGAGTGGTCATCGACGGTGAGTAACAGATATTGCTTGTCGGGAGCCGGCCACCATTGGTGGATGGAGCTATCGTGCTGATAGAGCTCGCCGATCCTCGCACGGCGGAACCGACGGTAAGTCCGCGGCTTGCGCTGCGGGGCTGGCAACAGATGGGATAGGTGGGATAGGTGGGATAGGTGGGATAGGTGGGATAGGTGGGATAGGTGGGATAGGTGGGATAGGTGGGATAGGTGGGATTTGACATATGACTCAACGCTGGAGCGAGCGCGCTTGAAGCCGCAGAGGCGTTCCATTTCATCTGCCACGAGTTGATAGTTGGGCGGGTTCTGCAAGGGCAGAAAGCCTTCCAGGAAAGCCTCAACTACGGTGGGCCATGGACCACGATGAGCGCCGCCGCTTGGCTTTGGACCAAATCCCGTCCTGTTGAGCAGAAACGCGGAGCGTAGCTCGTAGAGCCTTGTGCGGCTTACTTCAAGGTGGCTGGCCGCGGTTATGTCATCGAGACTCCCCGCATTGAGGTCGCTGAGGACACTACGGACGAATTCGACAGGCAGACGATGAATCAGTTGCTTCTTTTACGGCGCTAACATGCCTCATCTCGCTGGTATCGCGCCAGTCTTTCCGGCGGCGTCCTTGGAGGCTCGGCCTCCAAACCTCCGGAATTTTTCGCATGCGGCCAAGGGGCTTGATGTCCGCAGGAATTGGACCGCGTGCAGGCATTGCGCCGACACGCGATCCGGAGGCAAAAGCCCCATTGGCCCGCCGCTCCGGTTGCTCTCCAGCAGAGCCGTATCCTGCGGGCGACGCTTGATGCTCGATTTAAAGATGCTGGTCACCAGTCAATTGCAGCGGCGAGACGCAGAAATCCGGTTTTGTTCCGTCTCCCAGTCCGGTTTTGAACCGTCTCTGTCCGGTTTTGTTCCGGCCCCGACAAAAATTACTGACACCCTCCGTTTCAGGTGCCAGTCGCTACTTTTACTCTTTAGCCAATGGCTTGCTGGTAATCAGCCCGATGCAGCGGCCTTTGTTTCCGACGGCACAGTAATGCATGTAGAAAGTGTCGTTCTTCGGATTGTGCACCAGCGAGATTTTGTGTGCGTATTGACCGTCCAGCCCCCCTGGATGTCCGCCCGCCTTGTAGAGTGGCTCCGGGTGCGACGTCCAGTTCTCAAGATCGCGCGAAAACGCAACCATGATATGGGCTCGCTTCTCTTTGCATAAGCCAAAATAGAACATCACCCAGTGGTCGCCGTCGCGGAACACCTTTGGGTCGGCGGCGAATTGATTATCATAGTGGTCTGGGCGGACTTTCACGATGGGGTTGTTTTTGAAGCGTTTCCAATCCAAGAGGTTGTCGGAGCTTGCGCCGCCCGTCTGTTCGAGTCCGCCTATGGCGGCATTGTAGAAATTGAAGAACTTTCCTTCGTGCTCTACCAGCCATGGCTGATAAATGCAGGATTCTTCCCATTTCCCGCAGTCGGCATCATGCACAGAAAGGATGTAAGTGTCCTTTGCGCGCCGCCAGCTCAGGCCATCCTCGCTTGCCGCCACGCCTTCGTAGCCGGGACGAAGCTCGTAGTTGCCCTGTTTCGGGTAAGCGCCATACAAGGTCCAAAACTTGCCGTCGCGCTTTTTGAGGACCCGCGGCGCTTTAACATCGTAAGACTCGTAGAGGAAGGCGCCAATCACACAGCCGCCATGATCGAACTCGCCCTCTTTGCCGAAGCCCATCGCCAGCCGGGGATTGGTCCAATGTACCAAATCTGTGCTCTCGGCCACGAAAGAATTGTAGCCCTTGCCGTTGAAGCCAATGAAGCTCATGTACCAATTATCAGCTTGCCCCGGCAATTGGTACACACAGGGCACGTCGACATTGATAAACTCCTCATGTCCAGGAATGTTCGGGACAGAAGGAATCACCGGCTCGGGATAGTAGTGCCAGCCGCGATAGGGGGCCGACCACTTATCCAGAGTGTCACGATCGATTTCCTGCGCCCCTGCTTCTGCAACGCAATAGGCAGCGCAAATGGCTAGGGCGATGGCTTTGTAATTAATTGGTTTCATAATGGTGGTTCTTGGTTCTGCTGCATGACGTGAGTCGTCACAAAGTGGTGTGACAGGAAATCTCAGACTCTACCATCCACTGTTTGGGGGATCTCAGCGGGCGTGTTGCCTCATTGAAGCGGACACCGAAAAAGTTTCCCGGTTTGTCGGATAGGGTCCCGTTGCCTCATCAATAAGGAGACCATGGCGCCAGCCATGTCCATGAGTGGAAAAAGCATCGAAGAATACACTGCAAAGATGCGCGGCAGATACGCGCGTATGAACATCTAATACTATCTAGCTTAATAAACTAGGCATGGATGTTTCTTCGAACCGTTTAGTTAGGAACGCAGGTAGCTGTTCGAAAACAAGGACAGGACTCGGCTGGTATCCTCCCAGTATTTGCGGAGGGTCGTTGTGATCTTTTCTTCGAGGGCTTCGAGTGTCGGCCAAGGCGTATTGCAGATCGTATCCTTGACGATATCCCAGAACTTTTCGACCGGATTGAGTTCGGGGCTGTAGGCCGGCAGGGTGATGATCTTGAGGTTTGCGGGTAGCTCGCCGCCTCCATTGCGGTGATGGAATCCCGCGCCGTCCCCGATGACCACATGCATCGCGTCCTCATCGCTCGCAGCGATCTGTTGAAGAAAATGCACATCAGCCTCCTTGTTGACCGTCGGCGAGAACAGGAACTCGCTAGCGCCACCACCCACTTCGAGTGCACCGAATAGATAACCCCATTCAAAGCGGCGCTCCACCGGCGTGACCACCCTCACGCCTTTCAGCGACCAAACGCGCCGCACTAACGGGTGAAGCCCGTCATCGTATGAAAACTGGGGTCAGTGAAAACTGGGAAAACTGGGGTCAGTGTGCAAATCTTGACAAAATTTTGCTCTCGCCTACGGTCTCGGCATGCCGCGCAGTCTGCGAATCGAATTTCCCGGTGCCTTTTACCATGTGATGGCGCGTGGCAACCGGCGTGAAACGATTTTCCATGACGATGACGACCGCCGATTCTTCCTCGCCACCCTCTCGGAGGCCTGTGCGATGACCGGTTGGCGGGTGCACGCCTGGGTGCTGATGGGAAATCACTACCATCTTTTCATCGAGACGCCCGAAGCCAACCTGGTGGCCGGAATGAGCTGGTTGCAGAACACCGTCACCCGCCGCTACAACGTCCGGCATCAGGCATGGGGCCGACTGTTTGGCGACCGCTACAAGGCGGTCGTGGTGGATGGGGCGGACACTTATCACTACCGGACGCTGGCCGACTATATTCACCTGAACCCGGTCCGGGCGCGTTTGGTTGTGCCGAAGAAGGGCCATAGCGTGTTGGACTATCCGTGGAGCAGCTTGGCGGGCGGTTGGGCCTTGCCGCCCGGGAAGCGCCCGCAATGGTTGGCGGCCGAGAAGGGACTGGAACGATTCGATCTACCGGACACGGTGGCCGGTCGGCGGCGGGTGGTGGAGCGCCTGGACCGCCGCGCGGTGGAGGAGGAGATTGAGAAGTGCGGGATGCCGGTGCTTGTGGAGGATGTGGATGCCCGGTGCAGCCATTTGCGGCGCGGTTGGTATTGGGGAAGCCAGGAGTTCGCCGACAAGCTGCGTAAGCTTTCGGAAAAACTGATGAAGGAGCGGAAGAGATCGTCGCGGGCCTATCGAAAAACGCCGCAGGCCGCGGCGCACAGCGAGGAACAGGCGAAGCGATGGCTGGCAGAGGGTCTTAAAGCGGCGGGCCTCATGGAGAGGGATCTTCCGGGACTCAAGGGATCCGATCCGCGGAAACTGGCCATGGCGGAGCTCCTCTGGAAGCGGACGACGGTTTCGCAGGAGTGGATCGCCAAAAAGCTGTCGATGCGCAGCGCGGCGAACGTGAGCCAGCAACTCCGACGGTGCAATCAAGCGAAGAAGCAAGCCAAACTGTCTCCTGAGATGCAGAAATTTCTCAAAATGGCCAAGAATGCCGGAACCTGACAGGCATTTTGTCAAGATTTGCACACTGACCCCACACTGACAATGGTTCTGCTATGAATGGACAATGTAGGGGTGCTGACGGGGTGACTGACTTTTAAGGGCATTCTCCCAGAATCTGACGGTCCGCCTACCGATTTCAAGATTGGATTTCGAGGGGATGCCGTGCCCGGGAATTATCGGACTTGTCGCGGGATGAAGAAACAAACATGCGTTCCCGGGTTATAGCTCCTGCGATTCCGGAACGTCAATTGGAAGCACCCAAAGCAGTGCCCCCAGATGCCGGCCTGCTGGCCAAGAGTCGCAGGCCCAATGCAATCAGCGCCATCCGAATGGATGAAATAGCCTACCAGGTTCCGATTTCATCGATTTTGACCCACCAAAGGGTGGGTGATTGTGACATCCGAGAAGATGGCGTGGGAATCGACGACGCGGAGGCCAAGGGAGCCGTGGGGGAAGGTTTTTCCGATGTGACTGAGGGCGGGTTTGCCGTTGTGTTGAATGGTGATCTTGGGACCGGCACACGTGACCTGCAGGCGCTGGGGCAGCGTGGAATCGATGTCAGCGGGGATGCGTGCGAGTTCAGTCCATGTCGAGCCGTCGGTCATGCCGAGGATGACGATCTGGGCTCGGGGGATGATGCCGGCGAAGTAGCCGCGCTGGGCGTTGTATCCGACCGAGGGGGAGCTGGTTCGGAACAGGATGCCGGCGTCGCCGGCACTCTGGTTGCCGCGGAAGTCGATGGTAACGGCGGCGGTAAAGTCGTCGGGAACGGGTCCGTCGAGGACGATTTTTTCCCCGCTGCGGTAGTCGTTGATCGCTTCCTGCGGTCGGATTCCCAAATGAAGGCCGTTTTCCCGGAAGTCGATGAATTGGTGGTGGCCGAAGTAACTCCAGCCTTGAAGGGCGTTTGGTTTCACTTGTGACCCGTTCGGTGGATTGTTTGGTTCCTCAGAGGATGGGAGATGACGCAGGGCGATCACTCGCTCATGCGGACGGGCAGAGGGTCCGCAGCGGACGAGACGGCGCAGAGCGAGAGTGCGGCAAGCACGGCTTTCATGACCGGGTTCAAGGCAGTGCCCGGCAACGCCCGCAGGGAGAATGCCCGGAGAGCGATGGGGAAACGGGTCATGGGAATGCGGGATCAGGTTCAGTTCACTCGGCTGAGAACTTGTGGATCATGGTGTGGCGGTAGGTTTCGCCGGGGCGGAGGACGCTGGACGGGAAATTCGATTTGTTAGGAGCGTCCGGAAACCCCTCGGTCTCGAGACAGAGGGCGGTGCGGTGGGGGTATTTGACACCGCCCTTGCCGGCGACGGTGCCGTCGAGAAAATTGCCACCGTAGAACTGGATGGCGGGTTGGTCGGTGGAGATTTCCATCACGCGGCCGGACTTCGGATCCCTGAGTTTCGCGGCGAGACGGATGCCCTCGCCTTTTTCCAGCACCCAGGCGTGGTCGTAACCGCCGCCGAACTTGAGAGCCTCGAAGTCGGCCGCGACGCGCTCGCCGATGGCTGTCGGTTTGGTGAAATCCATCGGCGTACCCGCGACCTGGGCGATCCCACCGGTGGGAATGAGTCCGGCGTCGGTCGGCAGGTAGGTTGGAGCGTTGAGGGTGAGAATATGGTCGTTGATGGAGGTGTTCGGGTCGCCCGAGAGATTCCAGTAGGAGTGATGGACGACGTTGAGAATGGTGGGCGCGTCGGTGGTGGCCTGGACCTCCCATTTCAGCTCATTGTCGTCGCTGAGGGTATAGGTGACCCTGACGGTGAGGTTTCCGGGGTAGCCTTCCTCTCCGTCCTTGGAGACGTAGGCGAACTCGACACCGTTGGAGTCGGTGGGCTTGCCGGACCAGAGGACCTTGTCAAAGCCCTTGATTCCGCCGTGGAGGTGGCAGGGAATGCCACCGGGGTCGTTGTTGGTGGCGAGGGTGTATTCCTTGCCGTCGAGGGTGAAGCTGCCGTCCTTGATGCGGTTGCCGAAGCGGCCGACGGTGGATCCAAAGTAGGAAGTGTTGGTGAGCCAGCCCTCGAGGGTGTCATAGCCGTGGGTGATGTCGGCGGTCTTGCCGGACTTATCGGGGCTCTCCATCGAGACGAGGATGGCACCGTATTCGGTGACGCGGGCCTTGAGGCCATTCTTGTTGGTCAGAGTAAAAATCCCGACTTCGCGGCCATCGGGCATCTTGCCGTAGATTTCCTGTTTCACTCCGGTTGTGGCGCTGGTTTCGGTTTGTTTGCTGCAGGCGGTTAGGGCGAGCGACAAGGCGGTTAGGGCGACTGTGGTTTTCATGGTGTTCTGATTGTTAGTGACAAACGGTTAAAGTGTCGGCGATGCGCTTTCCGATCTGTCCGACTCGCGTCACAAGCGGCGGGCGTAGATGTTGAAAAACGAGGTGGTAAAGTGACCTCCTTTTCGTTGCCAGTATTTTGTCAGGTTTGTTGTAGTTCTTTGCGGGTCCTTGGGAGCAGGTTCGTTTGGGGGCCTCCGTAGCGAGCGCCGATGTGCTGACCAGCAGCAGAGGCAATAGTCCAAGTTTAGTTAAGTTCATAAAATAGTTCCTGTCCGATTTATTGTAACTTCACTTTGAATACCCACTGCGTTTTAGAGGGTTTTTCCAAACGATCCCAGTACCATTCGGCATAACGGTCGTATATTCCTACCTTGTCTCGAACTGTAGGACTATAGGCTGGAACTGAGTATACGCCCCAGTGAATGAAGATTCCAAATTTGACTCTTGATGGAATTCCGTGGAAATTCTTGCGGCAAGTGTCCGGGGTCGGCAAGACTTTCCCGGTGAAAAGCACAGATTTATGGCTCTCCGTCAGCTTTGCTGGAGTGATTGCGCTCTCATTTTGAGGAACAGATAGTCGAGATTGGTGATGCCACACGAGCGGTGGATAAATCTGGCCATCTGGTTATTGAATGCCTCGATGGGGCCGGAGGTGATACGGTGTTTGAAGTAGGCGGTGAAGCCCTTCACGTCTCTCAGTAATCCCCTAGCGAAGCGACAGATCGGTTGCAGCCCAGAGGCCAAGGCCGCCGCGCACCAATCACTAAGACAGGATTGTGCCTGTTCCGGCGTGTGCGTGGTTTGGTAGATCCCGCGAAAGTCCTCCTTGAGTAGGTAGGCGCGGGTGAGTTGGCTGTTGAGCTCTACAAGTCGCTCCAAGCGCTGTTCTCCATCTCGGCTGAGGTTCTCCCTTCCTGCCAGCACCAGAAAGCGGCTGCCTTTGATGACGCGCTTGTCCTCTTTCCTCGCCTTGTGCCACTCGGCGCGCCGGATTTCATCAAGGGCAGCGTTAAGGTTCATCATCTGGCTGCAGGCTTGCGGCAATGTCACCAAGGTGGCTGAAATCATGCGCTTGGACTGGCAGACGGTTAACAACATCATGAAGGCGGCCGTGGAGCGGGGCTTGCTCCGGCGAGAACACGCGGGGATTGACGAGAAGAGCTTCCGGCGCGGCCATGTTTACGCGAGCATTCTCAATGACTTGGACAACAACCGTGTCTGGGATCTGGTAGAGGGCCGCAAGACGGACAACGCGCTGGAATTGCTAGACACGCTGACTGGCGAGCAGCGACTCGGCGTCAAGGCGGTGGCGATGGACATGTGGGCTGCATTTGAGAAAGCAGTCAACCTGATGCTGCCTAACGCTGACATCGTCCATGACAAGTTCCACATCAGCGCCTACCTGAACAAGGCCGTCGATGACGTGCGCAAGGCGGAGCACCGGGCCTTGATGAAAGAGGGCGACGAGACTCTGAAGAACAGCAAGTTCGACTGGCTGCGCAATTTCCCCGACCTGCGTTGCGAACCCACATTCCAAAGCCTCTACAACGCCAATCTGGAAACCAGCAAGGCATGGAGATTTAAGGAAAGCTTCTCCGGATTTTGGGATTATATCTATGAGGGATCCGCGGTGAAGTTCTTCAAAGACTGGTGCAAGCAAGTGAACGGCTCCAACCGCGAACCGGTAAAGAAGGTCTCTAGAATGTTGGAGAATCGGCTCTGGGGACTGCTGAACTATCTGAAGCACCGGATCACCAACGCCGCTTCCGAAGGGATGAATTCACTGGTTGCCCGAATCATCGCGAATGCGAGGGGGTTGCGGACGTTCGCCGCCCTTCGCATCCGGGTCTTGTTCTTTCTTGGCAAACTCGACCTCTCCATCGCTTGAAGGAAAAACCACCGGATTCCACAGACAGCCGTTAATGTGTAACCGATGTTCCCGGTCAGTTTGTAACCGATGTTGTCGGTTCATACCCACTCACGCCGCGTGAACTCGGTCTACGTATCGCTCATAGGCGTAAATTTTGTAGCGGTGGATCTACCTCACTGGGATTTCGGAAGAGCTGAATTTTTCAAAAAGTCATACTCTGCAGGGCCGGGTAGAGGCAGCAAAAGCCGCTTATGGCTTTGGAATTGATGGGGCTGGGGCATAGAGTGCGAATTCGGTCACGCCGCTCGCCGAACCTTTTTGATGGATGAATACCGCCCGGAATTTTCGTCCGAGGAGCGGGGGAAAGGTCAGCGTCTCAATGATTCCAGTCGATTGTTTATGCACTCCTGGGCAGTCCACCCAGGTGGTGTCTTTCCAGTATTGCAGCGTCCACGATTGGGGCACGCGAACGCCTGCACCATCATCGTAGAAATACAGCACGGCGCGGTCGATTTTCTGTTCCGTGCCGAGGTCGATCGCCAACCAATCGGAGGAATCCTTGGTCCCATAGCAGGTCCAACGATTGCGTGGCTCATCTCTGACCTGGACCTGACCGTCGATCGCTTGCCAAACTTGGTCGGTGGGACAGGTGAACGAAGCGCTGGGTTCAGGGAAGCCCGTGCCAGCGTGGTTGAGCGCGAGGTCACCTTGCGGCACCTGTGCGGCGGCTGGGGGTTGGCTAGGCGGCAGCGGTGGCGGAACACGGGAACTGAACGGCACCTGCAGGTTTCCGATTTTTTCAGACCGCGCGCTCTCGACTCCGTCGATCAGCACCCGTAGTCCTGCGCCTTTTCCATATTTGGTGCCCGTGCGGTCGTAGACGATAGTGATCAATCGGCCGTGGTAGGCGACGTTCTCCAGACAGAAGAAATCCCATGTTTCCGGGGCCAACGGATTGATTTCCAAGGTATTGTCGCTGCGCGGGCGCAAACCGACCAAGCCAGTGATGATCAGGTCGCAATAACGGGAGTGGTTGTAATTCGCCCCCTGAGCCAACCAACGCTTCTCATCCGGATGATGATCTTCGCGCACCATCGGCTGGCCATCGGGATCATACTGGGTTGCGGCATATTGCTGGAGCAGGGCAAGATAGTCAGCCTTGGTGACAATGTCCTGGTGGTAGTCATTGAGCAGATTGGCCAGCGCCGCCAGGGTCACACTGGTCGAATAGGGCCATGAAGGACCGTTCCACAGGCAGGAATGACCGAACGGCCGCAGAAAATAAGGACTGCGACGTTCCAAGGTCGTAGGACCATATTTCGCTTCGAAGCCCTGCGGATCGCGCAGTTGTTTCCAGGCCTGGGCTAAGGGTTGGGTGTCATCCGGCAAATGGAACGCCCACGGGAAGAAACCGATCTGTTCGCGTCCACTCACGAAGCGGTCGTCGCGGCTAGAGCGCTGCAGAAAGAACTGCTTGTCCGCATCCCAGAGCTTGGTCAGGACGTTGGCTTTGAGCGCCTCGGCCTTGGCGCGATACGCAGTGGCCGTGTCTTGGTCACTGGCCAGATCGGCGATGCCGGCGATGGCCCGTGCATCACCGTACAGGTAACTGTTCAATGAGGGACGATACCCTTCGCCACCAAAAATGACGGTCTTCCATTGAAACTTATCCGCCTCGCCCTGCTCGAACCCCGCCAGTGATGCCTCCATGCCATCGCGATCAGGAATCCATTTGAAGAGACCCTTGGCCGCGTCGAAACGCTCCTGCTCCCAGCCCTCATAATTGGCGGTGAGATGACCCAGATGCGCGGTGACCGCAGCGGCATCGTAATCCACAAGAAAGCGAGCGTAGCAGCCATCCGCCAACCAGTTGGCGTAATTGCGCGGATGTTCTTTGCCGCGCGGCCGATCTTTTCCACCAGTGAGCCAGAAGTCGATGTAATCCGTGATATAGGCGCGATCTTTCAACCAGCGGCCTTCATAGAGATGATGCCCCAGAGGACAGGGCGTGATGCCGTAACCACCGCCTTCGTGAATGGTCCAGCCCTTCGATTTGGCATTCCAGACGATGTTTTTGCGGTAATTCCACCAACGATAGTAATATATGTCGGTAATGTCTTTATCCGGGCAGTCAAAGAACGGGATATTCGTGAGAAACCATGGGTTGTCGCCCCGTCCGTAGGCATCAAGGATGGCGTTTCCGTTGAGCAGCGACGCAGCGGGAGGAGTGGATTCTGCCGCTGTCGCGCTGGCGACGGATAGCAGGGCGGAGATGAGCAGGCAGAGCGGTTTCATGGAGTGGTTCATAAGGTTCAGGGCATGGATGACTTGGCGGACGGTGTAGGAGCGCGCAGGGGCCGCGCAAGTTTTTATCTGAGAGGATTCATGGTGCAAAGTGCCAGAGTTTGCGGATTCGTAAAGCACGGCCTGACATCCGGAATGATAGAGGGCTTCAACAACCTCGTCGCCCGCATCGTCCACAAAGCCTGCGGCATCCGGGATCTGGACTATCTCAAACTCAAACTGCGCCATCATTCCATCATGCGTTCGTGACGAAGAACCAATTATTTCAGGTCTACTTCGAAATGATAAGTCCCGGCCTCGACCGTCTGTTCCTTGTTACCATTTGGAAACTTGATAGTCGCAGTGGTGTTCGGTGGTACAACTACGTCCATCGCTAATTTTTCGCCTTTTTTCACCCAAGCGCTGGAAGCCTTGCCGTAGGGTGTTTCGAGTTCGGCGCGTGCAGCGTCGAGCTGATTTCCTACGAGTGGACGGACGAAAAAGTGCTTGTAGCCCGGATTGGCAGGATCGGCGGATAGTCCCGCGATACGCTCATACATCCATTGGCCGATGGCTCCGTAGGCGTAGTGATTGAAGGAGTTCATGCTCACCGGACCAAAGCCCTTGTCCTTAGTATAACTGTTCCAGCGCTCCCACATTGTCGTCGCTCCTTGGTTAATGGAATAGAACCATGAGGGATAGGTTTCCTGAAATAGCAGGTCATACGCGAGGTCTCCGTGCCCGGTTTGGTCCAATGCCTGCGCGAGGAGAGGCGTGCCCAGAAAGCCGGTGCGTAGGTGGCCACCCGCCTCGCCGATGAGACGCACCAGATGGGTGCCCGCCTTGGCCATCGCCTCTTTTGGAACTAAATTCAACGCAATCGCCAGAATATAGGCCGTCTGGGTCTCTGGAGCGTTCTGTAATTTTCCGTTGGCATCAAAATACTGTTTGTAAAATGCCTGCTTCACTTTGAACGCTTCTTCGGAGTAGCGCTTGGCCTCAGAATCACGATTGAGCACGCGGGCAGAGTCGGCCAGGATCTGTGCGCTGTGGGCATAATAAGCTGCTCCGAGAAGCGCAATAGGCGTGTCGCCTTCCAGTCTGGTAGCGTGGGGCTGGAGCCAGTCGCCGAAGCCCTTAATGCTTGGAGTCAATCCATCAACGGATTGCGAGCGATACCAGCCGACGAGTTTTTCCATCATCCCAAAATTTTCGTCCAGCACCTGTGTATCCCCAGTCCGGACATAGAGGTCCCAAGGAATAATCGTGGCGGCATCCACCCACCCGGGGCTGCCGACACCGTTGTCAAAAGCATTTGGGATGACGTGAGGAATCCGGCCGTCAGGGTGTTGTTCGTCGCGCATGGTGTTTAGCCAGCTTCTGAAAAATGCGAGACAGTCATAGTTTAGCATCGCCGTCGGGCAGAAGGCTTGGGCATCACCGGTCCAGCCCATGCGTTCATCGCGCTGCGGGCAGTCAGTCGGGATGTCTAAAGAATTTCCGCGCCAACCCCAAGTGATGTTACTTTGTAATTGGTTGAGCTTTGCATGAGAGGATACAAACTTCCCGGTTTGTTTCAGATCCGAGTGCAGCACGATCCCTGTTACCCAATCCTTCTGCGGTTTGACGCCAGCAGGAAAACCGGTGAGTTCAACATAGCGGAAGCCATGAAAGGTAAAATGCGGCTGCCACTCGATGATGCCCGTTTCCGATGCGATGTAAGTATCAGTCGATTTGGCGCTCCGGTAGTTTGCGTTGTAAATCGTCCCGTCGTCATGGAGCATTTCCGCAAATTGGATTGTAATGGTCTGATCTTTTTCGACCGGAATTTTGAGCCGTGCCCATCCAACGATGTTCTGGCCTAGATCGAAAACAAAGTGCCCCGGCACAGGCTCGGTGATGGTTTGAACGGCAAGTGTTTGTTTTTCCCGCACCGGTGAAAAAGATTTCGGTGTTAACCTCTGCTCTCCTAGATCAGCATGGGTCGTTACGGCCGTCCATCCCCTAGCTGACTTACGTGCATCATAGTCCTCGCCGTCATAAATGCTGGAGGATCGTACCGGACCGTCGTATGTGCCTTCCCACTGGCCATCAGAAACGATAGTGGCAGACGAGCCGTCTGCATAGGTGACCTCCAGTTGCAACAGCAGCTGAGGATATTTCCCGTAAAGTTCTTTTTGCTGTTGCCACCCAAGCCGCCCCGCATACCAGCCTGCCCCTAGCAGAGCTTCGAGCTTGTTGTTGCCAGTCTTTAGCTGGCTGGTGACATCGTAGGTCAATGTGTTCAGATTCTTGTGATACGAAGTCCAACCATTGGCGAAGTGATCAGTGCCGACGCGCGAGCCGTTGAGCTGGAGTTCAAACAAGCCGCGCGCGGTTACATGAATTCTGGCCCTTGCCACTTTCTTTTCCACAGGAAAAATGCGGCGCAGCAGGCCCACCTTTTCGATGGCGGCAAGCGGGAAAGGCACCGTTTGCTCTTCCGCATAAACATCCGTTTTTTCCCGTCCGTTAATCGTGTAGGTGATGGCAATTTCTTTAACTTCGTTCAAAGCAGGATCGCCTCCCAAGGCGGCATTACCGACCTTGAACGCGCTCTTCTGGTTTTCGATAAGATTGAGGACATCCTTGCTGTGATTGGGATTCGCCTTGGAGCGATAGACCGCCTTTACCAGTTTGTATCCCTTTTCAGGAGGTGCTGTGGCATCCGCCGGCCGAATCCATTGAGCCTTCCAATCCTGCTTGGAAAGCAAACCCATTTCAAAATGTGCTGACTCGCTGGAATCGGAGATGTTACCGTTCTCGTCGCGGATACTGACCCGCCACTCGATCTGTTCGCGCGAGGTTAGCGGGTCTCCGCCATAAGGCACGAAAGTCGATTGATCCGTCTCCACCCACTCGCTATCCCATGAAATCTTTCCTGCCTTCGCCTGAATGCGATAGGCAGTTTGCTTTTTTACCCCACTAGGTAGCTTCCATGAAAAAACCGGCGTGGCATCGTGAAATCCGATTGGGTTCATAAATCCATCGCCAACGGTTAGCGATTGTGGAGAGTTTCCAATCGCTTGGAGTGTCGCCAAGGCCCATGCGGCACCGATGAGGATTTTCTTCGTAGTCACTCTTCGTTTTGAGAGGTGGCTAAAAGCGTGCTGCAAGGTCGGATTCCCCTGTTTCTTGAGCGCATCGAGCATGACCGTGACACTCCATACAATTGGCATCTGCTGTTCCCTATTCAATTCTTGTATTATACCCATGGATTTATCTGATGAGGTTGTTTCGGAAGGAGGAGTGAGATTCTTTCGATATTTTTCAATATCTCTTCTTTGGTGAAGCTATGTGTTATAAAGTGCTAAGTAATAAAATCTAGCGTTGCACTTACTCCTTAGTTTTAGGAATGGTTATGGGGTTTCCTTCTGAAATAAATTGCACTTCCAACCAGGGTTGCGGTGCGCCTTGAGAGACGCGCACGCTCAGCGGTGCCACACCCGTAGGCATCAGATATTCATGAAGAGTTACCGGCAACTGCTTAACCTGTTTCCAGTTCTCGTCATAGACCGTTGCCTGCCCGCCGCCGGTATATCGCAAATACTGGTCGCTTTCGATTTCGCCGGTCACCCGCAGTTCTCCGGTTCCGGTGGTCACGATCGGGTTGATCAGCTTACTGGGACGGTCTTCAAGCAATTGCATGTTTTCGACTTTTACCTTCGGCGAGGTCTTGGCCGGGATGTAACCGAATCCCATCGAAATTCTCTCAATCCCGCTGTAACCGAAGCGCTCAGTGCCAGGACGGCGCCCCCAGTATCCGTTTGCCCAGCTAACTTCGCCTGTCGGGATCACGATTTTTCGTTTGCCGGTGAAGTCGAGTTTGACGACATAATCGCGCTCGCCTCCTCCAGAGAGTTGGATCACAAGAACCGCTCCGCTGCCGTCTCCGGTCACCTCCAATGACAGGCCATGGCCAGGCATAACCGCAGCCCTGTTCCAGAATGGATAGCCGCTTTCTAACAACTGATCTTCGCTTCGCATATTTTCCGCCGAGACGACGACGCCATCGCCGTCTTGCGTAAATGCCGCATGACTTTGATTCTGCACCTCGGTCGCTTTTGGCTGCAACGCGACCAAGGCTGATGTAGCAACCGAAGGTTTCGACCAAGGTGGGATACCGAACTCGCCAAAGGCGACGGCAGACTTCCAAGCCGCATCTGGAGTCGTCGGTTCCTTCCATCCCTCAACCAGTTGATCACTCGCTTTCCAAGTGGTGTCAGTATGGATGACCACCGGGTCTTCCCCTTCAAAGTTCAATTGCACGCTCGCAATTCCTCCGCCTGGTCCTCCGCTATTCATTGTGGCTAGAGCGACAACGTTGATCCCAGGATGCAAAGACGCCGTGATGTCCTGATAGATAACCTGTTGCCAAGAACCACTTCTAGCCACCCGACGGCCATTCACATAGCAGTCCATCGCATTATCCGCCGTGAAGAACAGGGAACCCGCGAGCAATTTTTTATTTTCGGGGATATTTAGGGTCTTCCGGAAGTAAACCGTTTTGTCTCCGGCATCGACGGCCGGATCGTCTTCGCCGAGCCAAACCCAATGCGCACCTTCGAGGGGGTGCTTTGCAGTGCCATTCTGCTTGGCGCTTGCGACACCTGTGAGGTAATTGTCGAGAATCGTCTGCTCGGCTGCGGGTGCTTTCGCTTGGGTGGAGGTTGTGCTCGGCGCGACTTCGGGGAGCACTCGAATCGTCCAAGCAAGCGGTTGTGCCGCATTCGGGTTGTTCATCTGTAGAATCTGCCCAGGTTCGACAAATTGGCGCGGAGCCACCACAGCTGATTCGACGCCTTTCATCCACGGGGCATCGGTTGGCTGTATCAGGATGCTAGAAGGGATTAATTGATAAGCATCTTGAGTCTCCTTGATTCGTACCCCTGATATATATCCGTCGCTATGCACAGGAGAAATGAGTGAATTTTTGGCGATTGGCGTCGCAGTCATCGATTGGCGCAACGCTTGGCGCTGTTCCGGCGTCGCAAAAAGGGCAACGCTGCGCCAAAGGCCCACAGCTTCTATGAACTTCTCGGAGAGACCATGGCCTGCGAGCATGGCCTGATTGATACCGAACATCGCCTGAGATTTTTGAAAGATGATCTTGTTTGCTCCATTGGCAACCGCGCTGGCGATACTCGTGTTGAATTCGAGTTCCGTCGTGGCTCGGCGGTCTCCGGTTTCCATAATGAACGAGGCACCCGCCCCGCCCGGCGCGCTCAGGTGCTTGTATCGATGAAACATTACCTCGACATTGCCCCATACGGGAGTTCCGCCCGAGCTGCCTGTAATCACCGGATGATCAAGATGCCGTGCCACCCGCTCCGTGTATTTTGGCCCACCCCAAGGAGGACAGTAATTGATTTCCAAAGCATCATACTCTAGGCGACCTAGGCCGATGGCGTTGGCAAAGTCCGCATATTCCTTTGCCATTTCTTCGAATAAGGGCGAATCAACATCCGGGGTAAAGTTCTGTCCGTAACCCGAAACGAGTCCGGCCGCTTCTTCCCCTTTTTGATGGGCAGCTGCTTCTGTTGCTCCATGCCCGCGAACACATCCGTTAAGTGTCCAGACGTCGTGATCGGTGTTCTCAAAAGCCCCCACCTGGATAATCTCGTCTCCTACGCGTATAAAGTTTGGATTGAAAATGTGATAAATGTTAGAACGCAACCCAAAGTCTGACACAAAAGGAAAATCTGTCCCGGGGGAGGGGCGAAATTGGAGGGTTTGCGCTTTTGAGTCAACCGGGGATTCGAGTGTTCCTTTACCCCAAGAGGTCAACTGACGGCTTACATGGCCGGCAATGCGTTGCGGATCGGACGGGCCAATGCCGCCAGCAGTGTAATGGAGTGTCAGAAACATTCCAAATTTGCGTAAATAAGCTGTGTACGCCTTCAGATCTTCCAGCCCCTTAGGGAAAACCTTCGGGTTGATGTGAATGTGAGAATGTTGCTTCGGCCAGTATTCGCCACGCCAGGTGTCGGTATGCAGATAGATTTGCTTCACGCCGGCGCTGCGTGCTTGGTCAGTGACCGCATAAAGTTCCTGTAGGCTGGCGGCACCAATGAGCATCATCGTCTGATCCTCATAGAGTTTTTCAAAGTCGTTCAGCCACTGGGTCGCGCGTTCCCGTGTCCATGGTTCTTTAACGGCTGGCTTGGGCAAATCCTCATTCACCCAGACATCCAAGAGTGCGCTGTCTTCCTTGTCCGGCTGCCCGGCAGGATAGATGGCAATACCACCAAGCGGATCATTGGAATTGCGATTCCACAAATGCTTCCAGTTGGCATTGATTAAGAGGCCGCTGCTTTTTGAATTGAGCATGTAATCCAAGCCTTGCATGACCACATTCGCGGAGCACCGTATTTCCAGGTGCAAAGTCACCGCATTCTTCGGCAGGCCCTCGACGCGTTGAAGTTTGAGTGCTAGATAGCGCTGAGCCGTTGTGATTGCGAACGTGAAACGAGGCAATGCGGCTCCCTTGCTCACGATCAGCGTGTCACCCTGCCTCTGAATATGAGTCAATCGGAACTCTTTGGGTCCATCAGGTGACCAAGTTTTTAAATAAAAGCCGCGGCCTGGATCGGCTGGGTTCAGTTGATTATGTCCCCCGGTTTCAAGAATCAATGATGAGACTTTTCCATCGGGCGCAAAGGCAATATTGGAACCGCCCGTCGCAGCGGCAGGTAATGCATGTGTCAACGCCTGAAAGGCCAGTGCGATGGCGGTAATAACAGGGAGAGGTTTGTGCTTCATAGTAAATGTTGTTTGTGAATTTAGGAGCGAGATGTTTTATGAATTGGGGCTCTGAGCGGCGGAGGTCGAGTATCAGTAATTCCAGTTGTGGTTCTTCGCCTGGAGTTGGCCGAGGCGCGAGATCTGGATGACGTGATCGTCGCAAAAGATGACGTTCGCCTGATGACGACGAGGACCGGTCTGGGTAAATTCTTTGCCCCGGCGAGACGGGGGTCTGCGAGATTTCAAGGGACGTTGGTGGTATAGTTTCATCGGACTGAGCCTGCGCTAAATAAAAAGTTCGCACGCATCATCCATGCCGTCCATCCCCCTTTTGGTGGATGGCGCATCAGCGCATTGCGCAAGTGCAGATCAACGGCGTGAATTCTAGCCGATCACAAATTTGTGTGGTAAGATTTTGCTTTTGAGGTGACGGCCGATGAAAGAGCTGGTGGCCGGACCGAAGGCGGGGAAAAGAGGGCTGTTATTTTGATGTCGTCTTGATTACAGCCAGGCGAACGTTCTTGGGTGCGAATGGCTCGATGCGAATTGCGTTTGTGCCGGGCTTCAGGTGCGGGGTGACTTCGAGTCGCAGCGGCTTGCCGATGAAGCCGCTCGCATCTTCTCCATTGATGGTGATGCGGGCGGCTTCTTCGGGGGTGATGCCTTCCATTTCGAGGACGATGCGGGCGGTGCCGAGGTCGAGATCGGCGGGAATATCGCAGGTGCCTTCGAATGGATTGCCGGCGACCGGGCTGAGGTTGAGCATTTTGGTTGGCGAGGGTTCGATGATCGCCCTCGGCGGGGCGGACGGAGGCACCGGGCCACCGGTCACGGGGATGATGGCGGCCGATGCTAGATCGTCGTGAGTGAGCCGCGGCGGCAGCGGGCGATGGTTTTTGTTAAAAACGACCAGCAAGCTTTCCATCGGCTCGAAGGTGAGGGAGAGCACGACGTGATCTCCCTCGCGGGTGAAGGGCACAGAGTGGATTTCGTTGCGCATTGAGTCCCAGATTTCCGGATGGCCCGCGGCTTTAAATTTCAGATCAAAGGTTTTCGCTGTGCCAAGGTGGTCTTGATTACAGAGGAGGAACACGTCGGTGCCGTCCTTCACGCGGTGCAGCACATGGAGCCAGTTGTCGGTTTTGCCCTTGAGCACTTCGACGACAGGTGGGATGCCGGCGTCCTTGTGAAGTGCGGCCTGGATCATCGCGACGTCGGGTTTTTCGGGTAGGAAATACGAGCGCCCGCCTGCGGGACTCACGCGGCAAACGGCGGAGCCTTGTCGCGGCGAGTCACCCCAAATATCGTTTCGAAGTTTGGCGATCTCGACGGATGGCGTGCCTACGGTGCCGGATTGTGACGGCAGGTGGCCGTAGCCGACGACTACTCCGCCCTGCTCGAAGAAGGCCTTGGCTTTTGCCAGCGTGGCGTGGGTGACCACATCGGTCGGTGGCACGATCAACACCTGATAACGCTCGCCATGCACAGTGACGTCGGAACCATCGAGGCTCGTGTCATTTTCAAACGCCTCGAATGGCAGCCAGTCGCAATCGTAAAGCGCGTCTTGCAAGACGGTGGTCATATCCTCCGGGGTCACATAATTTCCGACGCGGCGCGCATTGCCGCTGAACAGGATGGCCACCGGGCAGACGTGGTGGCCGCCGGTGAGCCACAGGCTGAGGCGGCTGGTGTAATCCGCCCACACGCGGTAAAGCGGCCAACGCGGCTCGTGGCCGTCGTTGTAGAAATACGGTGGATAGTCCTTGTCGTAGGGGGCTTTCGGGTTGAACGAATGCGGGATCATAAAGTTGATGCCGCGCACCTGATGCTGGTCGGTGAGCCACTTCATTTCCGGGTAGGTGAGTTCCTGGTTGTAGCCGCCGAAAATTTCGCACATCGCGACGTCGTCGGTCTTGCCATAGACGTGGGAAATCGAGCTGCCGAGCTTGGGTGTCTGATAAATTGAATGCGGGCGCTGGCCGGGATACATCTGTTTGACGACGAGATCGATGCCGCCCATGTCGCTGTATTTCTGCAAGCGCATCATATCGCCGGCGCAGTAGGTGGGATGGACGTAGAGCATGCTGTGCTCCATGAAGTGGCCGATCGACTGGGTTTTGCGCTCGCGGCACCACTTGCTCATGCCGCCATACATCACGCGGCCCCAGGCCTCGGCGATCGCTTCCATGTATTGATAGCGGGCGGCGGCATCATCGTCACCGGCGAGCTGGAATGTGTAAGCAATGTAGGCTTTTTTCCAGTCCACGCCCCATTCCTTGAGGATAATGTTCAGCTCGGTGCCCCAGTCGCCCATGGTTTCCGGTTCGTCGTAGAAAAACCCTGGAATGATGGTGCCGAAGTCGTCCTTGAATCGGTCGTAATGCGGCTGATAGACGGTTTGGAGAAACCACTCGGTGCTCTCGCGGCTGGCACCATCGACGCTGAGTTCTTTGCCGCCGAGCTGGCCAAGACCGGGCGCTTGTTTGTGGGAGAACTTGACGACGCGCCACTTGCCGCGCGGCGGTTGCCAAGTGAGTCTGCCGTCCTTGATGAAAGGGGCGAGATCGACCAGCGAAGCGCTCTCGAAGCGGTTGTCTGCCGAGAGTTGCCCGGCTACTGCGCCAATATAGCGCTCGCCTTGGAAACCATCGGATTCGAAGACCGACGGGCCGTTGGCGTCGATGGCTTCCGCCACCAGCGACTTGGCGGCGTGTTCGGGTGGCACCTTGCCGCCAATCGACTGGCTGGGCCACCAGCGTTCGTCGAAGATCCACATGTTGAGGTCGAGTTCCTTCGCTTTGGTGAGGCAGATTTCGAGGTCGTCGAACCATTTCGGCCCGAGCCAATCGCTGTGCGGGCGCGACTCAGCGGTGAAGCTACCGTTGCCGCCCTCAAGCACTCGTTCCAGGTAGTATCCGAGGCGTTCCGGGGTTTCATTTTCGTCGCCGTGCATCCAGAACAACGGCCCGGTAAGGCGGCGGGACTCCATCGGCAGTTCGCGAAACTGGGTTTCGATTTCAGTGATGTCTGGCGAAGCCGACGCGTGATCGGTTGCGAACATGGCTACCATAAGGATGGCGGCAGTGGTTATTGGCAGGGTTTGCGAATGAAGCATGAATGGGCGGTGTTGTTGTCTGATCAGGTTACGCGTAAAAAAAACCGGGGACTTGTGAGATTCCATGGGACGTATTGGGGATTGTTTCATCGAACTGAGTTTGCGCTTGCTGAAACGTTCGCTCGCATCATCCATGCCGTCCATCCCCCTTTTAGTGGATGGCGCAAGTGCGGATCAAGGACGTTGCTAGCAAGGAATTGCTGGACATTTGGTGAACTGCGGTGGTTCGCTACCCGGTCCTATCATTCAACATAAAAAGAATCGCCAGCCCTCCAGTCAGCGCCCTAAGGCCTCCCGGAGAGAAACCCATTTACTCGGCAAGGTTGTTAGGTGCAACGGCGGCGGCGCAGAAGACCGGCACTGGTCAGCAGACCTGCCAGCGCGCTGGTGGATTTTGGATCGACAGCGGTCCAGTTTAGTCTGGCTTGAGCCACTGAATGTGAACTGACCTAGCCCTGCGACGATGCCATTCGCGCCAACGCCACCTGAAGCATCGAAACCATTGAACAAAGCACCCAATGTGGCAGGCGCACCTGCCCCTGTGAAGATGTTCGGCCAACTCTTGTTCTTATTCCAAAACGCGCGTCCGCGAGCGAATTCCCGGCGAGCACGGTTTTGTGTGCTATGAATTACTTTTGGGGTGAAGGCCGATGAAAGAGCTGGTGGGAGTTTCAGGGTGATTTGTTATTCTTTTCTGGCTGCTGGAAGTCCGGGGAAGCCAGGATGACACGGAGGATGCCACTGGTGTGGAGAACGAAGTAAACCGTGCGGCTGCGCGGATTGTGTGACCAGTTTGTCTCGCACAGCGGCTCGGGGCGCTGTTTGCCGGGAGGAATGAACCCGATTTTGACGTGATAGTCCTCCTGTTTATTAGCGGGCGGGTCGAGGATCGTGCGGGAGTTGGAGTTTATGTCCAATTTTCCGTAAGCAAGGAGAAATCCTTGCGCCAGCCGCCGGTGGCGGTGTTGGTCAACAGGCCGGTGGACACCGCGCTGAGATCATGGAAGAACTCGCTGGAAACGGTGAGCCGTCCTATCTTTCGGTAAACAAGTCTGCCTGACGGAGGCTGATAGATTTGGCGGCCAGTGCGGCGTCGCCAAGAAGAGCGTCCATCCGAAAAGCCCCAGGATCAGCGACAGTGTGGGATTTGGAATGCACCGCCCAGCCAGAGACTGAATCGCTGGCCGGCTGGTGGGGCCTCGGCAACCGCGCTTTCTGATTCTCGCCACCCACCAGGCGAAAGCCCCCTTATCCTTGCCGGTATCCATGAGTGTGGGAGCGAGGTGGATTTGAAGCTTCCTGCGGTCGACTCCTTGGCCCACCGAGCCTGCCCCTACCAATGTGGCCTTGGCCGCGGCCTTCGCGGTGTCCGGAGGTATTTCGGGCAGACTGGGGGCGGATGTCAGCCATGCGAGGAAGCGTGATCTCTTCGCCGCCACGTAGTCACCCGGGGACTTGGGACGACCGGCAAAGGTGCCAGATAACTCGTGGTTGGTGCCTTCCCAGCTCTTCCACGCCCCGGGCACCGGTGGTTTTTTTCGTCGAGCACGTCGGCCCGCGCGGTGACCCGCGTGTCTGGGCCGGTCTGGCGCTGCAATTCGCCGACAGCAAGCATCAGAGCACGTCGGCATTGGCCCGTGCGGTGGCCATCGCATTTTCCTGGGTGGATGAACGAAGTGAGGTGCTGGACAATGTTAACAAGCCCACGGCAATGATCGTAAGCAGAATCATCAAGGAGAGCGTAACGACCAGAGCAAACCCTTAAGGCTGTTTTTTCCGATGACTGCGCCACCGTCAGAAATGCCATCCCTGAGATTGGCTTGGGTGTATCCCGGGGTGTTATAGGCGCTGTTGTAGAAGATGCCGTCACTGACACTGGCAACCGAGGTCTGAAGCAAATCGGTCGTGGAGACGGTGAAAGCGGAGCCTTGGCTGGTGGTGGTGTTGGTCGCGGAATTGGAGGGCCCGGTGGCGCTGAAACGGACGTTGTCAAACAGCACTTGGGTTCCTGATTCTCCGACCAGTGCGATTCCGAGTGTCTGGCCCAGGAAGGGATCGCCGCTGGCCAGCGCAGTGTAAGTGATGGTCCGGTTCGTGAGATAGGGGCCGCCGCTGGCTGGGGCGATCCCGGTCAGTTGGGCGGTTCCGTTCGTGTTGGACAGGGGCGTGTTGAAGCCAAGCGTGCTGCCGAACAACCGGATCGTGGCCAGGGAGCCCGAAAAATTCGAAAGCTGGCCCACATCGACGGTGAGCGTGTAGATTTGCCCGGCAGCGACCGTGTAGGAGGTCAACTGGCTGAGGCTGCCTCCACCATTGGCAAAGGCATTATTCTCGCCATCGGTTGCCTGGGGGGTATCAGTGGGTAATAAGTTCTGATAGCCAGCCTGCGCCGCATTCGTCCAACCTGTCGGCACGGCAAAGAAATATGTGTTATCCGCGATCGCGTTGGCTTCAAAGCTGGGGTTTACTACCGGGGGAGGGGCAGGCGGGTTCTGGACGGTGAAGTTCCAGTTCGGCGTGGAGGTGGAAAGTAGGCCGACATAATGCATGGGGGGAACCTCGAGGTCCTGGATCGCGTCGCTGCTGATCTCGACGGCATATTGCTGCCCGATCACCAAGTTCGAAGCGGGGTTGATCGTCAGTACCAAGCCGCTGATGGTGACATCGCCGGGCAGGCTAATTGGGACATCCGCCCCGCCGGAGAGATTCTTGAGGGTGATCGTGCCCGAGCCGGTCAAGGCGATGGCTTCGCTGAAGGTCGCCGCGAGATTGCTGGAAGGCGGCACGTCCGTGGCACCGTCGGCGGGAGTCACGCGGGTCTGGGTGTCCAATGTCGGCGGCCCCGCAATGGCGACGGCCGCCAAAGTTTCCGTAATCATGAAGTTGGTCAACTCCTGATCCTGAAACCAGTAATTGCTGAAGTCGTGTCCGCCACCCGGGATCACCTTGAGCGTCATGGTTCCGCCCAAGTCATCGTAGCGGTTTTTCGTAATCTGCGAGTTCTGGCTCAGGGGAACCGTCCCGTCGCTGTCACCGTGGATGTGGAACATTCTGACTCCCGAGTTGTACAGCGGTGCCAGCCTTTCGATCGGATTGTAAAGCCCGATGTTGGCATTGAGTTCCGGGACGGAAACACCGTAGTGGGAAGCTGCGGTGATTTGCCCGGGATAGCTCAGAAGATTGGTCACGGGATAGATCCCGCCGATCGCCGCCACCTTCCCGGGATTGTCCGCAGCCCAGTTGTAGCCGAGCAAGCCACCGCGGCTCCGGGTATGGAAGCTGAACCGGGCGGCGTATCCGCGGTTGCCCACAAGCTCCGCATAAAGGGCGGTGTATCCGGCCCTCTGGGCTTGATTCCCGGACAGGTCTCCACTGTAAATCCCCGCCACCGCGATTCCGGCCGCGACATACTGGTCCATCATCCATTTTTCCTCACCCGCCCCGGTCAAATTCGGCAGCCCGCCCACACAGGGAGCATAGGCAATCCAAGGCTTACCGGATGCAGGTGTATTGGGAACGATCACAAAGGCCGACAATCCGCCGAGAGTAAAATCCTCCCTCGACTGTGCAAAGACAAACTGCGAAAGAGGCAGCAGGCCCACGAGGAATGCATAAATCGTTTTCATGTTTTGAGGTGATGGTGTAAAAGAACGTGCAGTTGCGGGTCCGTTACCGCACTGCGCGGCGGCGGAGAAAGGCGAGCAGGCCGAGGCCGCCGAGCAGCGCGGCGGAGGGCTCGGGAACAATGTCTAGACGGACGTTGTGAAACAGCACCTGGGTGCTGAAGGTGAGGTATTGGCTGTCCTGGATCTCGCCGTGGATGTGCAGGGCACCGGCACCCGTTCGGACGACTGGATCGCTGAGGTCCAGCAAATCGATGCCGGTGACGCGTATCTTCGGTAAGCCCGGCGGCAGGAAACTGTGGGTGAAAGGAGTCTTGAGTTTCATGGTTTGGGTGAAGGATCTGATGATATCGGGATTTTTCGGTTGAGTCTTTTTCGTCAGCTTTGTGATGAAGATAGGTCGAACCTTGGCAGGTGCCTATCCGTCTTTTGATGGATATCACCCTTCATGACTCGTGTGGGGAGTTAATAGCACGATGGAATTTTTGAGTTTCATTGGAGGCCGTATGCGGCGAGGCGGTTTAATAGCAGAGGCCTAGGAGATTCGGCATTGATCTCCAACTTAATGAACCTCGCGGGCCGGCCTGGAACGTCAATGCCCGCGTGGAAACGGGTCACTGGAATGATCCATGTGGCCTCCCAGGTCTTCGCGTGCCAGATTTTCTCCCAGTTCCGCCCGTCTTCGGAAACGGAAACAATCAGTCCATCGATTCGCTTTTCCTGGGGGCTGTTGACGATTTCAATGGCCTTGAGTGTCTTCAATCCACCCAGGTCGATCTTTGCCCAGGGATTGGTTTCCTCACCGGTATGGAAGGCAAAACCGCTGGCGGAAAGATCACCGGAGAACAGGCGGGCATGATTGGCGGACTGGTCCTTTTCGGAGGTGGAACTGAGTTCGAGTTTGGCATTCTTGCTAACGATGGCGCCGTGATCCGAATGCACCTGTAGAGGTAACCGCGCTTTCCCGATGAGGGTTCCGGATGGCAGCGGACGGTCCAAAGTCAGCTCGATCACTGTTACCGGAGCGTCGCGGTCCTGGGCGGCCACTCCTACGACAAGTTCTTTGTCACTTTGTGTGAAGGTGGCGGGCGCTCCGGTGAGGGTCCGTGCGGCCAAGACCTTGCGGGGGAGTGGATCGAAGGCGAGGTTGCCAGCCGGCCATTGATAGACGTGCAGATAAAGCTTATCATTTTTGTGGCAGGAGCCGCCCCACGTGCCGTTGTGATAAGGGCCGCCACGGGTGCCATAGACCGCCGCGCCATATTTACCGAGCCACTCGCCCATGGCGCGGGCCACCTTGGCTTCGCCTTCGGCAAACGTGCCATCCGGGCGCGGGCCGAAGTTCAATAACAGGTTGCCGCCGCCGGTGGCGCAGCTGACGAGCATCTTGATGCAATCCTCGGGCCCCTTGAAGCCGTCCTCACCCCGGTAGGACCAGCCTTGGCCGACGTGGATGCAGGACTCCCAGTCCTTGGCGATGTCCATCGCGCCGATTTTCCCCTCAGGGGTGTAATAGTCGCCCTTGGTCATTTTCTCAATCTCTGGGCTCGCCGGACCTCGGTCTTCCGAAGTCTTCGGCCCGCAAAACTTGGCGGCGCGATCATTGATGATGAGCTTGGGATGGAGGTCATACATCATGGAGAAGAGCTTTTTAAAATCCCACTTACCCCAATCCTGGCCACCAACGTGATCGAACCACATGATGTCCACCGCGCCGTAATTGCTGAGCAGTTCCTTGATCTGGGTCTGGTGCCATTCGTCATACTTGGCGTTGTCGCCGATGAGATAGTCCGGGTGATACCAGTCACGGGTGGAGTAGTAGAGGCCGAGCTTCATGCCTTGTTTATGACAGGCATCGGCGAACTGCTTGACGATGTCCCGGCCGTAGGGAGAAGCGGTGATCTTGTAGTCGGTGACCTTCGAGTCGAACATCGAGAAGCCGTCGTGGTGCTTGGCGATGAGCACCATGTATTTCATGCCAGACTGCTTTGCGAAGCTGACCCATTCATCAGCATTGTATTTCGTTGGGTTGAACTGCTTGAAGTAATTGTCATAAATGGGATCGGGCGTTCGCGGGGTTTCAATGCCGCGGATGTCCCATGGCTTGTTCGCCTCGCGTCCCCAACCGATTTCCCTGGCCCCGACCGAGCAGGGGCCCCAGTGGATGAACATCCCGAACTTGGCGTCCCGGAACCATTGCATGCGCTCGTCCCGCTGCACCGTCGTTTCGTGGAGCTGCGGCACTTGCGACGATTCCTGCGCCTCCGTTGTAGCGGAAATCATTACAAGCGAGATGATCAATTGATGGGTAAGCCTTTTCATGGTCCTTTTCCCGACGACTCGTGGCTGTCGGGGCGAGGGGTAAGAGTAGCTAATCCATGTCAGGTGTGGCTATCCGTCGTTTGGTGGATGGTTCGGCGGCAGGGCTGGATTTTGCTCGTAGGCGATCCGGGTGAATCCGGTGCGGCTATTCAGACTTAGGGCCACGGCCAAAAATAGGCGTATCAACTGAGTTGATGCAAAGCACCATGGACTGTGTGCAGCCTGCTGCTGCCTGCCCGTGGCCAACACGGATACCGGGTAGATCGTCTAAGTGACTGCACCGGCAGGGCGGCCTGACAGCAGGCTGTCTCGGCCAAAGCGGCAGCAGGCTGCACGCAGTCCAGGGACTTCGTCACGAATGCGCAGAGAGAGTTAACAAGGGGCGTTCATTTATGGAAGCTCCGCTGACTGGCTGGCATTTCCGCGTCTGAACAAGCCGAGAATATGGGCTTTGTGAATGGCCGCGGGCGCATTGTGCTCGTTGAGCTTTTCGTAGATGTGCATGACGTGGGTCGCTACGGTGCTGAAACTGATGTTGAGTTGATCCGCGATTTCCTTTTTGACCAAGCCTTTGGCGAGTAGGACAAGGACTTCCAATTCACGCTCGCTGAGCACCGGGTTTGTTTCATTTCGCGGCAGCCTTGATTGTAAATTTTTGAGGATGAGGCTGGCCACTTTGGGATCCAGTGAGGCACCGCCATCCATGACGGTGCGGATCCCTTCCGTGATGTGGTTGAGTGAAGCGGATTTCAACAAGTAGCCGGACGCGCCAAGTTCGATGGCGCGGAGCACGTCCAACTCCCGTTCGGACTGGGTGAGGATGATGACTCTGGCTTCGGGGAATGACGCTAGAAACGTCGGCAGAACCTCGAGGCCATTGATACCCGGCAGGTTGAGGTCCAGCAGGATGATGTCCGGATGTTTGTGGGTGTCGCGATCCCGCAAGCTGCGCAGGGCCCGTTCCGCCGTGCCGAACTCGCTGACCAGTTCGATATCGGACTCGGCTTCAAGAGCCAGGTTGATCGTCTGGCGATAGCCGGGATGATCTTCAACCAACATGATGCGGATGCTTCGTTTCATGATACTTTGTTATTTCCTGATTCCAAGCCTTCGGGTGGAAAGATTCAAGGTGACGAGGGTTCCACCGCTTTCAGAGGTTCCCGTCACAACGCGAGCGCCTAACAAACGAGCACGACGCTGGAGCGAGGGAGGAGTTTTCTTGCCGGAGGCGTTGGACAAACCGCGCCCGTTATCACTGATGGCCATGTGGATTTCGTTGCGGGTGGCTGTCAGTCGGGTATTGAACCGGGTTGCGTCCGCATGGCGGCTGATATTGATCAGGCATTCCTTAAAGAACAGGAATAGGTCGGTTTTGGTACGCGTCTTGAGCTGATGCAGGAACTCCTCACCTTCGACTGAGATATCATATTCGAGTTGGGCCATGATGCGGTCAGCTGCCCGGTGCATGTCTTCCTTAAGGCTGCTATAGAGTCCTGAGTCGTCCTGCATGTTCATGCAGTGGCGCACCGAAAGACTGGCTCTTTGTGAGATTTCGTGACTGCTTTGGAGTAATTTTTCCAAACGTTCCGGGATCCCTTTTGCTGAGAGGGCCAGTTCACATAAAAGTCGGATGGAATGAATGTCCGCCCCCAGTTCGTCATGCAGGTCGGCGGCAAAGCGTTCGCGGATTCTGGCTGCCTGCCGCAACCGGCGGATTCGTTCGATCAGAATCACGACAACAATGCCGGCGGCAAGGATCGTAGCCAGCCAGCCCATCCAGACGAGGCGGATTTTCTGCCGGGCATAACGTTGATTCAACTCTCCTAATACGAGAGGGCGCTCGGTCTCGAGGTCGTGCCGCAACGCAAGTTCCTCAAGCCAGCTGCGGATCGGAAGGATGGTTCCATAAAGATTGGCGCTATCCGTCAGGGAGCGAAGGTGACGATCTGGCTCGATATGAACAAAGTTGGTGACGGGCGATGCGCTGATCAGCACATTTTGCCCACCCGAGAAGATCTCGATTTCCGCGAACGCGAAATATTGTCGATCATCGGAAAGATAAGGATCGACCGTGACGAGGCGAACATAGCGGCAGGGAGTATCAGGAAAGTTGAGCATGATGATCGGCCCGGTTTCGAGGAGGGAGGTCGCATCAAAATCAAGCAGTGGGACGGCATCGGAAAAATCCTCGCGGTTCGAGCCTTCGATCATGAGCTTCCGCGGAATGCCGTAGTCGGATGGCGTGGATTGGGGGACGTTGTCGCTGGTGTCCGTGGCGTGGAGGTGGATTCGGTTGATGGATCGGACGCTGCCCAAATCAAAGGTCAGCGATGGCCGGTCAGCGGGATTCAGCGCCACAAGAAATGCAATGCTCTTGTTCCCGTTAGCCGCATCCATCAGGTAAGGCATGAAACCATCCACCAGTCGATCTTTTGATCGATTGCTCCCTTCTTCCTCAAAATCGGATGACGCTTGGGTGGGTTGGCGCAAAGCGACGTTTTCCTGCCCGCTGAAAACGAGAATCTCCGCCAGTTCAAAATCGTAGAGTTGGTCCCAAGCTCGTGGCGATAGAAGGGTGACTTCCACCCGCACCCATGCGGCTTTGACGCCGTGGCAGGGGATGACGACCGGTGCGATCCGCGGCAGGAGCCGATCCTTCGCCGTGAATGAGGCGATCTCCGTGCCTGGTCCTTCATGCGTTCCTACCATGATGCGGAATGCCTCGGGGAAACCATCCTGCCGGAAGCCCGTTTTCGTGTCCCGCCAGATGGTGGGCACCAGGACGATCTGGTCGATTTCACATGGCCGGCTCAGATTGATCTGAACCCACTGCGCCTGAGCGGGGGTGGGATAGGTGATTGATCGGAAGCCGATGCTACCGACTCCGCCTCGCAGGCTGAAGCTTGCAAGGTTGTCCAGTTTCGAGTCGATCACCTTCAGTCGTTGCTCAAGCTGGCCTTGGGACAAAGCATCCAGCGCCGCACGTTCCGTCGTGGCCGCAACCACGGCGGAGAGTATCCCGCCCAGCAGGAGCACAAGGGCCGGGATTCGGTGGTGTCGTGGTCGTTCTCCCATCTCCAATTTTTATCGCGATTGATCCCTTACCATTCAAGGTTCCGGTTTGCCGCGAAACTCTGGATCAGGAACCTGTTGCAGTCTATCCACCAAACGACGGATGGCCAGTGCCGATTAACTTGCCCAAACTTCCAGGCATATCGGACCACTTTTTCTTTGATGAAACAAAAATTACTCGCCATCACACTTTGCGCCGTCTGCCTCCAGCTTTTGTCGCCTCCCACCCTCTCCGCTGAAGAGTCGATGGACAAGCTCTGGGGAGATGTGAAATCCACGGCGGGGCAAGGCGATCTCACCCGCGGACCGAGCCTGCGCGAGGGACGCTACGGGATGTTTATCCATTGGGGACTCTATTCCTCGCTTGGCGGGCAGTGGAAGGATAAAACCTACTATGGCATCGGCGAGTGGATCATGCACCCGTCCATGGCCGGAATCCCCGTCGATGAATACATGGAAGCGGGCAAGTCCTTCGATTCCGAGCAGTTCGACGCCAAGGCCATCGTCCAAATGGCCAAGGACGCGGGAATGAAGTACATAATCATCACCAGCAAGCACCATGAGGGCTTCGCGATGTTCAAGTCAAAGCACCCATTCAACATCGTAGACGCCTCGTCCTCCCGGCGCGACCCGATGAAGGAGCTGTCCGATGCCTGCCGCGCAGCCGGCCTTGGCTTCGGGTTTTACTACTCGCATTATCAAGACTGGACCTCGCCGGGTGGTCATGGCGGACCCTCGAAAAACGCCGATGGCTCCGCCGCCACTTTTGAAAAATATTTCCGGGAAAAATGCTATCCCCAGGTCAAGGAGATCTGCACCCAATACGGCCCGCTGGATGTGATTTGGTTCGACACCCCCGGCAGCATGCCGAAGGAGCTTGTCGTCGAGTTGCATGACCTAGTCCGGTCCACCCAGCCAAAGGCTTTGCTCGGGAGTCGGATTGGTCACGGCATGGGCGACTATGAATCCCTCGGCGACATGGAAGTCCCTCCCGAGAGGGTGGATGGATTCTGGGAGAGCTGCGATACGACCAACGATTCCTGGTCTTATGCGTGGTACGATATCAACTGGAAATCACCCAAGGTAATCCTGCACCGCCTGGTATCCACCGCCGCGCGCGGTGGAAATTACCTCCTCAACATCGGCCCGGATGGCAAGGGTGCCGTGCCCGCGGAATGTCAGGAGTTTCTCAAACAGGCGGGAACATGGCTCAAGGCGCATCCCGAGGTGATCTACGAGTCCGGCCCTTCGCCATGGAGATATGCCATGCCGTGGGGGGATGTCACCGTCCGCAAGGACGGCAAGCTCAACCTAGTGGTGTTTGAACTGCCGCAGGATGGATTCATCTATCTCCCGGGACTGGCGACTCCCGCCAAGTCCGCATTCCTGATAAGTGATGGCGGCAAGAGCGCAGTCGAATCTGAAGCCATCGGCGAATCCCTCCGGATCCGGCTGCCTGAAAGCTGCCGCACCGGCATCGCCTCGCTCATCGTGCTCGAACTCGCAGGCAAGCCCGAGGTCACTTCCATGGTGGCCGTCCACCCGAACACGCAGAACGAATTGCTCGTCCACTTCGCGGAAGCCGTGGGTGCCGAAAAGAAGAAGGTGAGTTGGATGGAGAAATTCGGCGAGTGGAAACATGCCACCCAGATTTCCAAGTGGAAGCCCCAGGGCGTGGCCCGCTGGACCGTCAACATCCTCGAACCGGGGTTCTATCAGGTCACCGCGAAATACCGCGGAGTGGCGGACCCCAAAGCGCGGGTGACCCTGCGCATCGCCACCGATGAAGGGCAAGCGATCCAGAACCAACAGCCCGTCACCAGCCAATACCAATTCATGCCAATAGGCGCCATCGAAATCAAAAGCCCAGGCCAACGCGTGATCGAGGTCTCACTGGTGGATGGCGATCCCGATGCATCCAGTCTCGAAAGCATCGGAATGAAGCTCATTCGTTGAGCCATTTCGGCAAATGGAGGCACCTGACTGAGGTCGCGATTGGCGAACCGAAGTCACCGCCACTTGGGAAACTGATGTGCCAGGATCAGTAGCCTGGATTTGACCTCCAGAACCAACAGCCCGCCGGTGGGCCCAAGAATCAGAAAATCTTCCCCTCGTCGGGTGCCGCGTGAATCTGTGTAGTGTAGTAGCCCCAGACCATAATCCACAGATGAGGGGAATCCGTTAGACTCTTGAGGCGCGCGGCCACCCGGATTTCCGTCTCGTGACAAGCCCGTGGCGGCCAATGGTGGATCCATTCGATCTGATTCTCCTACCAATGGATAGAAACCAGATGTGGGCTTGGGCAAGGCCAATGCCAGATCAGTGGAAACGACATTGAAAATTGCGGGGAAATACGGTTATTTGCTGACCGTAAACCATCGAATACCAAACAAATATCGGAAATGGACACCGGCGATTTGAACACCGCATCACAGGGTTCAAACTCGGCCAAATCAGCGACAGAAAATACTCCGATTTCCAACGGATTTCCAACTTTTTAACCGTATAGGATGGTCAACCATGCAACATCGAGAAAAACCACTAACCCAGAATACCCCATGAATACGCACAAAGGCGCACAATCGGTCGCGACAGACCAGATGGCGGAGGGGGTGGGATTCGAACCCACGGAACCTTTCGGCTCTCCAGTTTTCAAGACTGGCGCAATCGACCACTCTACCACCCCTCCATATTCATTTTAAGCCACTTAAGGCTTTCGGGTTGCCGTCGGATTTCCCCTGAAATGAGCTGCTATCGGTTGTGAAACCATGGAGCAGGACCCAATCAGAAAGCACCCGAACGGTGAGTCGCGGGCGGTTTTTACGCACGGATCACTCTGGATGGCAAGCGTTCTTGGTGGCATGGCGACAGGTGAAGGACTCATGCCCATGAAAAACCGTGAATGCAGGCTAAGGGCTTGCCACGGGCACTTCATGGGCATGGCGACAGGAGTGTCGCCACTCCTTATTTTCATTCTTCGTCGTCCTTGGCGCCTTTTACGCGGACTTTGCCGCGGAGTTTGGCTTCGATGAAGGCGTCGATATCGCCGTCCATGACGTCTTGGATGCTGCCGGATTCCTCGCCGGTGCGGAGGTCGAGCACCTTTTGGTAAGGTTGGAAAACGTAGGAACGGATTTGGTTGCCCCATGAGACATCGCCCTTTTCGCCGTAGGCGCGATCGGCCTCGGCTTTTTGTTTGTCCTCCTCGATGGTGTAGAGTTTGGCTTTGAGGATCTCAAAGGCGAGGGTGCGGTTTTGGCCTTGGGTCCGGGCGGCGGTGGAGCGGATGAGGATGCCGGAGGGAAGGTGGCGCAAGATGACGGCGGTTTCCACCTTGTTGACGTTCTGTCCGCCTTTGCCGCCGGAGCGGGTGGTGGTGATTTCGATATCCTTCTCGTTGATCTCGATGTTGATCTCGTTAGAAACTTCCGGAGTGGCGTCGATGGAGGCGAAGGACGTGTGGCGCTTCGCATTGGAATCGAACGGGGAAATCCGGACGAGCCGATGGACGCCGCGTTCGTTTTTGAGAAATCCGTAAGCGTAATCGCCGGTGATTTTGAGAGTGGCGGTGCGCAGGCCGGCTTCATCGCCGTCTTGCCAGTCGAGGGTTTCCACGGTGTAGCCTTTGCGTTCCGCCCAGCGGGTGTACATGCGGTGAAGCATTTGCGCCCAATCGCACGCTTCGGTGCCACCCGCGCCGGCGGAGATGACAAGGAAACACGGGGAAATATCGCTCGGTTTATCCAATAAGGTCAGCAACTCGTAGGAGCGGATATCGTTTTCCAGAGTCTTCGCGTTGGTGATCGCCTCGCGGGCGAGGTCCGCATCGTCGAATTCTTTGGCGAGCGAGACGCCTTCTTCGATGTCCGCTGCGCGGCCTTCGAGTTTCAGGAAGGCTTCGAGCTTTTTTTTCAGGCCGGCGGCCTTGGAGGAAATGGACTTCGCTTTATCGGAGTCGGTCCAAAACTCGGGAGCGCCCATGGCTTCCTCGAGTGTATTGATTTCGTTTTCGAGGGTGGGGACGTCAAAGATACCTCCTGAGTTTCGAAAGGCGGCTTTTAAGGCCGTCCGTATCGAGCGCCAGGAGGTCAGCGGTGGGAAGTGAGGACATGCGGGCGGGAAGAAACCCCATGATGCGCGCTGAAGCAAGGCGGAACCGAAAGACGATTTTTAAACGCAAAGGAAATCCACGAGCCATCATGAAGAATGGCGGCTGGCGAGACGCCAGCGCCACACTGGCCAAGCCTATTTCATCGGGTGTTCCTTGAGCAGGTCATCGACTTGATAGAAGCCTTGGCGCGACTTGGTGGCTTCGCGGATTTGGGTGACTTGGGCGGGCTGGATGGCGGGGGCTTTATTTCCGAAATGATTGCGCACGTAGGTGAGCACGGCGGCGACTTCGTCATCCCTGAGCATACCGCCGAACGGGGTCATGGGAACTAGGCCTTGGTATTTTTTGCCATTGACCTCCAGAGGGCCCATCATGCCGTGCAGAGTCAGTTTGATCAAACGCTCGGGATCCCCACTCACCCATGCGCTTTCGGCCAGAGGCGGGAAAGCGGGATCGAGGCCCTTGCCATCGGGCTGATGGCAGGTAGAGCAATGGGCATCGCGAAAGAAAACTTCATGCCCGACGAGGAATTGCTTTTTCTCGATATTCGTGAGGTGTGCGGGCACGGGTGGAGCGGGATGTTCGTCCACGACGACTTCCTGCACACCATCGAGCCGGGCCATGGCGGTCTTGGCGGCATTCTGAGACCAGACGTCAAGTGGCTGCTTGGAGGCGAGGGTCACGATTTTTTTGCCAACGGCGTTATCCAACCACGATCCGGCGATGATGGCTTCGAGGCGCACACGGCCATGGGGATCGGCGGCGGCTTTTTCGAGCAGCCCCGGGTGATCAGCGATGCGGTGGGTATTGTAACTTAGAACCCGAACGGCGGCGGCGCGGACGTGGTAATCCTCGGCTTGGAGCAAGCGGCGGAGTAAGGGTTCATCGACTTCGTTGAGTCCCCAGGTGGTCCAAAGTGCTTCGAGCAAGTGGTGTTCGTTGCGCGGGTCTTTGGAATCGAGTTGCTTGATCCATGTTTGAAGGGCGGGCATGACTTCCGCGGCTGGGTGAGAGCGGAGTTCGCGGCGGGTCCGGTAGCGGGCGCGGTATTCGGAGAGCTTGAGATTTTCTAACAACTTAGCGATGGGAGCCTTTTCCACCGGTGCCGGTTTCACCAGCGGGCGCGACGGATAGGTGATGCGATAAACGCGGCCGTGGACGTGATCGCGCAGCGGGTCGCGCGCGTTGTGCTGCATGTGTCCGATGAGGACATTGTGCCAATCGATGACGTAGAGCGATCCATCGGGCGCGAACTCAAGATCGACCGGGCGGAAATTTCCGTCAGAGGATTTCAAGAGGTTCTGGCGGAATGTGGTTTTGTAACCGGTACCGTCATCGACGATGGCGTGTTGTTTGATGCCGAGAAATCCGATGGTGTTGCAGAGCAGCATATCGCCTTGGACTTCGTCGGGGAAGTGGCGGGAGGAAACAAACTCAAGACCGGAGGATGGACGCACGGCGTTGCCTTTCGGAGCCAGGTCGGGGGAAGACGGGCATTGGCTGCCGTAGGTAGGTTTGACCGAGGCGGGAAGCATCCAGTTGATGCTTGGGCCGGAGGTGTGAATGAAGAAGTTCTGGCCCCAATCGTCGAAGGCGATGCCCCAAGGATTCGGGATACTGAGTTGAGCGGTGCGCTCGAGGTGACTGCGTTGCGGATTGAAGCGGAAGAATCCGCCGTTCATGGCGCGGACGGGGCCGTAGGCGCTTTCCACGTTGGAGTGAAGGAACAAGCCTTCGCCCATGAGAAAGGCACCGGAAGGATCGGCACAGAACGCGCTGATGGCGTGGTGGGTGTCATGGGTGTCAAAACCACCTAACACAATTTCCCGGGAATCGGCGTGGTCGTCGCCATCGGTATCGCGCAGCAGAATGAGATTGGGTTCCTGGGCGACGTAAACCCCTTCCGGCGCAAATTCGAAACCGATAGGCAGATGGAGTTTGTCTGCGAAAACGATTTCCTTGTCGGCGCGGCCGTCGCTATTGGTATCCTCGTAAATGAGAATCTTGTCGTTAGGCATCGGATCGCCGGGACGGTAAGCCGGGTAGGTGGGCATGGTGGCGACCCACAGGCGTCCGCGATCATCGAAGGAGAGTTGCATCGGATTCGCGAGATTGGGAAATTCCTTTTCCGAGGCGAACAGTTTCACCTGGTATCCCTCAGGAACCGTTAGAGACTTTTCCGCTTCTTCGCCGTAGAGGTAATCCGGGGTGCCGTTTTTGACGCTACGCGTGTAATTTGTCTGAACTGGTGGCAGTGGATGGGTTTGGGAATCATCGACGCTGAGGGCGGTGGTTTTTCCTGAAGCGACAGCCTGAATGAGTTGGTCGCGCAGTGCTGTCATCTCACGGGTTTTTTGCACTTCGTCAGGGTAGTTCGCAGGGCCGAAAGGTTTGTATCGACCGCCATAGGCATGGACGCCGTTGAGGATGCCGTAGTCGTTTTGCCAGAACCAGTTTTTCTGAACCACTGCGGCATGGACTTTGTCGGGATCGGCGTTGGAGGTGCGGGATTGTTTGCCATAGACGCCATCGGCAAGGATGACGGCGAGTTGTTGGTAACCCGCTTCGTTAGGGATGAAACCGCTGGTGGTGAAAGGCGCCTTGGCCTTGGCGTAAAGCTGCTGGGTCGGGGTGAAGAAATCGACGAATGTCAGCGCATGTTTTTTCGCCACGCGCTCCATGGCGGCGGTGTAGAGTTTCAGGTTGGCATTTTCCTTGGTGCCATCGGGGAGATCGCGGCTTTTGGAGAGGTTTTCGTAAGCGATGGGTGAAACCAGCACCAGGCGCGGGGCGGCGTTGCCGTTGTATGCCTTGCTGAGGGTGTGGACGACGAATGCATCGAGTTCCGCCTCGTAGTTTGCCACGCGTTGCGGGCCATCGAAGGATTCGTTGTAGCCGAAGAAGGCGACGATGGTATCGGCCTTCAGGTGGGTGAGCCATTGATCGGGGGTGGCGAAGAATCCGGTGCCCGAATGAGGAGCGTTTTGCGGACGGAATTTTTCCGCACCGGGGAAGGCCCATTGAGATTTGCGGGCGGGATGGGGACGAAAACCCGGGGTGTCTCCGGGGCGTCCCATGTTGCGAATGACGAGTTGTTTATCGGGATTGCGGAGGTGAAATTCCGTCTCCAAGCGGCTGTAATAAAGATCCCGTTCGGCGAGGCCGTTACCGATGAACACGATGCTCTCACCGGTTGATGGCGGAGCCACGGCTTGGGGGCGGGCGGTGGTGGCGGCAACCGGATCTTGCGTTAGCGCGTGAGCTTCAGCGGGGCCTACTTTTCTCGAGTCCTGAGGTTGTGCTTTGTGCGGCCCCGCGGTGCCGGAGATGCAAGTGAGGCCGAGCGCTGCACATGCCGCGAACGGAATCCGGAATCGAGCTTGGATCATATAGATCGCCTTTTACGGGCCGCCTTGAACAATCTTTCACTCAGACGTGGAGGATTTTTGGAACCGATGGCGCGCGCAGGCGGTGGGCTTCCGGAAAGTCCGAGCCCAATAGCGGACGGCCATAGTTTAAGAAATCCTCCGTCACGCCGTTGCCCGCTTCGTTGATGAAGTGGTCCGGCATGTGGCGGGTCTTGCCAGCCACCATGTCGATCGGCACAAGTTCGTAATCCACGCTGTAATTCAAGACCGGGCGGCGAATGACCACCGAGCCATCGACGTTGTCCCACATCGCAAATTGCACCGCTTTTTCGCCAACCTCGCGGGCTTCCTTGGCATCGCGGTCCGAGCTGCAACCGATGAACGCGCGCTGGAGGTAGCCGAAGGTGTCAGCGCGGACGCGTTTGAGGCCGAGCCCCTTCTTGATCGTCTGGGAAAGCAGATCGCCCAATGCGCCGGTGCCGGATAGTTGGAGATTCCCGTGGTCATCACGTTCTTCATCGCCACCCATCAATTTGGAAATCATCGGGATGCCATGGGCATCCGAGATCCCTTCGGAAACGGCGATATTGCAGAACCCGTATTGGGTGTAAGCCCGATCGACATCCGCGAGAAATTTGTCGGTATCGAACGCGCGTTCCGGCACATACACGAGGTGCGGGCCGTCATCGACGTATTTCCTTGCGAGTGAGGACGCGGCGGTGAGGAACCCTGCGTGACGCCCCATCACCACGCCGATGTAAACGCCTTTGAGCGCGCGGTTGTCGAGGTTCACCCCGGTGAACGCCTGCGCCACAAAACGGGCGGCGGAACCGAAGCCCGGGCAGTGGTCGTTTTCCATCAAATCGTTGTCGATGGTCTTGGGGATATGGATGGCGCGCAGTTCGTAATCCGCGGCGCGCGCTTGCTCATTGACGATGCGCACGGTGTCCGACGAATCGTTGCCGCCGACGTAGAAAAA
Source organism: Akkermansiaceae bacterium (assembly GCA_903919975.1). GTDB lineage: Bacteria > Verrucomicrobiota > Verrucomicrobiia > Verrucomicrobiales > Akkermansiaceae > Luteolibacter. Next base: position 16,594 of record CAIXKE010000111.1, on the reverse strand, counting down.
ATACCGGATATCGTGCGCTTGCATCACCTTGAACATGCGCGCGCAATATTCCTCGTCCGGTTTGTCACGGGTGGAAAGCAGGCCCGAGGACGGGGTGCCCGCCACTTGTTCGAGGTTGTGCGTCGTTTCACGGGTCAGATCGACAAAGTTCTCATCGATGATTCCGCGCACTCCATGGACGGCCCCGTAAACGGCCGTCACTTGAGTGAATTTCCGGGCTTCGAGAGCGACCCCGACCACGCTTTGATTGATCACATGGGTGGGACCACCACCCTGTGCGACGAGTACTTTTCCTTCTAATCGGCTCATGCAGGGCGAAGAGTCAAGCAACCCCGCTTAGATGCAAGTCTCGAAAGCAGGTGGATTCCCCGAAAAAATCCGCAGGGTTTTTGCTGGTGCCGACGATGCGAGAACCGGACGCTATCCCCTTGCGCATGGAATCCGCCCATCCCCATGAAACTCCGCGTCCGGCAGCGGTCGGGGTGAATCCCGCATGCCCGTGGCTGCCGGAAATCGCGCAAATCCACGATTTCACGCTCACCCGGCGGCACGGTCGAGAGCGCGGCGCCGCATTCTATCAAGACGCCCTGCGTTACGGGCAATCGCTGTGGATATCCGGCAAACCGGCGCAGGCTTTGCTCCAACTCGATAAAGCGTGGATGGCGGATTTGCCGGCGGGTGATCCAGTCCTGCCCCACGATCCTTCACCCTACCAGGCCTTGGCATGGATTTTACAACGAGCCGCGTCCGACGACTGCGGCTATCTCGGAAACCCGGTGCGGCATTTCCAACACCTCGCCAGCCGGATGAGCGGCGACCGGGCGGAGGTCCGTTCCTGGCGGGCCTGGCTGTGTTTTCATCTTTCCGAGCACGTGCTGCCCCGCGCGAAATTCCCACGCGATGGCTACCAAATCAGCCGAGAGGGGCTTTGGATTCCGGGCCTCGCCCGTTCACTGGCCGCCGTGGCAAAGCTAGGCTGGCCGGGCGAGACCGAACTCGTCAGACATTGTCTGGAAACTTCGCAGGCGCAAAATCGTAAAATTCCGCTAGGTTTCCAGCAACCCAGCCTGCACGGCGGAGTTTAACCTGCAAATCGACCTATGAAACATCCTTGGATTTTCCCTGCTGTGACCCTGTTGGTCGGCACCATTGGCGGCTACATTTCCGGCAAAAACACCAGCCCCATCGAAAAACCGGACGCGACCGAAAATTCAAGCCCCAGAACGCGAACATCCAATCGCCCCGACTCGTCTCAAGCGGAAAATGGCAAACGCCCAAAACGCCCCGCCGGCCTGTCGGAAATCGGTCGATTGGCCGGCAGTTCCAACCGCCTCCAAGCGATGATGGACTTTTACGCAGGCCTCAGCCCTGATCAATTGGAGGAGGAAGCGCGGAAACTCGAAAATCTCCCGATGAACGAGCGCATCATGGCCTCATTCCTCCTTTTCGGCCGTTGGGCCGAGGTGGATCCCACTTCCGCAATGGCGTTTTCCAACTCCATGGGATTCGGCGGGGCCTTCGTCCGGCCCACCATTTTACAAAGCTGGGCCAGCGTGGATCCGGCAAATGCCGCCAAATATTATGCTCAAAATCCGCGCGAGTTCGCGATGATGGGCATGATGGGCAGCGGCGGAGGCCGTGGCCCGATGGGCGGCCAAGGCGGAGCCTCAATCATTGCCAGCGAATGGGCACGACAAGATCCCACCGCCGCTCTGGCATGGGCCAACTCACTCACCACCGAGAAAAGCCAAGCGCTGTCCGCCGTGGTGGGCGAAGTCGCGAAAACCGACCCTGCCAAAGCTGCGGGAATGTTGCAGACCATGGAGGGCACGGATAAGTCCAGCGCCTACCGCACGGTGGCGGAACAATATGGCGCATCCAATTTCAGCGAAGCCCAATCATGGATTCGCACCTTGCCGGCGGATCAACAAGATGCGGCGCTTGCCTCAGCGATCGGCGGCCTATCCAGAAATGACCCGCAAGCCGCTGCCAAACAAGTCGCATTGATGAGCGATGGCGATGCAAAGGATGGCGCGATTTCCGATGTGGTGGGCCCCCTCGCCCGCTTGGATCCTCAGGCTGCGGCGGATTTCCTCAAACAAGGCAGCGAGGATGCCCAGCAAAACAGCATGCGCGAATTGATGCCCTCATGGGTCGCAAAAGACCCAAGCACCGCATTGAGTTATGCCTCGTCCCTGCCCGTTGGCGATGTCCGGGACAGCGCGCTCCAATCTTATGTGTTTGCCAATAACAGCGCCGCCCCGGCCGATCTCGTCCAGTCCGCCGAATCCATCACCAACGAGCGCGACCGCAGCCGTGCGATCGGCATGACCGTGAACCGCTGGATGCGTGAAGACGCGCCCGCCGCCAAAGCCTACGTCGAACAAACCACCGCCATTCCCGAAGATTCCAAACAACGCATCCTCGAAGGCGGCGGCATGTGGGGCGGTGGACGCGGTCGCGGCGGAAATTAATATAAGTCCAACTCACATCTCAAGGAGCAGCGGAATCCGTCCGCCGTGCCCATGGAAAGCCAATGAGCTGATCGAAATGCTTTCCATTTTCCCCTCATCGACTCGGGCGCAAGGCCAACGTGTTAGTCATTGGATTATTACCTAAGGCAGATCTGATCAAGCACTCGGAACGCGCCGCCCGCACCCTGTTCGTCGGTTAGATCACGATCATCCGAAGAGGCATGCCCGTGCAGGAAATCCGCGAACGACTGGATTTTTTGCTCCGCCATCCATGGCGCGCTCCAATCCATCAGGTCGGTGAAGTTAACATCGGCTGTGAGGTCTTGGCTACCCATGTTTTGATAGATATCCGGCCCGACAAGCCGCTGCTGAAGGAGATAGGCGCGGAGCGTTCCTTGCGGGCGGCGGTGATAGAGATTGTCGGCCGTGGAGCCGTAATCAATCGTCAGCATCCGTCCGGCCCGCCACTGCGGCAGCCAATTTTGGAGCCAATGGCGGTAGGAATCATGCACTTCGATCCATTGCCCCGGCGGGTGGAAATCGGCAAAGCCGGATGATTCCGGCAACGGTGCGGACGGCAGCAGCAATTCGGCTGCCTTTCCTTCTGTATCGAACGCAACGGCAAGCTCGCGCCAACCATCGCCGGTTTTTTGAAATCGGCGCACTGGAAAGGCATCGACGAGTTCGTTGGAAAAAATCACCGCCCTGCCAGCGCAAGCCGCCAACGCCGCCTCCGGGGACGAGTGCCAGACCGCCACACCGCCGAGCCGTTTTTGCTGGAGTTCAGCCAGCGGTTTGGACGTTTCCACCATATGCAGGCGGGTTTTCCAGCGGAGGTGCCATGGCAGGGATTTCCGCACGGCGGCGGCAAGCGTCCCCTCGCCGGGGCCGATCTCGATCAGGTCGCGGCAGCCGGTTTCGCGCAGCGCCCGGGTTGCCCAGGCAGCGATCGCCTTCGCGGGGGCGGCCGAGAGCATCGGCGCGGTGGTGAAATCCCCCCGCTTGCCGACCCCGCTGATCCGCCGCGCATAATATCCGCGCTCCGGATCATGCAGTGCGCGCTGCATGAACTCCTCAAACGGAATGGGACTCGGCGAGCGCATCATCTATGCAAAACAACCGCGATCCTTGCGGAACGCGGTTGTTTGAAAATTTTTGATTGGCCGGATGCCGATCACTCAGCAACTGCATTCGCTGCGGCGGTGCGCGCCTTGCGGATCATGCTGTTGACGGTCTCGGAGGGCTTGGCGCCAACCGCAAGCCACTTGTCGGCGATTGCGAGATCGATGGTGAAATTGGTGCCTTCCTTCAGCGGATCGTAGGTGCCAAGTTGTTCGATGTAGCGTCCGTCGCGACGCTTGCGGCTGTCGACGGCGACGATTTTATAATAAGGGCGGTCCTTGGTGCCCTTGCGGTTGAGACGTAGTGATACTGACATGGTGGAACTCCGGTGAGCTCGCCCGGATGCCGGGCGGGCGCGGAAACTGAAAGATTCACAGGGAATTGCCAAGCAGAATCTTAAGGAAATTTGCGAATATGGTCATATTTCCTCCAGCCAAGCCGCGTCCGGCATGGCATACGGGCGGAAGGGCTCAAGCGTGCCGAGGTGTTCGTTGTAGAACAGCGCTCGGTGAAGCCCGAGGGTGGAGGCCGCTGGGGAATCAATGAGGTTGGCGGAGTCATTGGCGCTCATTTGAAACAACACGCGCATTTCAAACTCGGCCATCAGTTTCCGTGGAATCCACCGGCTGACGTTGTTCCAAGTATCCGTGGTGGCCACCACGTGCATGCCGCAGGGGCCGCCCTCACTCAGCAGATCCGCGAACACCTTCGACGGACTCGCCGCAGACTCCGCATCATCCATCGAGAACTTGAATTCATCATCAGGTCTGAGAGCTTTGAATCGTTGGAGATCATGGATCAGCAGAAAAACCTCGGGAGCATCGCGACCAGACGTCGGCATGCGGGTGGTGAGTTCACCGCCGAGTTCGGCCATCAGTCCGACCACCTCGGCAGGACCACCGATGCGGATGCGCTGCGGCAGGGATGCGGCGAGTTGGTTGAAAATAGCGGCACCTCCCGGTTCGGCAGCATGGGGATGTAGCACGACGAACTCGACTCCGCCCGCAGGATATTGCGCAGCGAGCGAAACCAAGGTGATGGAAAGCAACGAGAGCGAGTGTTCGACGGACTGACCGATTGCTAACAAGTGGCTGCCGCTCTGGCGCTGGAATATCGCTTCGGTGGGACCTTTGATCGAATTCGGCGCACCTAGCCATGCCCGCGCTGCTAGCGGACGTGTGGCGGGGCGGCTGCGAATCAGCGCGTTCAACTCTGGATTGTCCCGCACATCGGAGGGCGCATTGCCTTCGAAGATGATTGGAGGTGGTGGGAGTTTCGCGACCTGTGCCGCCCGGGCGGAAACGTGATCCAACATCGCATCACGCTCGTCTTCCGGTAGCCAGACGATTTGAAACGGACTGTTCGCAGCGAGCGCGCCGGCCTGGTCGTTGTAAATCCCCTCACCTGGCCGCGTGAGCAGCCGCGGCGCGGGATTGTCATCATCCATGATCAAATGGGCGTCGGTTTCATTGCACTGAAGCGCGATGCGGATGACCATTTGGCCAAGAGTCGCGCGTGCCAGCGTGTAGGCACCACCAAGTGTCTGCGAACCAAGAATGACATGGATGCCAAACGCGCGGCCTTGGCGCACAATGCGATCTAACAAAAGTGAAGCCTCCTGCGCCACGGCATCATCTTCGGTGAAAAACTCCTGGAATTCGTCGATCATCAACAAGGTGCGCGGCAATGGTCCGCCTCCAGAGGCGCGCTTGTAACCCGGCACATCCTGAGCTCCCACACGGCGGAACATCTCGCCCCGACGTTTCAATTCGCCATCCACCCGTTGCAACACGCTGAGCGCGAATTCCCGATCGCTCTCGATGGCGACAACCCTGGCGTGCGGCAGATGTTTCACCGCATAACATTTGAATTCGACGCCCTTTTTGAAGTCCACCAGATAGAACTCCACCTGATCCGGACTGCACCACTGGGCGAGATTGGTGATGATGACGTGAAACAAGGTGGACTTTCCCGAGCCGGTTTTCCCCGCGACGAGCACGTGCTGGCGGGTTCCTTTGCCGATGGCGAGCATCTGGAGTTTCTTGGCACCGGTCCGGCCTACCGGAACGCGCAGCTCCTCGCTGGTATCAGAACTCCAGAACTCATCCACCGACGGCGCGATCTGGGAAAATGGAACCTGCACCCGGTTCGAGTCGACGCTGGCTTTTCCGATGCGGTGCACAAGAAGCATCGAATCCTGAATCGATGGCGGCGGATCGAAAACCACAACCTTCCCGCCGGGCGGAGCTCCTGCCAGATAAAACGCACCTTTCTGATAGATCAACCGCTGACAGGTGCGACGCAATTCATCCATCAAGGCTTGTTCCGGCGCTGGCTGGCGTAGATCGTATTGAATCAGGAGATGCACGCCACAACGCGCACCGCTCGATGCGATGGAACGCAGTCGTTTCATCGCCGTGTCGCTGAAGCCCGCAGGAAAACCAGCGATGACGAGGAATCGGTATTTCTCGGCAATAGTGCCCGCTTGTTCGTTGTAGGCATTGACGTCCGGAAACTCATCGCGCAGATACATCTGAATGACTTTTTCGATGTGATCATTCACCTCGGCGAGGCGTTCCTCGATGTGCGTGCTCTGGGTCCAGATGCGGTGATTGATCAGGGTTTCCTCGTAATCCGCGAGATGCATCAAGCCGGCGAAATCCTTGCCGAGTCCGACGGGATCGATGAATACGAACGACGCGCGGCCCGGTGGATGCGATGCCAGCAATCGCAGCGCAACGACGGCAAGCGCTTTGGTGGACGCATCGTCATTCCAACCATCGCTTTCTATCAAAAGCGAGCCCTGATCCGGAAACGCTAGCGCGAACGGAGCACTGAAATGACCACCACCGGGTAGAGCAAATCCGGGGTGGCCGGGAAGCCCGCCAGCCAGAGCCTGGACATCCACCTCGACACGGCCGATTCTAACCGCCTGCGGCGCCGTATGCGGAGCCTCCCATGAGGCACAAGTCTGGGTATTCCATGGCGGAAAATCCTGAAGCGATGATCGATCACTTGAAACAAGCGCCTGTGACAGCGGCAAGATATCATGAGCCCATGTTTCGGCCATTTCGCGGAGAGACACATCAATCTCCGCATCGATTCTCGATTTCTCGATTTGCTGTGCAGCCTCAAACTCGCGCAGCCTTCCGGCAAACTCATGATGTACGAGGCTGATCGCGTTTTCATGGGCGGCGTTGATCGCGGCGATCCTTCGTTGATGAATTCGCTCCAATCTGCCTGGCAGCCGCGCGAATTGTTCGTCGAGCCTGCGTTGGCCATCCGCCATGCTGGCACGCCATTCGCCGTCAGTCTCGCGAAAGGTTTCGCTGAGGTTGCGGCCTTCCTCCACTTGTTCACCTTTGATCTCCGCATTCAGTACTGCAAGGCGGTCGGCCGATTGTTTTTCCGAAGCGATTTCAAGATTGCGCGCGGCCGCAAGCTGGGCGGCGCACCTGCGGATGACAGGTAGGGCGTTTAGCAAGGCAATGATCCAGAGCGCGAGCACCGCCCCCTCGGCAATCAGGAACGAAGGCAACATCGCGCGCAAGCCGCCACCACCTACTCGAAGGCCATACCAAATGTGCATGGCCATGATCGCGGTTGTTAGAAACCACAAGGGAATGAAGCGGAACAATTTCACCAAGGGCATCGAAGCCGCGGCATCGGCGTCGGCGCGGACTTGATCCAACGTTTCCAACAATGCCTCACGCGACTTTTCCGGACTCTCAAGCTCCTCGCCGTCAGAAAATCCTGCTCGCTTGGCGTCAAACCATCCGGCGATCAAGGGCTGGAACGTCTTAAATATACCGAGAATTCGTTTCTGGAGATCTCGGCGGACTCCGCGATCCGCCAGCAAGTGTCCGAGGAATTCCGCGTGGCTGGCCGCTGCTTGATCGAGTTCCTGCTGGCGCGTCTGGCGGTTGCGCATGATCGTGCCCTGCGCCTTGCCAATCCTGCGATCCTTGGCTTCCTGGATGCCGTGCGCGAGCGAGGATTTGCTGGCGTGGTAGGCTTGTTGTATTTTCGCGGAGCGCAACTCCCTGGCGATGTGCGCCCGTGAGATCCGCTCGTTGAAATTCCCTGAAATTTCCTGGATCCGCATCTCCAGCTTGCGCTCGTCCGCTTCCGCATGCTGCTGGGCCTCGCGCCAAAGGACGGTGAGGCTTGCAGCCTTGGTCTTCATCAAGGCCAACTCGGCTGCCGTTGTTCCGGAAACGCCGGATTTCAAGCGTTCCAAATCATCACGCACCGAGCGCGGGTCGATGGCATCAGTCGCAGTCTGCATGAATTTTTATTAACAATTGATCCAGTTCCTCGAGGATTTTCATAGCCGAACTGAGGCTATGGCCAAGCTCTGCTAGATACAAGCTTTCGAACTCGGCGGCCTTCTGGTCTCGCCATGAGTTACGGGTTTCCTCCCAGCACGACATGAGCTGGCGGGTGGACATGGCGAGGAGCCCCCTGCTGCCGGACGTGCTCATGGCAGCCCTCCTTCATCCGAAGGCCCGGGCTCTGCCGGCGCAATGGACTTCACGGTTGGGCCCTTTTCCGCATAAGCCTGAAGCGCCTTGATCGATTCCCCCAGCGAATGGATTGCTTTCGGCAGGTGGAGGCCGACTAGGAGAAACAACGGATCAAGCTGCCGCAGCATCGGCGTGACGCGGTTATCGTATGTCTGCCGCCATTTTTTCAGGACGAGGATTTTCGCCTCGGCCTCCTCAAGGCGGTGTTTGGCCTTGAGGACCGCCATTTTGTGAAACGCATGGCTTTCCGTCGGGCGTGTGATCTTGGCGTTGTAAAACTCGGCCTCCACTTGGTCGAGTTCCTTGGTCCGCTGTTTCAACTGCCGCGTCCAGTAATTCGTCCTGTCCACATCCAGCCACGTGCGCGTGCGCCTCACTTCGCCTTCAGCATCTTCCAACGCGACGCGCGCTTTTTCGATATATTGGATCAAATCCGCGCGAAACGCCTCGAGCGCGTCAATTGAGGAAACTTTTACCTGATCGGACATGGCGGGATTTTCATGACCTTATCGCTGATCAAGGTATTGCTGGATGCGGTCGGCCTTGCGCAACAGATAGGGGGTGTGGCGCTCGGAGAGTTCGAGGAAGGACTTGAGGGTCTTCATCAACTGCACGAACTCACCTGAAAATTTCTCCTGCTCCTGATCCTGCCAGGTATCGCCGAGCGCGGTGAAGCGCGCCATGAGCGAGGCGGAGCGCTCCCGCAGATCGCCGTTGAATCGTTTCAACTCCGCCGCAAAACGGCGGACCTCCTCAGGATCGATGATGGCTTGGGACATGGTGCTTTCGTGCGTATAGCGTCAAGATCATGCGGCCTGCAGGTGTCGCCGCAATCCTGAAAATTAAAATCCGGGTTCAGCACTCCCGCATTGGGGAAATCGCCCCCCCCCCTCATTCCTGGGCATCCGGGCGGGCGATGAGGGCGGAGAATCGATCTTCGAGTTGCTTGAGAATTTCCAAATCCTCGACCTTTCCGCCCTCGGCCGTGGTGATGTAGAGGGTGTCCATGGCCACGCCCTTTTCCGTGCAAATCCGGGCGTGGGCGGTGTTGAGACCATACTCATTGATGGTGTGGAAAAGATCGTGGAGCAAGCCGATGCGGTCCAGCGCCTGAAGTTCGACAGTGGTGCAGGTGGGGTGAAGCTCGTTGCTGACAAAAGCGAGAACCGGGACCGGAATCTCTTGATCGTTGCGCGGCTTGAGGAAATTGACGCGGCGACGGAGGTAGCGCTCAGGTTCATAAACCTCGGCCGCAAGCACATCTTCAAAGGTGGTCAGAAAACGCTTGCGTATGCCCACGTTAGATACGGCTTCGAAGTTGGTGGTGCAAACCCGGAAGATGTTGACGACGATGCCGTCAGTGCGGGTGAAGAGATCGGCGGATAGAATGTTGATTTGTTCCGAGGCGAGGGCGCAGCAGACTTTTTCGAGCAACAAGGGCCGATCCCGAGTGGCAAGCACGAGCTCGGTGTAGCCTTTATCGGTGTGGTCAATCCATTTGATGCACGATGCGAAGGGGTCTTTTTTCGCCTCCTCGCGTTGCAGGAAATGGCGGACGGTGCGCACCTGGGTGACGATTTGGGAGGCCTGGCGGAAGTGGAACGCTTGGGCCGGCATGCGTTCGAAGTGGCGCTCAACATCCGCATGATAGTCTTCGCGCATCATGCCGATGACTTCGTCACGCAAGGCGAGACGATCCGCATCGAGTTTTTCCGAGTATTTCTCGCGCCCGCTTTCTAGGAAGGTGCGGGTGGCTGAGTGGAGTTGAATCATCAGGCTTTCCTTCCAGCCAGTCCAGGATTCCGGGGACGTGGCATTGGAATCGGCGAAGGTGAAGAGAAACAAAGCGTCCAAGTTGGAGGTGTTTTTGACGATCGAGGCGAACTCACCGATCACTTCGGGATCGTCGAGATTGCGGGTGGTGGCGGTGCGCCAGAACGTCAGGTGGTTGTCCACGAGAAACATGATCAAGGTCCGCCGGGCACCGCGGATTTGCAGGCGCGTGCAAAGGCGGGCCGCAAGCATGGCCGAGCCGTCGATGTGCTCGCGGACGTTTTCCGCGCGGCCGGTATCATGCAGAATGACGGCGAGATAGAGCGCGTAGGAATCTTCGATTTCATGAAACAAGCGCCGATAGATCTGGCGGCGCGGGTTGGTTTCCGAAACGAGTTGATCGAGTTGATCCGCGCAACGGAGTGTATGCTCGTCCGCCGTGTATCGATGGAAAAACTCGTGCTGGACCAGACAATCAAGCGCGCCGAACTCCGGTAGATAGCGCCCGAGAAAACCAATGCGATGCATCAGCCGCAAAATGCGCGCAACCTCGCCTTTGCGCTCGAGAATCGCTTGGAAAATCAGGCGGTTGGTCTTGGAATAGCGGAACGGACGGTCGATATCATCCCAATGGCTGGCGATGAGACGGCGGATTTGCGGACTGAGCTTGAGGTTGCGGACCTGACAGTGTTGGAAGAGCCGCATCAGACGGCTCGGGTCGTCCCTGAAAATATCTTGGTTTGCGGGAAACAGGCGACCGTCACGAGCGATGAATCCATCGAATTCCTCGCGCTTTTTTTTCCGGAACGTCAGGAACGAACGGATGCCGGATTCGGCGCGGGAATCCTCTTCGATCTGGAAGGATTCCATCAACGACGTGGTGTGTTGATAGATATGGCGCGTGTGCCGATAGTAATCGCGCATGAAGGCCTCGGTGCTGCGCAAAATATCGCGCTGGGGATAAGCGAAGGCGGTGGCCACCACGCCTTGAAGCTGGAGCGTGAGTTGATCGGTTCCCTTCCCGGTGTGATAGTGGAGTTCGTTGCGCACCCGGTGGATGAAATCATAAGCTTCCTCGATCTCGCGGCAGGCGGAGGCGGTGAGGAATTTTTTCTCGACGAGATCTTCGAGTTTCGAGCTGCCGGTTTTCACCCGGGCGACCCATTGGATACTATGATAATCACGCATGCCGCCGCAGCCCTCCTTAACGTTGGGCTCTTGCAGGAAAACCGTGCGGGAGTATTTTTCATGTCGGCTGCGCAAGTCCTGACGGCGGAGATCGAAAAACGCTTGCTGGCCCTGATCGATGCATTCCTTGGCGAATTTCGTTTGAAATTGTGCGAACAAGGCGGCGTCGCCACTGATCAGGCGGGCGTCCATCAGCGAGGTCTTGTTTTCCTGATCGAGCCTGGCCTGCTGCACGCATTCGACGATCGAGCGGCAGGCATGGCCGACTTTGAAGCCGACATCCCAGAGAAGATACAGCACATCTTGGACGAGCTCTTGAAGCGGTAACGGGAGCTTGTTAGAAGCGCGGGGCAACAAAAATAAAAGGTCGATGTCCGAGCGGGGATTCAGCAATCCGCGGCCGTAGCCACCGGTGGCGACCAGTGCGATGGGCAGAGCGGGCTGCTCTTTGCGGGAATTGAGGGAGGCCTGGAGAATCGAGGACAGCAGGATGTCGATGAGCGCCGCCCGGTCCCGTGCGATTTCGAGACCACCGGCTCCCGCACGATGATGCTCTAGAATGCGTTGCTCCTCGATTTTAAGAAACTCTTTGTAAAGCGCGATGCGCTCAGCCTGTGACAACTGGCCTTCGATGGCGGGCTTGAGGGCTTCACGGGCATGTTCTTGGAGCGTTTGGAGATAGTCGGGCATGCAGAAGGTGCGAAAGAGTGCAGTGGGAGGCGGCAAGGTCAAGCGGAGTGAGCCATGTGAGTGCCGACCCGGGCGTAAAGCTCGGTCTGCCGCGAAGAGAAATCAGCCAGATCGGCGGCGAGCTTCACCGCACCAGGCTCAAAAATGGTAATCGTGGAGGAGCCGCCAAAAGCGAAAAAACCTTTCTCCGCGCCTTTTTCCACCGCTTGCCCGGAAGTGAATGTCTGGCGAATGGTGCCCACACAGGTCGCGCCGATTTCCAAGAGCAGCACCGTGCCGCAGCGCTCGGTTTGCAGCGGCGTGATCGTCCGCTTGTTTTGCCAAAGATAGGCCAACTGCTTGCGCAGAGCGATCGGCGAGACGGAAAACAACGGCCCCTCGATCATCCGCGTCGCGCCCGGCACGCCCGCCGCCGGGAAATGGAAGCGGTGGTAATCGACCGGGCACAGCCGCGAGAGCACCAGTGCGCCGTCGGCGTATTTTGCCGCAAGATCCGCGTCCCCGAGCAATGCGGGCAAATCGAATTTCTGGCCTTTGACGAACACCCCCTCAATCGCGGACGCCCGCTCGAACCCAAGGTGGCGGCCATCCGCCGGAAAAACCACGCGGGATTCATCCGGATCCACCGGCCGGGCGGAGGGCTTGAGTTTGCGGTAAAAGAACTCGTTGAAACTGCCGTAGGAAGCCGGCGAATCCGCAAAATCCGCAGGGTCCAAGCCGTATTTCTCGATGAACGGGCTGACCCGCGCAGCGGATTCCGGCGTGCTCATCCGGCGGCCATACCATGCGGAGAAAAACGGCCGCTTGACCATCGCCGCGAGCGCAAGCGCCCCAAGCGGATGGCCATACGTCCAGCGCAGAAACCCCTCGCCGTAAACTTCTTCGACTTCGAGCTTCTCGCTGTGGCGGTTAAAATAATGGATTGGTTCCACGCCGGACTTCTATGCGCCGTATGGCGGGACCGCAAGAGCGGCGTCACCATGGCCATTTCCAAACCACTCCCCCAGTCCCCCACTGCCGCCGCTGAACGCATCTTCAAACAATCCTGAAAATCCCGGCATGAGGTTTTTATTGATTCCCTGAATTGTAGTGGCTTAGGATCGCGCCCCGCCGCTTTGCGTCTTGGCATTTTCGCCGAGAACGCTGATTTAAAGGCATAATTTCCACTCACGACGCGATGAATCCAGACCGAGCGACTCTCAATTTCCTCAACAGTTTCCCGGAAGAATCCCGGAAACGCGGTGAAATGCTCCAAAAAGATGGCGCAGTCACCCAGATTTTTGGCAACCACCTTTTTATTCAAGGCCGGGTCGAAGACGAAACCGGAGTTTTCCGCACCAGCCTCCGCCTTCAGGGCAACCGTTGGTTCGGCTCTTGCACCGCCGAAGACGAGATCATCGCCGGTGCCTGCCAGTATGCCACCATGATGGAGCGCATGCACCGCGGCGAGGACCTCCCGGAATCCCCCAATGAATTCGACGACACCCCGGTGCTCGACATCATCGAGGAAAAACTCGGTCGCGAACTCGATGACAAAGAAGCCGATTTCGTCACCAAAATCGAAAAACGCTACCGCCGTTACGTGATCGAAGGAGAATTGCACGACCACGACATGGTCCGCATCAGCCCGCGCTGGGAAATCACCACCTACGAAGCGCTCGAACTCTGGCCCATGCCCCCTGGGGACATCCTGGAGTTCTGGAACTACATCGCTTACGCCTTCTATAAGAAAAAACTCCCTTATCCGGAGTTCATGAGCGTGATCACCGATCTCGGTCACGTGCAGAAAAAAATGGCGGACTGGGAACAAGAGCGTGAAGTCGCCGCATGGTATGAGCGCATCGAGCAGGTCAACGAACGCCCGCCTCAAGACGAACCCCTCACCGTCGCCTTCCGCTTAGTCGCCACCATCAATGAGGCCCGCATCGAGGTAAAGGAAACCAAAGCCAACACCTGGGTTCAACTCCGCGAGAAAAACGACATCGAGAACTACGTTAATCTGCACCACGAAGGCGCGCTCCTCATGGACGCCCAGAGCCAAACACTGTGGGAACATTACCTCGCGTTCTATCGAAAATATGGCGATACCACCCTCGATTTCGATCAAGAGGAATCCTGCCGCTTCATGAACCGGGTTTTCCGCCAACCCGCACTCAAAGGCTACATCGTCAACCTCGACGAAAAAGAATTCAAAGTCGTCGAGGACGCCCTCAGCTGGGTCTGCGAAGATGATCCTTACGACAGCAAAAGCTTCGCCCTGCAACTCATCACCGCCAGCGGTGAAAATGTCTCCCACTCGGTCCGCCTCCTCCCCGGCCGCAAGGAATTCTATCAGTCCGACGAAACCGTCTTCCCCGGCCCGCCACGCTGGCTCGAGGAAACCGACGTGATGCCCCGCTACCTGATTCCAAAACGCGTCATCGATTCGCTCGAAGGTGTGGAATTCCTCCGCAAAATCGGCGCATCCCTTCCGGAATCCCTCAAGAAGCGCGTCATCGACCTCGAACTGAAACCCAAGTTTGAAATGAAACTCATCGCCGGCCTCACCGCCGCCGAAACCGAGCACCTGGTCATCGACGTCACCGCTATCGAGACCAAAGGCCGCCGCACCGAACGCTTCACCAAAGAAGGTTGGGAACTCGCCGAACAAATCCCCGTCAAGGGCAAGCAACTCCTGCGCTTCGCCCGCGAAGCCCTCTATCCGGTGCCGCCCATCCTCGATGAAATGGGCCTCTCCTATGACGAGAAACTCCTCTCGTTCAAATCCCGCATCACCAAACAATTCCCCGAGAAATTCGCCGAGTGGATCAAGGCGATGCCGGAAAATATCGAACTCGATATCGATCTCCGCCTGAAATCCATCCTCGCCGATCCCGTCACCGCCGCCGTCCGCTTCGAAGTCGTCGGCCAAGACATCGACTGGTTCGACCTCCGCATCGTCATCGACGTCCAAGGCGTCAATCTATCCAAAGCGCAAATCCGCCAACTCGTCGCCGCACGCGGTGGCTACGTCCGCATGGATGACGGCTCATGGATGCGCCTCGAAATCAAACTTGATGCCGACCAACGCGAAGCTGTCACCCGCCTCGGCCTCGATCCCTTCGACCTCTCCGGTGAGACCCACCGCATGCACGCCCTGCAACTCGCCGATCCCAAAGCCGCCGAGGTCTTCGACCCGAAAGCATGGGAACGCATCAAAGGCCGCGCCGGCGATATCCAACTCGAAGTCAATCCCGACGTCCCCGAGGCCCTCAACGCCACCCTCCGGCCCTATCAGGTCGATGGCTTCAAGTTCCTCGCTTACCTCTCGGTCAACAACTTCGGCGGCATCCTCGCCGATGACATGGGACTCGGCAAAACCATCCAGTCCCTCACCTATCTGCTCTGGCTCTTCGACGAACACCGGAAAACCGGCGGCGCGAAAAAACCCGCGCTCGTCGTTTGCCCGAAATCCGTGCTCGACGTCTGGTTCAGCGAAGCCGGAAAATTCACCCCGGAACTCAAAGTCAAGATCCTCAAAAATCGCGACGACATCGATGTGGATCACATCCAAAACAACATCGACATCCTGGTCCTCAACTACGCCCAACTCCGCGTCTGCGGCGAGGAACTCAACGGCATCAAATGGCTCACCACCATCTTGGACGAAGGCCAGCAAATCAAAAACCCGGATTCCAAGGCCGCCAAGTGCGCCCGCGAACTCGATTCCCAAAATCGCCTCGTCCTCACCGGCACGCCGATCGAAAACCGCCTGCTCGACATGTGGTCGCTGATGGCCTTCGCCATGCCCGGCGTGCTTGGCTCCCGCGCTTACTTCAAAAAACGCTTCGATAAGCGCAAGGACCCGCTCAGCCAAAGCCGCCTCGCCTCACGCCTCCGGCCGTTCCTCCTCCGCCGCACCAAGCTCCAAGTCGCCCAAGACTTGCCGCCACGGACGGAAGAAGAAGTTTACTCGAAAATGGAAGGCATCCAGCTCGAACTCTACAAAAACGAGCTCAAACGCATTCAAAAAGCCCTGCTCGGCCTCGATTCCGACGAGGCGGTGAAGAAAAACTCCTTCGCCATCCTCCAAGGCCTGATGCGCCTCCGCCAAATCTGCTGCCACCCCGGCCTCATCGATCCGAAATACCTCAAGGAAGAGTCCGCCAAGATGGAATCCTTGTTCTATCTGCTCGATCAGCTCCACGAGGAAGGCCACAAGGTGCTCGTCTTCTCCCAATTCGTCTCGATGCTCGATCTCATCAAAGCTCGTCTCGAACTCGAAGGCCGCCCCTACAACTACCTCACCGGCCAGACCAAGGACCGCAAAGGCGAAATCGAGAAATTCCAAACCACCAAAGACCCTTCGGTCTTTATGCTTTCACTCAAAGCCGGTGGTTCGGGCCTCAACCTCACCTCGGCCTCCTACGTCATCCTCTACGATCCGTGGTGGAACCCCGCCGTCGAAAACCAAGCCATCGACCGAACCCACCGGATCGGCCAGAAAAACAAGGTTATCGCCTACCGACTGCTCACGCGGGATACGGTCGAAGAGAAAATCCGCATTCTCCAACACCAAAAAACCCAACTCGTCACCAACGTGCTCGGCGATGAAGGCTTCGCCTCCAACCTCGGCCTCGACGACTTGCAGTTCATCCTCACCCACAACATCGACGAGGACGAAGAACAGAAGTAAGCGGCTGGCTGAAGCTCAATACCTTTAAGCGAGTTGTCGGAGCGCGTGCATTTTGCGCGCTGCTGGATGACGGACATACTGTCCGGCGAGTCGCTTCGCAGAAGACGGGTGACAGTATGTCCCCGCGCCGACAGCCGACAGAATGT
>CAIXKE010000110.1 GCA_903919975.1 Akkermansiaceae bacterium | reverse complement strand
CCGAAGGCCGGACGACGCCCCCCACTGATCCGGACGAGCGCAATTAACGCATCCGGTTCCTCGGGGTTGTGGTTTCATTGCATTTTGGAGTGTATGATGCGAGCAGGAAATAAGGGAAAGACACTCAGCATGCCTTGGAACCGTTCCCAGTTCGGGCTGCTGCTGCGGTTGCGCCGCTAAAGCCACCTGCGCCACAACTTTGCCACCTCATATCGCAGCCGTGACAGCATGCGGATATTTCCAGTGACTCCGTAGTAGCCGTCATGACCACGCAGCTTCTCGTTGAGCTTGCGCTGCTGCTCCTTCATGGACAGGTGACGGTGTTCCATCCCCCATTCCTTAATCGCTTGCAGCGCCCGTCGGAACCGCCCCGCCGCGGTTTTCTTCATCACCACCTGATTGCCCTTCTGTGACCTCCCCCAGTAATGGGTGAAGCCAAGGAAGTCGAAGGTCTCCGGTTTGTCGCCGGTTCCTCCATTCCGCGATGACCGCCCGAAGCGCACCAACCGCGTTTTCTCAGTATTGATCTTCAGCCCGAAACGTGCAAACCGCTTCGCGATCACCCGCTGGACTTTATGAACATCCTCCAGTCGCTCAAAACCCATGACAAAGTCATCGGCATATCGCCCCATGAAGGTTCTCTCCTGGCACGCGGGCTGAACGGATTCCACGAACCATTTGTCCAGCACCACGTGCAGATAGATGTTACTGAGCAATGGTGATATCACCCCGGTATCCTCCTATGCTACTCACAGGCTTCCTCGGGATGGTTTCCCTGCTTTCAATCACTACTATGAAGATACTAAGACTGCCTCTGTCCGTCTCTGGCGCCTTCGCATTCCGCTCGGCGTCCGATACCACGCTTGCTTCCTCTTTCTTGGCGACCACTGGCAAGAAGCGCGCCAATGTTCCAGGATCTTGTTGAGCCGGTGTGATCCAAATCCGGTTGATGACGTGGAAACAGGAGCCTTTGATTCGCTACGCTCACCCCTCGCGGGGCTCCCCTCCAGGGACTCTATGTCCGCTGCGCTCCCGCCGGGTTTCAATAGAGTCTTTCAGTCGCTCGTTAGTTTGACGTTCTCTTTTCGGTTAGTTGTTTTGGTTTACGAGCGCCATCCCCGTCTCTCAGGGCTTTGGCTGGCGCCAAGAAATTTGCTTTTGGCGAACATGTGGCTCCTGAAACCGCTGTTGGGACCGACCAGCCTGCCTGTCGAAGCCTTGGCGAAGACTGGAGGGCGGGGAACAGGAGGTAACCCTCTGCCGTTACGCGCGGCGGCGGCGCAGCAGGAAGAGAACGCCGATGCCGCCGATCAAGGCCGCATGCGACTCCGGCACGGCCATCAGGACCACGTCGTTTCCTCCCGTGAACGAAGGGGTGATGGCTTCGCTGTTTCCGAAATAGCTGATGGTAAAATGTTGTCCGCCGAAGGTGTAGGTGCTTCCGTTGACCGGAGCATTGCTGAACACGCCGTTGATCGCATCCATACCGTCATCGGCAATAATAAAGAACAAGTCGCCGTGGGTCGGGGTGAACACTCCCGTTGTGACTGAGAGAAGTCCACCGAGCGTGACTGAACCGATGACATTGAGTTGATCGTAGCCACCGATGCCGGGAGTGGTGCTGCCGAGCTCTATCTCGAGTGAGGACCCGGATTGCAGGTCGATATTACCCAGGTTGTTTAGGATGCCCGCACTGTTGCCCGGAGCGAGGATGCCTTGGATGGTGGAGGAACCCTTGATGGTGCCTATCCCGCTGACGACCTGGGAGTTCCCAACCGTAAGGCCGCTTGCCGAGGCATCAAGGATGGCTCCGGTTGATCCCACAGTTCCGACGATGATATTCGTGCTGGCGATGGTTCCGATGCTGGTGAGTTCCAAAGTGCCGCCATTGATCGTTGTGGAGCCGGTGTAGGTGTTCGCACCGCTGAGAGTCACGGTGCCTGAACCGGACTTGGTAAGTGCGGCACCTGCGCCGCCAAGTTTGGCGCTAACAGTTCCGGACTGAACCGCATAACCGCTGCCGGTGAGCGTGCCACCGGAACCGATGATACTGCCGTTGACGAGCGAGACGGCACCCACCGTGTCGCTGAATTTGCCGATGGCGAGCGTTCCGCCGTTGGCGGAGACCGCCGCGGCGTCCGCGAGGCGGTTGCTCGCATTCAGAGAAAGGATGCCGCTGTTGAGATTCACCGCCGTCGCTCCGGAAAGTCCGACCAAGTGTGTGTTACCGGTGGTGACAATCATCGTGCCTGCGCCGAGGTTCGCGTTCACCGTGCCGCCACTGAGACCGTAGGTGCCGGCGGTGATTGTACCGGTGCCATTCAAGGAACCACTACTCATGTTGAACACGCTGACGGTGTCCGAGAAAGCGCTGGTGTCGAGGGCTCCGCCCGCCACTGTGACAGGCGCTGCATTGTCGATCCGATCGCTTGCTCCGAGAAGGAAAGTGCCGAAGTTGATGTTGATTCCGCCAGTGGTCGCCAGTGTGTTTGACAGCTTGATGGTTCCCGTGTTACCATCAGAACCGATGGTGATCGCCTTGTTGTTGGTGGTCCAGGTGCCGGTGAAATCCACCGTGCCGCCCGTGGCAGCTAGCAGGGTGGTCGTGTAATTGGCCGCCGTGGTGTTGAGGGTGATGGCTCCGGAATACGTCGAGATGCCGGTGGTGTTGCTTCCGCCGATGGTGGCGTTGTAGGCGGCGGTGTTAATCAGGGACCCGACACTGATGGCACGGGCCACGGTGAAGGCTCCGTTGACCAGAAGGGACGGAGCATTGCCGACGAGAGTGGAAGCATCTCCGAGAATTACGGCCGAAGTCGCGTTACCCAACGCTCCGTTGCTGCCACTGGGAGCTGCCGCGCCGACCGCCAGGGTGCCCGCACTGATGGTGGTGGAGCCGGAGTATGTATTCGCGTTGGAGAGTTTCCATGTTCCTGTCCCACTTTTCAAAAGTGATACAGTGGCGGTTTTATTGGACCCACCTCCGGAACTATTGCCGTTGATGATGCCGGAAACCAGGCCGTTCGCACTTCCACCTAAAGTTAGGGTTTTCGCCCGTGTGGCGTTGACCTGATTACTGCTGATATTACCCGCAATTGTGAGAAGTTGGCCATTGGTGCCGCTATTGTTCGTAAAACTGTATGAGCTGGCTGACGTGGTCGTCCCCAGCGTGATGTTTGCATTGATCACCTGATTCGTCGCAACCAAGGAATTGATGGTAATTGCGCCACTGTCATTCAGCGTGATCGTGCCGGTCCCCACAGCCGTTCCCAAGGTATAAGCCGCCGCGCGGGCGGTATCGAACAGGATGGTGTCGATCGTAATGGCACCGGTTGAAACCGTTGTATTGCCACTCGCTCCACTGAATGTGGCGGTGTTGCCGGAGCCGGGAACCGGACTGGATGTCCAGTTTGTGGTAGTTCCCCAAGTATTGCTGCTTGTGCCGGTCCAGGTCGCGTTCGCGGCCTGGGCTCTGTAGGATCCGAGAAGGGTGATCGCGGAGACAGAGAGAAGGCTGGCTAGGCGATGCGATAACCGACTCTCAATGGCAGTGGCAGCGGCATTGAATACTCTGATTGTTAGAGACTTTTTTTTGGCGAGCATGTGGCCCGCGTCCTCACGGCTGGCGAATCGTTGAATAGGTTTCATGGGGGGCGTAGTTTAGAGAGCGGTCCTTTATGGATGCGCAAGAGGGGGTGACATTACGGGGAAAGTGAGTTTTACATAAGTCGTGAGACTCATGATCTCGCCTAATGATGTTTCGCAAACCCTATACGCGGATTCATTAGTCCCGCTGCAGCAACTCACGGGCAATGATGCCCACCTCAACCCAGCGGATGAGAGGTTTCACGGGTGGGGGTTGAGTGAGTTGAAAGTTGAGGGTTGATCGTAAGAGTCGAACCGATCAATCTTTGTCTTTCCATCAACCCTCATCTTCCATCCCGTGACTCCCATCACCATATCCGAACTCAAAGAACTAGCCGGAGAAACTCCCGTTGTGGCGGCCATCCACGCCCAGCTCCAGTCCCGTGCCACCCGCAAAACCAAGGCGGATAAACCTTATCTCGAACTCGCCTTCGCAGACTCCACCGGCCACTTCACGCTTAAGGTTTGGTCGGACTCACCGATCTATCAAGAGGCTGATGCCATGCCCACCGGTGAGGTTTTCCGGCTTGAAGCCAAGTGGACGCAGAATCAATACGGGTTTGATGCCCGCGATATCACATTCCATCGACCCGACGACGAGGCCCTCGGCGACTTCTACGCCGGTGATGCGGCCACCCGGGAAAAGCAGGATCTCGATTTCGCGGAAATCCAGCGGTTGTGCGAATCCATCGTCGATCCCCGGTTGCATGCGCTCTGCCAATTGTTTTTCACGCAACTTGGCGATCGTTTCCGCCGCACTGCCGCGGCGAAAAAGAATCACCACGCCCGGCGGGGCGGCCTTGTCGAGCACGTCGCCCAGATGATGCGTTCTGCGGCGGCGCTCTGCCCGGTTTATCCGGAGCTCAACCGCGATCTTGTGCTAACAGGTGTGCTGTTTCACGACAGCGGCAAGTTATGGGAAAACTCTTATCCCGAGCATGGCTTCGCCCAAACCCTGAGCATCCACGGTGAAATGTTAGGCCACATCCCGCTCGGCATCGAGCTGGTGAACAAACTCTGGCGCGATCTGATGGAATCCGACGATACCGCCGCGTGGGCCGCCCTCAAACCCAGCTCGGAGGACACGCGCCTGCACTTACTCCACCTCATCGGCAGTCACCACGGAGAGCACGCCTTCGGATCGCCGGTTCTGCCTCGCACTCCCGAGGCCTTCGCCCTGCATTATATCGATAATCTCGATGCCAAGCTTGAAATGATCCGTGTCGCATACACCCAGACGCAGGAAATCGCGCCTAACATTTTTGAGCGAATCTTCCCGTTACCGACGAATCTGGTGAAGCCTCTGGTGAGTTTTGTTCTACCGGGGTAGGGCGTGGCCGCCGTGCCGCGCCCACTTGTCCGCCCCATGGCGGTGCGAATGTGAGGCGAAAGAGAAAGCGAAACCCAGAGCGCGAAGCATTCACTTCCCTTCTGCAGCTCACGCTCAGGCGACGAGTGCGCGGACCGGGCCGGATCCGCCCTGCCGGGTGAATCAGGGGGCGGCAGCAGGCGGGGTCAGGCCCTTGAAAATCCGGTCGCGGACATCGTTTTCGATGATGCGGGCGCTGGCCAATTCGATATCGGTGATTTTGTGGGCCTCCGTTTGGGGTGGGCGCATTTCGAGATTGGCGATGACTTTTTCCATGCCCGGAGAAATTTCCGGGGGAATGAGATTGGCGATTTCCGGTTTTTTGCCGCTCTGGGGACCGGAGGGGATGAGCGGCAATTCACCCTGTTTCAGGGCGGTGAGCGTTTGAAAATCCGCCGTGTATCCGAGTTTGAGAAAATTCTCGTAATTCGAGCGGAGGCAGGCGCGGATGATTTTTTACGGATCGGCGACTCGTCGCGGTCCGTGTCGGACGCAAACATCTTCTCTTCAATGCCCATGCCGCGGTTGATAGCGTCATCCGGTTCCACCCCAAGCGAGTTCGCTTCAGCGATCAGGCCGAGGGTGCCTTTAAAGATTCGGGTTGTCGGAGCGCGTGCATTTTGCGCGCTGTTGGATGACGGACATTCTGTTCGGCGAGTCGCTGCGCAGACGACGGGTGACAGAATGTCCCCCGTCCGGCAGCCGACAGAATGTCGACGCTCCTTGCGCCAGCATCAAGAATCGGTCTAGTCAGACCTGAATCCTTAAAGGCATTGGCCTTTAAGCGGCGGGATTTTCGGACGTGGGAGCGTCCTTGGGGAGCGTGATGAGGAATTTGGTTTCGCGGCCGGGGACGGAGGTGACAGTGATGATACCGCCGTGGGCTTCGATAGCACGTTTGACGATGGAGAGGCCAAGGCCGGTGCCTTTGATCTCGCGCTGTGAGTGGTGTTTTTCCACTCGATAGAATCGGCGGAAAATGTGGGGAAGGTCGGCGCTGGGGATTCCGATGCCGTTGTCGGAGATCCAAATGCGGTGGCAGTCCGCTGCATTTTCGCAACCGATCTCGACTTTGAGTCCGGGGTGCGGGTTTTGTTTGAGGGCGTTTTCGACGAGATTGAAGAGCACTTGGGTCCAGTAGAAACGATCGCCCTGCAAGGTGAGGGTTTTATCCGACATGGTGACGACGATGGCGGCGTTTTGGTTGCGGATGACGGATTCGAGGCGCTCGAGGATATCGTTGATGCAGGAGCGGAAGCGAAAAGGTTCGACTTTGAGTGTGCTGGCTTCGCCGGATTCGAGACGGGAGATGACGAGCATGTCTTCGACGATGCGTGAGATGCGGTCGGCGTGTTTGCGCATGACGGAGAGGAAACGGCGGGTCATTTCCGGATCTTCGAGCATGTTGTCGTCCAACAAATTTTCGAGGTAGCCGTTGATGATGGCCATGGGGGTGCGCAATTCGTGGGATGCGTTGGCAACGAAATCTTTGCGGATTTGTTCGGTTTGGTGCTCGGTAGTCATGTCGCGAATGATGACACGGGTGGTGGGGTGGGAGCCTTCCGGGGTGGGGATTCGGGCAGCGTCAATCATCCAGGCGTTGATGCCGCGGGTTTCCAGATCTCCGAGGGGTGAGCTTTGCTGGGTGAGGAGCACGCGGGATTGCACGGGCTCGCCGGTGTCGAGACAGCGGAGCAAGGCGTCGGCGAGGCGGGGGTCGAGGAAGATTTCGCGGACCGGGCGATTGACCAGGTCGCGGCAGTTGAAAAGTTGGTGGGCGGCGGTGTTGGCGAAGCGGATGTTGGATTCCGAATCGATGAGGAGAAAGGCATCACCAAGGGCATTGAGCAGGCGATCGCGTTCTTCGTGGGCTTGTTGAAGACCGGATGCGACCCGGCGTTTCAAATCCGTGATGTTGGATGCGAGGGCATCTCGCGAACGGCGGAGGCGAAAGGCGATCACGCCAAGGGAAAGGATTGCTGCTAAAGCAGCGAGGATGCAGAGCGTGGAGGAAGTGATCATTCAGGGGCTTGGATGACACGATAGCCAATACTGCGAACGGTCTCAACCCAGGATCCATGGACCCCGAGTTTCTGACGGAGGCGCTTCATGTGGGTGTCGAGGGTGCGGCTGTGAGCGGCGTCGCTGTATCCCCAGATGGTCCGGTGTAGGTCGTTGCGATCCTGGGCTTTTCCGGCGCGCTCGCAGAGGAAGAGTAGGAGTTTGAACTCGGTGGAGGTGAGTTCAGCGGGCTCGTTATCGAGGTAGAATTTGAGTGAGGTTTTATCGAAACGGAAGGGACCATGGGTGAAATTCACGGTGCCGGGCGGGGCTTCGGCGCGTTTGAGGATGGCTTGCACGCGGAGCATGAGTTCCTTCGGGCTGAAGGGTTTGGTGAGGTAGTCATCCGCACCGGCTTCGAGACCTTGGATGCGATCCTCGGTTTGCGCGCGGGCGGTGAGCATGATGACGGGGATATTGACGGTGCGGGAATCGCGGCGGAGTTCGCGGAAGACTGCGTAGCCATCGCGGCCGGGGAGCATGAGGTCGAGGACGATGAGGTCCGGGCGCTCGCGGAGCGCAACAGTGGTGCCGATGATTCCATCGTGGGCTTTGATCACCTCGTATCCGGCACGTTGGAGATTAAAACCAATGAGGTCGGCGATGTCCTGTTCGTCTTCTACAATCAGAATGCGCTGCATGTCATTGAGAAGGTGGTGGGTGACAGCCGGACTCAGAATCGGTGGATTGTGACAATTTGGTCACATGAGGTCTTTGCTGATGATGGTGCCGGGAGTGGTCATGCGGGCGATGCCGATTTTGATACCGGCCTCAATCGAGGTGTTGACGCCGGTGCTGACGCCATCGCCGAGCATGGCGCCGAGTTTGAGTCTTCCGGTATTGACGGGTTTGCCTTGGACTATGGAAACATGGTGGCGGCCATCATGGCGGTGATTTTCTGTGCAGGTGCCGGCGCCGAGAGTGACGTGGGTGCCGATGATTGAATCCCCGACATAGCATTGGCGGGAGATATAGGTGTTGTTGTAGATGATCGAGTTTTTGACTTCGGCGCCGTTTCCGACGAAGCAATTCGCGCCGATGCTAGTGGCTCCGCGGATGTATGCGTTCGGGCCGATTTGACTGTTAGGCCCGATGACAACCGGGCCTTCGATGACGGTTCCCGGCAGGATGCGTGAACCTTTGCCAATGCGGATGGCGCCCGAAAGGCTGGCCAATGGGCTGATTTCCCCGAGCAGCGAGGTCTCATCCATGAGGGCGAGCACTTCCTCGTTCATGCGGAGTAGATCCCAAGGGTAGACGACGGGGAAGCAATTGGCATCGGTGACAATGGTTTCCACACACTCGTCGGGATTTGCAGATCCCTTCCAAGCGAGCGTGTTGCCGTCATTATCGACGAGGCGCGCGGATTCCACATTTCGCCCGAGGAGAAGAAGTGCGCCGAGTTCAATCCAATTATCGATCGGGATGCGAATGGCCCTGGGCTCCGCGTCTTCAGGTTCGACAAGTTGCAGGCCGGCGCGGCGGAGATCCGCCGCAAGCAACTCCTGCATCGGCACGTTTGCGATCAAGCACGATCCGAGTGCGCGATTGGAAGTGATGGGCGCACAAAACTCCGGGTTACGTGGCGGTAGAAGAGTCGCTTGCATGGATTTACGCCACTCCATCAGGATCGACTGGGCGGTTCACGCAAAATCTACGGGATTTCGACAGATTTCTGGAGACTGTTTCTCAGCCGGCGTGTTTCGCGTGCCATTCGGCATAGACCTTGGGCGAGATTTCGGAGGGTTTGATTTCCGATCGTCCGCCCCAGAAAACATTGGTGTAGGAAACCGGGATGCCGACAGATTCCAGATGGCGATCGATGGCGGCTTTGTGTTCGAGGACGCGGCCTTTCTCGGTGCCGTGGACGACGCCCATGATGTTCACATCGCCGAACTGCGGGCCTCCCTCGCGCCAGTAGCAATGGGTCATGCAATAGTGGCGCCCGACTTGTGCACCGCCTTCGATTTCGCGGCCTTTGGGCACGGCCCAGTGGAAGAGGCCGTTGAAACGGGTGACGCGCTCGCCGGTGGCGGAAGGTTTGACGTGTTCGAGAAAGGTGGAAAAGCGGCCAATGACTTTTTTCGAGTTGAGGGTTTCCGCGACTTCGCAGAAGCGCTCGAGCGAGACGCCGGCGATATCCGCGCGCTGGGTCCATGGGTTTTCGCGGATCTCCTCGAGGGTGAGTTCTTCTTTCAAGGCGATTAAGACCCGCCATTCCTCGGCGGTGAGTTCGACGGTGGCGGTGGTCATCATGACGGCGGGCTCGTCGGATTTATCGCCGGGTTCGAGGGTTTTGCGGCGGGTGTGGCCGACGCCGAGGGCAAACACGCCATTGGCGGGCATGAGCAGGTATTCGGTGGCACCGGTGAGGCGCATGAGGACCTTCGCATGTTCATCGAGTGATTGGCCGACGGGGACTTTCAGGGTGGTCCAGAGCCGGTAACCGGATCCTGAAACCTCGCCATCCGTGGAGCGGATGACGACGTGGCCGGAAAACGGGTCGTCTTTCGCCATGAAATCGAACGCAGCGTTGAGCTTTTCCTCAGGCACTTTCCAAGCGACAAGTGCGCCGTGGGCGAGTTTGGTGGAGAGCAAGGTTTGGCGGACGCGGCGGATGATTCCAGCCTCCTGCATGGCGCGGATGCGCTCCAGCACCGTCTCAAGCGGGACCCCGGATTTCTCGGCGATCACATGGAATGGTTGGCGTTGGAAGCCGGCGATGAGGTCCTCGGAAATCGCGAGAATTTGCGAGTTAATCGGATCGGTGTGTTCGACGGGGAGGGTGTGGGACATTGGGGATTTGAGATTGGGGATTGGAGATCGGGCTTTCTGGCCCCTCAGTTGCGAGGTGCTTTAGATATTGGAGGGCAGACTCGCGGGCAAGGATTCTTCTGGATCGAACCATGCCGATATCACACTGGGACGCTGAGAAAGTCTTCGACGAGTTCAAAAACAAACTCGGCGAAACCAAGTCGCGGGCCAGCACCGCCAACGCGAAAACCTGCCAAGCCAGTCTGCTGTGCCTGACCCACAACCTCATGACCCTGATGGAAGAGCAAATCTTCCGGGAAGCCGGCATCCGCAACGAAACCGAAAATAAGCGCAAAGGTAAAACACTCGCCAAGCGCAATGCCCAGTCCAAAAGCAATGGCGGAGGCGGATTGACCATTCTCCAGCAATGCATCCAACGCCTCACCCAACGCACGGTGAAGTTCATCCGCTGGTTAAAAAGCCATCTGGACTCCGAGCGCTCATGGGAGCAGCCCTAGCCAGGCTCGCTAAAATTTACGCACGCTCATGACCCCAAAGTTGGACACCGTTGGACACCGTTGCACAATAAGCAAGCCACCGTGCACGTCATCGCCGAATAAGGCGGCGACTACCTCATCGGCACCAAATACAACACCCCTAGGTTCCATGAGGCGGCGGTCGAGGCCCTGCGGGGCACCCCCTTTTTGCCGTAAGCTGTGAAGCAGGGCACGATCGCATCGACATCCGCACAGCGGCCATCGCCGCCATCACCTCGGTGACGCCGGGCTGCCATTCGCCCGCCGCGCGGTGGCCGTCCGGCGTGACTGGCGGCTCAAAAACGCGCCGGAAGCGCCGGACAAGAGCCAAGCCCGGCACTTTCTAACCAGCCTCGACCCGGTCGAGAGCCAACGCATCCCCGTCGCGGTCCGGGGCCACTGGAGCGTGGAGAACCTCAATTACTACAAACGCGACACCTGTCTTTGGCGGGAGGGCGAGCAGACGGCGGAGGAACTGTGGGCGCCGGTATGAAGGCGCTGAGGAAGCAGGCACCGAGGGTGAGGTGATGGAGCAGTTGTTTCATGGGTGTTGAAATTCTGTTTGGGGTCCTTCAGTTTTGGAATCGATAAAGTGGCGGAGCGTGACGAGCCCGGGCGCGGCACCCGGCATCAGGAAGATCAGCTCCCGTTGCGACAGGTCGATGGACCAGGAACTCTGGCGGATGAGGCGGGGCGGTCCGCCGTCGGTCGCGGTCATGATGCGGACGGAAAGGGAGTTCTTCGCATCGCGGAAGGTGACCGTTTCCGTGGCACCGTGCTTCAGCAGCAGCTTTTTGGCATCGATTTCCGCCTGGGCAACGATGCCCGAGCCGTTGACGAAGCGGAAGGATCCAAACGGAAACGTGCTGTCGGCGACGACCAACGTTTGATAGCCGCTGCCGTCGGCGAGTGGGAAAAAGACGATCAGGGAGGCCTTTTCGCCGAGGATTGCGGTGGCCAGCGCTGCGGGAGGTTCTTCGAGTGCGGCCTCGGTTTCGTCACGATGGAAATCGGCTTTCGCGGGTCCCTTGTAGCGGATCGGTTGGGAAAAGGTGCGGATGTTCAGCGGCACCCGCAGCGGCTCGGTGCCCGGGCCGCTGCGCAGCCAGAGGGTGTCGCGGCCGGGGATGATGTCCACGGCAGCGACGCGGATGTCCCAGGTGGTGGGCTCTTCGGCGGCGAGGATGGAGGTGAATCCAAACGCAAGCAGCTTGTGCCACGATTTGTAAGCCGGGCGATTCAAGTGGGTCGAGAGCATTATATTTCGTCAGGTGAGAGCCAGCGGAAGGAGACGACCTGAAAACGGCGGCCGAATGTTTTGTTGACGTTTGATGTGAGATTGGCGGTCGGGGTTTCCGGAACGTCGGCGAAGTCGAGGTAAGCGGGAACGCGCTGGACGACGGCCTCGCACCAGACCCGGGCCTGGATCTTCGCCTGCGCGTCACGGGATTCACCATAGCCGCGGATGCGGAAGGTGTCGTCACGCGGAGTGATCATGTTGCCGATGCGCTTGAGCAGGTCGGCCTGCGTGAGGTATCCGGGAATACCGGCGAAACGCGAGCCGGTGGCGGCTGCGGGAAACGGCAGGCCCCAGCCTGATACCTTCGCTGCGGCGATTAAATCATCCCCGCCCTTGAAGCGGCCATTGATCGACTCCGGGTCGCTTGGAGCCGGCGAACGGCCGAGGAATTCGTCCCAATCGACGGCGGCTTGGAGCGGGCCGCAGACACCGGTTTCGTCGTTTGCAAGCCGGCGGTTGATGAAGTCCGAGAGGTTGAGAAACGGCCCGCGCTCCTTGACCTGCCGCACGCACTCGCGCGCCAGACGGTCGATTTGTTCCGGCGTGAGCAGGCGGACGCCGAGCCACGCGGCGGGATCGCCGGCGTTGCTTCCCTCCTTGTCGGAGGCGGGCAGAGAGAATCGCGAGAGCAGCACGCGGTCCTCCGGGACGGATGAACTGCCCACATTGCCTGACGCGGGATCGATGGTCAGAAGCCGGGAGTCGCGCGCACCGGCGAGGAAGGCTTTCCATGCCTCCACCGTGGTCGAGTTGATATTGAAACTCCCGCGGATCATCACATGGCGGCCGACGATGCGGTGGGCTTCCGGTTTCGGTTT
>CAIXKE010000109.1 GCA_903919975.1 Akkermansiaceae bacterium | reverse complement strand
GTGTCTGGATCTATAAACAGGCTCCCTGGGGTGACTCCATCGCCCGTCTGAAGAAAGTCTGGGGCGGGATCTATTCATAGTTTTCCACACCGATCAATGAAGAAACTCACACACCTCCTAACCGCCAAGACCAACCCCCTGATACCAGTTCCAAAGTTACTCATCAATCGGCGGCAGGGCGCTCTTCACCAGCGCCCCAGCTGCCGCCGATTGTGAATAACTTTGCCGGGACATCCGAGGTTCCGGTTGATAACTTTCCTGCGCCGGTTTCCGACCGGCGGCGGAAACGCCCCCGCCTGGATACGGTCACAATCCCCCAATCCCTTGAGGATCTGGAAAAGAAAACCGGTCTGGACGGAGGCCCATCCCCAAGGTCTGATAGAACAAAGGCTCGCGAAGCTCATCGTATCAGTTCGACCGGTGGAGGGATCGGGTGTGCCCGCAGGAAATCCGAAACAACCAAGGCCATGAAAACGCATCAAGAATTGACCCATTTCGCAGGATTCGACTGGGTAAAGGACCATCACGACATCGTCGTCGTGGACGTCGAAGGTCGGATCGTCTCCGAGTTCCGCATCGAGCACTCGCTAACAGGATGGCGGCAGTGGAAGGAAAAAATCGCCGCCTTCCCATAATCCGTGGAGACGGAGAAAAAATTCGACTTCCTCACGTCGCAGCATGGGCCTCATGATTTTCATCGTGCCGTGGCAGCAATGAAGTCAGGAGCCTTGAAAATTTCGAAGTTGCGCTTGGTGGTGTGGTGGCGCTTGGAGCGGTAGATGACAGTCCTGGTCGATTCGTTCCAGGTGATCTTCTGGAGGGAGAAGGGATGGCGCCGCAGATATTCCGGTAGACTAAATCACATTCACACATCAGTTACGCTGTAGTTCACTCGAATGGAGCAAGGATTTTCAGATAGCCGTCATAGGCGTAGAGTCGGCCGTATCTGCCACCGGTCCCTTGACCATCCCATGACACCTCAAGCAAATGCTTTGTTGTCTTCTGCGGTGCTTGCCGAGCAGTAGTTTCCCGAGTTAAGGTTCGGCCACGTCATGCCAGATGCCACGATTCACACGCTCGGACGGGTTTTGGAAACTTGCGGACCGGTTCTTTACCGCGTTTCCCTAGCCAACGGAAAAACCATCCTCGCCCACCTTTCCAAACCGCTCGCGGATGAAAACGCGGCGTTTTCCGTGGATGACGAACTCTTGCTCGAACTCACTCCCTACGATTTCGACACCGCACGGATTCTCGGGCGGGCGAATTGAGGTGATTATTTGCCGATACAGAAGCTACTGAAAATCACGCCGAGCAAGTCCTCCGTATCGACGCGGCCGGGGATTTCGCCAAGGGCGTCGAGGGCTTCCCGGAGGTCGATGGCGGCGAGCTCGGTGTCGCTTGCAGGATCGTCGAGAATTTCGAGGGCGGCGAGCAGGGCGACGCGGGCGTGGCCGAGGCTGATTTGGTGGCGTGCGTTGATGGCGATGGCGTGTTCGCCCCAATCGACTTGGCCGAAATGGAGGGAATCGCGGATGGTCTCAGAGAGAATTTCGAAACCTGCACCGGTGTTGCAGGAGAGCCGCACGGCGTCCGCATCGGCCCAAGACGGGTGTTCGCCGAGGTCGGTTTTATTGAGGACGAGCAGATGTTTGGCTGAAAAAGTGGGGCAGAGTGATCCGTTCGGGCGGGCCGTGGAGGCATCGGCGATTTCGAGCAACAAGTCAGCGGCTTCGATTTGGCGGACCGTGCGTTGGATGCCTTCCGCCTCGATGAGGTCACCGGCTTCACGGACGCCAGCGGTATCGACGAGACGCAGCGGAATGCCGTGGAGGTTGATCGTTTCCTCGATGGTATCGCGGGTGGTGCCAGCGGTCGGACTGACGATGGCGCGTTCAAAACCGAGCAGTCGGTTCAGGAGACTGGATTTCCCGACGTTTGGCTCGCCAAAGATCACGGTCCGAACGCCTTCGCGCAGGATACGGCCTTGATCGGCGGTGGCGAGCAGGGTGTTGACCGTATCGAGCACGGACTGGACGCGGAAGCGGAGTAGGATGCCGGTTTGGGGGTCGATGTCTTCCTCGGGAAAGTCAATCCAAGCTTCGAGATGGGCGAGGGTTTCGAGCAAGGAATCGCGCGCGGCGGTGGTGCGCCGGCCAAGGGTGCCTTCGAGTTGGGAGCGGGCGGCGCGGAGTGAGAGCTGGGTTTGGGCGGAAATGAGATCCATGACGCCCTCGGCCTGGGTGAGATCAAGTTTGCCATTGAGGAAAGCGCGGCGGGTGAATTCACCCGGAGTGGCAGGCAAGGCGCCGCAAGCGAGGAAACGGCCCAAGACTTCACGGGTGACGAGGATACCGCCATGGCCGGTGAATTCCACGGTGTCCTCGCCGGTGTAGCTGTGCGGGCCAGTAAAAATTGTGAGCAGTCCGTCATCGAGGGTTTCTCCGGAAGCGTCGCGCACCCGGCAATGGCGAGCGAAGCGCGGGGCTTGGCTGGAAGCTTTGCCGTCAGTGGCGCAGTCCGCGATGTGAATGGCGTCCGGGCCTGAAATCCGGATCATGGAAACGGCGCCCATTCCCGGCGGTGTGGCGATGGCGGCGATCGTGGTGCGATGCGATTCCGAGATGGCTTTCATCTTGAATTTTCACTCAAGGGGTCACCGAGGTGGGTCGCAGGGCGTCGAATACTTCCATGACTCGGGAGTTTTGCGCCGCAGTGCCGATCGAGATTCGGATCCAATCCGGAAGTTTGTAGGAGCTCATGGCGCGGACGATGACGCCTTGTTTGAGCATTTCGCGGAACAGCTCGTCACCGTTGCCTGTTTTCACGAGGAGGAAATTTGCGTGGCTCGGCACGTATTCCAATCCGCGCTCATGGAAGGCGTTTTCATAAAATGCCATTCCCTCGCGATTCACTTGGCGGGTGTTTTCGGTGTGTTGCGTGTCTGCTAAAGCGGCGAGAGCGGCGGCTTGGGCGATGGCATTGACGTTGAAGGGCTGCCGGGCTTTTTGCAGGAGTGTAGCCAGATGCGGGGGGGCAATTCCGTAACCGACCCGAAGTCCTGCGAGGCCATGAATTTTCGAAAAAGTCCGCAGCACACAGACGTTGCGACCCTCACGCACGTAGCGGATTGTGTCCGGTGGAGAATCGGGAAACTCGATGTAGGCTTCGTCAAACACCGCAATCACGTGCTCTGGAAGACGCGCCATGAAACGATCAATCGCGCTTTGATCCACCATAGTCCCGGTCGGATTGTTGGGATTGGCGATGAAAACGAGGCGGGTGTTTGGAGTGATGGCGTCGGCCATTGCGTCGAGATCGTGGGTGAATTCCGGATCGGGCACCTCGACGTAATTGGCGCCGAAGAGCGTGGCCATCAGCTTGTAAACGACGAAGGCGTGTTTTGCGGCGATCAATTCCGAATCGCGATTGAGGAAGGTGTGGCAGAGGAGCTCGATGATTTCATTGGAGCCATTGCCGAGGATGATGTTTTCGGAACCCAGTCCCAAAGTTTTCGCGAGCGTGCTGCGTAGGTTGTAGCCTCCACCATCGGGATAGATGTGTGATTCTTCGATGGCCAAGAGCATGGCGGATTTTGCCATCGGTGATGGGCCGAGAGGGTTTTCATTCGAGGCGACCTTGACGATTTGAGAGGGATCAAGTCCGAGCTCGCGCGCGGTTTCCTCAATCGGTTTTCCGGGCTCGTAAGCCACTAGGTCGCACACAAAGCGGTTCGCGTATTGGTCAATCGTCATGTCGGCCGGGAAACTAAACGTCGGATTCCGAGTGGTCAAATGCCAAGGTGGCATTTGTAGCGTCACTCTGTGAGTGTCGCAGCCAATGAACCGCGCGAAGCTCTCGTCATCCTAGAATCCGCAGTTGAAAGGTAATTTCGGGCCTATTGACCACAACCGGAGCGCAGCGGAGATAGACGAACTGGCAATTCAAATCTGAGTCAAATTACTCAGATTTCACAGAGGTTTTTTGATTGGGCCTATCAAGTTAATGACTCACCTGTTGGGTGAAACCCTAAAAATTCATAACTCTTTTAAAATCTGTGCATTCTGTGTAATCTGTGGTTCAAACTGCGGGCTTTAGGGTCATTGGCTTTCCTTTCACCTCCCGGGCTCAGGGCCAGTTAGCGACGGTCATAGAGTCGCCGCTACAGTGTTATCGAGAAGCCCGGCGAAACGCGACATGGCATCCTGATAGATCGGGCCCAGCGAGGGATCGGGCTGCAGGGCGGCTCCGGGGGAAGCCATGCAGAACGATTGTTGAAGTTCCGCCAGCTCATGACCAGCGGCGGCGGCAGCGATCAGAGCCGCGCCCAGAGCGGCGGAGTTCGAGACATCCAGTCGCTCGACCGGGGCTTGGAAGATGTCCGCTACCAATTGGGAGATGCCATTGTTTTTTGAAGCTCCGCCGGTAAGCCGGATACGCTCGGGCTTGACCTGCATCCACTGCGAGTGGAGGCGCATGTTGAGAAATTGCCCTTCTAACAAAGCACGGACCTGCAGAGCCGGTTGCACGCCGGATTCAAACTCGGGCGAGCCTTTCAGCACGGGGCCGGTGAAATCGTGGCGCGGCGTGATTTCGGGTCCGAAAAACGGCAACATCAATTGACTGCCGGCCATTTCACGGGTTTCTGCTAGAGCGGGTTGGTCGAAGGCCGACCAATCGAGCCCTAGGCGGTCGCGCAGGGCTTCACGGGCAAGCGAGCCATTGCGAAAACAGATCAGTGACATGAAGCCGCCGGCCGGATTTCCGAACACATGGCCAAAACCGTTAGGGTCGGTCTTGGCTTCCGGCATTGCGGCGAAAAACGTGTCGCTGGTGCCAAGGGAAATCACGATATTGCCTGGAGCGGTTGCGCCCATACCCACGAGCGAAGCGGGATTGTCACCGGTGAACAGCGCGCAGCGGCATTCGCGGGAAAGACCGAATTTTTCGACAAAGTATGGTGAAACACTGCCTTGGATCTCAGTGGCGGCGGCGGCTGAGGGGAGTTTCTCCAACAGACCGGGAGCAGTGGCGTCGAGCAGTTTCGGATCCCATGCCAGCGTGGAAAGATTGAGCAGATTCATTCCGGCTCCGTCGCCATAATCGATCGAAACCGATTTACCGGCGATCACCGAGGCGATGAACGAACTGACCAGATGGATGTGTGCCGTCCGCGCATAAGCGGCGGAATCATTTTTGTAAAAGCGGCGGATTTGCGGGCCGGTAAAACGCTCAATGGCGATCGATCCAGTCCGGCGGCAAACCTCGGCGGAATCTCCCAGAGCCTCGGTGATTTCCGCACATTCCGGTCCGGTGGAGGTGTCCATCCAGATCGGCGAGGTGGCGCGCGTCAGAGCCGGCGCGAGTTGAGAAACTAGGCTTTGGGTTGAATCCAGTGAGGCAAGGCGTTTTCCCAAGGTTTCATCAAGATACACCGAGCCATGTTGCTGGCCGGAACCCGCAATCATTTCGACTTTCGAAAGATCGGTGGCGGCGGAAAGACGGGAAAAAAGGAGATCCAAGGCATCTAGCCACATGCGGGAATCGGTATGGACTTCTCCATTCTGGCCGCCAGGGATAAATCCACTGGGGGCTCCGTATTGTGGCAGATCAGCGCCGAAGTTGACGGAGTGTTGATAGACGATTTGTCCTGAAACGGGGTCGATCAGGACAGCGGTGAGAGATTGGGTCGAGGAATCAAGGCCGAGGAACATGGGCGGAATGTGGCAGGACAGCGACACCGTTCCAAGCGGTAAGATGGCAGATAAAAAAAGAGCGGCCGCTTGCGCGACCGCTCTTGAGTTATTTTTGAAGTCAGAGACTTCGATGAATTAGAAGCTGACGCTCAG
Source organism: Akkermansiaceae bacterium (assembly GCA_903919975.1). Taxonomy (GTDB): domain Bacteria; phylum Verrucomicrobiota; class Verrucomicrobiia; order Verrucomicrobiales; family Akkermansiaceae; genus Luteolibacter. Next base: position 81,735 of record CAIXKE010000109.1, on the reverse strand, counting down.
CATCGAACCCGCGATGAGCTCGTTGCTGGAACCATTGTAGGCGGTGTTGTCTTCGTCGCTAAGAGCGATCGAAAGAGCCACGAATGGGGACAACTTGGCGCGCTCAGCGAAAGCCCAGTCGACACCGACCTTGGTGGTCCAAGCGGTGAAGTCGGACTGCTCGACAAGGAAGCCAACGTTGGTGGCGACGTTGAGGGCAAGGCAAGGGGTGAGTTCGAAGCTACGATCAAGAGCAAGCTCGGAGTAGCCATCGTTGTCGAGTTCGATGTCCCAGAAGTAGGTCAACGAAGCGTTGGCGAAGCCGAAATCACGAGCGACGGAGAAGTAAACTTCTTGTGCGTCCGGGAATGCGACGAATCCGTTACGACCGGCAACATCTTCGTTGTTGTAGTAGATGTAACCGACGGCGGCCGTGAGGAAGCCAAGATCACGAGAAACTTCGGCATAGAGATCGAGCTCATCGATATCGTAGTCACGAAAACCATCAAAGCCCGTGTCATAGGAGCCATACCAGGCACCGGCGCTGAGACCGAAACCGGCGATTTCGGTAGCGACGTCAACGCCGACTTCCACGAGGTCCTGTCCGAGGTCGAGACCGCGGAACAGATACTCGCTGGTGTATCCGGTGTGGAGTTCGTAGCTGATGGACGAGTCCGGAGCGCTCACAGGAGCTGGAGCGGAGGTTCCCGCCGAAGCGTTGCCGGCCACAAGGGCGGAGGCAGCGGCCAAGGCGCCAATGGTTTTGCAGTAGTTTTGCATATTAGTAGTGTTGGTTTTCGGTTGCTGCTTGCGTCCTTGGCTGCACCGATGCGGAACAGTTAGGAGCGAGTCGAAGTTAGCATCCCGCGTGCCAAATGGCGCATGGTAGCACTCCGTTGGTGAAACGTTTAACGTTTCCGAAGTATTTGTCCAGCACTATTTGACACGGTTCCGCGCTCCGTTCGGGTTTGGAATAAAGTCCTGTTACCCGCATGGCAAGCCAGAATCTGTTTTTGATGGTTTTTTCTGTGAGGAAAATTACGATTCGGAGAGTGAATTTGAGGAAAATCAAATTTGGCACGGCGTTTGCTTTTAGTTCTGCGCAGCCCTCGGTTTTTTAGAAACCGGCGGGATGAAGCATACAACCACCCGATCAACCCTGACCACCATGACCAGTCGATATCTAATGAAAGTGCGGGCCCTAGCGGCTGCGGCGATTGCCTTCGCCGTCTTCCCAATTGTTACACCAGCCTACGGGCAGGACGCCGCCCCACCACCCACCGAGGTTGCGGCCCCCGCAGCGGCAACTCCAACCGTCGAGGAGCGAATCGCCGACATTGAGGCCTACATGAACAATGTGGCACGTCCGGAGAAAACCAGCGGCGCGACGTCTCTTGTAGCTGGCCCTGGTCCAGGTGCTAACGCATGGCAAATGGTAAGCACCGCGCTGGTTCTTTTTATGACTCTCCCGGGCTTGGCTCTTTTCTACGGTGGTCTTGTTCGCCGCAAGAACGTGCTTTCAGTCCTTGCTCAATGTATGGGAATCGCTTGCGTGGTGACACCCCTCTGGTGGCTCTGCGGCTACAGCCTGTCTTTCGGTGTCGATGCCAAGAGCCCGTTCTTTGGTGATTTGAGCAACGCATTGTTCAAGGGTGTCGAACCTGGCAATGTCGGAGCAGGTTATTACTGGATCTCCGACAGCATGTGGGCAATGTTCCAATTGACCTTCGCGATCATCACACCGGCCTTGATTATCGGAGCAATCGCCGAGCGGATGAAATTCGCTGCGGTCATGGCATTCGTCGTCCTCTGGATGTTTGCTGTTTATTTCCCATTCGCCCACATGGTGTGGTCCACCACCGGCCTGATGTGCGGCCCTCTGAATCCGAATGCTGGCATCAAGGCGATCGACTTCGCTGGTGGCACCGTGGTTCACATGACATCTGGTTGGAGCGCTTTGGTTCTCTGCATAATCCTCGGCAAGCGCCTTGGCTTCGGCAAGGAGCAAATGGCCCCTCACAGCATGGTGCTTTGTATGATTGGTACCGGCATGCTCTGGGTTGGCTGGTATGGTTTCAATGCCGGTTCCGCTCTCGGTGCTGATGCGATTGCCTCCAACGCATTCACCACCACCACACTCGCCGCAGCGACCGCAGGTCTTGCATGGGCAGCCACCGAATGGCTCTTGAAAGGCAAGCCAAGTGTCTTGGGCTTCTGCTCGGGTATTGTTGCCGGCCTCGTAGTCATCACTCCTGGTGCGGGTTTCGTCACAGCCTCTTCCTCGGTCATCATCGGCGTATTGGCCGGCGTGATCCCCTTCCTTGCGGTTACTTATCTCAAGAAGAAGATCGGTTACGACGACGCTCTCGACACTTTCGGTGTCCACGGCATCGGTGGCACCCTTGGCGCAATTCTCACCGGCGTGTTCGCCGACGAGAAGGTCAACTCAGTGGTCGGCCCGCTTAAGGACGGCTTGCTCATGGAGCAATTCAAGGCAGTTGGCCTGACCATTGTTTGGAGCGTGGTCGCCACGGCAGTCATCGCCTATATCGTCAAGTTCGCCATTGGTCTCCGCCCGGATCCAGAAGTGGAAACCGCCGGTCTCGACCTCGCGGAACACGGTGAGCAAGGCTACGAACACTGATCCTTCCAACAGACTACATTCCCCTTACGGGTGGACCGGCAACGGTCCACCCGTTTTCGTTTGCAGCATCGGCCGCCGTAGTTTCCTCTACGGCTGTGAAACGTCGGACTCTGCGTGGATTTCTAATTGGTTGCCTGGTGCTTTCCGCCAGTTTTGCGGCCTGGACTTGGTTTCGGCCCTACGCTTGGCAAGTGGATCCAGAGGCGCGCTGCAAGGTCGTCGGTTGCCAGGTGAAACAGGACCGTTCCAATTTTTGGGTGGACGTGCATTTGAAAGTAGCCCGCGGCCAAACCCACGACCTCATGAAACCCGTGCTGCTGCTCACTGCCGCCGGGCGCGAGTTGGAGCCTGCCGACACCACTCTCAGCGGTGCCGAAGTTGGAGGGACCAGCGATCTGTGGTTCAAGTTTTGGTTGGAAAGCGGCGACATCGAAAGCCCGCTGACTTTACGCATCAACGACGGCACACTCACGATCAAGGCAAACACGGGGATGCCGGCTCTTGGGCCTTCCAAAATTGAGTATTTCATTACAAATCACTGGTGACCCATGGCTTGGCTATTGATCGATAATTCGAATACGCGGACCAAATTCGCCCTCGGCGACCACGAGGGCCTGAAGGCTTGGCGTGGTGTCCTATCGACGGCTGAAATTTCTGAGGAAACCCTCGAAGCGGTCACTCAAGGCGCGGATTATTCCGCCATTGCGGTTTGTTCGGTGGTTCCTGAAAAGGCTGCTATCTTGAAGAGATTCTTTGAATCGCGGGGCCCTATTCATTTTCTCAGTCACGAAAGCCCGCTAGGGATGGCGATCGATTATCCGCAGCCCGCGCAGATTGGTGCCGACCGGCTTGCTAATGCGGCTGGCGCACTGACTCGCCATGGAGCGCCTGTCATCGTGGTGGATTTCGGCACGGCGGTGACTTTCGATGTAATTTCCGCACAACCCGCGTATTGTGGGGGCGTGATCGCGCCTGGATTGGGTGCGATGTCCGGGTATTTGCCGCAGAAAACCGCGCTTTTGCCGGCCATCGAGTTGGAGGAGCCCGCCACGGCGATCGGCAAATCCACCACGCACGCCATGCAGGCCGGGGCGGTCTTTGGATACCGTGGATTGGTGCGTGAAATCATCGCCCGAATTCGGATGGAGTTGCCTGGAAATGCTCGAATTATCGCCACGGGTGGCGATGCGGAGTTGATCGCCCGCGGGCTTCCGGAAATCGATGAAGTGGATCCCGACATCACGCTCGACGGCTTGTGTCAGGTGGCGGCGCGGGTGTTTCTGGCAGATTAAGCGTTTGATTTTTCGGGGATCCGGACTAAAAGAATCGGACCATGAAAACGACTTCGGGAATCAAACGCCGCCAATTTGTGCAACTTGGAGCACTCGCGGCAGGAGCCACCCTTTTGCCAGGTCGCGCCCTCTCTGAGGAAACCGCCGCTCCCACCTTGCCAGCACTTCCCTACGCCTTCGCTGCACTCGAGCCGCATATCGATGCGCGGACGATGGAAATCCACCACGGCAAACACCATGCCGCCTACATCGCGGGCCTTAGCGCCGCGTTGACGAAGGCGCCGGAACTCGCGAAAAAGTCCCTCGTGGCCGTCCTTGCCGGACTCCCGGAAGTCGCTGATGAATCCGTGCGCACCGCGCTCCGCAATCACGGTGGCGGCCACTGGAACCACTCGTTTTTCTGGAAAACACTCATCCCGGCCGCCGATTCGGGCGCTCCTTCCGCAAAACTAGACGCAGCCATCACTGCGGCGTTCGGCTCGATGGATGCTTTCAAAAAATCTTTCGGCGAGGCTGCGGCCAAACGCTTCGGCTCCGGTTGGGCATGGCTCGTGATGGAGAAAGGCAAACTGAAAATCACCAGCACTCCGAATCAGGACAATCCCCTCATGAAGGGCATCGTGCCGGACACCGATCTCGGAGATCCGTTGTTAGGACTCGATGTCTGGGAGCATGCATACTACCTCCACTATCAGAACCGTCGCCCGGATTACATCTCCGCCTGGTGGAACATCGTCAACTGGGCGGAAGTCTCCAACCGTTTCGAGGAGGCGAATGCCGGCGCATGAAAATTCACACCCTCGAACAGGAGCAGCTGCTCCCCATCTCGATGGAGGAAGCCTGGGATTTTTTCTCTTCCCCGGCCAATCTCAACGAGATCACCCCCGATGATCTGGGGTTTCAAATCACCAGCCCGTCCTGCGGCCGGATGTTTGATGGCCAGATCATCACCTATCGCGTGAAAATCGCGCCCGGATTTTGGATTCCATGGGTTACGGAAATCAAGTGCGTGGACGAGGGCCACTCGTTCATCGATGAACAACGCTTCGGACCTTACAAATTCTGGCATCATCGGCACCATTTTGAGCCGATTGACGGCGGGGTTCTGATGCGGGACACGGTCCATTACGGGCTGGGCTTTGGCCCCTTCGGTGCGATCGCCCATGCCCTTTTTGTCCGCCGCAAACTTCAATGGATCTTTGCCTTTCGGCGCGGTGTTTTAGCCGATCGTTTCGGAAGGATGTGAATTTGATCACATCCCGGATTGCGGGGTGGCGGTGAATCGTTCAAAGTCCGGGCATGTGGACCACCGTGCGCGAATTCGAAGACATCCGTTATGAAACAACCGATGAGGGCAAAATCGCCAAAATCACCATCAATCGCCCGGAAGTGCGCAATGCCTTCCGTCCGAAAACGGTCATCGAGTTGTTACAAGCTTTCGATCTCGCCCATGAAAACCCCAATGTCGGTGTGATCATCCTTACCGGCGCAGGCGATCTCGCGTTTTGCTCCGGCGGTGATCAGAAAGTGCGCGGCCACGCCGGTTACATCGGTGAGGACGGAATTCCCCGACTCAATGTGCTGGATTTGCAAAAGAAAATCCGCTCGCTGCCCAAGCCTGTCGTGGCGATGGTCGCCGGCTATGCGATTGGTGGCGGTCATGTGTTGCACATCGTTTGCGATCTCACGATCGCCGCGGACAACGCGCGTTTCGGCCAGACCGGCCCGAAAGTCGGCTCCTTCGATGGCGGCCTCGGTTCCAGCTACCTCGCGCGCATCGTCGGCCAGAAAAAAGCCCGGGAAATCTGGTATCTTTGCCGACAATACGACGCCCAACAGGCGCTCGACATGGGCCTAGTCAACACCGTCGTGCCGCTTGCCGATCTCGAAAAAGAAACTCTCCAGTGGTGCCGAGAAATGCTCGCCCACTCACCGCTTGCCTTGCGCTGTCTCAAATCCGCCCTCAACGCGGATTGCGATGGCCAGATGGGCTTGCTAGATCTCGCCGGCAACGCCACCCTGCTTTACTACATGAGCGAAGAAGGTCGTGAAGGAAAACAAGCGTTTCTGGAAAAACGCGTGCCGGATTTCTCGAAATTTCCGCGGGTACCGTGAGCCTTCTGAAGGGAGCCTTAGCTTACTGCGGCGACACCGAGTATTTGATTGACTCGCCCGGCAATGATTTCCGCGAGGTGGATCTCACCTTCCTCACGAAGGAAATCACAATAGTTTGAAGCCACGGCTTCAAGGTCATCCGCATATTCAGGACCGAGGACTTCGAATGCGGCGAGTGCTTTTTCAAAATGGCTGGCAGCCCATGGTCGGTCGCCGGTATTGAGCAGGGCGAGGGCGAGGTTGTTGTGGGATTGAGCGGTGTCCGGATGTTCCTCACCGAACAAGTTGCGGCGGGTTTCCAAGGCGATCATATGCATTTCGCGCGATTGCTCGTTGAAACCGGCGGCTTGGTAGAGCGCTCCGAGATTACTGGAGACGGAGGCGGTTTTCTCGTTTTCCTGGCCGTGTAGAGAATGAAGGATTTCCAAGGAGCGGAGGAAATAGCTTTCCGCAGCATCGAAGTCGCCAGCGTATTTGTAGAGAAATCCGAGATTGTTGGCCATGGTGGCCACATCCAACAAAAGAGGCGGATCGTTGCGCTCGAAAAAACTGATGGCCGTTTGCCAATGTTGGGCGGCCTTGTCGGCTCGGTCCACACTATCATAGGCTGCACCGAGCTCGGCGTGAAGACGGCCGATGAACGCGAATTGGTCCGGGCGATCCTGCAATTGGTCGATGGCCTGTCGGTAGTCCTCTACGGCTGCATCGAAATTTCCCAATTCGCGGTAGATATCACCGCGAATTTCCAGCGTCGATGCGAAGAGATCAATACTGGGGAGATTGGTCCCCAGTTTATGCTGTGATTTTTCCACAGCAGCAGACGCCGCATGAAGCGCTTCTCCCAAATTCCCTGCATTGCGGAGGGATTCCACACGATCTTGTAAAATGCCGATCAGAGTCGTGGTTGCTGAGTCCATGGTGCTTGGATAAGGTGACCTACAATTAGTATCGAGATATCAGGCAGGTGACGAGCGTAAATCTTGATCCGGGTGAAGTCTTTCGAGCAACTCGGCACGCGAGGCCGGAAGTTGGCCGAGCACTTCACGCAGCGAAAGATCCGCCGCTTGCCGGTAATGCGAGATGCCCAGCAGGCGGGCCAACTCACTTTCGAAGTGGCGGAGCGCCCGTAAACTGGGGCTTGCGGATTCAATGTGGTCGAGTGCCCGGCCCAATAAATCGTGCAGCGCGGGGTCCGGATGCTCCGGTTCCACCGCAGCTTCGAGAAGCTGGCAGCAATAGGCCGCCAGCAAGGTGGAAGTGTAGTTTTTTCGCAAACCTTCGCGCCATTGACGAATGGAAACCTCACGCAACTGATGCAATTCCCCCCGCCGCGAGGCCTGCAGGGTGATTTCCCCACCAAAAAAAAGATCTAGCTGACCGGCAAACGGGCTTTTCGGCCGACGGGCCCCCTTCGCCACCGTTTTCACCAATCCATACTCTTCGGTAAACCAGTGGACGATCAAACTGGTATCCGTCAGTCGGGTGAGGCGGATGAGAATGGCCCGCGTGGATTGCATACACGAATCATTCGAATATCCCGACGGATTGGCGATGGAAATCCTGCGATGCCTCCGGGCATCCGCCGCCGGATACCCGACAAATCTTTTTCTCCTCTCTTGCTTTCCCTAATGCAGCCGCAACTCTTCTCTCCAGCCGTTCAACAACCCAGCATCTCACGCCCCGATTCCTATGAAGAAATGCCCCTATTGCGCCGAGGAAATCCAGGATGAGGCGATCAAATGCAAACATTGCATGGAGTTTCTCGATGGATCCAGAAGCGCCTTCCCTCCCGCCATGCCAATCGGCCGGGATCAGGCTCTGCCTTGGTATTTCAAAACGTCATTCATCGTGCTGACTTTCGTCACCTTGCCGCCATTGGTCTTGCCCTCGGTCTGGCTGCATCCGAAAATGCATTGGGCTTGGAAGCTGGTGATCACGCTGGCGGTCATCGGTTTCTGCTGGCTCAGCGTGATAACGATTCAGCGTTTCCTCCACCAATTTGATGAAGCCATGAAGATGATGAATGGCATGAATCTGTGATTCCTGAGTTTCACCCGACCACCTGACCCTCGACCATGACGCCGGCCCGGTGGAGGCGGGCAATGGCGGCGTCTTCGATCGGGCTGTCCGGACCGATGGCGGAGCGTAGAAACTTGAGAAATCCAGTCGTCGTCGGGCGCAGTATCCAAAGCGGTAATGCCTTAATCTCGAGCATCTTGCGGTAGGCTTCCGGCATGCTGGCGAGGGCCGATTGAAACAATAAGGAATAGACCAGCCGCGCCGCCATGGGCAGGGGCGGTTTTTTCAACCACTGGATAACCTCGCGGGTTTCATCCGTGACTGCGAGTTCACCTTCATACTTGGCCAAACACGCTAGCAGTTCGGTTTCATTCAATGGCACGCTGGATAGCCCGAGTGGCTCGACTGAATGTGCCCACAATCGAATATAGGCATCCGCTCCGCCCGGAATCGGGCGCGTCGAGTAATGTTGATGGGAGCGCAAAAAGGAATCCATGAACGCCACATGCACCCAGCACAGTAGGTCCGGATCCGCAGCGCGATAGGCGCGGGATTGGCCGGCGGCGCTTTCATAATTACCGCTGACGTGATCGTGCATTCGGTTCACGCGCGAGGCCTCGTTGGCAACCGCCTCGTGCGAACCGAAGGTGGTGAGGGTCAACCACCGGATCGTGCCTGACAATCGACCCAGCGGATCCTGTTTGTAGCGGGAGTGACTGCGAACACCCGCGAGGCTTCCAGGATGCAGAGCCTGCATGAGCAGGGCGCGCACGCCGCCCACCAGTGTTGCGAGGTCGGCATGCACCACCCACGGGGCATCCGTCGGTAGATACAAACCCCGGCCATTGCCAGCCGCCACCGACTCCAACCAGGGAGGAACGCCATCGGGATCACCCGTGAGAAGCTTGCGGAATTGGCGTGAGAAAAATTCCTGAATTGCGTTGTTTGCCAAAATAATGAGTGTTGTAGGTGATGTGGCCGACCTTAGAACGCATTCGCGGAAAATCAACCGCGCCTGCGACGATCATCGTAATAAAAAAGCGGCAAGCCTGGCTTTTCTCCGCGCTTGCAGTCCAGCGGATGTGCCGCGAGACTCTGCGCCATGTTCACACCGAAGTGGAAAGACGAAGCAAAGCACCTCGCCAAGGGGGCCCGGAAATTCGTGCATTACAAACGCGACCTTTTGCCGCCGGGCCGCATCGCGGAAATCGAATCCCGTCGGACGGATTTATTGGCGGCCATCAAATCCGGCGACCGCGCCAAAGTCGACGAGGCCTCGAAACAAATTCGCGGCGTCTGCGAAAATGCGCTGCCCCGCGAGAAACCGGTCGGCTGGCTGGAAGACAACGTCGAGGTCATGTTCGTCGCCATCGTCATCGCCCTCGGGCTACGTGCCTATTATCTACAACCGTTTCGCATCCCCACCGGCTCGATGCAACCAACTCTCAACGGCATCATCGGCAAGCCAACGCCCGAATCTGAGTGGCCGTCATTTCCTCAACGCATGCTGGAAAAAGTTCTGCGCGGCAGAACCTACATGAAAATCGTCAATGATCAGGACCGCAGTGTCGCTCCGAATCCCAAAGGACCTCTAGGTCTCGATTTGCGCGACGTCCAGATGATGCATTTTTTCAGCCGTGGCGCAATTCACTTCACAGATTCCAAGCCATTGAGACTTCCCGCACCCGTTAATCCCTGCTTAGCCGTCGGCATGCTCGACGCCATGCAAATCGCCTACCGCAATGGTGGCGTGCTGCCGAAAGGCACGGTCGTCTGCGAAGGCACGATCGACTCCGGCGATCTCGTATTGGTCGATAAATTTTCCTATCACTTCCGCAAGCCGAAGCGCGGTGAAGTTTTCGTTTTCGACACCCTCGGAATCCGCGGCATCCATGAACGCAGCGGCGATCAGGCCGCCGGTTCGCATTATATCAAACGCCTTTGCGGCGTGCCGGGCGACACCCTGACCGTTCAATCGCCCAATCTCCTGGTGAATGGGAAAATCGCGCAGGAACCGGGCATTCAGCGCGTGATCTGCGGTCAAGGACCGTATTCAATCAACTCCAACGGCTATCAACTTGCGGATCCGGGCGAGTCGAATCACCGTGGGAAAACCATCCATCAATACCTCGCACAACCTGATGACTCTCTCCCTCTGGCAGACAAAGCCCGCCCCGGAATGCGCGAATACGCCGCCTTGGGAGATAATACCGGAAATTCTCTCGATTCGCGTTACTGGGGCCCCGTCAAGGAGTTCAATCTGGTCGGGCCGGCCTTGTTCGCGCTTTGGCCGGTGACCACCGGACATTGGGGCTTTATTCGCTGAGATATCGTGTCAGACGCTTCACAAATCACCCGGCGCGCGAAATCGAACCTGGCGTTCGCCCTGCGCATCCTGCCGCAAAAACGGCGGGCCGATATGGTGGTTTTCTATGCTTTCTGCCGGACGATGGACGACCTAGCGGATGATCCCGATCTACCATCCGAAATGCGCTCCGCCTCGCTGGATGCATGGCAAAAGGGCCTAACGCATGGGTTTGAACATCCGACCGCCTTGCAGAGCGAAGTGATTGAAATGCGTGACCGCTGCGGGATTCCCAACGATCTGTTGGAATCCGTCATCGAGGGTTGCCGGATGGACCTGCAAGCACAGCGGTTCCAAACTTGGGACGATCTATCAGACTATGTGTGGAAGGTTGCCTGCGCTGTGGGCCTCATTTCCATCCGGCTTTTCGGCTGCAAAGATCCCGCATCCGAACGCTATGCCGTGGCCCTCGGCCGCGCGCTCCAACTGACCAACATCCTGCGTGATATCAGCGAGGATCTCGACAATGGCGGGCGCGTGTATCTCCCGTTGGAGGATCTCGCCCGTTTCAAATACACCGAAGCGGATTTGGCGAAGCGCGTGTATGACCAACGTTTTCTCAAGCTCATGTCCTACGAGGCGGAGCGCGCTGAAGGATATTTTCGCGAAGCCGCGGAAGCTCTGCCCGCCACCGATCGAAGTGTTCTCAAACCGGCGAGGATCATGGGGGAAATCTACCACCGCCTGTTGCTCACAATGCGACGCGATGGGTTCCGGGTGTTCCACCGCCGCTACCGAATTTCCAGCATCCGTAAGTTCGCCATTCTTTCGAAGCATCTGATTGCCGACTAACGGCGATTCGAATATAATCCAACCAAACCCCGTCCCATGCGCATGTTCAAACCGATACGATCCGTCACTGCCGCCGCCGCCGCTCTCATCCTCGCATCCTGCATCCCGCCATCGCCCGTTCCGCGGCCACGGTTCAAGCCCAATCCGCCTTACCCACCGCAGCCGGTCGATACGTATGGACAGCCTTCCGATCCCTACGGAAAAAACCAAGTTCCCGCACCGGAGCCAGAGCAGCCCACGCGTCCCGGCGATTACCCCACGGCCCGCCGCACGGCCAACCCAAACGAAGTGATCAGTCCTTACGAACCTTACAACGTCATCGACGTCGAAGGTTTCAGCTCCGGAAAGCTCGCTCGCGATCCATCTAACCAGAAAATCTTCCGAGTGCCGTGAGCCCTTCAGGGGAATGCATAGCCGCTGATCTCAGAAATCCCGACACCCGGAAACAGCACTTTTAGACCCATGCCTCAGCTGAGCACTTCCGGACGGAGCAAATATCCGGCCACCCAGCCTTCTCCGCCGTTTTCATTGCGGCACCAGTGCCAGCCGTGGATTTGGCGGATCGAGTGCAAATGATCTCCGCGGCGAATCGTTAGAACAGTGGGATCAAAAACCTCCCGCGCTCGAAAGCGATCCTCACCCAGCGATTCCAAGATTTCCTCGGGCACATAGCCGTCATTGCCGCGCCCATCGGTCGCCCAAACCCAGCCGGGCCATGTCCGATCCGCCACGCCCGCTCGGATTTCATCGCCGGGTTGGAGACGGATCGGGTCGCTGTCTTTTTCTTCGTAGTCGGAGTTTGCAATGAAGGTCGTCATGATTCCGACCCGGAAATACTATGCCATGGCGGAAAACGCCATCCTCGAATGCGCCGGCTCCCGGATCAAACGTCGGGCTGCACGCGTCCCTTGGAGAAAAAGATTTCCATCCGGTTGTGGAGGTCGTCGTAAAAACGCCGCTTGATAGCCTCCAACACTGCACGCTTATCACTTTCCGCGACCCCGATCGATTGCTCTTCAAACTTCATTTTCTCGGCGAAGGATTTTTCCATCTCGATGAGTGAATCAAGAAACTCGCGGGCGGCGCGGGTGTGTTCGACTCCATCGACCAGCGCGTGTTCAAGCCGCTGGTTGCGGGTGACGGCGATCAGATTGCCGGCGGAAAGTTGTTCCATATAGCGGCCATGGCTGGTGCGGAAAGCGCGGTGCTCGGACTCGTAGGTGATCTCGTCGCGGTCAACCAATGTGTCGTAGGGACCGGGCTTGGTGAAAAATTTCACGATCAGCGGAATGGTATCCACCAACATGAATAGCATCGTGAGAACGATATAGGTGTAAAACGCGAACTGACCGCCTTGGTGGCCCGCTTTGAACAGGACATGCAACGCCAACGTCTGGGTGAGAATGTCACGGCGGGGTTCGGCACGGATCGATGAAAGCCGCTCGGCTTCCTCGCTGGCGACAGAGGCCAGTTCTTCCTGCACCCGGCGCAATTCGATAAGATGCGTGTCGATCTGCATCTTGATCGTTTCCCGCAGGGCATTCTGCTGAGTGACGAACTGGTCGGCCTGGTCCGACTCCACCTTGCGCTTGAGTCCCGCCACACGCTCGGCCTCGACATGGTTGGCTTCGGCGATCTCCGCAAGCTTGGTCTCGAATCCGGCGATGGCGGAGGCCTCGGCCTGGCGGGTCTGCGTTTGCAGTGTGGCTTTCTCGGCGGAAAGATGCTCTAACAAAGCGCCGAGACGCCTCGACTCCTCGCGGCGCGGCTCAAGCTGGTCGGAGCGGATCGAGCGGGCACGCGGCCCCTCCCCCTTGAGACCGGAGCGCTGGCCGTTGAGCTCGCTTTCAAACTCCGATTGCCAGAAACCCAGCTCAGTTTGCAGCTTGGCATATTGCGGCGTGAGCTCGGTCGATTGCTCGTCGATAACGGCAAGCCGCTCCGCAAACGGCGCGGTGCCTTCGTCGATGGCGGCTTTCAGCTCCTTCTGTTGTGCGGCGGTGAGCCCGGGAATCGCGGAGTCCGCATCGGTCACTTCCTGCAGGCTGAACTTCGCTTGGAACGAGTCATTCCAATTCTGCCGCTGCTCGGCGACGATCTTTTCCAACGATGTCGCCTCGCCACGGATCTTTTGCTTTTCCACTTGGAAACCGGCACGAACCACCTCGATATCCGCCGCGCGGTCCTTTTCGACCACCGAGGAAACCGTATCGCGGAAAAGCAACAGCACCAGCGGGTGAGCGATCGTGATGCCCATCAACACCGCCACCACCAGTCGCAACGAAAACTGCGATAGCTTGCGGAAGATCGACATGTAGGGGCGATAACCAGCGAGCAGGGCGCGGTCGATGGTCAGAATGATGAAGGCCCATACGGCAGCGACCGGGTAAATCACCCGTGCATTGTCCGTGAGTGTCGAGAGCGCATATGCGCAGGCGATGAAAGCAAAGGCGCAGGGAACCAATACCGTAGCCCCGAAAGCCACATATTTCCGCTGCTCCCATGCGGGGCATTGCTCGAGGGTCTGGGTGCCGGCTCCGGAAAGCCAGAAAAACGCGCGTTTGAAGAGGTGCATGGGAATGGTGGATCGGAAGAAATTTGATGCCGGAGCTACAATATCGGCATCAGCCTGCCACTACGCACACGAATCACACGAAATTTCAAACGGAAAATTCGAACTGCCCCCACAGGGCCCCTACACAAGGGATGGTCGAATTGGATCATCAGCATTGACGGGAAGAATTTGAACCGCCAAGACGCCAAGAGCGCCAAGGAAACACCACATGGGGCCTCTAAAATCAGTTTCGATTCCTCACAAACACGATCTATCCTCTATATGCCTTGGCGCACTTGGCGTCTTGGCGGTGAAAAAACTCTTCACCCCCCATCGAGTCAGCGCGCCCCGTTGCCGGAAAACGACGGCCCGGGCTCCTGTGACTGCGGAAGTTAACTGATTTTTCATTGGCACTTCATCAAGCGTTCATCCGTCGGTTGCAGTCTGCGCCCGATGAACACGCGCACCTTGACTTATATCGTCGGTGTCGGTGGCTTTGCGCTGACGGCGCTGACGGCGCTGGCACGCCACGCCGGAAAGCCGCCGCCCCGTCGAAATTCCACTATCCGGCGGCACGGTGCCCCTGCTGCTGGGGGATCTGCGGACCTTATGGGAAAAATCCCAGCCCGAACAAAAGGAGCCCACCCCGCAGCCGCGAAGGCGGCATCGATCTAACACTTAGCGGCGCGAACGCGTCGGCGGATGGCACCAAACTGGAGTTGTCCTACTTCACCAAACTGCCGCCGTTGAATCCAGCCGGTGGCACGGTGCGCCTCGGGTTGCCACACACGCCGCTGTTTCACGAGCGGCTGGAATGGACACTGGAACTGCCAGCCAGCCTGGAAACCTCCGGCCTCAATAGCAATGCCGATACCGCCAGGCCGGTCCAGGGAGCGCACACCATCGCCTTGAAACGCGAGTTCTGGAAGACCGACCCGGTCACCGCCGAAATCTTCTACGTCCCTGCCCGAAAATAAACTTCTATCAAACAAACCAACACCTAACTCCAGAACTCATGAAACCAATCTACAAACTCCATCATTTTATTCTCATCGCCTTGGTATTCGCCGGCATCAGCATCCTCTGACTGGCGCTCGGCTCCACCGTGACCCAACGCTCCGTCATCGCTTCCGAACAACTCGCGGCGCGAGTTGAAGGCAACTGGGTACCGCCACTAACCCAAGGCCACCCGGGTGGATCAATACGAACTCAACCTGGATGGCAAGGTCAGCGACGCCCCCCCCGCCGATGGAGTCGCCAAGGCGAGCCTGCTCATTCCCGCAGGCGGCACCAAGCTGATGACCGTGAAATACTTGGCACTCGGGAAAGACGAATGGCGCTATCTGCTAGGGGAAGGTGGCAAGGCCCGCAATTTCACGCTCACGATGGACACGAACTTCGCCGATTACAACGTGCCGACGGATGTCGAATCACCCACATCACGCCACCCGGGGGACGCGGGCACCACCCACGTCTGGACCTTTCCCAACGTGACCGACGTGGAGGCCGCGGGACTGGCCGTTCCTGATTTCGTGGATGCGGCGAAAGTGGCATCGCGCATGAGCTTCTTCGGTTCACTTTCGTTAGGTTTATTCTTACTGGTGCTGATGATCGCCGCGCTGCACATGCGGATTTGGCTGCACCTGATGCACTTCGTGCTGCTGGCCGCAGCCTGTTTCTCCTTCGAACTCCTATTCGCCTACAGCGTGCTGTTCAACGCGACTTTTTTCTTCGAAGGCGACACCGGCCTGACGCTCACCATCATGGGCATCGTGACCTTGGGCCTGATCATGACCGGCACCGCAACGATGGATTGGAACTCAGTGCTGGGCCTAGGCCGCAATAACCACACCGAACCTGAATCAACGATGCCGCACACCGTGTTGCCGGTAGCGAGACAGACGCTTTGAGAACGACTGCACCGAATCACGAAGTGGATTCTGCTCAAGAATCTGTCACCCGCTGATTCTTGCGCCGCGCGAGGTGCCGTAGGATCAGCGGGTGAAGGATGTTCGCTAGCAGAATCGAGGCGGTTCCAAGAAAAAATCCCGGGTGCAATTGGCGATGCTCCCCAAATAAAAGCGCCGCAGCCAGGATGCCATAAACCGGTTCGAAATTAGCGGCAAGATTCGCGGTGTAGGCACTCAAATACCGCAGCAGATGAATATAAAACGCGTAGGCGAAAATCGTGCATCCCCAGGCTAAAAACAACAGCCACAACGCATCATACCCGTGGAATTGAAACATCCTTCCATAAGCGCCAGGCCCATCTAACCAAGGCATGCAAACCAGGCACACCAAACAAGCCCCGACCATCTCCCATGTCGTCATGACCAGAGGATCCATCCGCCCCTGATTGACCAGTCGCCGGTTCAACACCGGAAAAACCGAGGCGAACATCGCGGCTAACAAAGCGACACCCAAGCCCGCGAGATACCCGCGCTCGAATCCGGCGATGAGCGAAATCCCAAGCACGATCAACAATCCGAGCGCAACTTCCAAAGGCCGGATTCTCTTACACTCAAACAAAGGCTCAGAGAATGCCGTGAAAAACGAGGTGGTCGCCATGCCGGCCATACAAATCGAGATGTTTGCCAGTTTAATCGCTCCAAAAAAACAAATCCAGTGAAGCCCGACGATGACCCCGATACCGATCAACGCGACGACCCGTTTGGGAGGAAGCCGTAGGTCACGCCGCTGGATCACCCCAATGAGAAAGGCCCCGCCCGCCGCCGCCAAAAACGTCCGCCAAGCCACCAACGCCGGCGCGGAAAACGTGATCAAATGCCCGAAGACCGAAGTCGTGGCAAACAAGACCACCAGCAAATGCAACCGGAGATGAAGAAATCTGGGCATGCGGGTGGAAAACACCGCCGGTGTCAGAGTTCGCCAGCGATCAGATCGTCTTGGGTTTGACGCTTACGAATCACCGTCGCGGTCTTACCCTCGACCAAAATCTCAGCGGGCAACGGACGTGAGTTGTAATTCGACGCCATCGCAAATCCATAAGCCCCAGCCGACATCAACGCGATGAAGTCCCCGGCTTGGATTTCCGGAAGCTCGCGGTTCTGACAGAAAAAGTCGCCGCTCTCACAGATCGGCCCGACCACATCGACGGCAACCCGCACATCCGATTCCGGTTGTTTCAAAGGTGCGATTTCATGATGCCCTTCGTAAAGCGCTGGACGGATCAAATCATTCATGCCGGCATCGACGATCTTGAAAGTCTTTGCCGCACCTTTTTTCTCATACAAGCAGCGAGTTAGAAGAACCCCCGCATTGCCCACAATCAAACGACCGGGCTCCAGAAGGATTTTCAAACCGAGATCCTTGAGGCGCGGAACTAACTCCTTGCCATAGCGATCGATCGTCAACGGGCGATCTTGCTCAGCTTGATTTTCCCACCAGTCCAAGGCCCCGGATTCGAGCGATTCCTTATAAATGATGCCGATGCCACCACCGATCGACCAAAACTCGATACCGTGGCGTTCTTTGAGGTGCTTGACCAGCGGCGTCACTTTTTCCACTGCCTCGATAAATGGAGCGATGGAGGTAAGTTGCGAGCCAATGTGCATCTGCAAGCCGCGCAGCCGGATGTTTGGAAGCTCCGCCGCCGCCCGTTCGTAAAGCCCGGAAATCGACTCAAAATCGACGCCAAACTTGTTTTCGGATTTTCCAGTGGAGATGTATTTGTGCGTGTGCGCATCCACATTCGGATTCACCCGCACCGCGGTTGGCGCGATCATACCAAGCTCGCCCGCGACTTGGTTCAAATAGCGCAATTCCTCCTCGCTCTCGACATTGAACGAATAAATCCCCTGCTCCAGCGCATAGACGATTTCCTCACGCGTCTTGCCTACTCCGGCAAACGTGCAATGCGCCGGATCGCCACCCGCTTTGATGACGCGGAACAATTCACCGCCTGAAACGATGTCGAATCCCGCACCCTCGTTGGCCAACAGGCGCAACACCGAGAGATTGGAATTCGCTTTCACCGCATAGGCCACCTCGTGCTCCACACCCGCCAGCGCAGCGTCGAGCCGACGATAATGGTCAAGAATCGTGGCCGCAGAATAAACATAGAGCGGCGTACCGTATTCGTCGGCAAGAGTGGCCAGTTCGACGTCCTCGCAGAAAAGGGAAGCGTTTTTGTAGGAAAATCCGTGCATCGCGCGCAGGACTTAAACCCACAGATGTCCGCCGTAAAGCGAAGAACCGAAAAATGGTTGATCACGGAGCGCCGGATTCAGCCCAATGCCTTTAGGGATTCGGCTTGTCGGAGCGCGTGCATTCTGCGCGCTGCTGGATGACGGACATACTGTCCGGCGAGTCGCTTCGCGGAAGTCGGGTGACAGAATGTCCCCCTACCGACAGCCGACAAAATGTCGGCGCTCCGTAGGATATCGACGCACCTGCCTGTATTCTGCATATTCCCGGGGTAATTGTCGCTATGGCTCCTCGACACCGGGCCAATTTCTCCGCGCCCTGCCTTTGAATTCCGAAATCACCACAAACCCAAGCAAAACCAGCGCAAAAAAACCAGCCTGCCAGAGCAGCGCCCGCTGGAAAACTCCCCCACCCTGCTTGCCCAAGCCCGCCAACATCAGCGAGAACCCGAGCGAATACGCGCCGTAGCCGAGATTGAACACCAAGCCCTTCACACTCAACAAGGTCGCCCGTTGCTCAGACTCCGCGACTCCGTGCAAAAACCGACTGACCGTGAAACTCACAAAACCCAGCATCATCATCAACAACAGCGCCGGCACCAATCCCACCCACGGCCAGCCCGGAACCAGCAAAAACAATCCCACGCAGGCCACGGCACCGCCCAAGGAGAGGCTCGCCGTCGGACTGAAGCGCTGGTTGACCCGCATGGCGATGCTCGGAATAAACCAGTTCCCAACGGCAATCAGCGAACCAATCACCCCAAAAGCCCACGCAGGAACTCCGATCAATCGGTAATATTCGCTGATTAAAGTCGCGAAATTCCGCGCCACCGCATCGATCAGCAACCCACCTAACAAAACAAGCGCAATGCTCCGCGTGCCAAATGCCTTCAGCGCAGTCTGCATGGTCAGCCGCAACGCCGACCGACAGCGATCGGCAGTATGATCACGATGAGGCGCGATCTCCTCAAAACGCAGGGTGATCCACAAACACCCCAACGCCTGAAGGAACACCAACGCCACCGGTAGACGATGCGCTAATTCCACACTAAGCTGAAAATTTTCCGGCACCAACCGGTTCCACCACGAGGGGTCGTAGAGCAGGCCACCCGCTGTCATCGCCACCAGAAACCCAGCCGACCGCCAACGCATCGCGGTCGCCATCACCTGATCCCAGGCCGATTCGCGGTTCTCCTCGGGCAGCGCCTCGTAGGCTATTGCCTCGTCCGCGCCGCTCGCCGCCGCCTCGGAAGTGCCGGATAGCAACCGGTTGAGCAAACAAAGCGAAAATAACAACCAACCACCATCCTTCGGCGCAAATAGCAGCACCCCCATTTCAAGAACCATCAGCGTGGCGGAAAAAACCAGCAAGCGCTTGCGGCCGATCGTGTCAGCCAGAGCCCCGGACGGCACCTCAAACAGGAAAATCGCGGCCGCCCAAACGCCGTTGAGCAGGACGAATTGATCCAGGCGCAACCCGAGGTCGGTGAACAGAATCGCCAGCACCGGATAATAGGCGCGAGCGTTATAGAGTGTCGTAAAAAGCACGAAAAGGCGGGGATTCCGCCTCTCAAAGGGTCCGGTGCGATGTAACAGGGCCGACACACCACGGCTATCTCACGAGTTTGCCGTTCTGGCAAGGTCGAGACCAAGGCCATCGCATCAAAACATGAGAGATTTTTTCACCGCAAAGACGCAAAGCCCGCGGAGGAATGCAAGGTTTGGTTCAACGTCCCTCGCGGAAGCCGGAGTGCTGCAACACGCACGGGTGGCAGAAGGTCCAAGGGTTCGGGAATGGACATGAGGTAACTCCTCCAATTTGTGATTGAATCCTGGCGGAAAGCACCATCGTGGGGCGCAAGACCCCGAATGCCTGACTGCAACCTTCCGTCCGTAGGCCCGTCCGAACGGCTGCCCGCGCCGGTTGCCTCCACCCTTAACCGGGTCATTGGCCTGGATTGCCACCCGGACACCTTCACCGCGGCGGTATTCAAAGGCAGCACCCCGCACGATGCACGCAAGCTCTCTAGTGTTTCGTAAAATCCAAATTGTTGGATAGAGTTATTTGAGTTTGATCGGGGATTCTTCATTAATAAATTGCCAATTGATCGATTTGGAATCCTCATTCTTCCGGGCGAGATAGGCTTTCACTTCGTTTGTGAATTCTCCGACCGAGACGATCCTGCGATCCAGACAAGTTCGCCCCAGAAGTCCGATTTCGATCTCGGCCATGCCTAACCAACTGCCGTGATAGGGAGTCCAGTGCATCTCGAATCGTTCACATAAAGCACGTGCCTTTTCGGGCGGGAAGGCATCATAAAGCGGGGCTTCCTTGTGGGTGTTGAGGTTATCCATGATCAATACTATTTTCTCAGCGTTTGGCAGCAGAATGTTCGCCAGATGGTCGAGACAGGCGGCAAAATCCAACGAAGTGCGGCGTCCGTCTCCACCCACGAAAACATCACGTTTTCCCAAATGCGGTATGGCGATCATAAATCCACTCACGCTACCCTCGCCGACGTATTCGTAGTTCATTGCCTCACGCCCCGGAGTCGTTCGCGGTTGCGGATGGATATTCCGATTTGAGCCTGAATGTCGGCATCCTTCATGGCAGGACCATGCGGACCTTCGTCTGAAGGCATGGACCACCCGCGCAATGCGATCGCGCCTCGAACCGATGAAGAAGGTCGCCCGCATGCTGCGTGCTCACCAGGAACTTTTGCTCAACTACTTTCACGCCAAAACAACAGTGGAGTGATCGAGGGCTTGAACAACGAAGCCCGAGTTTCGCTTATGCATGGTTATGGGAATGGCTTTTCCGAGATAGTTAAACTCGTTCGTTATAATTCACTTGGAAAGCTCCCGAAACCTAATTCTCCACACAAATTCTGCTGACGAGGCGAAAAAAATTCTCACCTTGAAGATGGCGACGGCATGGAAAACATTATGGAATTTGCTTTCGTAACCGATCGCAGCAAACACGGGCCACCTACAAATACCCCCGTTTCCATCTCGGGTGACCATCTCGTGATCACGATTCCACGCCGACAAGATCGCGATGTGAACGTGACAGTCGAGGTTTCAAACGATCCAATCAATTGGCACTGCGACCCCGCGTATACGCAAGTGTGAAAGATTGCCCGGCCGGGCATGGGATCGCAGCGATGCAAGTATTCGATCCGCTGCCGGTTCCTCTCGATCATGGTTGTAATCCAGTGCTTTCTCCGATCGATAAGGGGCATCCTGGCAGTTGTGAGTTGACCCGAATCGCCTTGGCGGTGTGGCGGGTGAATCCGGATTTCTATGCCACATTTCACGGGAATTTACTCTCGGATCCACCGCCAGATCCAGTGGCGGTCATGGTAAACCCTCGTGAAAATGTTTCGGCAATCGCCCTGAAGTCCGACATGCGCGATCCATGGAATGATGAGTTGATTCGGGTGAATATCGCCTATTGGGTATCGTTTTCATCGCGAAAAAAATACCTTTCAAAGCTTCTAATAACCGGCAAACGGGTTCTCCACGGTTTGCAATCCGGCGAGGCGGACTTTATCCGCGTGATGGAGCAAGAGCTCGGAATCCGATCTAACTCATAGTTTTGCGGTCATGCCGGATTTCCAGCAGGAGAAGTGTGATCGTCACCGAGAGCGGGCCGATAATCAGGCCGGATGAACCGAAAATGATCAGGCCGCCAACCAATGAAATGAATGCGAGAACAGTGTGTTGTTTTAGCCGGGTTCCGACTAAGATCGGATAGATCAGATTGTCGATTCCAGCCACTACGATGCCTCCCCATGCGGTGAGGACCAGGGCTTTTCCCCATTGCCCTTGCGAGGCGAGCCAGAGAGCGGCTGGAATCCAGATGATGAATGCGCCCAGCACCGGAATAATAGCCAGCAGGCCCATGATAATTCCCCATAGTAAGGGGGAGGGCAGGCCGAGAATCCAGAACATCAGTCCGCCGAGCAGGCCTTGTAGTGCGGCCATGGCGAGTGTGCCATAAACCGTGGCGTGAATCGTATCGACAACGCGTGCGAACATCCGGTCGATCTGGCCGGAAGGTAGAAACGATATCGCTCGCAGAGATTCCAGCGCCAGGCGTCGGTCGCGCAGGAAATAAAATAACAAGTAGAACGTGATGAATATCCCCATCAGTTGGGTGACTGATCCCCGGACAAATGCGGCGGCGCTGTTGGTAAGCCAAGTGGCGATGTGACGAATGGTTTCCGAGAGATCCATTTGTTGTTCGATCCATCCGCTGAATGGAGCGAGAAGCGGTTGGTGCTTGAGGGTTTCACGCAGATCGCCCGTGGTGGTGATTTTTTGAACGTAGTCCGCGCCTTTTGCGATTTCCAGGAGCAGTTGATTCGCCACGAAAGTGGCGGGCAATACGACAATCACCGCGATCACCAGCAATGAAATGGCCGCGGTAGTATTGGGATGCGCGATTCTGCGTTCGAGCATTCGTTGAAACGGGGCGAAAATTACGGCTAGAGTGAGCGCCCAGACGAGGGCGGGCAGAAACGGCTGGACGAGTCGATAGCAGAGATAAAGACCGATCAGGGTGACTGCCGTTAGGATGTGACCGTTGATTTCTCCGGATGCATTCTTGCGGTCGGGGTTGGAGATTTCCGCTTGTCTGGATTCCGGATCGCTCATGCTGGAGGAATTGCGACTGGGTTCTCCACATGCCCGGAGATTGCTCTTTCTGGGACGATGGGTCTCTTGGAACTGTGAAAAATTATACCCTGCGTGACTGCTCGTGTTGCTGCTCGGTTTCAACAATCACCAAGGTGGCGCTGAGCACGGTGTCGGGGTTGAGGGAAATGCTGTCGATGCCCTGCTCGACGAGGAATTTCGCGAATTCCGGATAATCGCTTGGAGCCTGCCCACAGATACCGATTTTACGCCCTCTTGCCCTGCAGGTGGAGATGGCTTGGGCGATCATCGCTTTGACCGCTGGATTCCGTTCATCGAAAATCGGGGCGACGATTTCGCTATCACGATCCACGCCGAGAATGAGTTGGGTGAGGTCGTTGGAGCCGATGCTGAAGCCATCAAAGATATCGCAGAATTCATCGGCGAGAATGACATTGCTGGGGATTTCGCACATCACGTAGATTTCCAAGCCGTTTTCACCGCGCTTGAGTCCATGTTTGGCCATTTCCTCCTGGACCCGGAGGCCTTCCTCAATCGTGCGGCAGAATGGAATCATCAACTTGAGATTATTGAGTCCCATTTCATCGCGGATTTTTTTCACAGCCTGGCATTCAAGCGCGAAACCATCCTGATAGAGCGGATGGTAGTAGCGGCTTGCACCACGAAATCCGAGCATCGGGTTCTCCTCGTCCGGTTCATAGGCTTTGCCTCCGATCAGGTTGGCGTATTCGTTGGTTTTAAAATCACTGAGGCGGAGAATCACGTCTTTCGGATAAAACGCGGCGGCGATCATGCCCGCGCCTTGCGCAAGTTGATCCACAAAGAACGCGGGTTTGTCATCGTAATTGGCGGTGAGTCTGGCGATTTCCGCTTTAGCGGCGGGGTCGGCGAGATTTTCATAGTTCAGCAATGCCATGGGATGGATTTTAATGTGATTGCTGATGATGAATTCCATCCGCGCAAGACCGACGCCATCGTTGGGAATGCGGCTGAGTGAAAAAGCATTTTCCGGATTGGCTAGATTCATCATTACTTCCGTGAGCGGACGCGCGAGATTTCTGATGTTGGTGCGTTGCACCTCAAAGGGTAGTTCGCCTTCGTAAATGAAACCCTCATCACCCTCGGCGCAGCTCACGGTGACGATTTGCCCGTCTTTCAGGGCGAAAGCTTGTTGCTCGATGCCGACTACCGCCGGAATCCCTAACTCGCGACTGACGATAGCCGCGTGACAGGTCCGACCACCGCGCCGGGTGATGATCGCTGCGGCCTTTTTCATGATCGGTTGCCAGTCGGGATCAGTTTTCTCCGTGACAAGAATTTCCCCATCCTGGAAGAGATGCATGTGATCGGGATTGGAAATGATCCGCACTCGTCCGCAAGCGATCTTCGCTCCTATGCTACGTCCGGAGGCAAGGATTTTGCCGCGGGCTTTCAGCAGGTGGGTTTCGATCACGTCCGGGTCTTTGAGTGATTCCACGGTTTCCGGGCGAGCCTGGACGATGAAGAACTCGCCGGTTTTTCCATCTTTCGCCCATTCCAGATCCATCGGCATGGGGTGTCCGTGTTTGGCAGAGTAATGATCCTCAATGATGCAGGCCCAGCGCGCGAGTCGCAATATCTCGTCATCGGTGAGCGCGAATTTTTCCCGCTCCGCAGTGGAAACGGGGATGTTTTTCACCATTTTTTCACCACCATCATCATAGACAAGTTTGGACTCCTTGCTGCCCACACGCTTGCTCAGGATCGGCCGATGACCTTTCTTGAGAGTGGGTTTAAAAACACAGTAATCATCCGGAATCACGGTGCCTTTGACGATGTTTTCGCCCAATCCGTAACTGGCGCTGATTAGAACGGCGTCGCGGAAACCGCTTTCCGTGTCGATTGTGAAAATTACTCCCGAGCAGGCGAGATCCGAGCGCACCATGCGTTGCACGCCGATGCTGAGGGCGATTTGGAAGTGATCGAAGCCTTTGTCCACGCGGTAGCTGATAGCGCGGTCGGTGAAGAGGGATGCGTAACAATGTTTGCAGGCATCGAGTAGTGCCCGGTTGCCTCGGACATTCAGATAGGTTTCTTGTTGTCCGGCGAAGCTGGCGTCTGGTAGATCCTCGAGGGTGGCGGAGGATCGCACGGCGACATCCGCCGGATAAGTTCCATGATTCAAATCGCGGTAGGCCTCGATGATGGACTCTTCCAAATCACCCGGGATGGTGGCATTTAGAATGGCATGGCGTATGGCTTGCCCGCGGTGGCTGAGGTTTGCCATGTTTCGGGTATCCAAGCCCGAGAGGATTTCATGGATCACGCGGTCAAGTCCGGCTTCTTGAATGAAGTGATGGTAGGCATCCGCAGTGATGGCAAATCCATCGGGAACCCGGATTCCTTTGGATGAAAGCTCCCGAACCATTTCTCCGATTGATGCGTTTTTTCCTCCGACGAGTGGCAAGTCATCCAGAGTGAGGTCTTTGAATGGTCTGGCATAGAGTGGAATGATCTGGGTGTTCATCGGTGTGAGCGAGATTTGCAAGTTGCTGATTTCAATGAGTGGTGTGGGCTGGCCCCATGAAGTCGAATGACCATCGTGGGGCGTGCCTTCGTGACGGAGTATGACCGGATTGTGTCAGATCGACCATTCGGGGAAGATGCAGTCCCGCATAGGTGATTTCATTAGACATGTTGCGCTTGGCGCTGATCGCGTCACCTTGCCTTTGCCTGTGGACTGCGTGTCTTTTCGATGGGATTGATATAAATGTCCGAAAACCTCAGTTCCATTTCCTCGAGAAGTGGCGTTCGGCGCAATCTATTGGAACGAATGACCGATGCTGCGATGCAATCGGGCACGGCGGAGAAGCCGGAATTCATGCATCGACTGGGCGGGGAATCGTTGTTTGGCGATGCCTGCACGGCTGGTGCTGTTTCTTTCTATGACCTGCTTCGGAAATCGAATTCCGGAAAAAAGGTTTGGGTTTGCAATGGCACTGCTTGCTTATGCGCTGGAACACAAGATGGATTGCGCGATGTGATCAGTCATCATTTCAAGGACTCTGAAATCGGGAGTCTTTGTTGTCTCGGACGTTGTCACGAAGCAGGAGCTTTTCAATACGATGGTCATAACTATTCCGGTTTATCTCAATCACAGCTGGACGGTGTGTTTGCAGATGGTGGTATCGAAGATCGTGGTGATCACCATGGGGTATTTTCACTTCTTGATTTCCCACAACTGACGTCGCCATTTTATGGGATAGAATCCTACTATACTTCTATTGAAGAAATGTTAGCTAATGGGCGTACTCATTTAGCAGAGGAGTTACGGGAATCCGGTCTGCGTGGTCGGGGCGGGGCGGGCTTCCCGGTTTATCTCAAATGGAACGCCTGTCGAATGGCGGAAGAGGCGGAGAAATATGTGGTTTGCAATGCAGACGAAGGCGACCCGGGATCATACATCGACAAGTATTTGTTGGAGTGGCGTCCTCATGCTATTTTGGCGGGGATGATTGCCGCAGGTTGGATCGCAGGCGCTGAAGTCGGGCTGGTGTACATTCGTGCCGAGTATCCTGAATCTATATTGAGGATGCAAAATGCCATCGATGAGCTTGTTGAAGCGGGGTGGTTGGGATCCAATATTCATGGATATGGTTTCAATTTTACCATCAGGATCATCAAGGGTGCGGGCGCTTATATCTGTGGTGAAGAGACGGCTCTGCTCAGGAGTATCGAAGGACAGCGGCCGGAAGTAAGCGTGCGGCCGCCATACCCGACCGTTCATGGATTGTTTGGTAAACCCACCATCATCAACAATGTAGAAACCTTCGCGAATGTTCGGAGTATTCTTGTGCTCGGAGGAAGGGGGTTCAAATCGATCGGAGCCCGATCCTTCAGCGGGTCCAAGCTCCTGTCACTCGATAGCCATTTCATGAAACCCGGAATTTACGAGATCGCGATAGGCATGCCATTGTCGGACCTAGTCGATGCGGCTGGCGGGTTCCGAATACCGATTAAGGCACTGCAAATCGGCGGACCGCTCGGATGTGTGGTGCCGGTTTCTAGGATTGATAATTTGCATGTGGATTATGATTCCTTCGCTGAAGCAGGATTCAGCCTCGGGCATGCCGGGATTATTGCGATTCCGAAGGACTTTCCGATGATCCGCTTGCTGGAGCATCTGTTTCAATTTCTTGCCAATGAAAGCTGCGGCAAGTGTTTCCCTTGTCGGATCGGATCGGTTCGCGGGCGGGAGCTTATTTCCCGGGCGATTGATGGTGAGAAATTCAAGGTGGATCGCGTGCTGTTCGATGATCTTTTGGAAACTTTAGAGGAAACCTCGCTGTGCGGTCTTGGCGGCGGACTGCCATTGTCAGTCCGCAATATTCTCGAATATTTCAATGTGGAGTTAGAACCGTATTTCACAAGCTAAACGATCTTCGTCATGCAAGATGATTCCTTACTGAATACGGCGTTCATTGATGGTCGGTCCTTCATGTTTGAATCGGGTGATATGTTGCTTGGATTCATCGATCGCCATCGTGGGCGCGGACATGTTCCGACTCTTTGTGATGCGCCGCAGTTGAAGCCATTTGGGGCATGCCGTATATGTTCCGTTGAGGTTTCCTGTATCATCGATGGACCGCGCAGAGTCGTTGCGTCTTGCCACACTCCGATTACTTCCGGTCTTCATGTTTTCACCGAGTCACCGAAGATTCAGCGACTCCGACGGAATCTAATTGAATTGGTTTTGACCGATCATCCACTGGATTGCCTGACGTGCGAGGTGAATGGCAACTGCGAATTGCAAACCGTGGCAGCAAAGGTCGGCATCCGGGATGTCCGCTATCCCACTGGAGAAAGCCACCTTGGCCGCGCCAAAGATCATTCCCATGTTTTCATGACGACCGATTTGTCGAAATGCATCAACTGTGCGCGTTGTGTGCGGGCATGTGATGAAGTGCAGGGACAATTCGTGCTTTCGATGCATGGTCGTGGTTTTGACGCCCGCATCATCAAGGGGCTAGATGTTTCGTTTGCCGATTCACCCTGCGTCTCATGCGGGGCCTGTGCTCAGGCTTGCCCGACTTCGGCGATTTCAGATGTCTTCGAATCGAAGGCCATCGAAGCATCGGGGAAAACCCGCACTGTCTGCACGTATTGCGGGGTTGGGTGCAATCTCATCGTGGCGACCAAGGGTGACGAGGTGCTCTCAATCGAGGCGGCTGAAGACTCCATGGTAAATCCGGCACATGCTTGTTTGAAGGGGCGTTATGCATTCACTTTTCACAAGCATCCGGATCGTCTTCGCAGTCCACTGTTGCGAAAAGACGGTCAGCTGGAGGTGGCATCATGGGATGAGGCCTATGATTGCATTGTGAAGAATATTAGCCGTATCCGAGAGGCGAGCGGGGCGCGTACCATCGGTGGAATTGCTTCATCCCGTTGCACGAACGAGGAAAACTATCTGATGCAAAAATTCATGCGTGCGGTGATCGGGTGCAACAATATCGACAGTTGTGCCCGCCTTTGCCACATACCTTCAGCATTCGGAATGCAACAGAGTTTCGGGACCGGCGCGGCCACCAACAGTTTTGAAGATATTGATTTTACTGACTGCATTCTACTCATTGGCGCGAATCCAACTGAGGCCCACCCGGTCACCGGCGCGCGGATCAAGCAGCGAGCGATCCAGGGTTTGCCATTGATTGTGATCGATCCCCGTCACATTGAACTGGCGAAATACGCGAAATATCATCTTCAAAACCGGCCCGGAACGAATGTGGCATTGCTCAATCTGATGGCGCGTTTCATTTTGGATGCGGGGTTGGTGGATACGGATTTCATTTCGAGGCGCTGTGAGGGATGGGCGGAGGTTGAGAATGGATTGAAGATGCTTGATGTCGAGCGGATGGCGGAAATCACCGGAGTAGATCGTGAGCTCGTAAAGTCTGCGGCGATTGAATATGCCTCTGCGGTTGCTGCGATGTGTTTTCACGGTCTCGGTGTGACTGAGCATGAACAGGGTGCGAAGAGTGTGATGTTAATCGCAAATCTAGTCATGATGACGGGCAACATCGGTCGCCCAGGAACTGGGATGAATCCGTTGCGTGGGCAGAACAATGTGCAGGGTGCCGCAGACATGGGCTGCCATCCGTGGCAGGGGCCGGGCTATCTTGATTTGCAGAATCCGGAAAGCCGTGTGCGGTTGGAAATGATCTATGGCGTGGAGCTGGATGGGCACCCTGGATTAGGTCTGACTGAAATGATCGATGCCGCCATCGACGGTAAGATGAAAGCGCTGTGGGTGATCGGTGATGATTTGGTTCACACGAATCCGAACTCGCTCCATGTCGAACAGGCGATGCGTTCTCTTGATTTCTTGGTTGTGCAGGATCTCTTCATGACGGAAACGGCGAGGTTCGCGGATGTGGTGCTCCCGGCATCGTCATTTTTGGAAAAAAATGGAACGTTCACCAATGCCGAGCGAAGAATCCAGCGGGTTCATGCCGCTCTGCTTCCTTATGCGGATTCCCGTTCTGATGGGCGGATTTTATGTGATATCATGCAACGATTTGGGTATCCTCAAGCCGACTACGCGGCTGAGAGGCTTTTTGCGGAAATCGCCAATGCCGTCCCTTCTTATGCCGGGGCAACGTGGGATGGGTTGGGTGATTTCGGAAAACAATGGCCGATCCGTAGTGATGGCGAAGGAACGCCAATTCTTCATGTGGAAAAGTTCAAGCGTGGCCTCGGAAAATTCCATTTTTTTGAATGGGTGGAGTCTGAGGAAATCGCCAGACACAGTGAAAAATATCCATTCATCTTAACAACCGGAAGAATTTTGACGCAATACAACTCCGGAACCATGACCCGCCGTGAAGGAAATATCCGTATGGTGAATGAGGATATGCTGGAGATTCATCCGCAGGATGCACGGACTGAAGGGATTCTGAGCGGAGACCGTGTGCGGGTTTCTTCTGCGCGTGGGGAGATTATACTAACGGCAAAAGTCACGGACGAGGTGAATCCGGGAATTCTTTTCACATCATTTCATTTTCCAGAATTGAGGGTGAACCACATCATTGGCCAAGGAGCCGACGAGGAGACAAAATGCCCCGAATACAAAGTCGTGGCTGTGCGGATTGCCAAGATGGAAACGGCTCAGCGGGGTGAGTTTTCGGAAGAATCGGGCGCTTTGTCGTCCTCATGAGTGAGTATAGAGTCGGTTAGAATATCGGGTGCGGTGTTTTTTTTGACGGTATTTTCCGAGCAGGAGGCTGCGTCCAGCCCTTTTTCGAGGATCAGGCCCGGGCCTTGGTTGAGAGTGATCTGATTGCCTTTAACGGAAACTTTGGCGGCGGCGGCGCGGATCACGAGGCCTCCTAGCAAATTATTGCGTATGGTGTTGCCGGAAATTTTTCCCGAGCCGGCGCTATCGAGCACGATTCCGAATTCGCGGTTGGCGATGAGTTGATTTCCTTGGATGTCGGCGGCGGACGCGCCGTTATCGACGTGGATGCCGTTACGTGTGTTTCCTTCGCAGCGGTTGTTGACGAGAATGGCGGCGGCACCATCCCATGTCTCGATGCCGTGCTCGAAGTTTTCGAATGTCTCGGATTCGCGCACTTCGAGTTTGCAGCCCTTGCCGATGGCTGCCGCGCCGTTCCAGCCGTTGCCGGAGAATCGGCAGCGATTGGCGGTGGCCTGACCGTTTTCGATGACCGCCAATCCATGTCCGCTGGCATTCTCGAAGTGACAATCCGTGAAAGCGGCCGTGCCGCCCCGGACAAGGGCTGCGGAAAATCGATCGGCACCTACCGCTAGAAACGATTCATGGCGGAAGGTGATGCCGGTGATGCGTGCGCCTTTGGCATCGGGGCTGATGGTGATCGCGCTGCCATCCGCTGCGGGGCATTCGACGATGGTTTTTTCGAAACCCGCGCCTTGTAGATCGACGGCAACGTTGATGATGAGCGGGCCCTTCCAGATGGCTTCGGTGAGCACGATGCGGTCACGGTCGCGCGCCGAGGCAATGGCTTCGGCGGGTGTGGCGAAATCGCCTGGCACCCTTAAGGTGCGGGCGTAGGAGGCCATCGCTTCGAGTCGCTTGGCGATTTCCGGTTCTTCCGGTGCGAGGGATGCCGCCTCACGCAGCCAGTCGAGCGACTGTTGATCAAACTCGCCTTTATCGCTTGCGATGGCTCGATTGAGCAGGCTGGTGGCCTGGGCGCGATTGGCAACCTGTTTTGCCAGTTTAGCGGACGCATCTTCGAGGATGGCCTTGGCATCGTTGTCATTCGGATCCGTCACCAGTAGTTTGCGGGCGGCTTCGTTGGCGGCTTCGTGTTGGCCATCGTCGAGTTGCTTACGGGCGGCTGTGATCGCGGTGTTTCGTGCTTGGTTAGCCCGTGATTGAGCGATCCGGTTTAGGATTTTCGTGGATTCCGGTTCTGCGGGAAACTTTTCAAGCACGCGTTGAGCGGCGGTCGCCGCCTCGTCGAGACGATCGGCTTCGAGTTCGGCCATGGCCTGGCCAGTCCAGTAGCCGATGAACTGGTTTTGCTCCTCGTTCATGCCGGCCTTGATGCTCCTGCGGCCGAATTTTGTGAGTTCCGATCCTGGAATCAGGGTTTCGATTTCCGCGAAGATTGCGGATGCTTCCTGCCAGCGGCGGTTTTCGATGAACTCGGTTCCTCTGCGCTCCAGCGAGGTCAGTCGTAGTTGCCTCTGCGCTTCTTGATCATCCACGCTTTTAAAATAAAAAAATCCGCTGAAAGCAATTCCAGTTAGAAGAACGACGAACCAAATGAGTGCCGTGGCTGCCCAGCAACGTGGAGTTGACGATATTTTTTTGCGTGCTTCAGGGAGTTTCATGGGATTTGCCGATGTTTCCCGGTTTGACCTTATCCCAATCTTCCGGTGTCAAGCAGCAGGGGTCGGCGGCGACGAAATGGCCAGTGGCAATTTCTGTTAGTCCAAGAGGCATGCCGATGGTATCCGGATAGAGCGGGTGCTTGATCCGGTGGCCGAAAGCGCTGCCTGCAGGTGGATCGATGGGTGATGGGACATCGCCCTCCAATAGAATTTTTTTGCGGCGCGCTTTTGGATCGGTCGAGGGGATGGCGGAGAGCAGCGCCTTGGTATAGGCATGGCGTGGATCGCGGTAAATTGTTTCCGCCGGGGCTAGTTCGACGATTTTCCCGAGATACATCACTGCGACACGGTCGCTGATGTGCTTCACGACTGATAGATCGTGGGCGATAAAAAAATAGGAGATTCCAAAATCCTTCTGGAGTTCGACGAGCAGGTTGAGGATTTGAGATTGGATGGAGACATCGAGGGCGGAGACCGGTTCGTCACAGACGATGAGTTTCGGCTTGAGGGCGAGCGCGCGGGCGATACCGATTCGCTGGCGCTGACCGCCGGAAAATTCGAATGAGTATCTTTCGGAGGCGGCGGTGGGCAGGCCGACTCTGTCTAATAATTCATTCACCTGAGTATGGCGTTCCGCGCGCGTGCCAAGGCCGTGGATGATGAGCGGTTCCTCAATGATCGAGCGCACGCTCATGCGTGGATCGAGAGATTCGGCGGGATCTTGGAAGATCATTTGAAAATTCCGACGCAGCGGGCGGAGTGCGCTCTGTTTGAGATGAGAGATGTCGTTGCTCTCGAAATGAATCGAGCCGGACGTTGGCTTGAGGAGGCGGACGACGGCCTTGCCGAGTGTGGACTTCCCGCAACCGGATTCACCGACAAGGCCAAGGGTTTCCCCGGGAGCGATCTCGAGCGAGACTCCGTCCACCGCGCGCACGGCAGTCGTCTGGCGTAGCATCAAGCCGGCGCGCACCGGGAAGTGGACGCGGAGATCGCTTACTGATAGCAGTGGTGGGGTTGCGAACATCGAACGTTGAACTTCAAACATTGAACATTGAAGTGAAGAGAAGAAATAGAGAAGTGCAGAAAGAGAAGAGAATTAAGAAAAGTTATTTGCGGCGGGATTCGGCGGTTCTGATGCTGGTGACGAAGATGCGGATGAGCTGGTCTGTTTCGTCGAGTAGGGGTGGTATTTCAGCTGCTTTTGGCATCATTTTGGCGCGTTGGATAAGTTTCATCCAGCGATCTGATTCGCGAAGTTCTTTGAGAGCGAGTCGCATTTTGTGGATAAAGTCAGCTGTCGATTCGGCGGCTTGTGCCTCACCGTGATGTGAAACGGGCGCGGTGCCGGAACGTAGTAGTTGGCCTCCGATATGGCGCTCGGCAAAATCTCCATTGAGCTTTCTCGTTAAGTTAATAATTGCTGCACCATAGTCCAACAAACGCTCCTCCAAATCATAAACCGTAGTTTCTTCGTTTTTCATTCTCTTCATTTCAACGTTGAATGTTAAGCGTTCAATGTTCGATGTTCGACGTGCATTCCGGGCAGGTTTCCACCCAGTGGCTTGGTGAGACTTCTTCGAATTTCGGGCGCTCGCGGCTTCGGCGATCACTTCTGCCCATGCGTTGGCAAAAGCGGCATCCGTGGGTGTGCTCGGCGAGTGATGCGACCATGCCGGGGATGGTGTTGAGGATGGATTTGGATGGGGTTTCGAGGGTGGGGATCGAGCGCAGCAAGCCTTTGGTGTACGCGTGGAGCGGATTGGCGAAGAGTTCCTCGGCGGAGGTGCGCTCGACGACCCGTCCGGCATACATCACGACGACTTCATCGCAGGTTTCCGCGATGACGCCGAGGTCGTGGGTGATGAGGATGATGGACATGCCCATTTCGGATTGGAGGCGGCCCATGAGGTCGAGGATTTGCGCTTGGACGGTGACGTCGAGGGCGGTGGTGGGTTCGTCGGCGATGACGAGATCCGGGCGGCAGGCGAGGGCGATGGCGATCACGATGCGCTGGCGCATTCCGCCTGATAGATGGTGTGGGTAATCCATCATGCGTTTCTCCGGCGCGGGGATGCGGACGAGATCGAGCATCTCGGTGGCGGCGTCCCAAGCATCTTTTTTGGAGATTTTTTGATGCAGGCGGATGACCTCGGATACTTGGCGGCCGATGCGATGGACCGGGTTGAGGGCGGCCATGGGTTCTTGGAAAATCACGCCAATCTCGCCGCCGCGGACTTTGCGGATTTCCGCCTCGCTGGCACGGAGCAAGTCGCGGCCTTTGAAATGGATGTGGCCACCTAGAATTTTGCCAGTCGGTTGCGGGAGCAGCCGGATGATCGACATGGCGGTGACGCTTTTGCCACAACCGGACTCGCCGACGATGCCGACGGTTTTTCGTTTTGGGACGGAAAACGAAACTTGATCGACGGCGCGCAGCAAGCCGCGGTCGGTCTCGAATGAAGTGATGAGTTTATCGACTTCGAGGATGTTGTCGCTGTCGCCGTTCATGGTGTTTCGAGATGATCAGCGGGAGCGGACGCGTCGGATTCTGGTTTGGGTTTAGCCGTGATGCGGTAGGCATCTACAGTTTTCGTGGATTCAGGGAAAGCTTTACCAGTGCGCCGGGCGGCTTGGGTTTCCGCCTGAATTTCCTGATCCACCCAGAACACGAAAACCTCATGCGGGTCATAGACGACGGGTGGGCTGAAGCGTGTGGTTTCGCAATCGGGCCAGCGGACCCAGCGCCATGACCCGAGGCGCACGAAATCCACCGAGAAGCCGGGCACGAAAATCGCTTCATCGTGGATGATGTTTTGAAGTTTCCATGCCGCGTCTTTGAGTTCCTCGGCGGTGCGGCCGGTGCGGACTTGATCGGAGAGCGCGTCGGTATCGGCGCGGGCCCAGACGAAGGTGTTATTGGTTTGCGGCTTGGGGCGGCCCTTTTCGTCGTAAGCGTTCATGGAATGCAGGAACTGGTGGAAATCCGGAACTGGCGGCTGGATGAGCCAGCTACCGAAGCCGATCTCATGTTGTTTCTGCATTTCCTTCTTATATGAGACAGTGGCTTCCAAACCGTCGAGGCGGAGTTCGAAGCCACACTTTTTCGCATCTTCGCGGAGGATGGCGAAAATTCGTTCATAGATGGGCATGCTTGGATAGGTCACGGCGAGCGAAAGTCGGGTGCCATCCACTTTCATTAGGATTCCATCCCTGTCTTCGGTCGTGAAACCGGCGGCACGGAAGGACTCGCGGGCGAGGTCGATGGAGAATGGGCGAGCCTTGATCGATGGATCGCTGAAGAGGGTGTAGCCTTCATTGAATGCGTTGAGTCGTTGGTAATCGCCGCGATACATCACATCGATCACCTTCTGCCAGTTCATGGCGTGGTGGATTCCAATGCGGATGTCCCGCTGGTCGAGTAGTGGTTTGCTGACATTCAAATAGAGGCCGAGCGGGACTTTCGGGAAACGGTTGTAGAACGTGACTCGCTCGATGTATCCCTTGTAAACCGGTTCGATCTCGGATTTTTCATACCAACGCTCAGGTCTTGTTAAGAAAAAGGTGTCGAGTTCTCCGGCGCGGAACAATTCGAAGGCCTTCGAATCGTCGCGCACGACGGTGTGGACGATTTTGTCCGGATTGAAACGATAGCGGTAGTATTTCCGGTCCTTCGCCCACCAGTTTTTGATGCGCGTCTGAGTGATGGAGGCTCCCTTGATGATGTCTTTGGGTAGAACTTCATAGGCACCGGTGGTCGGGGGGAAACTCCATTGGTAGCGTTCGTTGTAATCGGATCCGTATTCCGAGTAGAAATGCGAGGGCGATGGCTGCATGGCCCCCGCAATGACCGGCGCATAGATCTTGGCTTCGGGAAGGGACACCGAGACCGTATGATCGTCATACATGGCGATTTGGGCGACGTTTTCCCGATAGTATTGTTTGGAGTATGGATTGACGATGTAGTCCGAGATTCTGAGATAGGCGCCGACTAGGAAATCGCGGGCGGTGACGGGTTTGCCATCGGAGTAGCGGGCTGCGGGGTCGATTTTAAAATAGATCGTGCGTCCGTCTTCGGCGACCGCCCATTCCTTGGCGAGGCCGGGAATGATTTTCATGCTTTCCGGATGGAGCGTTACGAGGGGGATATCGATATAATCGTAGAGATCGCCGCGAAACGAGTTGTTGGAATTATCGCCGAAGGGCCGAATGGTCGGGGGGAATGTCGGGATATACTTGCGGAAAACGCCGCCTTTTTTGGCGGCGGGGTCACCGATTTCCGGTTGGTCCATGCCATTTTCCCAAACGAGGGTTGCGGGGATTTCCGAGGGTTTTCCAATTTTCAGGAAGTCGCCGATGGAGAGGCGGAAATTCCATTTCTCCTGATCGTGTTGGAGCATCTGCAATTGATTTTGCAGTGCGGTTTTTGCCTTGTCATCCGCCTGGGTGAGTTCGGCTTCGATACGCGCCACTTCCTTGTTGGTGGTTTCCTGTTGGTTCTTCAACCAGCCTTCGATGTGGCGGTTGTAAACCGGCATGAAGTCCTCGAAGCCAAGCGAGCGGGAAACTTCAGTGGTGTCACGGCGGCAACTGGTTCCCAGCAGCACGATGGTGCCGGAAAGCAGGATAGCCAAGCGGATGATGAAGCGGCGGGTCATCGGTAATAGGTGAATTTTTTCGGATCGAAAGCCTCGCGGATGGCCTCGCCGACGAAGGTGATAGTCACTAGCAAGCCGACGAGCACAACGAAGGTGGAGGTGACAAGCCAAGGAGCGGATAAGTTGGAGAGGCCATCATTGAGCAGACGACCCCAAGTCGCGTATTCGGGAGGCAGGCCGAAGCCGAGGTAATCGAGAGAGGTGAGTGAGAACACTAGGCCGGACATGGTGAATGGCACCAGCGTCACGATGATGGCGACCGTGTTGGGCAGCAGGTGGCGGAATAGGATGCGAGGTGTGCCGGCGCCGAGCACGCGTGCTGCGGCGATGTAATCGCGCTCCTTGTCGCGGTAGGCGGCGGTGCGCATCAGGAAAGTCATGCCCATCCAGCCGAAGGCCACGAGGATTGTGAGGATGATCGGGAGTCCTTTGAATTGATCCGGCACCATGCTGGAAAAAATGATGACGACGAAGAGGAATGGCATATTCGAGAAAATCTCGATGAAGCGTTGCATCATGAGATCGAACCATCCGCCGAAGTAGCCCATCATCATGCCGATGGTGATGCCAATCAGATAGACGATGGGCAGATAGATGATCGCCGCTTTGAAATTCACCTGCAAGCCACCGTATAGATAGGCGAGCACGTCGTATCCCTGCGAGGTGGTGCCGAGCCAGTTTCCTTCCTCGGGGATGGGCGATGCCGGGTGGTATTTCACGGCGCGGAGGTCGCTGGTGGCGAGCGCGAGGAAAGACTCCTTGTCGCCCACGCCGTTGAATCGTTCACTGAGCAATTTCCCTTCGAAGTATTCCGCGTTGTAAATCGGGGTGCCCTCGGTGTTCCAGCCATCCACGGGTCCGGAGAATATGCCGTTGCGCAGCGTGTAGCGGAGATGGATTTTCGCCTCGTCGACATCGAAGTATCGGGCGGCCAGTCCGAAGTAGGGTTTGCTGCTGCCGGATTCGTGATAGATGCCTTCGCGTTCGAGCAGTTGGCGCGACCGCGGCGGCAGGGTATCACCGGTAGGGTCGTAGGGAACCAGCGGCATGATCACGCGGCCGAGGTTGTTTGCCTGGAAGATTTTCTTGATTTTGCGGTAGCTGACCGGGGCGTCGGGAGATTCTCCGGTGATGCCGAAATCCTTGTTTTTCAGGGCAACGGGTTGAAAGGCGGGGAATACCCAGCGGCCTTCGTATTTAACGGCGAGCGCCTGTTTTCCGACGACCAGTTGGTCGAGTGAGGCGAGGCCTCCGAGGGTGATGAGGATGATGAGCGAATAATAGCCGCGTTTGATTTCGCGGAAGCGCTTGATGCGGCGCGCGGTGATCGGATTGGCCGGACCGCGGGTGAATGAGCGCACCAGCATCGTGGTTCCAGACACCATTAGAATCGCCGCGCAGAGCCAGCCAAACCACGGGAAATCCGGGCCCGCCCCCAGTTTCATGTGCAGCCACGGCACTTGCCGACTCGTTTCGAAAAACCAGCGGGCGGTGGGGAAGGCGATGTGCATCATCTCGCCCGCTGCGGCGAGCGAACCTAACAAAATGCTGAATATGCCGATTAATCGCATGATTATTCGAATTTGATGCGGGGGTCCACCAACGCCACGATGAAGTCGGATATCACGTGGCCGATGAGCATGAGAAACGCGGCGATGGTCAGAGTGCCCATGATAACCGGCACGTCGCGCGCGATGACCGATTGGTATTGCAAGAGGCCGAAGCCCTGGATGTCGAACACGGTCTCAACAAGCATCGATCCGCCGATGAAAACGGTGACCAGGTCGCCGAGGCTGGTGGCCACGGGGATCATCGAGTTTCTGAAAGCATGGCCGAAGACCGCATTGCGGAAACTCGCTCCTTTGGCCATTGCGGTGCGCACGTAGTCGGCGGCGAGGTTGTCCATCAAGTTGTTCTTGGTCATCATGGTGAGCCCTGCGAACGAGCCGATGATGTAACAAATAAGTGGCAGCACCGTGTGGTGTGCGAGGTCTTTGACTTTCTCGAACGTGCCGAGCTGGTCGAAATCCGCGCTGATGAGGCCAAAGAGCGGGAACAGGTTCATGCGCGCGCCGAAGTGGACCAGCAAGATCGCGCCGAGTGCGAAACCTGGGATCGAATAGCCGAGGAAAATCAGCACCGAGCTGGCGGAGTCGATGAAGGTCCGGTGTTTGAGTGCCTTCAACACGCCGAGCGGCAGACAGACGGCATAGGTGATGAAGGCCGTGAGCAGGCCGAAGTAAACGGCGACCGGCATGCGCGCGAAAATCATTTCGTGAACGGGATCGTTGTAAACCGTGGAGCGGCCGAGGTCGCCTTGCAGCAAGCCGGAAACGCGGGTTTGATAGATCACCGCGCGCGGTGCGTAATTCGGGGCTTCTCCGCCGCCGGTGTTCCGCCGCTTGAAGCGATCCTGGCGGTCCAGCTTGGTTTCGTAGCGGACTTTCCAGCCTTCTTCGGCCACCGGTTTTCCGGTTTTTTCAAAAACAGCGGATTCGATTTGCTCGCCGGATCGTTTGACCAGCACTGCCCGGCCATCGCCGCGCAGGACGACTTCCGCGGTGGTCTCGGAATCGATCGACGTGCCGATCTTCTCATCACCCTGGTCACCGTATTCGCCCTTGGAAATCCGGACCTCGCGGGGAGCGATGCCGAGCCATTGGCAATAAGCGACGAGGACATTTTTATTGAGGCCGAATTGTTCTTCGAGTTCTTCGAGTTGTTCCTCGCTCAGTCCGCCCTGGGCTTGGCTGGACGATCCGCGTTTTCCGCTTTCATCGGCTCCGCGGGTGGCCTCTTGCAGCATCCGGTCGAGCGGGCCGCCGGGCACGAAGCGGGTGATCGTGAACACCAACAGCGTGATTCCCACCAAAGTGGGCGGGATCAACAGCAGACGGCGGAGGAAATAGCTTTTCACAATACGGATCCGGTGTTTTTAGCCCGCTTCCGGGTTCATGCAAGCCCGGACCTCAGTGCCGACGCATCAAAACACACAAGATTTACCGCAAAGCCGCAGGCATGTAGTCATTCAAGTTTTTTCTTTGGGAAATGTTTTTTGCCTCGTCAGCAGAATTTGTGTGGAGAATGAGGTTTCGGAAGCTTTCCAAGTGAATGATAAAGAACGAGTTTAAGTATCTCTGAAGAGCGATGCCCATAACCATGCGCAAGCGAAACTCGGGCTTTGTTGTTCAAGCCCTCGACCACGCCACTGTGGTATTGGCGTTTGGCGTGGAAGTGGTTGAGCAAAAGTTCCTCGTGAGCACGCAGCATGCGGGCGACCTTCTTCATCGGTTCGAGGCGCGATCGTATGGCGACGGTGGTCCATGCCTTCAGATAGGCCGCAGCCCAGGTCGGGCTGCGGTAGAGCCAAAAGCGCCAAAAGCCTTCCTTGAGTTCCCAGGCGCGCGACGAGGCCCCCAACGCGGCAAGCACCGCGTTGAGTTTGGCCCTAGTGTCGTACCGCGAACCTTAGTGGAGCGTTTCAACAGCAGGAAACGGCGGCCCTTGGCGCGGATGCGCTCCTCTTTGGTTCGCAACGAGATCCCGAAGCGGCGATCTGCTTATTGAGGACACCGGAGATGACAAGCTACATCACTCCCAATTCCCGGGCCGTGAGTAATTTCACGCGAACGAGAATGACCGCCTTTTCCTGAGCGGCAACAACCACCGCTCACTGCAAGCCAGAGCTTCCTCAATGGACTCGAACAACACACCATCATCCACCGGCTTGCTGAAAAAATTCAGGGCCCTTTGCTTCAGCGCCCGCACGGTTTGAGGGATCGTGCCGTGGCCGGTCAGAAAGATGACGGGGAGTTGGTAGCCGAGCCTTTCCAAACTGTCCTGTAACTCGATACCGATCACTTGCGGCATTTACAGGGTCCAGCACCAGACAAGCCGGGCCGGGCCGGGCCGGGCCGGCATGGCGATCGCGCTGCAGGAAAGTCTCGGCGGATACGAAGGATTCGCATGCACAACCTGCCGAACTCATCAACCGCGTCAGTAACTACCGGGATTCCTCCGGGGAGTGACACGGGTAATTCATCTCAAAAAATCGCTCGATCCCTCCAATACGGACCGGACACCATCAAAAGCCCGCTATACCGTCGATTCCCCCGCATCGGCACCACCCCGACATACATCGAGATAACTGCAGCCCAGACCGACCGCCGAAGAAGTGCCACCATTCGCCCGGGCGAAGTTCTCCCAAACTTTGTTCACAGCAATGATCATCCCGTTCCGATCCAAGATCGCCACGTGGTTAGAGAGTGACGCAAGGATCGTCTTGCTGAAATTCTCCAGCGGAATGGCATGCTTCCTGAGCCTGCCCAGCAAACACACCGCCGCCAACGTGAGGCAAGCCAACGCGATCATGCATCTCCACTCCGGGTCGCGCTCAAAACTCCCAAGAAACCGAGCTATATGCGAAGCGCCCGGCTCCTGGAATCCGATTGCCGATGCTGAGATCACTCTCCGCGACGCGATTCACTCCGCCGAGGTGATCTGCAAAACGTTTATCCAGTAAGTTCTCCACACCGATCTCGACGCGCACGGACTTCGCAAAAACCTTCGTGAGGCGAAGATTGAACAATCCGTAGCCGGGACTGCTTTCCTCGTTCTGCATTTCCGAAACGCGGTTCTGGGAATCCGCCCAGACACATTCAATGTGGGCTTCCCAATCATCTTTGTGATATGCCAAATCGACGAATCCGCGCAGCGGCGCGATTCGATAAAGATCGCCGCCGTCATCCTCGTTGCGACCACGAACATAACTCGCAGAAGCATCGATCGAGAACTCCCGAGTGATATCGTAAGCCCCCGCCAACTCAAAACCGTAGAGTGCGGCGCGCTTGATGTTCTGGTATTGAAGGACTGGCTTACCACCAGAATCGAGGCGCGCAAGCGGCATGCCCTGGATGTAATCGGAAACGCTCTGATAAAACGGCGTCAGTTTTGCAAACCATTCGTCGCCCGTTTTTTCCAGGCCCAGCGCAATCTCGAAAGCTGTCTCAGGATCGAGATCCAAGTTTCCTAAATACGTCCGTCCATCGGCGAGACCGGCGCTGGCATTGAGCGGCGTCCAGAGATAGCGCTCAACCAATGAAGGTGCTCGGCTTTTAAACGCCACCGCAAATTCGATTCCGGTGTTTGCATCCGGGGCAAATTGCAATGCGGCCGTCGCAGAGGGCAAAACATCCGTAAATGAGCGGTCGGCGGAGTTAAACGCGATCTGATCAGCAAGGATCATTCCCATCGGCATGATTTCATTGCGCACTTCTTCCGCATCGCTGGAAACCACATCGCCGCGTAGACCAATGCGGGTGGTCCATTTTGACGACAATTCCTGTTCCCAATCGACATAGGCTCCGGTCCGACCGCGACGGTTGTCATGGAATGTATCACGCAATTTTCCCGCAAACATTCCGGACCGTGCGATTTGCTCCGCGGCGAACTCATTGCGGTGGAGATCAATCCCCAATCGCAGTTTGTTTTCTCCGTAGGGCAACAACACGTCACTGCGCCAGCCATAATCACGGCTCGATGACGGAGACTCCATCGCCATGCCCATCGGACCCATCGGCGCGGGACGTTGCGAGAAATTGTCCATCAGGTGATCGATGTCATGCACATAGATCCTGCTTTCCAGCGTACCCCAAGCGAATTTCTCCTGCTGGCTGAGGCCGAATTTCCACGCGTCGTCGGTGATCATGTCCATCGGCAACGCGGGGGTTCCTGCATCGCGGGTGGCGGAAAACCCGAAGTCCAGCGCGATGTAGCCACCAGCCGTGCGCCATGAAGTGGTTAGATCGTTATGTGTTGTTTCGTAACCACTGTCTCTAACTATACCGCCGGGAAACCGCAGGTCGTCGGCAGTAGCACCAGAGCCACGGTATGCGAATGCCGCGTCTCCCTGCGCGTATCGCAGATCCGCCTTGAGCATCGCCGTATCCTGGCTTCCCAGAAACGATGCTCCGAGTTCACCCAGAAACAGGAAAGCATCCGCATCCGCAAACACCGGGGCAACCCGCGAGATACTCAGCGAGCCACCAATATGATCGCCGCCAGCACTCACCGGCGAAATTCCGGCAAACATTTCCACCAAATCTCCTGCCCCGCCTGAAGCGTAATGCAGCGGCGGGTCCATGTGATTCGGGCAGGCCGGGGTGATCGACATCCCGTCCACGCGGACGCCCACGCGATCCCCGGACAAACCGCGGAGTTGAACGATGCCGGTTTGCGCGCCGTTGCGCACGATTGCCGCGCCGGGCAATTTGCTGATCATCGCCGCTGCGTCTGTGCTCCGTAGATGTTCAGTTCCAACGATGGTTTCAGTAAAGCTCCACGGTTCGGGGACTTTTTTTGAACGCACATAAAGCGGGTCTAATAGACGGTTTTGAGTTTGTGCCAGTGAGGCTGCGGAGAGACCGCAAAACGCGATCCCCAGTGAAATCAAAGGATTAAAGGTCATTATAGTAAGTTTGAAAATATGAAAAAAAGAGTTAAACAGGGTCAAGGAGTAGCGAAATCTATCCGCCGATGTCCATGAATAGCCGATGAAGAGGCCAGACATCCTGAAGCGCCGGGAAATGGGATGACCTACAGATGAGATGGCG
The DNA here is from genome assembly GCA_903919975.1 of Akkermansiaceae bacterium. Taxonomy (GTDB): domain Bacteria; phylum Verrucomicrobiota; class Verrucomicrobiia; order Verrucomicrobiales; family Akkermansiaceae; genus Luteolibacter. Next base: position 39,022 of record CAIXKE010000109.1, on the reverse strand, counting down.
GCGGGCGGAGCCAAATTGGGTCACGAGATTTCACGGATATTGCCCGGAATTCCTCTATAGTTCAGGATGCCTGAGGCTTCGCACGGTTCACCGCAATCGACACTCATAGAATGACACTACAAGCGGTTCATTCGCAGAATTTAGCAGCGTTTCTATGACCGATGCTAACTGAATCTGAGACTCGAACGACTAAGAAAAGCAAACCTTGGCGGCGGCGTTCCAGGAGCAATTCGTTCCCTGCCGCATGCCAGCAACAGACCGTGCGGATTTTCCACGCGGCAATCCACTGCGGAAGGATTTTTAAGGCGCAAACCGTAGGTAGAAATCATTTCCGCCCAAGCGAGAAGCATGCGTTTTGTGTCGGGATTGCGCTCGGTGGGTTCTTTCTCACCGTCGTTTTCTCGCATTTTGGAAGCCTTGACGCACATCGCGCACGGATGATTTCCATCGAAAGTCTCCATCACCCCGCGGGCCAAACCGCGATCCCGGGTGTAGCTCACGAGCATTCTCACCCAAGCGACTTCCTGCGTCAGCATTGCCGGGCCCTGCATCAACAGGACCAAACCCGCTACGCAGATCCGCAACCACCAATTTTGAGGTTGAGTCATCCGAAAAAAATTCTTTGTGGGGACAGAAGTGTCCCCCACTCCTTATTGATCAGCCTTGCGGGCTTTATACCATTTCCGGAAATCGCCGCCGTGGGATTCGGGGAGAGTGCGTTGGCCTAACCAATCTTGGAGCGGCTTGATCGGTGCCACGTGAATCGGCAGGTGGTTCATCGCCTTGGACATCGTCATCGCGGTGCGCCAGAGCGAGGGCGAGGTGGCGAGAGTGGCGAAGGGAGCCATCGGAATGGCGGCGGGCGAGTGAATGTGCTCGCGGTGCGCTTTGTCGCGCAGGCGCAACAACAAATCCGGGATCGGGATATCGACGGGGCAGACTTCGTTGCAGGCACCGCAGAGCGAGGAGGCTTTCGGGAGATCGGCGAGTTCCGGGAAACGGTCACCGAAGAGCAACGGCGAGAGCACCGCACCAACAGGGCCGCCGTAAGTGGAGCGGTAGGCATGGCCGGAAGCTTGGCGATAGACCGGGCAGACGTTCTGGCAGGCGCCACAACGGATGCAGCGGAGGATTTCCTTGCAGTTCGAGGCGAGCACATCGGTCCGGCCGTTGTCCATGAAGACGACGTGCATGTGCTCGGGCCCGTCCGGCTGGTTGGCGGATTTGGGGCCGTTGATAAACTCAGTGTAAACAGTGAGTTGTTGGCCGGTAGCGGAGCGACCTAGCAGGTTCAAGAAAACCGATAGATCCTTCTCGCGCGGGATGAGCTTCTCGATGCCGACCAGCGCGATGTGGACGTTGGACGGAGCCATACCGAAGCGCGAGTTACCTTCGTTGGTGACTAACAACATACGACCGGTATCGGCACAGACAAAGTTTGCGCCGGTGATGCCGGCTTGGGCCTGCATGTATTTTTCCCGCAAATGAACGCGGGCGCGGCGGGTGATGGTTTCCGGATCGTCGTTGTAATCGGCGGCTATGCCCTCGCGAAGGAAGGTCTTGGCGATTTCACGGCGGTTCTTATGGATGATCGGTTTGACGATGTGGGACGGGATGTCGTCGTCGAGTTGGATGATGAATTCTCCTAGGTCGGACTCGAGGCACTCGATACCGTTTTCGATGAGGAACGGGTTGAGGTGGATTTCCTCGGCGGCCATCGACTTCGCCTTGGTGAGCGCGGTGACGCCGTGGCCTTGGAGGATCGAAAGAATCGTTTGTTTCGCATCATCGCCGGTGGCGGCGAAGTGGACGTTTACACCGCGCGAAACGAGCGCTTGCTCGGCTTTGGCTAGATAGTCGCCGAGGTGGTGGAGTGTGTGATCCTTGATGGAGGCGGCGAGTTTGCGCAGCTCGTCGGGATTTTCAAAATCCTTGTGAAGGACCTGATAGCGTTTCTCCGTGCCGGCGGCAGACCCGTTGAGAACCGAGTGCTGCTTCTCGTCGGTGATGTTCCGTGCGTATTGGTCGATGAGTTGGTTACCAATCATAGGGGTAATAATACTTAGAATTTGATGGGAAGCATGCGTAGGCGAGCCTGGGATCGAGTGGCGATTATTACGCATCCCGTGGTAAGATCTGCCTGGAACTGCTTCCAGAGTTGCAGAATAAGTTGGCAAAGGGCTGGTCCTTTGAGTCCTTCTTCACGAATACGGATGACTGAAGGTTCAGCGGCATCGGATTTCGCCAGCAGCGCATGAAAATCAGCGTCGAGAGTCACAATGATCCGTTCTTCGAGCGCGGCAATTGTAATAATCTCCGGGTCGCTGGCCCCGGACATGCCGATGTCGCCCACATGCATGGCGTCCAAGCTTTGCTCGCGGAGCAGATGCGCCCCTGTCCGCAGAAGACCTTGATCAAGCAACCAGCGCATCACTAGGGAGAGAAATAATTTGATCGGGCAGGTGGAGCGCTGCGTAGTGCAACGCCTGTTTGACATCCTCGTCTTCGAGTTCGGGGAATTCCTGATGTCTCTCGGCCGGATCCGGATATAGAGCGGCGATTTCAACCACCCGCCTTACGGTCAAGCGCATTCCTCTCAGGCATGGTTGCCCGTTGAGTTGGTCGGGGTTCGAGGTGATGCGGTCGAGATTGATCATGATGTGGCAATTGTAGTCTGCGATGATTCGCTGCGAAAGCAGGATTTATGAGCCAATGAGCGTATTTCTCAGGATCTGGATCGTGTGCATGTGAGGGACCGGGCGGCCTTGGGTGGTGGCGAGGCCGGAGAGATGCATGAGGCAGGACATGTCGATACCGACGAGCAGGTCGGGATTGGTATCGAGGATATTGTCGAGCTTGAGGGTACCCATCTGGCCGGAGATGTGGGGGAAAGTGACGGAGAAGGTGCCGCCGAACCCACAGCATTGCTCCTGTTGGCCGAACGGGATGACCTCGGCGTTTTCGATCGAGGTCAGGAGCGTGCGGACGGCCTCGCCGGTGGTGGTGCCGCGGCTGTGGCAGGAGCGGTGGAAGGCGATGCGGGTCGGTTTCTCGAACTTGCCGGGCCAGGTTTTGATACCGAGGCCGTTGTAGATGAAATCAATGACTTCCCAGGTGCGGTTGGCGAGCGAGGTGATCTCGGGATCCGGGTTTTCCTCAAATTGGAGGAGATTCCCGTGGCGGTTCATCGCGGCGCAGGAGCCGGAGGGAACGATGACGGGGAGCTCGCCGGCGAAGACTTCGGCAGTGTGTTTCGCGACTTTGCGGGAGGCACTCCACTCGCCGGAATTGAAGGCCGGTTGGCCGCAGCAGGTTTGATTTTCAGGGAAAACGACGGAAATACCAAGATGTTCAAGCACTTCGACGGTCGCACGGGCGACATCGTCATAAAAGGCATCACAGAGGCAGGTGCCCATCAGGAGCACGCGTTTGCCGAGAGGGCGGGCGGTAGGATTGGCCATGGGAATTAAGTTTGCGCCGAAATCTACGACTTTGAAATAGTCAGGCAATCCGGAAAGCGGATTTGTAGGGTGATTTTTTTCCATCCCTCATCATTGACCACCTGCTGGCTTGAGTTGCGGAGTGGGGACTTCCATCATTTGAGACAATTCCCCTTGTGCGCATCGCTTTGCAGCACGAAACGATGAACATGAAACGAATGATCCGGATCACGGGGCCCGGCCTTGGGCTGGCACTGGCATGCCTTCCACTGGCGGCTCGCGAGCCAACCCGCAATCTTGAGGATTTGGCCCGGCTTGAAGCGAAAGTGGAAGAGGTTTCCCGCAAGGTGCTGCCGGCAACGGTGGCACTGCTCTCCGAAAAAACGGGATCCTCCGGCTCCGGCGTGATCACCACGGCGGACGGACTAATCCTAACCGCTGCCCACGTGGTGCAGGGCGCGGAGGAACTGCTGGTGGTTTTCCCCGATGGAAAACAGGTGAGGGGCAAGGTGCTCGGCGCGAATTATTCAAAGGACGTAGCGATGGTGCGCATCGCGGATGACGGGAAGTGGCCTTTTGTGGAAATGGGTGCGTCCAAACCACTCCAAGCCGGCGATTGGGTGGTCGCGCTCGGACACTCGGCGGGCTTCGATGCGAACCGCCCGCCACCGGTTCGATTCGGCCGCGTGATTTCAAAAGGCCCGGGAAACTTCCTAACCACCGATTGCACATTGATCGGCGGCGATTCCGGCGGGCCCTTGTTTGATCTGGAAGGCAAAATCGTCGGCATCCATTCATCAATCGGACAATCGCTAACTAACAACAACCATGCCGGAATCGATGGCTTCCGTGAGGATTGGGACCGCATGTTTGCCGGCGAGGCATGGGGTGAACTTTCGTTGAATCCATTTGCAAATCCGGAAATGCCCGTGCTCGGAATCGGCATGGGAATGATGCGCGGCATCAAGGGAGTGATCGTCGAAAGCGTGGTGCATGGCTCACCTGCGGCAGCTGCGGGAGTGCGGCCTGGCGACGTCATCCGCTCGCTCGATGGCAGCGCTGTCCGGAATGCCGCGGAGTTGTTGCAAATCCTCGCAAAACGCCAAGCCGGTGATCAGGTGAAACTCGGATTGCTCCGGGACGAGGACTCTCTCGCCATGGACGTCACACTAAAACGCCGCAACGAACTTTTTGAAGCACGATGAATCGATTTCCTCTCATGAAAACCACTATTCTCTTCCTCATGATGGGTGGCGTTCTGTTGCCCGGTTTTGCGCAAGCGCAGAGCGACATCCCCTTGCTCCGCCCCGAGGAGCGCCAGGCGGTGGACCAGCAGGCCGAAGAATTCAATCAATCAATCGCCCCTGCTCTAACGGATGCCGCCAAGTCCACTGTTCGCATCTGGGCCGGCAAGCGCCGTATGGCGTATGGCACGGTGATCGGCAATGGTGACCGAATCCTAACCAAATGGAGCGAGGTCGCTCGGGCGAATGGCAATCTGCGCGTGGAGTCAGCCGATGGCGTGGTCGCGCCAGCGACGATTGCCGGCGTTTACGAGGAAGAGGATCTAGCAGTTTTGGAAATCCGCGGAACACGACTTACGCCGGTGAAGTGGTCGGGCGACCGCCCCGCACTCGGCGGTTTTCTCATCGCACCCCAACCGGATGGACGGCCCGCCGCCTTCGGCGTCGTCAGCGTTTTGGAAAGAAACCTGAGGGAGACGGACCGCGCATACTTGGGAGTATTCGGTGCACCGGACTTCAAAGGCTCGGGGGTCAAGATCCAAGATGTCGCAGCGGATTCCCCTGCCGCGGCGGCCGGTTTGCAGGCGGGAGATGTCATTCTGAAAGTCGGCGAACGCACGATTTCCGGTGTGATGGAGTTGAAAAGCTCGTTGGTCGAGGTAAAACCCGGCGCTAAGGTCACGTTGCAAGTCCGCGTGGGTAAGGATGTGAAAAATTTGGATGTCTTGTTGGTCAACCGTCCGCAACTCCCAAACATGCTTGGCGACCGCCTGCGCCAAATGGAACTCATGGGCGGCGCGATCAGCCAGGTGCGCGATTCATTTTCCCGCGCGATCCAGACGGACATGCGCCCGAAACCGAATCAGATCGGCGGCCCGGTTGTGAATTTGCAGGGCAAGGTCATCGGCATCACCATGGCTAGAGCGGACCGCACACGATCGTTCATCATGCCCTCGTCCGCAGTGGAGGAGTTGTTGAAAAAACCCGCGCAAGATCCGACGATCGCGCAGGCGCAACAGGCGAAAGAGCGGGCCGACGTGCCCGTGACGCAGAACGCACCGCCCGGTGGGATACGCCCCGGCGGCGAAGAACGGATGCGCCGCCATCTATCGGAAATGCAGCGTTTGATGGAATTCATGCGGGAAGAAATGGACGGCTTGGAGCCAAACCGCTGAGCAAGCTTGCCCGGACGGGCGATCCGGTGCATGACAGCGCCATGCCGATTGTGCTCGCCTCCGCTTCCCCACGCCGCCGCGAATTGCTAGAGCGAGCCGGTGTGGTTTTTGAAATCATCATTTCGCCCGCGGAGGAAATTCATGACGCTTCACTGAAACCCGATATCCTGTGCGAACACAACGCCGCCCTCAAGGCGGAAGCCGTAGCGGCTTTGCGGCCGGATGCCACCGTGATCGGCTCGGACACCTTGGTGTTTATCGATGACGAACCGCTCGGCAAACCGGCGGATATCGATGAAGCACGCCGCATGTTGCGGCGGCTTGCAGGACGCGTCCATCAGGTCTGCACCGGCGTTTGCGTGATCTTTCCGGGTGGCGGGAAAAAAACATTCCACGGCACCACCGACGTGACCTTTCTACCACTCGACGAAGCCCAAATCGACGCCTATTTGGCCCTCGTCAACCCGCTGGACAAGGCAGGGGCTTACGGCATCCAAGAACACGGTGAACGCATCGTTGAAAGCATTCGCGGGAATTTCGACAATGTGATGGGCCTGCCGGTTGACTTGGTCATCAGGGCGCTGGACGAGGAATCGGGTTGCGGAATGGGCGGCCATGAGTGAAAAATCGGCCATGGCGATTTCGCAACGATATCCGGTCATTTTCAACCCCAAGGCACGCAGCCAAAAGGGGGCCAGGGTGTTGCGTTTTCTCATGGGCCATGCCAACCGATTCGCGCTCTACGCCACCAACCACGCCGGCGAGGCGCAGGAACTTGCCGCCCGCTTCGCGGCCGCGGGCGAACTGGTGGTCATCGCCGCCGGTGGCGATGGCACGCTCAACGAAGTGGTCAGCGGCCTTGCCGGGTCCAACACGATTCTAGGCATTCTGCCCGCCGGAACGATGAATGTTTTTGCCCGGGAAATGGGAATTCCCTGCGATTCGCTCGAGCGCGCCTTTGAGATCATCGAGCACGGACTGATCCGCGAGGTGGATTTGTTCGAGGCGAACGGCTCGCCCTTCGTGCAAATGGCGGGCGTAGGCTTTGATGCCCAGGTCATCGAGGAAACCACCTGGGAATCGAAGAAGAGGTTAGGCCCGCTCGCATATTTATTAGCAGCGGTGAAAGTGCTCGGCGAGAAACCACCAAAAATGGAGATCATCCTCGCAGACGGCAGGCGCGATACGGGCGTGGCGGTGCTGGCCGGCAATGGCTCGCTCTATGGCGGCCAGTTCAAATTTTTCCGCAATGCCAACAACCAGGATTCGAAGCTTGATGTGCTGGTTTACAAAGAATCCGGCTACCGATTGGTGCTCGATTCGCTGCGCGGATTGGCCCTCGGCGGCATCGACCTGATGGAATCGACCAGTTATTTCCAGACCGAGAGTTTCACGGTGACCGCGGACCGCGAGGTTCCCGTGGAAGTGGACGGCGAGTGGATCGGCCGGTTTCAAGAAGTCCGCTTCAAAGAGACACCGCATCATCTGCGCGTGCTCGCACCGGATGGACCGCTGGCCGGAAATTTCGCGCAAACCCTGAAAACGCTACTCAGTTGGCCGCGACACCAACCCGAACTCCAAACCTCCCGCAGCCAATGAAGTGGCGCCTGAAAATCGACCGGCGGAGTTTGCCTGAATATCTGGCTCTGGCACTGATCGCGCCGCCGCTGGTGATCGGAGCAATGGTGGATTTCTGCTTCACCAGTCCGATAGTGTTCGCCGTCCATGTCGGGGTTTTCATCACGATCGGCGCGCTTGCCTACTTCCTGCCTTGGCCTGCCAAGACGGCCAAGGCCACGCGTAGATTTCTGCGAGCCCTGCCGCTGGCGCTCTTTCTCGCGTTCATCGCGGTGGTGGCCCACGCGAACATCACCGCAATCTGGTCCTCGCGCGGACGGATTTTCACGAACGCCTCGAACATTCCCGCCACCAAGATCGGCTTGGTATTCGGCACCAGTGCCCTCGTAAAAGGCCGTGAAAACCTCTATTTCCGCTACCGCATCGATGCCGCCGACGAGGCTTGGCAAACTGGGAAACTCGAAACGCTGATCGTCTCCGGCGATAATCAATACCGCAATTACAATGAGCCGGAAAAAATGAAGCAGGCGCTCATCAAACGCGGCATTCCGGAGAATCGCATTGTCTGTGATTACGCGGGTTTGCGGACTTTGGACTCAGTGGTGCGGGCAAAAGAGATTTTCGGAGCGGATCCAATCCTGTTCATCAGCCAGCGTTTCCAAAACGAACGCGCGATCTATCTGGCCAAAGCAAACGGAATCGAAGCCTATGGATTCGACGCACGCGATGTACAAACCCAGGCCGGCCTCAAAACCAAACTTCGCGAGGTCGGCGCACGCGTGAAAATGTGGCTGGATGTGAACTTCCTCGACACCCGTCCGAAACACCTCGGCGAAAAAGTCGAAATGCCGGAATAACCGGTCACCCTTTGGGAAGAAATCCCAAACAGCAACAAATTGTTAAAAAATAACAATTCAGGTTTTTTTGGTTGGCAAGTTGAAAGCCTAATGAAAAGTTAGATCGTCTCTCGCAAAAACAAATTCATGATTCCAAAAAACAAGCGCCAAACAACACTCCTCCTCCTGGCCGGCACCGTTGCTTCCCTACTCTTCCAGACAACAACGATGGGCGCGGTCATTTTCACCGAATCATTCGGAACGGTGACTGGAACAACGGTTATCGCCACACACGAGACTGCTAACGGCTTTGACAATGACGGATTCACGTTTTTAGGAACGGGCGATATCCGCAATGCCACGCCATCGGACAAATACATAGGAGCGAGCGGCGAGGCCAATGCTTACCTGACGAGTACCGGAACGCCAACCATCGTCATCAGCGGAATTTCGACGATCGGTTACACGGCCGGAACCGTCGGAATTAGCTTCGGAGCATACAAGAGCGCTATCGCTTCGACGATGTCTACCCTGCTCTTGGCATACAGCACGGATGCGACGAACTGGACACCCATCACCACTCTCGCCGAGCCCACAGGAACGGGCACTTCAATTTGGCGTTCGATCTCTATTCAGAATACAAATATTCCGATTTCTTCAACACTGTCACTTCGTTGGAAGAATGAGAATCTTGATACCACCTATTACCGGATTGACGACGTTGTTCTGACAGCACTTCCAGAGCCATCCATCGCCGTTTTAAGCGCGCTCGGCCTACTCGGCTTTCTCCGCCGCCGTCGCTAACTCTTCTACGCAAGGAAGGGCGAAACGCTTGCCTCGGCGTAGCGCAGCGAAGACGAGTGTTCGCCCAGACCATGAGGTGACAATGGGAGGCGCCTCTCTCAGTTCATTGGCTTCTCATGAAATCGGCGGATCAGAACCGGAGCGCAGATAGCCTGACTGACTCAATCTACCAGCTTCAGGCAATCTGCCGCACCTTGATCTTGGATTTCGAAAACAGCAGCAAGTTCATCCGGCGTGAGTTCCCTCCACTCGCCCTCCTCAAGATCTTCGGGCAGGCGGAGACCACCAATCGAGATCCGCTTGAGCGCGGTGACGTGGTTTCCCGCGGCGGCGAACATCCGGCGGACCTGGTGGTAGCGGCCTTCGTGCAGTGTAATGAGCGCTTCCTTTTCGCCCAGCGCTTCGAATCCGGCAGGCAGCAAGGGCTTGACGTCGCTATTGAGCGTCAGTTCCCCCGATCCAAAGAGCTCTCCTTCGTGTCCTTCTAACCGCCGGTCCAAATTCACATGATAGACTTTAAGGCACCCGGACTTCGGATGGATGATCCGGTGCAAGAGCTTGCCGTCGTCCGTCAAGAGCAGAAGTCCGGTGGTGTCCTTGTCCAACCGTCCGATCGGATTGAGTCCGGGATTACGATGAGCGAATCGCTCCGGCAGCAGATCGTAAATCGTCTCACCCGGATCCTCACTGCTGCACGTATAGCCGTCGGGTTTATTCAGCGCTATAACCACTGGAAACGGCGGGTCCAGCGGCTCGCCACGAAAGCGGATACGCTCGTGCGGCGGCACTTCCTTCTCACCGAGGACACGGCCGGTGTCATCGGTCACCGCGCCCGCGCGGATCATGCGCTGCACTTCCTTGCGCGAGCCGTAACCGAGATTGGCGAGAAGTTTGATGAGTTTCATGAGAGGATTCAGCGCTTTTCAGCGAAAAGAAGTTTGTAGGTTTTCGTTTCGGCGGATTTGCGCCAAGCCAGCCCGCTGACTTCCAGCACCGCTTCGTAGGGGAGTTGGCGGTTCGCCACGAGGAATAATTTTCCGCCACGTTTGAGCGATGCGATGGCGGTCGTTAAAAATGCGCGCCCCAGATCCACATGAGTCGCTTGGCCGATGTGGAACGGCGGATTCATGAGGATGGCATCGTAGGTTTCCGGCAGGCCAGTGGTGACATCATGCCAGTTGAAATGGATGAACTTCTCGTCAGGTTGGTGCGAGAGATTGATCTTCGCGCAGTCGAGAGCCCGGGAATCCGCCTCGAACAAATCGATGCGCTCGATCTTCGGGCATCGATTCAATGCGGCATTTGCCAGAAAACCCCAACCTGCACCAAGATCCGCCACACGACCGTGGAGACTGGTAGGCAAGTGATCGGCGAGCAACTGTGAACCAGGATCGATGTGCTCGCTGCTGAAAATCCCGGCCTGGGTGACGAAGTCCGTTCCGAGGATTTTCCGTTTCTCTCCTAACAAACTCCATGCTTCGAAGGTTTCCTCATTCCACCCGCCATCCTCGATCGCATGGAAGGCGCGACATTTGTGTTTCTGCAGGGAGGTGATGTTGCCCGCGGCCTTGGAAAGATCCTTTTCGAAGCGGCCCGCGCCCGCAGTGTTCGGCATGGCGGCTACGATTCGGCCACCGGGTTCCAGACGCTCGCGAGCCATGGCGAACCAAGCCAGCGTTTCATCACGGCATTTCCCAGGCAGCACGAGCACCACCGGCCATTTCCCGTCCGGCGGGTCATCACAACGGCGGAAGCCCGCTTGATCCCAGCCATCCGCCTTGGGCTTGAGCGTTTGCCAACCGGTGACTTGCGGCCAGTTCTTCAGCGCCGGATGGAATTCCGCGCCAAGAAATAAAGTCCGGGCAGGCACGGAGAGTCCGTCATTTGCCGAAAAAACGAGCATCAGGGAATCGAGGGCGGGGTTCACGGCGGGGTTGTACCACGATAACCCGCGGGAAATGAACCGCTATTTTCCCATTTCGCCCAATCCCGATTTTTCGGAGATTTTCCCGAAATCCCGATTCCTAACATCATCCGAATCTCTTCCAGAGTTGGACACCCGGGAATTTGACGTTTAGGATGGTCGCGAACCGATGTCTGATTGCTGCTCACCTCCCCCGCCGGAAGACCGCGATGCCATCCGCCGCTCGCTGTTAAAACTGACGCCGCCATCCATCTCGCCATCCAAAGAACCTACGTGTTGCGCGCCGAAGCTTGAAGCGAAAGCATCCTGCTGCGGAGCGGAAGCTACACCATCCGAAGATTCCTGCTGCGGCGGAAACGGAAAAAAAGGCCGACCGGATTTTCTCCTTGGGGGATCTTTGGCGCTGTTTCTGGCAGGCGTGTCGGTGCATCTTCTGGTTCCAAGCGCACCGCAGTGGCTGCACGTGTTCGGGCACGCTTGTTATGAATTGATGACCCGGGCGTGGTGGGGATTGTTATTTGGAATCGTGGCCGTAGCGGTGATCGGGCGCTTCCCACGGGAATTGGTGGCGACCATCCTCGGACGGGGCGGCAGCGTCTCCGGCTTGTTCCGCGCGGTGGGCGCAGGTGTCCTACTGGATATGTGCAACCATGGCATCCTGATGGTTGGCATGAGCCTCTACAAACGCGGCGCATCGCTCGGCCAAACGATTGCGTTTCTCATCGCCAGCCCATGGAACTCGCTCTCGCTCACCCTGATCCTCGCCGCACTCATCGGCTGGAAATGGGTGCTGCTTTTCATTCTACTCTCGATGATCATCGGTCTCGTCACCGGCTGGATCGCCGACCGCTTGGTCGATGCCGGAAAAATCCCGCACAACCCGAACGCGGTCGCCCTGCCCACCGGATACCGCATCGGTCCGGCGATTTCAGGCGTTTTAAAATCGCTGAAACCCGGCGGAAAAAACTACCTACAGCTCGCCCGCGAAGGCCTCAGCGGCTCGAAAATGGTTTTACGCTGGGTCTTTTTCGGCTTCGTGCTCACTGGAGCAATCCGCGCATTCGTGCCGGATGCCTCGTTCCAACATTACTTCGGCCCTACCATCGCCGGATTATTTCTAACTCTATTAGCAACGACACTTCTCGAAGTATGTTCCGAAGGCTCCTCGCCGATCGCCGCCGATCTACTCACGCGCGCGCATGCGCCGGGCAATGCTTTTGTGTTCCTGATGTCCGGCGCGGCCACCGACTACACTGAGATCATGAGCCTCAAGGAAACCACCCTCTCCTGGAAAGCCACACTCGCCCTACCCTTGATTTCCACGCCGCAAGTCTTGTTGATCGGCTGGCTGATCCACCGATTCGGCATTTAGGCTCAGCCCCGCATCCGCCGCATCACCATTTCCAGCGCGTCTTTGGCTTCGCTGACTTTGAGCAATCGCGCCGCGGCGAAGTATATCAGCGCCGCCACACCTACGGTGACTACCAAGCCGACCGCCCGCAGCCCGAATGATAGATGCGCCGGGTCCATGAAGAAGAAGCGATTTGCCGCCACGCACACGCCCGCCATCGCGGTGCCGGCGAGCGCCAGTTTCATCAACAAGGTGAGCAAATCCACCGTGCCGATGTCACCTGCGAATTTCCGCATGGCGATGAACAGAATCAGGAAATTGAACGTCGCGCTGATGCTCGTCGTCAATGCCAGCGATTCATGGCCCCAGCGCATGACAAAAACAAAAAACCAGTTGCAGCATAGATTCAGCCCAAGCGCGAAAATGCTCACCACCATCGGCAGCCAACGCTTTTCGATCGCATAGAACGCCGGTTGCAAAACCTTGAGCCACGCATAACAAACCAACCCGTAGCCATACGCCCGCAATGCCACCGCCGTCTGTGCGCGGTCCACAGCATCGAAGGCTCCCCGTTCATACAGCACGCTCACGATCGGCTCCGCTAACAGCGCGAGTCCGATCGTCGATGGCAGCACGAGGAACGCCACCAACCGCAAGCCTTTGGCAAGTGTCGGCTTGAAATCCGGGCCGATGCCCGACACCGCCGCCCGCGAAAGCACTGGCAAGGTCACCGTGGCCACCGCCACTCCGAACACACCGATCGGCAACTGCATCAAGCGAAACGCATAACTCAACCAACTCACCGCGCCCTCGCCCACGCCATAGGCAAACATCGCGTTCACCACCACATTGATCTGCACCACCGATGCCGCGATCACCGCCGGCCCCATCAATTTAAGAATCTGCCGGACGCCAGAGTCTCGCCATTGGAAATCCGCCACAAACCGATAGCCCACTCTCCGCAAAGCGGGAAATTGACACATCAACTGCGCCAATCCGCCGATCACCACGCCCATGGCGAAACCGACAAGACTTTGCGGACCCCATGCCGGGTCCATCCACCAACCGAGCGCCGCCCCGCCGATCATCGAGCCAAGGTTGAAAAAACACGATGAGAGCGCCGGCATTCCAAACACATTGCGTGCGTTGAGCATCCCCATCACCAATGCCGCCAGCGATACTAACAGGATAAACGGATACATCACCCGCACCATCGTGATCGTGAGCGCGATCTCCTCCGGATTGTAAGTCCGCGGCGAGCTTCCCTCCCGCGAAAGCGATGTCAGGAAGTCCACAATCCACGGCGCGATGAGTATGCCGAGCAAGGTGACGAGACTCATGAACACGGCGGCAAGCGTCATCATCTTGTTGGCCAGCGCCCACGCCGATTCCTCGCCGTCCGCTTTGAGTTTTTTGGAAAACGTCGTCACGAAGGCCTGCGAGAGCGCCCCTTCGGCAAATAAGTCACGCAGCAGATTGGGCACCTTAAAAGCCAAGTAAAAACAATCCATCCACCGACTCCCGCCAAACAACCCGGCAAACATCATTTCGCGCAACAAGCCCAGCACCCGACTCGCCATCACGGCGGCGCTGACTTTCCAAGTGGCTTTGGCGGACATCAGGGTGGAATTAGGGTGGAATTAGGGTGGCGGCGAAGCCGTTTCATAACCGCCTCCCGCCCCGCTGGCTATCCCCGATGACGAAAACATCATTCTCGCAATAATCCGTTTTTACAGGCGTATGATTGGCGTCCCCATGACCCGTCGCGCGCTTCCCTTCCTCATCCTAGCCCTCGCCATGCTCCCCGCAGCGGCGAATGAGATCGATTTCAACCGTGACATCCGCCCCATCCTCACCAGTCACTGCACCGCCTGTCACGGCGGCGTGAAGGAGGCCGGCGGCATCTCGTTCGTGTTCCGGGAAAAAGCCCTCGCCGCAGGCGAATCCGGCAACCGCACCCTCATCCCCGGTGATCCCGATGCGTCCGAGCTCATCAAACGCGTCACCTCCGCCGACCCGGATGTCATCATGCCCCAACCCGAGCACGGCCCGCGGTTGCCCGCTTCCGAAATCGCCAAGCTCCGCCAGTGGATCAAGGAAGGCGCGAAGTGGCAGGAACACTGGGCTTTCGTCAAACCCGTCGCCACCCCTCCACCGCCAGTCTATCAGGCCGACTGGCCGAAAATCCCCATCGACCAATTCGTCCTAGCCCGCCTCGAAGCCGAGAAACTCCAACCCAACACCGAAGCCGAGCCCGCCCTTCTGCTACGCCGTCTGTCCATCGACATCATCGGCCTGCCGCCCACTCTCGCCGAACTCGACGCGTTCGAAACCGCATGGAAAACCAATCCGGAATCCGCCTGGCAGCGCGAAATCGACCGCCTGCTCGCCTCGCCGCATTACGGCGAACGCTGGGCATCCAATTGGCTCGACCTCGCCCGCTACGCCGACACCGAGGGCCTCGGCCACGACCAACCGCGCACCGCCTGGCCGTTCCGCGATTGGGTAGTCCGCGCTTTTAACGCCGACATGCCCTTCGATCAATTCACCATCAAACAACTCGCCGGCGACCTCCTGCCCACGCCCACCCTCGATGACCTGATCGCCACCAATTTCCACCGCCAATCGCAAAACAACGGCGAAGGCGGAGCCGACGACGAGGAGTTCCGCGTCGCCGCCGTCATGGACCGCGTCGCCACCACCTGGGAAGCTTGGCAGGGCGTCACCATGGGTTGCGTGCAATGCCACTCCCACCCTTACGAACCCATCCTCCACAACGAGTATTATACCTCATACGCCTTCTTCAACAACGCCCGCGATTATGACTTGAGCCAACATTTCCCCCTAATCCCCGTCCCCAAGGATCCCGCTCTAGCAAAAGATTTCACCGCTTGGTGGAACGAGCGAAAATCTTTGTTAGAAAAAAATCACGCCCACCAGCACGCCCTGCGTGCCGCCACCGCATGGCAAGCGGCCGCAGCTATGCAGGCCGAGTCCAAACAAGTCGCCCTCGAAGTCACGCCGGGCGATGGCAACCCGGAATTCCGCACCGCCGGCACCGCCTCCACGGGCTCCATCTTCGGTCTCCGCATCACCCCGCCCACGGACCTAACGAAAATCACCGCCTTGCGTGTGGAAATCATGCCCGAGGATCCGGCCACCGCCATCCACACTCCGGAGTGGGGCGCCGTGCTTTCCAGCATCCAACTCCACGTCACCCCCGCCGGTGGTCCAGAAGCCCCCGTCTCCATCGCCCGCGTCCTCGCCGACGAACCCGATCCATTCTATAACCCGCAACTCAGCCTAGACCACAAGAACCCCGCTGGCTGGGGACCATTTCCGAAAATCGACCGCCCGCGGTCCTGCGTTCTCATTTTCGCCCAACCCATGCCCGTCGGTTCCCTGCGCCTCACACTTGCCCACAAATTCAACGCCGCCCTCAGCGTCCCCATGGTAAGCAAGCGCGGACGTGTTTTCCTAACGAATGACGCCCGCTGGACGGACCTCGCCAACGACCCTGCCACCGCCGCATCCCTCGCCCGCGTGGCCGAGATCGACGCCGCCTTCGCCAAACACCGCGCCACCGAACTCCCGATCATCGACTCCCAAGCCCCGCACCTCCAACGCCCGACCCACGTTTTCATCCGCGGCAACTGGCTCCAAAAAGAACCCGCCGCCCAGCAACCCGGCATTCCCGCGCTCTTCGGAAAACTCCCCGCAGGCATCACCGCCGATCGGCTCACCTTCGCCAATTGGCTCGTCTCCGCCGATAACCCGCTCACCGCCCGCGTCGCCGTCAACCGACTATGGGAACAACTCTTCGGGCGCGGCCTCGTCGAAACCCTCGAAGACTTCGGCTCCTCCGGCGACGAACCCAGCCACCCGGAATTGCTAGATCATCTCGCTTTGCGCTACCGCGACGCCCACCGCTGGAGCCAGAAAACCATGCTGCGGGAAATCGTCACCAGCGCCACCTATCGCCAATCCGCCGCCGCCCAGCCCGCCGACCCCCAAAACCGCCTGCTCGCCCGCGGCCCGCGCGTCCGCCTCAGCGCCGAAGCCGTGCGCGACCACGGCCTCGTTGCCTCCGGCCTGCTCGCGCCCACACTCCAAGGTCCGCCCGTCTTTCCTCCGATGCCAGCCGGCGGCTGGACACCCTTCGAAAGCAAAGAACGCTGGGACACTCCAGCGCCCGGCCAGCCCGACCGCTACCGCCGCTCGCTCTATACCTACATCAAACACACCAACCCCTACCCCGCCTTCGACGCCCCCACCCGCGAACTCTGCACCACCCGCCGCATCCTCTCCAACACCCCGTTGCAAGCGCTCGACACCCTCAACTCGCCCGCCCACATCGAATTCGCCGAAGCCCTTGGCCGCCGCATGGCCACGGAAATCTCCGGTGACCTCGCCACCAAGATCGCCACCGGCCACCGCATCACGACCTCGCGTTTGCCCGGCGAAAAACGGCTGGCGGAACTGGTTAGCCTCTATCAAAAAACAGAAGACCCCAAAAAGGCGTTCACCATACTCGCATCCGTTCTACTAAATCTCGATGAAGCTCTCGTCAAATAAGCCAAAAATTCCAACCACAGATTTCACAGCTAGACACAGATATTGAATTCATAAATCCCATCTGTGCCAATCTGTGAAATCTGTGGTTAAAAAATTTTTTCTCCAGCCCCATGAATCACCACCTCCACCGCGCCGCTCTTGAGCACCGCACGCGTCGGCATTTCCTACGCGATTGCACCACCGGGCTTGGCTCGCTCTACCTCGCCTCGCTCGGCCGTAATTTCGGTGCCACCGCGTCCGCCGCGCCCGATCCCGCCGCGCCCTTGCTTCCCACGCCGTCGATGTTCGCACCCAAGGTCAAGCGCGTCATCTACCTCCACATGCTCGGCGCACCCAGCACACTCGATCTTTTTCATTACAAACCCGAACTCGTCAAATACGACGGCAAGGACTGCCCAAAGGAATTCCTCGAGGGCCAGCGCTTCGCCTTCATCCAAGGAATCCCGAAGTTGTTAGGTCCGCAGTTTCCTTTCCAACAATACGGCCAGTCCGGCGCATGGGTCTCCGATCAACTGCCTCACCTAACCAAACACGTGGACGATCTCTGCTTCGTTCACACGATGGTCACCGACCAATTCAACCACGGCCCCGCCGAACTCATGGCGCACACCGGCCACTCCATGCTCGGCCATCCCTCCATCGGCTCGTGGGTCACTTGGGGCCTCGGTTCTGAAAACCAGAACCTACCCGGTTTCATCGTCCTCATGTCCGGCGGCCAAATGCCGCGCGCCGGCAAAAGCGTCTGGGGTTCCGGTTTCCTGCCCTCCGTCTATCAAGGCGTCCAGTGCCGCTCCGTCGGCGATCCGGTGCTCAACCTGCGCAACCCGGAAGGCACTGATCGCGAGAGCCGCCGCGCCGCACTCGACGTCCTGGCCAAGCTCAATCACCAAGCCCAATCCGAGTTCGGCGATGCCGAGACCGCCACCCGCATCGCCCAATATGAAATGGCCTTCCGCATGCAACTCACCGCACCGGAAGTCATGGACATCACCCGCGAACCCGAATCCGTGCGCCAGGCCTACGGCGCCACCCCCGGCAAGGAATCCTTCGCCAACAACTGCCTGCTCGCCCGCCGCCTCGTCGAAAACGGCACCCGCTTTGTCCAACTCTTCGACTGGGGCTGGGACTCTCACGGCGACAGCGAAAAACACGCCATCAACCTCGGCTTCAAGCGCAAGTGCGGTGAGATCGACCAACCCATCTCCGCCCTGCTCACCGACCTCAAACAACGCGGGCTCTTGGAAGACACGCTGGTCATCTGGTCCGGCGAATTCGGCCGCACGCCGATGAAGGAAAACCGTGACGGCCTCGACAATAAATTCGCCGCCTTCATCGGCCGCGATCACAACCCGAACTCCTTCACCCTCTGGATGGCTGGTGCCGGCGTGAAACCCGGCCTGCAATACGGCGAGACCGACGCCCTCGGCTACATGGCCACGAAAAACCCCGTCCACATCCGCGATTACCACGCCACCCTGTTGCATCTCATGGGTATCGAGGCCAGCCGTTTCAGCTACCCCTACCAAGGACTCAACCAAAAGCTAGTCGGTGTGAAGCCAGCCAAAGTCATCACGGATCTCCTCGCTTGACCGCACATGGGCACGTGAAGCCGGGCCTCTTCAGGGCGGCATACGGCGCGCGGCAAGCAGATAGGCAAGCACTGCCTCTTCATCCGCCTTATCGAGTTTCGACTTCCGCGCCATGACCGGCATGATTTCCCCGGCAAGCTCGGCCGGGGCATAGTTCGCCGGGTCTTCGAACGGGTGGCATTTGGCGCACTGCGTCTGATGGATCTGATAGCCACGCTCGATCCGGGAAACGGGGGCCTGGGCAAACGCCATGAGCGGAGTCGATACCGGTGGCGCGTTCCACGCGGGAGCACAGGAACCAGCAAGTAGCAAAACCACCGCACCCGCGCAGGTGCGGCGGAAGATGCATGCAACGGAAATATCCAACCTAACAGACATCGCGATCAGAAATCAACGGCAAAAATGGTGCGCAACTGAAAGTCCGGCTCGCCGCCAAGCGAGGTCAACTGCCAAAGACCAGTCAGCGCCATGGAAAACCGCTCACTCCTCCAGCCGATATTCGGACCAAGATAGACCGCGCTATCCCCGATGCTATCGACGTCCGGAACTTCGATTTCATGGAGACATTCAGCTCCAATCGACCATGACGGGTTAATTTGATAACTCGCACCGACACTCTGCATGAGTTCCGCAACATCCTCGGTGTATTCGTCCTCCCATTCGATGGCACCGCCGATGTTGTAAACGAAGATCCATCGACCCATGTTTTTCTGCAGCAGGAGCTTGGCTTCCAGCTCGATGAAATCGTCGCTACCCTTGATCTCGCCGTAGAGCGCGGAACCGAACGGCGTCGTGTTGGGATCGGTTAGGTTGTAAATCGCCTCGATCGCCACGTCATGGAATTCGGCATCACCGGCTTCATCCGCGTTCTTCTCATAACGCCAATCGGCAAAGTAAAACGCCAACTGAAGCCTGTCCGTCACGCCGTATTCGAACTCATGCCGAATGTCGAAGCGTTCAAAATCAGGATCGTCAGCCTGATTGGTTTTCCAAGTCACCCAGCTTTCGAGCTCCATGGCTCCCTTCGCCATGGTGGTGGTCTCGTAGCTGTATGTGAATCGGCGACTTCCTGCCTCCGAGATCGAAGTCAGGGCTAGGGCGACTCCGAGGCATGGCAGCATGCGGCGGAACCCGTGGAATTGGCGTGGTCTGGTCATGTTGAGGATGGATTTAGCGTGGTGTTGCTGAAATCAGCTTTAGTTATTGCGATTCATTCGCAACAAAGAAAGAAGAATAAATTCCATATTGCCCGTCAAACCCAAAAAGCCGAAAAATTTCTGGGTGTATCAAGAACAGGAAATCTGCAATTTGTTGGCGCCCGAGGCGCAATCACGATCCATGGGAGCGAAGAGACGGGCCACGACTGACCGAAAACCATTTTACGGGCCTTCAGCCTGGCGGCGCGTCAGGCCACCGCTCCGACTCACGCATCCGCTCCGGTCACGATTTCACATTCCGGAAGTTTCTCTTGAAGCGCTTTAATCGCGGCAGGCGTCACGGCGGTCTGCCAGAGATAGAGGCGCTTGAGCTTTGGCATCGCGGCCAATTTCAGGATGCCGGAATCGGTGATTTTCGTGCCGTAGAAATTCACGGATTCCAATGCGGGCAACTTGAGCAAGGTGTCGATGGCCGAATCCGTGACTCCGGTTTCTGATAGGCGCACCATGCGCAACTTGGCGGCCGATTTCAACAAGCCGACGGACTGGTCCGTGATCAAGGTGGCGGAGAGGTCCAAGGTCACCAGATGAGGCAGGATCGAAGCCAGTTTCCCGAAGCTTGCATCATCGAATTTTCCACGCAGGGAAACGGCGGTGAAGGTCATCGCTGCGGATTGCTGGGATTCGAAGGAAAGAGCTCCGGGAAATTGCGCGGAGAGTGCTGCGACCTCTGATTTAAGGGACTCTGAGGGGCCCTCAAGGGTGGCAGGCGCAGCATGACCGCCAGCCGCTGCCGAGGAAATTGGCGCCATGGAAGTGATCGAAGCGAGCGCATCCGTGATCTTGTCCGGCACTTCAAATTCGCTCAACGCTTTCTTCGGATCGGCACCACCATCGAGCCACCACTTGATGACTAGCACCTCCGCATCCTCAATGTCAGGTTTTCCCTCGGGCGGCATGTGATCGTCATCGTCTTCAGGCAACTCCATGCGAACGATGATGTTGCTCTTTGCGGCATTTCCGGGCTCGATTCCGGGTCCTTCCTTGCCGCCTTTGACCAGCAACTCGTAGGTATCCATGCGGAACTTGCCCTTGGCTTTTTCCTCCTTGTGGCACTGGACGCAACGGCGCTCAAGAATCGGCGCGACGATGTCCGCATAGACCACTTGTTCCGCAGAGGATTTCACCGGAGCGTTTTCGATTTTCCCGGGGTCCAGACCGAGTGCTTTGCGTAGAGGTTCGGGAGCATATTGCGTGAGGTAATCACTGCCGTGCGTCATCGAGGCGCCGTCATGACTGGCAAATCCCATCACGCCGACACTTCCGAAAAGCAGCAAGCGGAACCACGCCGGATTGGCGGCAAGCGAAACCGTCCAGACCTTGACGACGAAGGTCAGCACCGCCGCAACGGCAAATGCTAAGCCACCCCACAAATGCCGCTCCGCAAGCGCGTTTCCGGCATAATCCGCACCATGCCCGTGGTAGAGCAGAAATCCCGCAATCGCCGCGGCGGCCGCACTTGCAGCCCCTATAAACATCGGAAACAACGAACCGGCGGCCGGAGGGCGGCTGCGGCTACCGAAAATCGCCCCGAGTTCTTGCAAGAGAATCAGCGCGAACACCCCAATGGGAAGGTGCAGCACAAGCGGGTGGAAATGGCCGATGAAACGCACCAAATCCGGCAGATCCGCCGCCGTCGGAGCGCCCGCGAGAAGCGGCATCGAAATCAAGCCCGCCATGGCGAGTATACCGAAAAAAGTAATGACCCACGGGCGGTTTTCGGTGCGGGGCGCTGGGATATCTTGAGGCATGCGAGGTCTTACGGTGAGGGATTTGGGATTCTTCCACAAAGATTAAGGAAAGCTCAGAGCCCTCTGCAAGACGGGAATGCGGTATCTGAGAAGCTAGGATTTCCTGTTTTAAACGAAGGGGGGCTAACAGTGCGCGATGATCTGGGATGGACATGCCCGCCGGATTTTTCATGCTCATCGGCATGCCCACCGTCCACGTCGATCTCGCAGAGCGCTCATACGATGTCATCGTCGAAACCGGAACGCTCTCCAAAGCCGGACATTTGATCGCTGCGGCCGGACTTGGGGGGCGTCGTGCGGCAGTCATCAGCGATGAAACCGTGTCCGCTCTACATGCGGAAACGCTGCTCGCCTCGCTGGAAACTGAAGGTTTCCACCCCACGCTGCACACGGTGCCCGCAGGCGAGGCCTCGAAGTCGATGACCCATGCGGAATCCCTCTCCCGCGAAATGATCCGCGCCGGACACGACCGGAAATCCATTGTCGTCGCGCTCGGCGGAGGCGTCGTGGGCGATCTGGCCGGCTTCGTGGCCGCCATTTTCTACCGCGGCCTTCCCTTCATCCAAATCCCCACCACCATCGTCGCCCAGGTCGATTCCTCGGTCGGCGGAAAAACCGGTGTCAACGTCGCGGAGGGAAAAAACCTGTTAGGCTCTTTCCACCAACCGCGCTTGGTCATCGTCGATCCGGAAACCTTGCGCACGCTGCCGGACCGCGAGTTTCACGAAGGCTTCGCCGAGGCGATCAAACACGCCGCCATCCGCGATGCGGCGATGCTCGACGACCTCGCCGCGCTCGATCCCGCCAGTCGCGAGGTTCCCGCGGAACTCATCGCCCGCAACATCGCCATCAAGGCCCGCGTGGTCGAAGCCGATGAGCATGAGACGCTCGACATCCGCGCCCTGCTCAACTTCGGCCACACCATCGGCCACGGCATCGAAGCGTCAGTCCCCTACGGTGAAATGCTCCATGGCGAGGCGATCTCGCTCGGCATGCGCGCGGCCTTGTTTCTATCCGAACGCCATGGCGGGCTTTCCCCGGATGATTCGGCACGCATCCTGCACGTGTTGCGGCACTTCCACCTGCCGCTCGTCCTGCCGGCAGCCATCACCACGGAAACGATCATGGAAAAACTTGCCACCGATAAAAAATTCTCCGCCGGGGTTATTCGCTTCGTTGTTCTCGATGCCCTTGGCAGCGCCACGGTCAGCCATGCGATCACTCTCGACGATCTCCACGAAGCCATTGCCCACCTGCGCCAATCCTAACAATTCCTCCTGATATTATTTCTCTGAGAAATTCCGTGCCACTCCGACGGAAATTCGTGTAAATGCCGGTGGAGTGCGGTCGTAAACCTCTCCACAGCCCAGATTTTCCGCCATGTCCTCCGCCTCCATTCAAATTCTCAACAAAGAGCGCATCCCCGCCACCGGGGTTTTGGTCATTCCCGGCCGCCTCAATTTCGAGCAACTCCTGCAACTCGAAAAACTTTTCGCCGGGCGCAAGATCACCTGGCTCGTCGAGGAACATTCTCACCACGATCCCTCGATGCGTGGATATTTGGAGAAATCCGGCTCCGGCGCGATGTTTTCCGCCGCTGATGCCGAGCCCGCCGATGCCGGAAACCAGCTCAAGACCTATCTCGAAGATGGCGGTGTCCTCATCTTCGTCCCCGGCCGGGCCACCGCCCGCAACGCCACCTTTTGCCACATCCCCGCCGCCCACCTCCGGGCCCTCTGCACCTTCGGGTTGCCGCTTCTCGCCATCGCCATCGATTGCCCCAAGGAGTCCTGCCTGTCCATCGAGCGCCACTCATCCCTCCCCTCGTCGGTGTTCGCGATCGCCCAGCCGATCGCCGCCGAGAAATCCAGCGTCGCTAACTATCAGCAGGCCCTGCTCGAAGCGGCGGAAGAAGCCTACAGCTCGCGCGCCCTATTTAACAAATCCATTGCGATGACCCTGCTCGAAGGACTTTGCAAAAATGGCACTAAAAATCGCATCATCGATGGTGCCGACGATTCGGAGCTCACCTACGACAAGATCCTCGCCGCCGCCCTCGCCTTCTCCAAATTTCTAAAATTGGAGACCGACCAAGCCCGTGTGGCCATCGTCCTGCCACCCGGAAAAGCCGGCCTCATCGCCAATCTCGCCGTGCTTTTCGCCGGGAAAACGCCCGTCAACCTCAACTTCACCGCAGGCCCCGAAGCCATCCGCTCGTGCATCCGCCAAGCCGGCGTCGATCGCTTCATCACCGCCGATCCCTTCGTCCGCAAGGTTTCCTCCTTCCCCTGGCCGCCTAACCGGGACCTCATCCTCATCGAGCGCGTTCTGCCCACCCTCAAAAAGAAAATCGTCACCTGGGCAGTCATTTCCAAACTCCTCCCCACCCGCATCCTCGGCGCCATCCTCGGTCTGAACAAACGCCGCGGCGACGACGAGGCCACCTTGCTTTTCACCTCCGGCTCCTCGGGCGATCCGAAAGGCGTCGTGCTCAGCCACCGCAACGTATTGTCCAACGTCACCCAATTCGGCACCCGCCTCGATCTCCCGGAAAACTCATCCATCCTCGGCTGCCTGCCGCTTTTCCACTCGTTCGGCTGCACCGTCACCCTTTGGTTTCCAGTCATCGAGGGCGTCAACCTCGTCACCTACCCATCCCCACTGGAAACCAAACGCCTCGCAGAGCTCATCGCCCTCCACCAAATCAACGTCTTTCTCTCCACTCCCACTTTCCTCCGCGGCTACATGAAGCGGATCGATCCCGCCCAACTCTCGTCCCTCAGACTCGTCGTCACCGGCGCGGAAAAACTCCCGCAATCCCTTGCCAATGCCTTTGAGGAAAAATTCGGCATCCGCCCGCAAGAAGGCTACGGCCTCACCGAAACCTCACCCGCCACCAACGTCAATCTCCCGAACCCCGCACCCGAAACCGACACAATCACCATCCCCTCGTCGCGCAATGGCTCAGTCGGCCAAATGCTCCCTGGCCTCGCCATCAAAATCACCGATCCCGCCACCGAAGAAGAAATCCCCCTCAACCGCCAAGGCATGATCTGGTTCAAAGGCCCCAACGTTTTCCCAGGCTACCTCGGCGACCCGAAAAAATCCGCCGAAGTCCTCAAAGACGGCTGGTTCCGCACCGGCGACGTCGGCCGTGTCGATGATGATGGTTTCCTCTACATCGAGGGCCGGATCTCCCGCTTCTCGAAAATCGCCGGTGAAATGGTCCCCCACGAAACCGTCGAGGCCGCCATCAACAAAGTCCTCGGCCTCGATGCCGAAACCGAACGCCGCATCGCAGTGGTCGGCGTCCCGGATGAACACAAAGGTGAGGCCATCCTCCTGCTCTCCACCATCGCCGGACCCGCCCTCGAACAGGAATGCATCGACCTCCGCTACAAACTCCTCGACGAAGGCCTGTCCTCACTCTGGTGCCCGAAACACATCGTCCCAGTCCGAGAAATCCCCGTGCTCGCCTCCGGAAAACTCGACATCAAAGGCTGCGAAGCCCTCGTGAAACGTGGATAATTCCCCACCACACGGATATATCACTTATTGACATCATTCGCATTCAGACACAGATTCACCCTATGAAACGCACTTTGGTTGATCTGGAAGAAAAAGATCTCACGGAATTGGACCACCTCGCCGCAGATTGGCGCACCTCCCGCGCCGCAGTCCTGCGGGACGCCGTCGCCGAATACCTCGTCAAACGCGAACGCGTCCCCGCCGCCCCGCCCAAGCCGCTGCAAGGTTTTGGGGCACTCAAGGGCCGCCTCCATGATGGCCAAGCCTACCAAGACAACCTTCGCGCCGAGTGGGAATGACCGGATTTTTCGACACGAATATCCTGATCGATTTCCTCAACGGCATCCCTCAGGCGCAAGCCGCCCTCACCCCGTTCACACGCCGCGTGATCAGCCGCATCACTTGGATGGAAGTCATGGCCGGCGTCAAGGACACTCCGGACGAAGACCTCACCCGCAGTTTCCTCACCCAATTCGAACTCCACGAAATCACTGCGGACACCGCCGAGGCCGCCATCACACTGCGCCGCCACCACATCCCCAAAATCCGCCTCCCAGACGCCATCATCCTCGCCTCCGCTCGCCTCATCGGCTGCCGCCTCACCACCCGCAACACCCGCGATTTCCCCACCGACCAAGCCGACGTCCACATTCCCTATCAACTCTAATCCACCTCTCCAATCTCCAATCTCCAATCTCCAATCTCTTTTCTCTTTTCTCTTTTCTCCCTCTTTTCTGATCACTGATCACTGATCACTGATCACTTCCCACTCATCTCCCATGACCGACCGCCTTCACTCCACCTTCGAGAAACTCCGCGCCTCCCACCAAAAAGCCTTCGTCGCCTACATCGCCGCCGGTGATCCAAATTTCGATAAATCCCTCGAAATCATGAAAGCCCTCGCCGACATCGGCGCGGACATCATCGAGCTCGGCCTGCCGTTTTCCGATCCGCTCGCCGATGGCATCGTCAACCAAATGGCCGCTGATCGCGCACTCAAAGCCGGTATGTCCACGCCACGCGTTATCGAACTCATCGCCAAGTTTCGTAAAACTCACGAGACACCGCTCGTACTCTTCACCTATCTCAATCCGGTCTTCACATATGGTTTCGAAAAATTCCATCACGACGCCGCTGCCGCCGGGGCTGATGGAATTCTTTTGTTAGATCTCCCTCCCGACGAAGCCGCACTCAACACAGATCTAGCCATCGGTGCAGGCCTCAAGCACATCCGCCTCATCGCCCCCACCACTCCACCGGAACGCGTTGAGTTGTTAGCCAAGTCCTCCGAAGGTTTCATCTACGCACTTTCCCGCACCGGAGTCACCGGCGCCCACGGCGCACCCGCAGCGAATATCGCTGAATTCATCGCCTCCATCAAAGCCCACAGCGATGTCCCCGTCTGTGTCGGCTTCGGCATCAGCACACCCGAACAAGCCGCCGCCGTTGCCTCCGTTGCCGATGGCGTAATCGTCGGCTCAGCCATTGTCAAACAAGTCGAATTGAATCAGGAAAACCCCGCCGCCGCCGTCCGAGCATTCGCCGCCCCACTCATCGCCGCAGTGAAAAATCACTGAGAAAATGATCGGTTTACGGTATGGCCCGTATACCTCCGATATGGCCATTCATCGGGAAAAATGCATCTAGCTCTCCCGCCGTTTCTTCATCCGCCGCGTCTTTTCCACCGCCGTCGCCACCGGCCTGCCGCTCTGGTTTGTCGAGCGTGAACTCGCAAATGCAGCGGAACCCTCGAAAGCCATTAAGTCGCCCAACGAACGCCTCAACATCGCGCTCATCGGCTGCGGCGGCATGGGCACCGGCGACGCCCGGAATTCCAAGCGCTACGCCAACCTCGTCGCCGTCTGCGATGTCGACAAATCGCACATCGAAAAAGCCGTCAAAAGCCTCTCTGACCCCGGCCAGAAAATCGACACTTACACGGACTTCCGCAAGCTCCTCGAACGCAAGGACATCGACGCCATCATCAACGGCACGCCCGACCATTGGCTCAGCCTGATCAACATCGGCGCGGCCAAGGCCGGCAAGGACATCTATTCGGAAAAACCCCTCACGCTCACCATCGACGAAGGCAAACATGTCGTCCGCGCCGTTCGCGATAACAAGGTGATCCTGCAAACCGGCACCCAACAACGCAGCAACCAGCGCTTCCCATGGACATCGGCGGACACGTTCCGCCGCTCCATGAGCAAGCATGCAGAGCCCCTCACTCCCCCTTTTGCGCATGCTCCAGCGCGGCGGCGATGAATCCCGCAAAGAGCGGGTGCGGAAAATTCGGCTTGGATTGAAACTCCGGGTGGAATTGCGCGCCGATGTAAAACGGATGATCCGGCAACTCGATGATTTCAACGAGGCCGTCATCTGCCGATACGGATGAGATCACCAGGCCGGCTTCCTGCAGACGGTCCTGATAGTCGGAGTTGAATTCATAGCGATGGCGGTGGCGCTCATGGATACGATCCTTGTTGCCATACAAATCCGACGCCTTGGTGCCCGCAAAAAGAATGGATTCACAGGAACCGAGCCGCATGGTGGCGCCCATGTCCTCAACTCCCTTTTGCTCTTCCTGAAGACAGATGACCGGGTGCTTGGTGGTTTTGTCGAACTCGGTGGAGTTCGCACCTTCCAGCCCGCAAACATTGCGCGCGAAATCAATGGTGGCGATCTGCATGCCCAAACAGATCCCAAAATATGGGATCTTGTTTTCCCGGGCGTATTTGGCAGCGAGGATTTTTCCCTCCGTGCCGCGGTCGCCGAAACCTCCGGGAACCAGAACACCGTCCACATCTCCGATGATTTCCTTCGCGCTGTGATCCTCAATGGATTCAGTGTCCACCCGGATGATCTCCACCTTGGTGTCATGATGCGCTCCGGCGTGAATGAGCGATTCATAAATCGATTTGTAAGCATCCTGCAGCTCGATGTATTTGCCGGCGACGGCGATGGTCACCTTGTGCTTCGGATGAATCACGCGTTGCACGAACCGTTCCCAATCCTCAAGCGCGGGCGATGGCGTGTGACCGAGCCCGATCTTGTCCACCACCAAACGGTCGATTTTATCCCTGCGCAAATCCAGCGGGCACTCGTAAATCGTGTGATCCACATCGCGGAAGGCGACCACATTCTTGCGCTCGACGTTGCAGAACATCGCGATTTTTTTCCGGTTGTCTTCATCGAGATCCGCCTCGGTGCGGCAGATGATGATATCCGGTTGGATGCCGAGTTCGCGGAGCTTGGCGACGGATTGCTGGGTGGGCTTGGTTTTCACCTCACCGGCCGCCTTGATGTAGGGCAGCAACGTGACGTGAATGAAGCAGACGTTTTCCTTGCCCGCTTCGAGCGCGAACTGACGCAGAGCCTCGATGAACAAGAGACCTTCCATGTCGCCGACGGTGCCGCCGATTTCAGTGATCAACACATCGACATCCGGATTGTTATCAGTGACTTGGCGCATCCGGTCCTTGATCTCATCGGTGACGTGCGGAATGAATTGCACGGTTTTCCCAAGATACTCGCCACGGCGCTCTTTTTTGATGACCGAATCAAAAACCTGGCCGGAGGTCAGGTTGTTCATTCGCGACAAAACACCGGAGGTGAATCGCTCATAATGGCCGAGATCGAGATCGGTCTCGGCGCCATCATCGAGCACGTAAACTTCGCCATGTTGGTAAGGCGACATCGTTCCCGGATCGACGTTGAGATAAGGATCAAACTTCTGCATCAGCACTTTGAGACCGCGCGCTTCCAACAAGGTCCCGATCGAGGCGGCTGCCAGTCCTTTACCGAGTGAGGAGACAACGCCGCCAGTGACAAAAATATATTTCATGTAGATAATTGAATTAAGTGTGATGTGTTTAAATTGATGAGTAAAGGGAGCAAGTGGAGATGAAAGAACCGCATCTAACTTTTAAGTTTCAATAAGATCTCCTCTACTTCCCTAGCTTGTTCCGGAGTATCAACGCCGGGCGAAGTGTCGTGAGTCAGAAGAACCTTGATAGAAGCGCCGTTTTCAAGCGCGCGAAGTTGCTCGAGGGATTCGGCGTGTTCCAAAGGAGAGGGCGGCCACGTGACAAAGCGCTCGAGAAAACCACGGCTGTAGGCGTAAATTCCCTTGTGGCGAAGGACCGGCAAGCCTGCCACCGCGTTGCGAAAATACGGCAACGGCGAGCGCGAAAAATAGAGCGCCCGACCATCCAGCGCGGTGACGACTTTCACGACGTTTGGGTCCTGCACCGCCGGATCGGCAGGATCGAGCGGGTTGGCGGCGGTGGCCATGTCGAGCGATGGATCACCCGCCATGGTTTGGGCGAGTTCATCCACCAATGCGGGATCAATGAGCGGCTCGTCGCCCTGAATGTTGACGATATGAGTGAATTGCGGCAACGCGCGGACCGCCTCAGCAATCCGGTCCGTGCCGGTCGGGTGATCCGACGAGGTCATCACGGCCTTGCCGCCAAAGGCGATGACGGCATCCCGGATGCGTGCGTCATCAGTGGCGACGATTAAATCATCAAGCCGGGAACATTGCCGACAACGCTCCCAAACATGCTGAATCAACGGCTTTCCGGCGATGAGATGGAGGGGTTTCCCGGGGAAGCGGGTAGACCCCCAGCGAGATGGAAGGACACCAAGAATTCGGATATTTGGGATGGATTGAGGCACGCCTGCGGAAGGTTGGGCGAGCGTAGGCCAAGGACTCACCCACGGACAAGAGCGGTTTCGGAAAATTCTTTGGCAAGGCACACAGCGAACTCCGAACACGGCCGGAAATAAGGAGTGGCGACCTTACTGTCGCCTCTTCTTCATCGTCCCAGCTACGGAAGAAGGGACAGTAAGGTCCCCGCTCCCTATTTCATTCAATCCCCTGATTTCCAGATTCCATCCCCTCATTTTTCCGCTAACATGCGCCCCATGGCCAAGGGACACGAACTGCATCAGGCACGCATGATGGCATTGCAGGCGATTGGCAAAGACCTTGCTCGGCGTGCGAAATCCAAATGCGAACTCACCGGAGCGGCTGGCATTCCATTGCGGCCCTATGAAGTCCCGCCGGTGGGAGAACACCCGGATATCGATCGCACCTTACTCATTTCCGAGGAGTGCCACGAGATGCTGGAACATCCGCAACGCCTCGCAGGGCGCGCTTGGCAATGTCTGGCGGAGGCGGTTTGGAGCGAACTCCCCGCCGTGCAGGTCGTCGCATGGCGGATGCTCCGGGAACTGGCCAAACGGGAGGACTGGGCGCGCGAGGTTCTCGATGACGTGTTTCTGGATCCCGAAGTGGAAGAATGGGCGAAAACCGGAACCCTATAACCACCACCAAGTTTTTATCCCGCAACTTCGGATAATCCTTGAGGTTCAATGACGCATGTTGAGCGTCATTGCCGCCGCGATACCTGCTTTCCTATCCATGGAGGAACCCCTCACGCCAGTCCGAGACAATGAAAGCACCCTCGACCACGCGTTGATGGAACGCATCGGCGCGGGTGACCACACGGCATTCCGCGCCCTCGTCGAGCGCCACCAAAATATCGTGATCGGGACCGTAGCCAAAATGCTCGGCAACTCCAGCGATGCCGAAGATGTCGCCCAGCAAGTCTTCCTCCGCATCTGGCGCAACGCCAAACGCTACCGCCCGGACGCAAAATTCACCACCTACCTCTTCACCATCACCCGCAACCTCGTTTTCAACGAAACCCGCCGCCGCGGACGGAAAAAAACGGTGTCCGCCGACGAACGGGAGGAAAACTCCCACCACCTGATCAAGGACAGCCCGGACCACCAACCGGACGCCGAAATGCTGCAAGCCGAACTCCGGCGCGCCGTCGATGCCGCCATCGACTCCTTGCCCGAAACCCAGCGCATCGCGGTCGTTCTCCGGAGCCATGACCAACTCCCCTACGAGGAAATCGCCGAGGTGCTCGGGCTATCCCTCCCCGCCGTCAAAAGTCTGCTTTTCCGCGCACGGACCGGTTTGCGTGAGACGCTCGGCGGGTATTTGGAGCGCTGAAAAGTGGATTGCCAAGGGCTCAAATGGAGTCTAGATTCCCCCCCCGGCGTCGCCCAAACGGGGCCCGCCGCCCAACCGACCTCTTTACCGCAGTGGGATATTTAGATGCCCTCAAACGCTGGCGCTTGGCCCAACAGGGACTTTCGTCAGGCAAAAAACGCCGTATTCACAGCGAAAATCCGGTGATCCAGACGCTGGAGGACAGCCGATGGGTGAAACTCGCGCTCTTCGCCACCTTCGCCTGCATGTGCGCTGTCATGGTGCTCAAGTCCGCTCCCGGCACCTCGTTTTCCAGCGCTCCTCACAAGGGCGCGCTCTACGGACTCATCATCGCCATCACCGCCATCGTGATGTTTCAAGTCAGCTTGAAGACTTCCTGCCGCCGCAACAGCCGAGTGGTCTTGGTGCTCGGCGGCTTGGCCGTGCATCTATTCCTAGTGCGGGTAACCATGGCGTTGGTCAATACCGGCCACATCCCGGAAGTTTACCGGTTTTTTGTCGTTTCCTTCGCCCTCGCCCCGATGCTCCACGGGGTCTTGCTCGGCCGGGCAGTCGGCGCATTTTCCGCGATTTTCGTCACCTTGATCGGCTGCCTTTTCGTTCCGCAGAACGCGACTCTGAGCTACATGATTCTGAGCCTAGTAGCCGGAGTGACGAGCGTTTTGCTCGCCCATCAAGTCCGTAAACGCCAGCAACTTCTGCAAGCTGGCATCTACGTTGGCGCCCTGACGCTTTTGCTTAGCTTGTTGCTAGGTCACCTCGACATCGCCTCGGTGTTCGGACCGGACTCCATGGATCACCTGCAATTACTCGGCTCCGGCAGCATCGTCGCTTTCAGCACCGCCGTCCTGACAGCTCTCCTGATCAGCGGATTTCTACCAGTTTTCGAGGGCACGTTTCAGCTCACCACCGATATCAGCTGGTTGGAACTCAGCGACCTGAACCACAAACTGCTGCGGCAGATGCAGCTCGAGGCCCCGGGAACTTTCCATCACAGCCTGATCGTCGCCGCATTATCCGAGGCCGCCGCCGAAAAAATCGGCGCCAACGCCCCAATGTGCCGCGTGTGCTCGTATTTCCATGACGTCGGAAAATTGAAAAAACCCGGCTATTTCATCGAAAACCAACAGGATGGGATCGAAAACCCGCACGACTCGCTCACCCCCACCATGAGCGCGCTGATCATCATCGCCCACGTCAAAGATGGCGTCGATCTCGCCGTCAAACACAAGCTCAACCCGCGCGTCATCCATGTGATCCAAGAACATCACGGCGATTCCCTAGTCGCCTATTTCTATCGCCGCGCACAGGATCAGAAAAAACTGGAACTCGAAAAGGTCGACCGTCGCCTCGAAAACCCGGAAGACCTGCCGATGATCGATGAAAAGAATTTCCGCTATCCCGGCCCACGCCCGCGCACCCGCGAGAGCGGCATCATCGCCCTAGCAGATACCATCGAAAGCGCCTCCCGCACCCTACGCAAGCCCACCCCCACTCGGATCCGCGCGCTCGTCGAAGACCTCGTTCACGCCAAAATCCAAGACGGCCAACTCGATGATTGCCCCCTGACGCTTCAGGAATTGGCCATGATCAAGGAAAGCTTCGCCGGCACCCTGCGCAGCATGCTCCACAGCCGCATCGACTACCCGAAAAGCGATGATCGAGTGACGCCCGCCTCCCCCCTGGTTTCATCGGATCGTGACACCGCCACCCATGGCGGCCGCGTCATCGCCATGCCCAAGCGGGCCTAATCTTCACCGAAACCGGAACCACCGCCATGTCGCTCGAAGTCATCGTAGGCAATCACCAGGAAATTACGGAAATTCCTGAAACTTGGCTGACCGCACTTGAAGCCATCGCCAACGAAGCGGCGAATCTCGCTCTCGCCAACGCCGCCTTCGGGGACTCCCCGCTCGCCCACCTCGCCACCCTGGAAGTCGCCTTGGTAGACGATACCACCAGCGACCGCGTCCACCGGGATTTCATGGACATCGAAGGCCCCACCGACGTCATCACTTTCCACCACGGCGAAATCGTCATCGGCGCCGAAGTCGCCGAACGCCAAGCCTTCGAATATGGCGAACCCCTCGCCCGCGAAATCCTGCGCTACTTCGTCCACGGCCTGCTTCACCTCGCCGGCCATGAGGATGAGGACCCCACCGAATGCGCCGCCATGGAAACCATCCAGGAATCCATCGTCGCCCACCTATGGACCGACGGCCTCCAAGCACGCCTCCGATAATCCCTTACAACTCGGAGTATTTCAGATTATTCCCACGGGATTTGCCCACCGGATAACGGACCTCATTGCGGGCGATCTTATCCGCCATCACGTCACCGAGTTTGAATCCGAGATTATCCGCAAACTCAAAAAGCAGAATCGCGACATCGGCAATCTCCGAAGCGATCTCATCGCGGTTTTTGCGCATGCGCTCCTCGATCTGGTCCTCCTGCTGCCAAACAAAATGCTGCATCAACTCACCCGCCTCAGCGGAAATCGCCACGGCCAAATCCTTCGGGTTGTGATATTGTCGCCACTCGCGGGCATCCACGAAGTCCTGGATGCTGGAGGTCAGGGAAGAAATCGAATCGTTCACGGCCGGGATGCTTGGCCGAAATCACCGGGCAAAGAAGATTATTCGGTGGCGGATTTCCCGGCCGCAAAAACCGCCAAGGTCGTTTGCTCCAAAAACTTGCGCCCGTTCTCCTCAAGCTTGAGAAAATCTTCATGCAAGGGACACGGCGCACCCGACCCACACCAACCCTCACCGAATGGACAGGGAAACTCGTGCATCGCGCGCTCAAACAAAGCGACAATCTCCGATAAATGGATTTCCTCTGGCGGCCGAGCCAAACGATACCCCCCACCAGGACCCGTTGTCCCCAACGTCAAACCCGCTCCCGCCATCTGACTCAACAACTTCGCCGCCAGCGCCGTCGGGATTATTCGCGCCCGGCCAACCTCGGCAGACGACACCGCCGCCGCATCCGGCGTGTATTTCTCCGCCAAGTAACTAATGGCCGAGACCGCCTGACGCGCCAGCTTTCCGTAACGAAACATGACTCTCACTAGCACACACCGTGCCGAATTTCCAGCCTCACTTTGAAATCCGGATGTTTTTTTCCTTAAATCCAGCACCGCAGGTTTGGCGCTTGCCCCGGTGCTTGCTCGCAGCGCATCGTCGGCTCGCACAATGAAGGAGCTGATCGAAGAACTCGAACGCTGGGGCGCGGATGTGATTTTCGGGCGCGCCAAAGGCTTCCGCGCCGCGTTGATGCGCTTCCTCATGCGAGCGCTCTCCGGAATCTTCCGCTGCCTCGTCGCCCTTCGCCTATGGCGCTATCGCAGCGGCTGGAAACCCCAACATCACCTCGGCACCCAAGTCGTCTCCGTCGGAAATATCACCGTCGGCGGCACCGGCAAAACCCCGGTCGTCGAACTCCTCGCCCGCTCACTCCGCGAACAAGGACGATCCGTCGCCATCCTCTCCCGCGGCTATAAAAGCAAGAAACTCGATGAACCCCAAAAATGGAAGGATTCCAAAGGCCGGAGAATTCCCGAGGAGCGCATGCCCAAGGTCGTCTCCACCGGCCGCGCCCTACTCCTCGACTCCCAATTCGCCGGCGACGAGCCATTCATGCTCGCGAAAAACCTCCATGGTGTCTCGGTGGTAGTCGATAAAAACCGGGTGAAAGGCGGGCGTTTCGCCATCGAGGAACTCCATGCCGACACACTTCTGCTGGACGATGGCATGCAATACCTCAATCTCGCCCACGCCCTCGACATCGTGCTCATCGATTCCGGCGCACCCTTCGGCACCGAGGCGTTGTTGCCGCGCGGCACCTTGCGCGAACCCCCGAAAAACCTGCGCCGGGCCAGTTATATTCTAATCACCAAATGCACCGGAGAATCTAACGAAAACCTCATCCAGCGCATCCGCCGCCACAACCGCACCGCGGAAATCATCGAGTGCACCCATGGACCGATCCATCTGGAAAATGTCTTCACCCGCGAACGCCAACCACTCGATTTCCTCAAAGACAAATGGGTCGGCGCCATCAGTGCGATTGCCGTGCCCGAAGCTTTCGAAGGATCCTTGGAAAAACTCGGCGCCCGCGTCGAAATCAAACGCCGATTCGCCGATCACTATCGATTTTCCCGCAAGGAAGTTGAAAAATTCATGCACCGCTGCGTCGAGCGGGACATGCAACTCATCGTCACCACCGAGAAGGACGCCGTGCGTTTCCCCAAACCCTCCTCCATCGATGTGCCCATCTATTTTCTCCGCATCGAAGTGGAAATCCTCAAAGGCCAGGAAATCTGGGACGACCTCATCCACCGCATCTGCAACCCGGAACCCACCTTCGAAAGCGTACTCCGCCACCGCGACACATTTAGGACCTGACTACCTCCCCGCCTGCTTGCCCCAGGAATCCTTGAGGGCGACGGTGCGGTTGAAGACGGGCTTCACGCCCGATTGGTGATCCTTGCTGTCGGCCACGAAATAACCGATGCGTTCAAACTGACACGCAAAACCCGGTTCCGCAGTGGCCAGCGCGGGCTCGACCTTCGCGGTGATGGTTTTCAAAGAATCCGGATTGAGCACGCTTAGGAACCCCCCATCCGCCGCATCCGGGTCCTCGACGCTGAAAAGCCGGTCGTAAAGCCGCACCTCCGCATCGATGCCCGTGGCAACATCCACCCAGTGAATGGCCGCCTTGCATTGCACGCCTTCCGGCGAGTCTTTACCAACGGTTCCAGGCAGGATTTCCGCACGGATCAGCGTGACGTTCCCTTCCGCATCCTTCTCGAACGATGTGCAATGAATGATATGGCCGCCGCGCAAACGCACGTGGCGATCCGGACCCAACCGATAGAATTTCTTCGGCGGATCTTCCATGAAATCCTCACGCTCAATCCAAACTTCGTTGAAAATCGGCACTTGCCGCTCACCCAGCTCCGGGTTTTGCGGATGATTGGAAACATCAGCGTGACCCAGCGGCTCCGCCGCCCAGTTTTCAAGAACGACTTTCACCGGATCGAGCACCGCCATACGGCGTGGCGACTCGCGATTGAGGAAATCCCTAACATCAAACTCCAACAACGCGACGTCCGTGGTGCCGTTGAACTTGGTGATGCCGATGCGTTTGCAGAAATCACGAATCGCAGCGGCAGGATAACCGCGGCGGCGCAAACCGGAGATGGTCGGCAGGCGAGGATCGTCCCAACCGCCGACGAGTTTCTCCTGCACGAGTTGCAGCAACTTGCGCTTGCTCATCACCGTGTAAGTTAGGCTCAGCCGGGCGAATTCAATCTGGCGCGGCTTGGACGGCACCGGACAATGCTCGATAAACCAATTGTATAGCGGCCGGTGGTTTTCAAACTCCAAGGTGCAGAGCGAATGAGTGATGTGTTCGAGCGCGTCCTCCAAGGGATGCGCGAAATCATACATCGGATAGATGCACCACGCATCGCCGGTGTTGTGGTGATGGGCGTGCATGATGCGGTAAAGCACCGGATCACGCAGATTCATATTCGAGGACGCCATGTCGATCCTCGCCCGCAACACACATTCCCCTTCCTGAAACTCCCCGGCGCGCATCTTGGCGAACAAGGCGAGGTTTTCCTCCACCGACCGCTCACTCGATACCGATCGGGTGCCGGGCGTGGTGAGATTGCCACGCTTCAAGCGCATGTCCTCCGCGCTATCGTCCTCGACGTAGGCAAGGTCCTGCCCGATGAGATGCTCCGCGCAATCATAGAAAAACGGGAAGTAATCACTCGCGAAATACAGGTCTTTCCCCCAATCGAAACCAAGCCATTTGACGTCGGCCTTGATGCTCTCGACGTATTCGCTTTCCTCTTTTTCCGGATTGGTATCATCGAAGCGCAAATGGCACTTCGCTCCAACCGCACCATTCTCCAGCGCAACACCGAAGTTCAAGCAAATCGATTTCGCATGGCCGATGTGCAGATAGCCATTCGGCTCCGGCGGAAAACGGGTGATGACGGTGGAGTGTTTGCCGCTGGCCAGATCATCAGCGATGATGTCGCGGATGAAGTCGGATTTGGAAGTTGGGTCGGATTCGGACATGGGTGAAAAACATGAAATTCATTTTGCTAGCTCGACGAGCAACGCTTGGTTCAGACGAATGCCGGCTTCGAAGTTCTCGACCGGAAAATTCTCGTTTGGCGCGTGGATCTGGGCATCGGCCAGAGCAAGCCCCAGCAACAATGAGTCCGCACCAAGAATTTCACGGAAAGTTTGCACGATCGGAATACTTCCACCTTCGCGGATCAACACGGGCTCCGCATTGAAAGCGGCGCGCAGCGCGGCTTGTCCGGCGAGACCAAACGCCGAATTGGGATCGGTGATATACGGTTTCCCCTCGTGGCCCACAATGACCTCGATCTCAACCCCCTGCGGGCAATTCCGCACCAAATGCGCTTCCACCTTCTTCATGATGTCCTCCGGGCTTTGGTCCGGCACCAGACGGAAGGAAAGTTTCACAAAGGCCTCGGCCGGAATCACCGTCTTCGAGCCTTCCCCCTGATAGCCGCCGCCAATGCCATTGATCTCCGCCGTCGGACGCGACCAAACACGCTCGGCCGACGAATAACCCGGCTCGCCAAACATGCCGGGCGAACCCGTCACTTGCAGGAAATCCGCGTCGCTCACCCCAGGAACCCGCGACCACATCTGCCGCTCCCAATCCTCTAACGAACGAACCGAATCGTAAAATCCATCGATCGCAACCCGACCGTCAGACGCATGCAAACTGGCGACCAATCGCGCGACAGCCGCCGCCGGATTTGCCACGGCACCGCCGAAAAGCCCGGAGTGGAGATCCCCTTTCGGCCCGCGCAAAATCGCTTCGCAGCATGTCACACCGCGCAATCCGTAACCGAGCGTCGGCACGCCGGGCGCGACCATTCCGGTATCGGAAATGGCGATGACATCGCAGCGGATTTCCTCGCGATGTTGGAGCAAAAACGGTGCGAGGTTCGGACTACCGATTTCCTCCTCACCTTCAAACAAAAAGATCAAATTCACCGGCAACTCGGCGTTTTCCCGCAGCGTCTTTTCGACCCCTAAAACGTGGGCCATCATCTGCCCCTTATTATCTGTAGCTCCGCGAGCCCAGATTTTACCGCAACGGATTTCCGGCTGAAATGGATCGCTCGTCCACAAATGCAGCGGATCGACCGGTTGAACGTCGTAGTGACCATAAATCAACACCGTCCGGCGGCCCGCCA
This sequence comes from Akkermansiaceae bacterium, assembly GCA_903919975.1. Lineage (GTDB taxonomy): Bacteria > Verrucomicrobiota > Verrucomicrobiia > Verrucomicrobiales > Akkermansiaceae > Luteolibacter. The sequence goes on along the minus strand of CAIXKE010000109.1, from coordinate 724 downwards.
CATGGGCGTTTCGCGCGATGACTACTGGATGTTTCGGCGTTTCATGAAGCGCCGTCGCAAGGCCCATGCCCGAAAGCTTCCCAACCAACCAATCCGCGCAAGCACGCACGTCACCCGCATGACGCGAATCCGTCGAAATACTTGCAAAACGCAGAAACGAAAACAGATCTTCAAGTGCAGGAGTCACGCACGGATATTTGCCGCCGCCCCCCTCCCGCCGCAAGGCGAATCCCAGGAAAACCACGCACCCATCCGCATCCGGATGATTCAACCGCCACCCAAGATCATCAAGGAGCGGCAAAAAAACTCCTTCGCCATCGCCAATTCCAGCACTAACAGTGAAGTCTCCAGCCACGGCGGGGTCGCCACCACCCATATTGCTTTGGAGCGACTCATCCGGCGCATCAACAAGCCCGTAAAGTTCCTGTTTCCCGCATCTCATGGGATGCGGGGTTTGTCGGGTAGATCCTTACTCGGTTGCCAACCGCAGGCAAGCGAGGCATTTCAAAGATGACACCACTGCGCAAACGGAAGTCAAACCCTCACCCGCAGGTCCCGCATGCTCCACAGCTGGCCCTTCGCCCCGCTACCGCTCCCTCGCATCGCCCGCGCACCGTCCTTGCGCTTCGGCCCGAAGCGCTCCCGCGCATTTGCAAACGCCTCGTTCACAAACTCTTTGCTGCCGATCACCGCGCCGTCTGTGAAATATCGCACCCGGCATCGC
>CAIXKE010000108.1 GCA_903919975.1 Akkermansiaceae bacterium | reverse complement strand
TCGCTGAAGATGCGTTCGCCAGTGATAGCGGCCGGTGAGCAACGTGTAGCGAGTCGGCGAGCAGACAGAGGATGAGGAATGGGCATCGGTAAAGCGCATCCCTTGGGAGGCGAGCCTGTCGATGTTCGGCGTTAAAATTTTACCACGCTCGGGGTTATAGCACTGCACGTCGCCGTACCCCAGGTCGTCGGCTAAAACTATGACTATGTTTGGCATCAGCTTAGCCTGTGATGCTCCTTTCGTTTCAGTTGCAAACAAGCTGATCATTGCGAAAAGGGATATGGCTTTCATGAATTTCTTCTTTTTTGGTGATGAGGTCTATTGGGCGGATGCCTGATCTTCGTGTCTCCGTGAGAGAAACATCCAATCGTCGATTTTCGCTGCGGCTCTGCCGCGCTCCAATCTTCCGCGGCACCCAGTACTGCTATTTTTTGCGTTATAGCCGTTCCCACCAGCCTCGGCTCCGGATTTAGGCGTGTCGGTCAAGGTCGCCTTGCCGTATTCCTCCATCGTGAGCCAGAAATCGCCCTTGGTGCCTGTCCACATCATGATGCTCTCGCGCCCCTTGCCGTCATCGTCACAAACGCCGATTTCGACGCCGAGAATTTTTCCAGCTGCCAGAGGCACACCGGGTACGCTAAACCCCACCTCCATTAAATATCCCTTTGGAGTCTTGCGAAACGCAGCCTTGCCTGCCCAATCGCGTTTGAAACGGTTGGTCTGCGGTTTGCCCAGGGCATATTTGTCGCTGTGGTCGAGATAAACACGGGGCCTATTCTCGGGAAGAAAATGCAGTTCGTAACCCATGAGTTCCCGAGGGTCGCACCGGGCAAAGACATCCGCGCGGCCATCGAGCACCTTCACTCGAGCGCCTCCCTGGTGGTTGTAATCGAGGTAAATCTCCAGGCAGTCGCATAAGAATGAGGAGGCCTGGCCCGGCTCGACGAGATGATCATCGGCGACCTCGACGGCGAAGAAGAGGCGATCTCCAAACCACGCGCCCCGCCATTGATAGCTGAGGTCGGCATTGTTAGTCCATTTTTCAGGCGTCATGCCCTGTCCAAACCAAAGGTGTTCCTTGCCTTGCACGAGGTTTGGGGGGATGCCGGCCCAATCATTCAGATCCCCATCCAGCTTGATGTTCCGGCGGGGAAAATCACAGGACGGGGGCTCCGCGCACTCGGCGGCAGCCGACAGGCCAACCAAAAGGCAGAGCACTCTCAACAGGTTGAATTTTGTCTTCATAATCATCTCGTAAAATTAAGTTTACCAGCGCTCCAGCCGCTTGAGGATATCCCCTTGGATCTTCTCCTCGGCGTTCATGCAGAGGTAAAGGCCTTCGGGGCGGGTTGCGGCGATAAACGGCTCCAACTCGTCGACCTGGAGGTCCACGATCACTCCCTTGCCTGCGGCCTGGATCTGTTGGATGACGGGAATCCATTGCATGATGGGCGCATCGTCCCCGACTCCATGAACCCACTGGATGGCGTGAACGTCAGGGACTTCAAGGATGCGCTCAAGGTGCTTGAGCAGGCCTTTGCCATCGAGGTGGAATACGTTGTGGGTCATGTGCCGGGATTCCCGGTGCAAGGTGGGAAGGTAGAACTCGTCGAAAACCTCCTTGGAAACCATGTTGGTGAAGTCGCAACTCGGGATGTGGAACTTTCCGCGCGAGGGAATGCCCATCCAGGTGACGGACATTTGGCCGTGCTTTTTAAGCACCTCGTCGTAGTGGTCGAACAAGGGGAGAAAACTCTCATTCGCCAGCTCAACCAGCTCATGGACCTTCTCCGGGCAATCGAGTAAATCCATGCAGAGCTCTTGCGGATTGCGCCAGTCAGCGGCGCAATCCAAACTGGTGTGCAGGTCGGTATAGCCAACCATGAACTGGCCGGGACACTTCTGCAGCGCCACTTGGGTTAGCTCCTCGATTTTTCGATAATAGACATTGTCGGGGCTAAACTTCATCCGGTTCATGTCGCTCCAATCGTGGATGCAATGGTGAATCCATGAGGTGACCTCGCCAAACTCCAGTTCCGCCCCGTGGAATGCCGCATAGACATTGGGACCCAGGTTGGGCCAGAACACGGGAAATGTTTCGCCGTGGAAAATCCGTCCGCGAATGGATCCCAAGAAATAATCCACCTGGAACTCGGCGTCAAACCAGCGGGCTCGCAAGTCGGCCCACGTTCGCCCGCGGGTCATGTGGTTTTGAGCGTAATCGGCGTTATGTTCGGCAAAACGCACGGGGGGACGGTCAATCATTGAGTGCGCGAACCAGGCATCAATACGATTCATCGCCTGCTCGAAGTTGGGTTTACCTATGAGTTCCATGGTGAATTTCTTGTTTTGGTTTCTATTTGGTAGCGAAGGGGGGCTCATCGGGTAAGCCCACCAACTGAGCTTCTATTTCTTCCAGCGACTTGCCTTTGGTCTCCGGAATGAACTTCCAGACAAAAAACAAGATACAGAAGCAGATCACCGAGTACGCGCCGAAGGCGGAGGTGATGCCAAAGCGCGCCTCAATCATGGGGAAGCTTTGCAGGAGCAGGAAGTTCGCAGTCCACAAGCTAAAATTGGCAATGGACATGGCCTCGCCGCGGATTCGATTGGGAAATATCTCCGAGAGGATGACCCAGGTCAGGCATGCGATCGAACTGCAAAACGCGGCGATATAGAGGAGGATTACGAAGAGAACGGCGGGGCCTTTCGCGTGAATGAAGAAGAGGAAGGTCAGCGTCGACATGGCCAGCGCCATGCAGGCGACCCCGATCATTAGCAGCGGCCTGCGCCCGACCCGCTCAACGAGCATAATCGGGATGAAGGTGCAGAAGAAATTGATCAGCCCGATCATCGAGGTTTGGAACAGCGAATCCTGCAACCCCGCACCGGCTTGGGCGAAGATGACCGGAGCGTACAGGAACACCGCGTTTGCGCCGCAGATCTGGGAGAATACCCCCAAAAGCGAGCCGATGATTACAATCCGCAGCATGCGCGGCTGGAGGAGATCTGCCAACCGCCCCTTTTTGACCTGGAGAGTTTTTCGGATCGCTGCCATTTCTGCTTCGGCGAACACCGCCCCGTCGATGCGCGTGAGGATCCGCAACGCTTCGGCATCGTTCCCGTTCTTGGCCAGCCACCGGGGTGTTTCGGGAACAAAAAACAGGCAGAAAAAGAATAGACCCGCGGGAACAACCCCCACCGAGAACATCCAGCGCCACGCGTCATCGCCGGTCCGAAGCAGGAAGTAGTTGGAGTAATACGAGGCTGAGATGCCTACCACGATCGCAAGCTGGTAGAAAGAGACGAATCGCCCCCGGAACCGGGTGGGAGCGGTTTCGGCAACATAAATGGGGGCGACACCCGAGGCAGCCCCGATGGCCAACCCGCCCAGCAACCGATAAAAGATGAAGGTATAATAGGAACCGGCCCAACCCGCGCCCACGGCGGACACGCTGAATAGGATGGCGGTACCAAGGAGCACTTTCTTGCGCCCAAACACATCCGCGAGCTTTCCCGCGAATGCTGCCCCGACCGCGCACGCCAGGATGCAACAGCTCACAGCCCATCCCAAGCCAGCCCCGCTGAGATGAAACACCTTCTCAAGATACGGAATGGTGCCGGAAACAACGGCCATGTCGAACCCGAACAGAAAGCCACCCAGGGCCGCGATCAGGCTGATCCCAATTGAATACAAAATGCTCCCGGGGGGCCCTTGCTTAATTTTGGGGCTGTTAATCTCAACTTCGTGTGTAGGCATATTTTTCATTGTGAATTCGGTTGGAAGGTAGGGGGGCGGCAGGTAGGGGGGCGGCAGGTAGGGGCTGGTGGCGCTTACTCAATGGTCTGGATTGGTTTGCCTGTCAGTTTTCGAATGGTCACCTCCGCATCGTTTTTTTGCGGGGCGCCGGGGGTGCTCCGTCCTTCCCTGATGAGCTTCTCGAGTAGTGACTCCATCTCGGCTATCCGCTCTATGGCGCGGCAATCTTGGGCGTCCAATGAGCGTCGAGCTTTTCGCGGAGCGCGGCCACAATCTCCTGGTGAGCATTGGCGACGTTGTTTTCCTCCTTCGGATCGGCTTGCAGATCGTAAAGCATCGGCTGCGCAGCCGTGTCGGATGCGATCGGCTTCAGCGCGCCTTCCGCTTTGAAGTCGTGGGGAAGGATTAGACGCCAGCGCCCATCAGTGACCCATCGCCATAAGAGATTAGCTGCGGGATCGTCCAACGTTAGCGAGCGGACCATAAAGTCCTCGCCAAACACGTAGTGGCGGGATTCGACGGCCTTGGCATCCAGCAGGTTGATGCCCTTAAGGCCCTGCGGGGACGGCAAACCGAGCGCAGCAAGCACAGTGGGAACGATGTCGATTGAGGAAGCCAGCGAGTCAGACGTGGCTGGCATGACGCGTCCGGGCCAACGCACCAAGATGGGCGTGCGATGCCCGGCGTCATAAGGTGATAGCTTGTTCTTTGATGCGTTAGCCAGGGAGGAGGGCGACTGAATCCAACCGTTGTCGGCCAGATAAATAACGATGGTGTCTGCGGCGAGTTTCTCGTGATCGAGATAACCCAGCAGTTCGCCGCAGGTTTCGTCAAGCCATTCACACATGGCCCAATAACGCGCGAGGTGCGGAGAGTCGGTCTTCGTGGCATACTTCTGGAACAATCGCTCCGGAGGCGTATGCGGACGGTGAGGCATGTAAGGCGCGTACCACACGAAGAAAGGCTTCTGCTGCCGGCGCGAGTCGGCGATGAAATCATAGATCGGTTGCAAACCTTTGCGCCCGATCATGAGACCGGCATCCCCAGCACGGCTGCCTTGAGTAATGCCGTGGGTGAAGCCACCGCGCGAGAAGTCGCCATGCCACCATTTCCCGGTTTGAAAGCTGAGGTAACCGGCGTCGGCGAGCAATCGTGGCAGGGTGGGCACCTGCTCGAGCATTGCGTTCCACTGCGCGGGCCTCTCGGCGGTGGCGGCGCTGGAACCTGCAGGCAACGGCGGGTCATTGGCGGTGACCCTGTGTTGATGCGGATAGAGCCCAGTGATGATGGTTGCGAGGCTCGGACAACATACGCTGCTGGGGACAAACCCACGGCGGAATGCAAGGCTCTGAGTGGCGAGCTTGTCGATGTGCGGTGTTTGAATATGAGGATGCCCCATGAATCCGTAGTCCCCAGCCCCCTGATCGTCGGAGATGATGAAAACAATGTTGGGTGTGGTCGGCAACTTTGCCGAATTATCGGCGCGCAGCGCCGACTGCCCCGCAATGGCAGGATTCCCCGCAAGCACCGCAAGCCCGGTTGCCAACAAGCTCATTCCGGCAAAAAGCAAAACCTTCGATTTTATCATAAGCCTTTTTTTCCTATTCATGACGTTTACCTTTATCAAAAATCACGGCCGCATCATTTTTCTGCAGTGCGCCAGGGGTGCTCCGTCCGTCGCGGATGAGCTTCTGCAGGAGCGACTCCATCTCGGCAATCCGCTGCGGATGCTCCGCGGCGAGATTATGGGTCTCCCCAAGATCCAACGAGAGGTCGTAGAGTTGAACCTGCGGCCTTGCGCGGCCAGCCGGAACTTTACCGTCGAAACGGGGAATGTATTTCCAGTGGCCCAGCCGCACGCCAGGCACTCCGTCCACCGAACAGCTCACCGCCGACTGCCGAACCGGTTCATCGCGGCCCTCCAGCAG
>CAIXKE010000107.1 GCA_903919975.1 Akkermansiaceae bacterium | reverse complement strand
TAGTCCTCCTCGGCAAAGAAGCACGGCTCTCGATTGATGCCTCGCTGGACGAGGTGCATCGGTAGTCCGGCAAGATGGATTCGCGGGCGGCGTGGCATGGTTGGCTAGCTGGGAATTAATCCGAAGCTGACCCCTTTAGTTGTATTTCAGATACTCGGCTACGGTCGGTACGCTCATCTCACTGCTCCTTAATCGGGTGAAGGACTTTCACGACAAAAATCCGGGTCTGATCCGTTTGAATGGGGGGAATCCCAGAGGCACTACGAAATGCCGGGCATGCATTCCTTGCTGCAAGCAGCCACGGCGACCGCCCGCCACTATTATTGCCCTGCCCGCGATCCATCATGTAGCCGATGCGCTCGGCCATAACTTCATTGGTCTTGAGGTCGATAACTCTTAGCGAACTGCCGACAATCCAGTATTCGCGCTCCTCGCGCGTGGAAATGTCGTCGTAGGTGACGCCGTAGCGGGGCGATCCGCCTAGCGCGGCAACCTTGTCAAGGACGAAGGCGTAGATGCTCAGGTCGTAATTTGGATTCTGTTGCAGATTGATCTGCACGTTGGGGGCGGCTACATCCTTCTTTCCAACCACTTTCATTGAGCCCGTATAGCGATACCGCTTGCCGTCCGTTGGATCGATGGCTTCAACGTAGCGGTAGCCCCTTGGTGGAGGCGATGAGTTTCTGTAAAACCCACTGAAAAACGTCTTGATATATGTTTCTTCCCCCGAGTCATTTCCATATGGATCATCCATCCGGTACTGATCCCCGTAGTTGATCTCCTTCGGACGAATCTTCATCAAAAACACGCCATCGACGTTTTCCGCGGTGCGGTGGATGAACTCACCGGACTTCTTGCATCGTTCCTGGAACATCTTCTCGGCGATCTGCAGGCGGGCGTGGGGGTCGGCGCTCTGCGCCGATGCGGTTACAGCCGTCGCTGCCAGAAAGGCGCCGACTATCAGCGCGAATAATATTGTGCGTTTCATGCGGCTTGCCTCCCGTTGTTGTCGTTGCATCCATGGGTTTGCAGGGCGACAAAGGCCGAGAAATCAGTGCGCGCCTTGGTCGCCATGGTGGGGATTAAAGGGGCCAGGCTCGACTTTTTGCTCGACTTTTCGCTGCCATAAATGGGACCATTGTCGTATTCATATTTCATTCGTCTCTCCTCACAATTCGAATCTGATTTCGTCATTTGTTCTGGCTGCGCCGCACATCAAAATAATTCGAAAATAATTCGAGCCTGGCCCCTTTAAAATAAGCTGGGAATTAATCCGAAGCTGACCCCTTTAGTTGGTTGACCTTCCAGCCCGTGACGGAATCCACGAACTTGGTGGCTTCGGTGGCGGTGAATTTGCTGGAGTGGAGGTTACCGTCGGTAAGGATGGCGGTGGTCAGCGGGTCTGTGAACTTGGCGCCTGGAGTCAAGATGGTGCCGGGTGGCGTCGCATTGAAGTTGAACAGCGCCTCCGCAGCCATCTGCAGGTTAGCGAACTTCAGGTAGTCGGCGATGGTCGGCATTTCATTTCTCCTTGGTGGGAATCAGAATTTGGTCAACGAACTTCCGGGTGGCTGCATTGGTGCCGCGCGCATGATCGGGACAACGGTAGGCCGTCAACCACGGACTTGGATTGTCCCGACTGGGCGCGCCAGGGCTCCAAGCGTAGCGGATCATCTCGCCCAGCACTTCCTTGGTCTTGAGGTCGAGCACCTTGACCGTGCTGCCGGCGATGCCGAGGTAGCGGTCTTCGGGGATGACGTGGTCCTCGTAGGTGACGCCGTAGCGGGGGGATTGGCCGGTGGCGAGGGTTTTATCGAGTACCCACCCATAGATGTTGAGATCGAAGTTTGGGTTTCTCTGAAGGTCGATCTTTACGTTGGTCGCGTTGACGTCCATCCGGCCCACCACCTTGTTCGAGCCAGCATAGCGAAAGCGCTTGCCGTCTTTTTCCTCGATGACCTCGACCCAGCGATAGCCGGGGAGGCCACCGGGGCGGCGGTTGGTACTAATGGAGCCCCGGTAGTCGCGCCTGACCGGCTCGAACGCGCCACCCAGTACCTCGCCGCCGTATTCATATCCTAGAAACGTGGTGATGAATTCGTCGCCACGCGATTCCCGCGCAAACGCCGCGCCCGGCCAGTTTCGATCTGCCAGTTCGCGGTCGCTCCGCTCCGGCCTCACCTTCATCAACAACACCCCCTCAACGTTCTCCACCTTGCGGTAGATCTTTTCGCCGGCGATGGTGCGGCACTTTTCTTCAAAGAGTACCTTGCCATCGGTCATCCGCCCCTTGGTCGCCTCGCGTTGGGCGGTATCCGCCAAGGGTTGGCCAGCCGCGATCACCATACCGACCGCTAGTACAACAATGGATATCCGGTTCATGCCGCTTGTCTCCAATTGACTTGTTTTGCCGCGTTCTCGATCCACTCACCGTATCGAACTCTGTCTGCCTGTGATTCCACCTCGTTGCCAAAGGGGTCAGAGACATTTCGCTTATCATTTCGCATCGTTGTTTCCTCCATTCTTAGAATCCAAATCCCTGTTGTTCAGTCAGCGCCGGACGCGATGCCGGTTTGTCGCCTGGGGTACGCCCCCGCTTGCCGCTATTGCGCCGGATGCCCAGCCGGGCGCAGATCG
>CAIXKE010000106.1 GCA_903919975.1 Akkermansiaceae bacterium | reverse complement strand
GAGGGGCGTGCCGTCGGGATAAGTCCAGAGCCAGTCATACTCGTTGATCAGCGTGCAATGGCCTGCGCCTGCTTTGGAGCGCCACCAGCCTTGCCATTGGTCGTCGGGAACGAAGGTGTTCAGCCAGCGCCAATCGGTTAAATTTGTTGGACGTAAGTTTAGGTAGGGATGCGCCTCGCATGGATCATTTGGACCGGCCGGCGCACCCCAGCTGTTCTCCCATGCGCGGTCGGAAAGATCCAAAGAACGCACGGCATTGATAATCTTGGCGAGTCCTTGCGGCGCAGTCGTGGTCTCGTTGCTGGAATCCCATAAGAAGATGCTGGGGTGATTCCAGTTATCCTGCATCCAGCGCGAGAACTCCGTGACCATTTCATCAAAACGCCATTCCCTGCGGTAACCCCAGATTGTCGGTTCGTACTGGAGGAGAATGCCCTCCTCGTCGGCAATATCCAACCACATCCTGGGCACGCAGCCATTGGTGATCCGGTGGGCATTCCAGTTCAGACGCTTGGGGATCTCGGCAATCATCTTGCGCGCCCAAGCGCGGTCCCAAGGAGTGTTGCCGCACAGGGGATCCTCCACATGAAGTGAAAACTCGATGTTGCCGCCGCGCAGGTAATAGGGCTTGCCATTGAGGTAACCCTGCCGGGTGGCGCTATCAAAGCGGTATTCCCTCATCCCAAAACGTGTCCGGACGCTGTCACCGCTGGTTCGGCTCTCGGCCACGTACAGGAACGGATCCTCCGGCGACCAAAGCCGCACATCGGGAATCTTGGCAGTCTGCGTGAAGGTCTTCTCCTCCCCGGCGGCCAGTTTCTCCCTCTGAACCGCCAATTCGGAGACTTTTTTGCCCTCTTTCCATGTCTGGATCACATGCCCAAGCTCGAACTCCCGCGCGGCTCCGTAGTTTTTGACCTGGGTCTGGATCAGAACCTCCGAGGAGCCGATGCGCGGTGCCATTTGGACGATCTCAATGACCGGGTTGTCGCAGAAATGAATGCTGACATCGTCAAAGATGCCCGGGATCCAGAAATGCTTGGAGCTGGAGGTTCCCGCCCCGGGAATGGTCTCCGGCAGCACCGCCGGGTGGGCGCCAATGCGGACCAGAAGCCGGTTTTCGCCCGACCAGTCAATGGCGTCGGTTAAATTGAATGTCCCGGTCGTCCAGCAACTGAGGTGCTCGCCCACTTCCTTGCCATTCAGCCAGACTTTGGTGCCGAACTGCGATTTGCCGATCTTAAGCAGCACCACCTCCCGTTTGCTCAGGGCTTTAAAGGTGGTCTGGTACCAGAAATAATTGCGTTTTTGCAGCGATATGCCGATCGCGGGCAAGGGGGCGTCCTTCGCCAAAATTTCAGGTCCCTCAAACGGATATTTCCGCTTGAACCGCTCAAGGTTTTCCCGGCTGGCAAACAATCCGACATCCGGGAAGGCGGGTTTGGCAAGGCTCACCAATCCCGGCACCTCCACCGTGTGAGTGAAGGATGTCGGCATCTGGTTTGCATCGACACTCTCCTCAATTTGCCATGCGCCGTTGAGGGAAAGGGTGGAGCGCCCGGTCTCTGCGGCCGGTGCTGTTTGGACGCCGAGCAGCGAGAAAACTAGTCCGACAATCATTCCTATTAGGTGTAACTTGCTAATCATAATTTTGAAGAGTTGATCTGCGGCTGCGCGGAAGAAGGAGAAGCCCCCGGGACTTCCATGCTCCTCGCCAGCACCCGCCTGTGTCAGGAAGGCGCTGGCAAATTATTCGTTTCTCCCCCTTAGAACAATGGACAAATCAGCGAAATAGATGCACTTATTCAACATCCACGCGGAAAAGCGGGATGCAAGTGGATTCCGGCGTCGAAGCGGGTCGGCATCTGTTAGTCGAGCGCAGAGTTTCTACGGTGATGGTCATGGTCTGATTCGTTATAGTCAAACCTCGTTGCGCGCCTCGGCCGCATGAAGAATTTAGCTATCCTGCAGCATCTCGCTTTCGAAGGGTGCCCGTGAAGGGCGCTAGCTCTCCCATTGGGTGAAAAAAGTCGCATACGATGCCAGTTATTGACTCTCCAGTCGGAGATGATCCTGGAAAAGTCTAAGAAAATCATGGATTATTGCATGGGAACGTATCCGCAGTTTCTGCCAGTATTTGGCGTATTCAATTTCCAACCGGCCCGCAATTTTGGTCTTATGCCGCTCACCGCAGATCTCACAGCAAAAGTTCAAGATTCATTGGTCTCAGTGAACGATGAAATGGAGGCGGTGTTCCTGCGGCCCCCAAGCACCCACGGGCCGGTGCCGTTTTATTGGTGGGCTGGCGAAAAGCTGGATCGAGAGCGCATCGCCTGGCAGCTCGACCGGCTATGCGAAAAGGGCGTCCGCCAGACGATCATCAGCTATCCGCATCTTCCCGATGGCGGCAGTGACCTTGGCGATCCGGCGCTTTTTTCCGAAGACTGGTGGGACCTGTTCCGTTGGTTCCTATCCGCCTGCCGGGAGCGAGGGATGACGGCTGGGTTTCAGGACTACACCCTCATCGGGCCAATCCTGGAATCCATCGGCGGCGATACTCCCGGAATGCAGGGCGGCCAAATGAGCTGCGTGGGACAGCATGTGGCCGGACATGTCCAAGTCAGTCTCAGCGCGGAGCCCGGCTCTTGCATGATCGGTGCCTGGGTTTATCGGGTGAAAGACGGTTTGGCTGATGTGGACACGGGCATGCCACTGGCGGAGTTTATGCGGGATGGCGTTCTTGAATGGTTTACCCCCGCCGGTGAGTGGTTCGTGGCGCTAGTATTTAACCGCCCTAATGCGTTTGATCCGCTTCACCCGGATGCTGGTGTCTTGGCGATTGACCGGCTATACGCGCCCTTTGAGCGCGAATGTCCCGAGGATTTTGGGGAAACCTTCAATTTATTTTTTCAAGATGAACTTGATTTCGGTTCGCGCATGCCATTTTGGTCAAGCCATCTGATCGGGGCTTTTCTCCTCAGCAAGGGCTACGATCTGCGTCCCTTGCTTCCGGCGCTTTGGTATGACATGGGGCCGGTGACGGAAAAGATCCGACTCGATTTCGCGGATGTGGTGACGCAGCGGATGGAGGAGTGTTATTTTAAGCCGGTTTTCCACTGGCATGAAGAGCGTGGGATCCTTTTCGGTCATGACAACTGCGGACGGGGCAGGATCGGGGAAGGACGCTCGCATTATGGCGACTATTTCCGGACGATGCGCTGGTTCTCAGCACCGGGTTGTGATGACCCGAAGCTGAATGGCGCGCGCGCGTTCCGGGGGCTCAAGGTGAACAGTTCGATCGCCCATCTCTATCGTCGGCCGCGGGTCTGGGTGGAGGCGTTCCACTCGAGCGGGTGGGGAACGACCCCGGCGGCCGTCGTCGCGGCCATCAACGAAGATTTTGCTTATGGCGCGACGGTGGTGAATCTTCACGGGCTTTACTACTCCACCCGTGGCGGGTGGTGGGAGTGGGCACCGCCCGACTTCCATTTCCGCCAGCCGTATTGGAAGCATAGCGGGGCTCTCAACGACTATTTAACGCGCGTTTGCTGGCTACTGTCGCAGGGCGTTCACCGCTGCGATGTGGCGATCATCTATCCGATCTCCGCGCTGGATGCGGAACCTGCAGATCCTGAATTCTCCGGAGTGATCGCGCACATGGGGAACGAACGCATCGGCAGCGAAGGAAGTGCTTTCCCCCGGCCGGAGGAGACTGCATTCGGCTTGGGCAAGTATCTTTTCGATCATGCTTGCGACTTCGATTTCATCGACTTCGAATCACTAGCGAAGGCTAAGGCTGGACACGGAAAGTTGGTAGTGGCGGACGCCAGTTACCGGGTTCTCATATTTCCTGTCATGAAGGCGGTGCGGATCTCAATGGTCGAGAAGGCGCTCGACTTCGTAAATGCAGGCGGATTGGTCATTGCTTTCGGTTGCCTGCCGACTTCCAGCGACCACATGGGACGAGACGATGCCGGTCTCAACGATCTGATAGGTCAGATCTTTGGTTCCGCCGATGACTCGAAGAACCAGTTCAAACAACATCCTAGCGGCGGCGTGGCGATTTTCTTTCGGGACGGCTATGACCGCGTTTTAGAGGCGATCACCGGAGCCATCAGTCGGGATGTCACCTCAAGCGTGCCGCTGCAGGTCCTCCACCGGCACCTGGAAGATCGCGATGTCTATTTCGTTTCCAACTCTTCCGACTCGGCAATCACGGCGGACATCAGTTTCAGATGCGAGGGTGGCATGGACCAATGGGACGCATGGACCGGGAAAATCACGTCACTCTCATGCTCCAATTCACTGACGGTGGGTTTCGCGCCTCGCGAGGCCCGTGTTTTTGTCAGCAACAGTGACGCACTGCCACACAGGCCTGTCGTCCGGGAAGCGTCTTGCGAAAAACGGGAGCAATTACTCGATGGTCCGTGGGAATCGCTGGTTCATCCGGTGCTCGACAACCGTTTTGGTGATTTCAGCCTGCCCGCGACGCCTGGTATGTTAGGCCCACAGGCCAGGCGTTTTCGATACTATGACGAGTTTGCAGAAGATGCCGGGTGGGAGTCCGTTGCATACGACGATTCTGATTGGCCGGAGACCACCTTTTCGTTCGGTCCGCAGCTTGAGTCTGCGGGGCCATTTCCTCCCGAAACGGATTTTGCGGAGGTTGAAAATTTACTGTTAGGTGGCGGCGGCGCGTTGGAGTGGCGGCCTTATGGATTCTCCCGGCGGTGGGGGATTGAGAGGGATCCTTTTCTGACTGACTGGCTTAACGGTCCTCATGGGTTGAAAGGAGCGGTTCCCGATGAGTTCCTGGATTTCCAATCAGACACTGATGGTAGCGTCTGGTATTTGCGTGCCAAGGTTGTTGCCCTATGCGATGGCAGGCACACGTTGGTGATGGGTGGCCGCTGTGCTTATCAGGTGTGGCTGAACGGCGAACCGGTACTTTTGCATCAGAATGGTTTGGACCCCGGCTTGCATGCGCGGTGGAGGATCCCACACTACGAATGTGAGGCCGCGGAGGTCCAGGTGACACTCAGGAAGGGCTGGAACGACTTGCTGGTGAAACTCGTGCAGCCGCCCGGCCAGCGGACGCGTGCGTTTGTCGCATTCGATCCACCACAGGCTGATCCGGGAAATCTTGCTCTCCGCTGGTTCACTGGTGCCGACTCGCCGCGTCCGTGTCTCATCGCAAGTGATGAACGCCGTGCCATCCGCTTTCGTTTCATGAGTCCGCCCGGGCTGCGGGAAATCACGTTTGTCTCGCGAGGCCACGCGCGGATTTGGGCGGGTGGGGCTGAACTCGCCGCCACACCAATCATGGCTCTAGCAGGTAATTGTATTCGCTACCGGGTGCTTATCAAGTCAGCCGTGGCGGAGCCGCAGACGATAGCGATCCGCGTGGAGGCACCCGCCGACTCGCATGCGGGTGATGCGTTGCCGGAACCCGTTTCATTCATATGTGGAGCGGGTTCAATCGATACCGGGAACTGGTGTGCCCAAGGTCTTGCGACCTATTCGGGTGCTCTGGAATACCGGCGAAGTGTGTTCGTGCCTGAAATCCTTCCCGGTAAGTTGGTGTATCTCGATCTCGGTAAAGTATCGGCCACTGCGGAGATTTACGTGAACGGTAAAATTGCGGCGACACTCGTGACACCGCCATGGCAATGCGAGCTAACTCCGTTCCTCGTGCCGGGCGAGAACACCCTGTCCATCACCGTGGCCAACACCCTCGCCAACCACTACAGCGTCGGCATTCCCACTCCTTATGCTTTTGAATACCAAACCCCGTCAGGACTCTTCGGTCCGGTCACTTTGATCACGACTTCATGAAAAACACGCGACTCGCAACCCGCTCTTTCCCGCCTCTCGGGTCCTCACACGAGGATTCTCAGCGCACTTCATCTCAAAACCCATTTCGTGACAATCAGCGTTCCGACACTGTCGTGAAAAAATCCACCCCCCTTTTCCATGCTGCGCTTACCCTCGTCGCGTTGGTCGTTCCTATGCGCGCAGAGGTTAAACCGAACCCCTTGTTTTGCGATAAAGCAGTGTTGCAACGCAACATGGTCGCCTTGCAGAACGTGTTTAGAATTTTGAGGGCTTGGCACCAAACATTAAATCTAACACTCTAGAATTTATGAACCGAAATGCCAAGACCTGCTCAACAGGCAGCATGTTCACCTACTCGCTGGGCGAGTGTGCAAACTCGCTGGTGATGAACGGCATTTTCGGCTTCGCCATGCTGTTCTATACCAAGTCGTTAGGCCTCGATCCCACGTGGGCGGGACTCGCGATGTCGCTCTCCGTCTTCTGGGAGGCCATCACCGAGCCGGTCATGGGCCACATCAGCGACAATACCCGCAGCTCATGGGGCCGCCGCCATCCATACATGCTCGTCGGCGGATTGTTGATGGCTCTCTGTTCCTATTTGATCTGGACGGTACCCGGATTTTGCCGTGGCAGCCAGATGGGCATCTTCTGGTATCTCGTCGGCATGAACCTGCTGCTGCGCACCGGCCTGACGATGTTCTTCATCCCCTACATGGCGCTCGGTTTTGAAATGTGCGGCGACTATCAGGGGCGCTCGCGGCTTCAGGGCATCCGCCAAATTTTCAACATGGCCGCCAACTTCGCCGGCCCCGCCATGGCGTGGGTGTTCTTCTTCGGTGGAAAAGGCAACACCCAGGCAACCACCATCGAGGCGAACTATCATCTGATGGGCGGCACCTTCGCCGCCGCCACAGCAAGCTTCGTGATCCTGGTGTGCTTCTTCACCTTCCGCTGGCGCGAGGACACGAGTCACACGCCGCGCCATTCAGAGCACGGATGGTTCAAGGATTTTTTCCTCGAAATGAAGGCCATCCTCGCCGATCCCAATCCGCGCTGGGTGTTCGCTTTCATCTTCACGGTCTGCGCCGGCATGGTCATCGTCAGTTCGCTGCAGATGTTCGTTTACGATGACTTCATGCAATTCCCCGCCTGGCATAAATCCATCGCCCACGGCAGCACCATGGTCGGCATGGCGCTCGGCGCGCTGGTTTCCATGAGCCTCACCAAACGCTTCGATAAAAAAGGAGCGGTGCTCATCGGCGGGGCGATCAGCATCACCGGCAACGTAATGCTCGCTGGGTTGTTTCTAACCGGCATCATCAAGCCCGATGCTACCCTCGCCGTCGGCGGCGTGACGCTGCCGCTCGCCTTGATCCTGTTCGTAATCTTCCATGCGTCCTATTGGTTTGGCAACGGAATCATGCTGCCCGTATCCACCGCGATGATGGCCGATGTCAGCGAGGTGCGCCGCCTGCAAACCGGCGAGGTCAAGGACGGTGGTTATTCATCCGTGTTCAGTCTGGCCATGCGCATGGCCATTTCCTTCAGCCTCATCGTCGCCGGCTGGTGCCTCAGCGGCATTGGCTATCAGGTACCGAAGGACGGCCACGCCGTGACCCAGACGCCGCAAGCCATTTGGAATCTCGGCTTGGTCACCTTCGTCATTGGTGCCGCGATCTGTCTGCTCTCATTGCTCGCCATCCGTCTCTATCCGATCACCCGGGAGCACCTCGAACAGATCCGGGATGGGAGAGTTTCCTCCATATGACGCAAGTCTTCCGGGATATCATTCCTCATGAATTTGGATCAAACCGTAAAATCCTTCACCGCATGAGAAAAGGCAAACAACCATACCCTCGGAGCGTCAAGTAAATGACCGCCCATGAAAAAGCAAATTTCTATCAGTATGAAATCAAACGTCATCCTCGGTCTGATGATTTCGTCGCTGGCGGCCACGACGCTGGCCGCGAACGAACCGGCCATCATTCCGCAGCCGCAAAAAACGGTGGTGAAGCAAGGCGTGTTTGAATTGACGCCGAACATAAGAATTTCAACAGAGGATGAGGATGGCAAAATCAAATCTGAGATGGAACCATTGCTTGCAAGATTAAGGACGGCAACTGGCTATAGACTTTCATGGGAAGCTCCGCTGATTAGTGGTTTAGTGGACTGGGGTTGCAGAGCAGAATGCCAGGCCCGCGTTGGTCATTTTACTGGCGAAAAAATCGAAAAAACCAACTTCTTTTCCCCGCCCTCCGGTCCGGTCACCGGCTCTTTCAACGGCCTTCACCGGGAAAGCAATTTCCTAGCACTCCAAGCGCTTCGCGCCGGTGACCGCCCAGAAGCTGCGCCTCAACATCGACGCTCCGGTGACTCAATTCGATATCTTCAAACCGGGAAAATAGTTCATTCATTAGTAACAAAAAAAACATGACCGATCGACACATCACATTGAAGTTCCGCTCTCTCCTTCTTTCGGCAGCCGTAGGTGGACTGCTCCTGGTCGCGTCTGAGCCGGGCCGGGCGGCTGCTCCGCCGCTGCATTCGTTTCCATCGGTTCAGACGGATGCCGTTGGCAAGACGCTGGAGGCGTCCTTTGTCTGGACCACTCCGTCGCTTTCCGGGGGGGCGGTCGCATTCCGCAAGAGCTTCGACCTTGAAGCCAAACCATCGCAGGCCGTTCTCCATCTCTTCGCCGATGCGCGGTATATCCTATGGGTCAATGGAACTTATGTGGATCGCGGACCGAACCGGTTTCAGCCGAACGGGCCGGAATATGACAGCCTCAATATCGCGTCCCGGCTCAAGCAGGGTTCTAACAGCATCGCGATCCTGGTGATCGGGAATCTTTCGGGGGGCAAGATGATGGGGCATGCTCCCGGTCTTACCGCGCTTTTGCAACTTGATGGACGGGATCTCATCCGCACGGACACCACATGGAAGTGGAACGACAGTAACCGGTTCCGCCAGTGCAAGGCGAGTTGGGCCGATCTAACAGACCGGCTCGTGGACGCGCGAGTGGAGGATGGCGATTGGACACAAACCGGGTACGTGGACGGAGCATGGAAGCTGGCGGTCGGCATCCCCGGATCCTCATGGGGCAGCCTGACCGCACGGCGGATTCCGTTGTTGCGCGAAACACCGGTCGCGCTGACGCTCGCCAACGGCGCCTCCCTGCCGGTCACGCTCAAGGCTGGAGAGAAACTTGAATTCCAAACGGGCCGGATCGTGCAGGCCTATCCGGTCATCGAATTCACGGCTGAAAAAGACACCGAACTATCCATTGAACCTTTCGGCGTCAAATACGTGGCCAAGGCTGGGCCGCAGAGCCATTTCACCATCGACACGCGCGGCATTACCAAGGGCGCCATCCTCGTCAAGTCCGGCACAGCGACGATCACCGGTTTGAAATTGATCGAGCGGCTTTATCCCTTTGACCAGGTGGGTTCGTTCAACTGCAACGATCCGTTTCTCAATCAATTGTGGACGCTCTGCGCGCGCTCCTGTGCGGTGCTTAGCGAGGACGCGTATGTCGATTGCGCGGATCGCGAACGCGTCGAATGGATGGACTGTGATCCGCCCGGATTCGATATCACGCGAACCGCCATGGCCGGGCCGGGGGATAAACCCCTCTATGCCGATCCGCGTCTGCTAGGGGCGATGGTCCGGCGCACGGCCCTGACGCTCCAACCTGATGGCTGGGTCAAGGCCCACACCTGCTCGGACCGCTACGACAAACACGCCAAAATGGAGGATCGCGCCTGTGAATGGGTCAACGGTATCCGCCGGTATTACGACGCAACGGGAAACCCGGAGCTGGTCCGTGAAATCTGGCCCGCGGTAGTGGCACAAATGAATTACTTCCTCGAGCGCAGGACAGCCCGCGGGTTGGTCCTGGCGCGCGAATGGGTGGTCTGGGGCAACCCGGTCGGCTATATCACCCTGGAGGGTGCGGGTCTCAACGCCTGGGTTTACAAGGCGCTTGTGGATGCGGCCGCTCTGGGCCGGGCTGTCGGCGACCCATCGCAGGCGGGCAAATTCGAGGAGGCCGCCAAAGATCTCTCGACAGCCTTCAACCGGGAGCTCTGGAATGAATCCGAGGGGACATTCTATTCAGGGTATTCCGAGCCAGCCAAAAACGCGGCTGCGGAAAAAAATGGAGGTCCGGGCATCGGCCCCCTGAAATTGAAAAAGACCGGCAATCTGGTGGAGCCGACGGTTTACCCGGCAATCTTCGCCCTGGATCGCGGGATTGTTTCACCCGAGCACCGGCCAAGAGTCCTCAAATATCTGATGGAGCATCGCGATCTGGAGGGCCGGATGATGATCTATTATTACCTGCACAAGGTCCTTTACGCAGTTGATTCACAGGACTGCGACAAGGAGGTCCTGGATTGTTACCGGAAACGGTGGCAAGGCATGGTTCAATCCCCGGCGCAATGCTCGTGGGAGATGCTCGACGGGCGCAAGAGCGGGTCGATCGCGCATTGCTACGGGATGTTTCCCGGCTATTTTCTGAGCGCCTACGTGCTGGGAGTCCGCAGGGACGAACCCGTGGCCGAAAAACAGTTATGGATCGAACCGCACCTCGGAGACCTCACCCAGGCCGAGGGGACCGTGGTCACCGAGTTCGGGCCGGTGCCGGTTTCCTGGAAAAAGAATGGGGAGGATCTGATGTTGCAAATAACAACTCCGCAGGGTGCGACAACCACACTCGCCCTGCCGCTCAAACCCGGACGCGATGATTTCAAACTGGACGGCACGATTCAAAAAGGCCGTATTCAAGGTTCCAGGCTGGTTTCTACACTACCCCCCGGCACCCATCAGGTGATTTATTGACTCGAAGCGGGGAACCATGCATGGCACTAAATGGGGTTTACGACCTCGGTTGCTACGGCGGCTACTGCCTGCACGTCACCCTTGAGCAATACAACAAAAAGGCGGCCACCAGCCTGAGCTCCCGCAGCGTACTTGCGCGATTGAGCGAGATCCAGATGCTCGATGTGACCATCCCCGCCACCGACGGACGGGAAGTGCGGATGAGACGCTACACCAAGCCCGAGAAAATCCACCACATGCTACTCGACCTACTCAGCTTCACTCTGCCCGCACAGTCCCCCCCGAAATCAGAAATCCAAAGCCTGTGGTGGAGACCTTTTGAGAAAATGAACGCAATTTTAACGATTCGGATCCAAAAACCCACCTAACAGCGAAAGTCGGGCTAAAGTCGTGAGGTCTTTGCCAGTAAGCCAGACGAGGCAATCAATATTCATGTTGATGCCGATCGTCCCCAAAAAATTTGACAAGCTGCGCCTTGGCGGCGGCCACAGCGAATCCAGCGTGGCCAGCGGCAGTGAATGCGGTTTCTCTGGAGTGCTCAGCAATCGCTTGCGCTACATTGCCTGCGCTAAAATCATTTGCGATGGAAGCCAGATCCAAACCACTGCCTGTCAACTCGAAGCGCTGATTTGGCGTCTCTTTTCTGGCGGTGTGCGGGCCGGGAGATGGGGACGAAGAATTGTCAGTGCTGTCAGTATAACATAATTAGCGCTATCAGAGCGCAGGAAATCGTGGTTCGCTCCAGCTTCAGCCAGTGCATCCGATATTTTGTTAGCGTTTC
>CAIXKE010000105.1 GCA_903919975.1 Akkermansiaceae bacterium | reverse complement strand
GGAATACCGCTGGTACATGACTGCGGCTCTCACAGAAATGTGGCGGGCCCAGCGCTGCGCGGTTGGCGTGTTCTATTACGAGTATATCGGCTCCTACCTGCGGCGGAACACCGGCCCGTATCACTTTGGGGTCTTTAGCGATGTGCAAACCCTGCAGCTGCAAACCGATTTTGAGAACTATATGACCGAGGCATTCAAGCCATTGGGCCTCTACATTCGGTTCTGGGGCGATGGGGCCCCCTCGGAGAAAAAGCGCCTTGGCGCCTGGGCCCCGATCCGAGGCGGGGCGGAGCATCCCTTCACAGTGATGATGGTCAATGACGATCAGGAGCCAGTCAGTGGCCGCCTGGTTATTTCAATCGAAACCTTGGAGGGCAAAACGCTGGCCTCCAACGAAAAGTTGTTCCAGCTTGGCGGCGTCGGCAAGGGCAGCTACGAGCTCTCATTGCCCATTCCCAAGGAAAATGGCCGTTACCTTCTCAAGACCGTGGCATACCCCGACGGCTCGCGTCACAAGAGTCCAACCGTTGCCCGCCGAAAGATCTCCGTGGAGCCGATTCCGGACCAGGCCGCTGATGCGGCAAGCGCGGTTCAACCAGGATCCAAAGCCCGGCAGGATGGAAGCAGCGCGGCTCCGTCTTTAAACACTGAGGGGCTGCCTCAGGCTCAGGAATAGTTTTTTCCAAACTATTAGAAAGAGAGGTTAATTTGGCTTGGTTTCGAGCTCGCCGGAGCGCCGTTTGGGGGCCTCCCGGAAATCGCTGGGCGATTGCCCTGTCACTTTGCGGAAACGGATGCTGAAATGCTGTGCGTTGGGGTAGCCGTTGTCTCGTCCGATCTGCTGGATGGGGATATCGGTGGTAAGGAGCAGATGCTTGGCCCTCTCGATTCTCTTCAACTCAAGAAACTTCATGGGTGCAAGCCCAATCATTTCCCGGAATAGATGGGCAAAGCGGGTGGGCGACAAACCCGCCGCACCCGCCATGGTGGCGACCGACAAATCCTGACCCAGCCGGTTCTCGATATAAGCGACCGCACGCTGGACTCGGTCATCCGACATCGGCTGATTCTGCAATCCATGTTCCCGGGCCGACAGCAGCAAGGCCCGTTCCATCGCGTTCTCGGCCAGCAATAACTGCGGCGGTTGGCTGCCCCACCAGCGAAGCAGATCCCGCAATGCTGCCTGCACCTCTCTCCATAGCTCGGGATTTTGGAAAACAATCGGAATTGCCGGGAAAGCCGAATCGGCCAGCGGCAGCATCTGATGCAAGCGCATGCGAGCATCGAAGATCATCCAGATCTCTTGCTGCGTCTTCAGGACTCTGAGCCGGTAGGAGGTGCCCGGCGCCAAGATGACACAACTGCGCGGCGGAAAGATCAGCGTTTCCTTGACACAATCAATCTCTGTCAGCCCGGACAAAAAGAAAGCTGCCGTCCAATAAGGAATCCCGGGATTGCGCTCTAGTTGCTGGCCAACGCCCTTGTTGCTCTTTCCTGCGGAGATGATCATGGCAAGTGGTCGGAGAGGAGTAAGGCGCAATGCAGGAAAGCCATGGGGAAGTCAATCCTGATTGCTGAATAGCAGAAACAGAAACGCAAATGACAGCCGTATCCATTCCCAAACGGCTCCCAATCTGCAACGTTTTTTGTGCCTCGTTTCCCGCCAGACCAATTCCGGCCGACTCCCCCGAGCGCAGGCAGGCGACAGGGACGGCGAAATTAAAACAGGAAAATACAATGACCCATCCGACCAACGACCTAGCTAGATTCCACACCCTCGCGTTGGGTTTAATAAATGCATACTTTAGGCCCAGAATGCGGGCACTCCCCCTAGTCCTTTTCACCCTATTTCTGGCGCATGCCCACGGGCAAAACAACCCGCTTCCCCAAACCGATCTCGCGCAGAATCCGGCTTCCGAGAGCAAACCAAAGACGGTCCAAACCATACGGCTTCTGCTGCCCGAACGGGCAGGAGCTGTGGCGGACAATATCGGCAAGGTATTTGCACGCCAGATCCAGCAGCGTTGTGATGCAAAGGTCGTTACCCAAGAAGGTGCGCCACTGACGGTGGAGTTTGCGCTCGCGGAGGGCATCGGTGCAGATGGCTATCGGATCGAGGACAGGCCGGGCGGAGGGGTACGCATTGTGGGCAGCGAGGAGCGGGCTTTGCTCTATGGAGTAGGCAAATTTCTTCGGTCGAGCCGCTACGACCAGGGCGGGTTCACCCCCGGGGCATGGAGGGGGCAATCGGTGCCGCAAAAGCCGGTGCGCGGGATTTATTTCGCCGTCCACTTCCATAATTTCTACCATGACGCCCCGGTAGAAGAGGTGGAGCAGTATGTGGAAGAACTCGGGCTCTGGGGTTTCAACACGTTGGGATTCTGGTACGACATGCGCCATGCCGGGGAGGGCTTTAACGCGCCCGAGGCCACGGCGCTTCGCGCACGCCTGGAGCGGATCGGGATGGCGGCCAAACGCGTGGGCATGGACACGGCCTTGCTAGTGATCGCCAACGAATCCTACCCGAGCGCTCCCAAGGAACTCTGGGCTAAGGGGGGCACGCGCGGGGACAATTGTCCCTGGAACATTTGCCCCAGCGTGCCGGGTGGGATGGACTACCTTTTGAAGGTGCTTGGCGAGGAATTTGACTGGGCATCCGCGATGAGGCCCGCTTACGTCATCTCCTGGCCTTATGATTCGGGTGGCTGTGGGTGCGCGGACTGCCGGCCCTGGGGGTCGAATGGATTCCTCAAAAGCAGCGAACGAATCGCCATGCTGGCCCGCCAAAAGCTGCCCGGTGCGAAGTTTGTGCTCTCGACTTGGCTTTTCGATAAAGCCGAATTGAAAGGCTTTGACGAGGCGTTGGCCGGGAAGCAACCATGGTTTGATTACGTGATGTCGGAAGGGGGGGCTCCCCGGCCGATGCCCGGCGGGGTGCCTCAGATCGGGTTTCCCGAAATCAGCATGCACAATACATTCCCCTGGGGAGGGTTCGGTGCCACGCCGCTGACGTGGTTTTCGCAGGGACGGTGGAACCAGGCTAAAAAGACGGTTCAGGGAGGCTTCCCTTATTCTGAGGGCAAGTTCGAGGACATCACCAAGGCGGCCTTCAGTCAGTTCTATTGGGATGACCGGCCTGCTGCAGAAACGGTGCGTGAATACATTGCTTTCGAGTTCTCCCCTGAGGTGGTGGAGGATGTGGCGCAGGTGATTGCCACTTTGGAAAAGAACCACCACATGCGCTGGTGGCCGGGCGAGCTGGCAGGAGTGAAACTTCTCCATAACTGGTTCCCCTCCAGGGGTGCCAAGCCACAGGCCGATCCCGGGGCGGAGGAGGCATACGCCACCGTAAAGAGGGTTGACGCGAAGCTCACGCCGCAGGCGCGGCAGTCATGGCGGTGGCGGCAGCTTTACCTGCGTGCGCTGCTTGATGCCGAGTTGAAAGCCAACGGCGGCGCACCCAACGACGAATGCAACAATGCGTTCGCCGAGTTGATTAAGATGTATTCCGCGGAAAACGCCAACCCCACAGTACGCCCTCCGCTGCCAGCCGACTATCAGAAAGCTCAATGAGTAAAGAAGGTGGGCGGATGCTAATCTCAAAGTTTATCATTCGAACGGAGGTGGAAAGAGGGGGGGAAAGTCTCCGAAGGCACCAGGATTCCCAATCTCCGGCTTTGGTCGCCGGAGTCTGCGCGGCGGCAACATCAAGTTTTCACCTCATCTGGAGGATCCCCTGCTGCAATACTCCTTGGGATGGCGCGCAAGACAATGGCTGAGATACCCAAGTCGAGTCCGACTACTGAATAGCAGAAACAGAAACGTAAATGACAGCCGTGTCCATTCCCAAACGGCTCCCAATCTGCAACGTTTTTTGTGCCTCGTTTCCCGCGAGACGCTGCCGCCATCCGGCCGATTCCGGTTTAACTCCCTAATCGCAGATAGGCGACATCAAGGGGCGGCGAGATTAAACCAAGAAAATACAATGACACATCTGACCAACGACATCGCCAGTTTCAACACCCTCGAGTGGGGTTCAACTGATCTGAGCGCAGTGCCCCACCTCCCTGTGCCGCCCCCAGGCCCTGCATCGGTAGCGTTGCACGCGCGCTGCACCAAACATTTCAAAGGGCTGAGCGGACAGGTGAAACTGTTTCCCGTGGCGTTCGAATCGGGCAAGGGCTGCGTGCTGCGCGACGTGGACGGCAACGAATACATCGACTTTTCCTCCGGCATCTACGTGACCACGCTCGGCCACTGCCACCCGAAGATCAGCGAGGCGATCGCCCGCGCGGCGCACACGCTGATGAACGCGCACGACTTCACTACGCCGATCAAGACCGAGCTGATGGAGAAACTCGCGGCAATACTACCCGGCGACCTTTCCGGCTTCCAGCTCTACGACTCCGGCACCACCGCGGTCGAGGCCGGGATGCGAGTGCTGCGCGCCGCCACCGGGAAAGGCGAGATGATCTCGTGTTTCTACGACTATCACGGCAAGACTTACGGTGGTGTCTCGCTCGGCCACATCCGCTCGCAAGTCTATGGCCGGGTCCGCGCTCCGGGCGCGCACATGGTGCCGCGGCCGGATGTTTACCGCCCGATCTGGAAGACCGCTGACGGCGCGATCGACACCGATGCCTATCTCGCCTTTTACGACCAATACCTCGACAAGGCCACCGTCGGTGATGTGGCGGGCTTCGTGCTCGAGCCGATCCAGGGCTGGGGTGGAACGATCATGCCACCGGATGACTTTTTCCCCAAGCTCCGCAAGTTCTGCGACGAACGCGGCTTGTTGATGATGATCGACGAAGTGCTCACCAGTTGGGGCCGCACCGGCAAGTGGCTGTGCATGGAGCACTGGGACGTGGTGCCGGACATCGTCACCATTGGCAAGGGCTTCGGTAACGGGTTTCCCGTCACCTGCGTCGCAGTGCGCGAGCCCTACATGGAGAGCTTCGAGGCCATCTCGGCCTCCAGCAGCTACGGCGGCAACCCGATGGCCTGCGCCGCCGCACTCGCCTCGACCCAGGTGATCGAGGAGGAAAATCTCAACGAATGGGCGACCCACCTCGGCGAAGTCGCGCTCAAGCGCATGAAGGAAATGCAGGAGCGCCATCCGATCATCGGCCACGTCCGCGCGCTCGGCTGCCTGATGGGCATCGAGCTCGTCAAGGACCGCGCCACGAAGGAGCCTTTCGACAAGGCCGGCGCGCTGGTCTATCAGAAAGCCTTCGCCAAAGGCCTCGCCTGGATTCCCGCCGGCCACATCCTGCGCATGAGCCCGCCCATTGTGATGGATGAAGCGACCCTGCTCAAGGGCCTCGACATCATCGAGGACGCCATCGGCGAGGTCGAAAAAGAATTCGGCTACGCATAACCATCACAACGAACACCCATGAAATCCTACCGCCTCAACCGCCTCTTCAACTCCGTATCCGGGCGTTGTTTCGATGTCGCCATCGACCACGGCTTTTTCAACCAGCCCGGTTTTCTCACCGGCATCGAGGACATCCGCACCGCCGTCGCGAAAGCCGTCGAAGCGGGCCCGGACGCCATTCAGCTAACAGTCGGTCAAGCGCGTCATTTGCAATCCATCCCCGGCAAGCACAAACCCGCGCTCGTCCTGCGCACCGACGCCGCCAACATCTACGGTTCGGAAATCCCCGAAGTCCGCTTTAACTCGATCATCGACGATGCCGTCGTCCAGGGCCTGCGCCTCGATGCCGCGTGCCTCTGCGTCAACCTGTTCATGATCCCCGGCGTGCCGGAAGTTCACCGCCAGTGCGTCGAAAATATCATGAAACTCAAGCCCGTGTCCGACCACTACGGCATGCCGCTGATGGTCGAACCGCTTTCCTTCCA
The DNA here is from genome assembly GCA_903919975.1 of Akkermansiaceae bacterium. Classification (GTDB taxonomy): domain Bacteria; phylum Verrucomicrobiota; class Verrucomicrobiia; order Verrucomicrobiales; family Akkermansiaceae; genus Luteolibacter. Next base: position 19,297 of record CAIXKE010000105.1, on the reverse strand, counting down.
ACCGAACTCGAAGAGTGGCGGCTACATGGTCGATGGCAACGAGGAACGAATCATCCACCTCGTCCGCCAAGCCGTCGAACTCGGCGCGGACATCATCAAGGCCGACCCCACCGACGACCCCGCCGCCTATCACCGGGTGATCCGCGTGGCGGGCGACATCCCCGTGCTAGTTCGAGGGGGCGGTAAGGTTAGCGACGAGGAAATCCTCGCCCGCACCGAAGCCATCATCGCCCAGGGCGCGGCCGGCATCGTCTATGGCCGCAACGTCATCCAACACCCAAACCCCGTCGGCATCACCCGCGCCCTCATGGCCATCGTCCACCAGAACATCTCTGCCAGCGAGGCGCTGAAACTTGTCGGCGGATAGATTTCAAATCTCGAATTTCAAATTCCCAACGCATGCCACTTCTCGCCGGATTCTTCCGTTCTGACATCACGCCGCATGAGCCGTGTTTCCTTGTCGGCTACCCGCACGTCGCGCGGATCTCGACCGGGACCAACGATCCGCTGTTAGCTTCCGCGCTGTGTCTGGAAAACAATGGCACCGCGCTACTGCTGATCTCGCTGGATGTGCTCTTCGTTTCGGCGGACTGGACGCGTGACTGCCGCGCCCGGATCACCGCCGCCACTGGCATTCCGGGCGAGCAGATCCTCATCGCCGCGACCCACACCCACTCGGGGCCGCACACGGTCGAGATCATGGCGTGGCGCGAGGATCCGGTGGTGCCGCCAGTGGATGTGGCCTATCTGGAATTCGCTTGTGTGCAAACGACCGCTGCGGCGGTCGAAGCATGGCACGCACGGGAACCGGCCGGAGCCGCCTGGACCAATGCCGATGTGCGCGGCCTAGCGGGCGGCAACCGCATCGACCCAGAGGGGCCTGAAGACCCGGAAGCGGGATTATTGTTTGTTAGGAAATCCGCCGGCAACGCCCCGCTGGCAGCGTTGGTTATTTATGGCATGCATCCCACGGTGCTGCACGCCGACTCGACTCAGTTCAGCGGCGATTTCATCGGCTATGCCCGCCGACGGATCGAAGAGGAGTTTCCCGGCGCGGGCGTCGTTTATCTCAACGGCGTGTGCGGAAACCAAAGCCCGCGGCGCATCGCCCGCGAGAAAACCTACGCCGAGGCGGAACGCATCGGACGCGCGCTCGGCGGACGCATGGCGGAGGCGCTGCTGATGTTAGGTGGATTCTCAAGCGAACCCGTGCTGCGTGCGGCATCGACCTCGGTCGCTCTGGAAGGACGGACTTTTCCGCCAGTGAATGAGGCGGCGGAGGCTCTGGCCGCCGCCCATGGCCGCCTGGCCGAGTTGGAGTTTGCGGAATCGGCGGTTAGACGCACCGTCGAGTGCGCGTGGTTCGGCGCCGAAGAAGTGCTCACCCTCGCGAAAGCAGAGGCCGCTGGCGACGCCGAAGAACTGCGCAATCAATACGCTACCGTGGAAGCTCAGGTACTGCGCATCGGCGAGGTCATGGTCGCCGCCTGGCCGGGCGAGTTTTTTGTCGAACACGGCCTCGCCGCCAAGGCGCGCGCGGGTCGTCCGCTTCACATCGCCACCATGGCAAACGGCGAGCTGCAAGGATACGTCGTTACGCCCGAAGCCGCCGCTGCGGGCGGTTACGAGGCGCAGATGAGCTTGTTTCCACCGGCCGCCGGAGAATGCGTCGTCTATGCCACCCTCAAACTCATCGAACGCCTCACATGATTCTCGCCGCAGACATCGGATCGACCTGGCTCAAGGCCTCGCTGTTCGCGCCGGACGGTCGGCGCTTTCCTGTCGCGGAAGCGCCACTCGACTACATGGTCCGCAACTCCGAACGGGCGGAGATCGACCCGCTCGCGCTGCGGCGAACCTTTCTCGATCTCATCGACCAAGCGCTCACCCTGGCCGGATGTTCGCGCGGCGATCTGCGACGCGTGGCCATCACCAGCCAGGCGCAAACTTTCTGTCTTTGCGATGCCGCAGGCATTCCTCTAACACCCATGCTCGGCTGGACCGATGCGCGGGCTGCCGCCGAAGCGGAGGAGTTGCAAGACCGGATCGGCCCCGCCTTTCACCGCAACACCGGATTTCCCGAGGTGAGCCCCTTGTCCACCCTCGCCAAAGTGTTGTGGTGGTCCCGCCAAGGCAAACTGCCCGCCGACGCGCGGGTCGTGCAAATTTCCTCATGGCTCGCGATGTCTCTCGGCGCGCCGCACGGCACCGACACCAACCTCGCCGCGATGAGCGGGTTGTTCTCGACCCCGAATCACACCTGGTGGGGCGAGGCACTCGAAGCGAGCAGCCTAGGCGCGACGCAGCTCGGCATCGTCGTTGATCCGGGTGTTCCGTTGCCGACTGCCGCGCCGGGGCGTCCGTCCGGTTTTGCTCCGGAACTCGAAGTCTTGCTCTGTGCCAACGATCACACGGCAGGAGCGGTTGCCAGCGGGTGTCGATCCGGCAACCCAATACTCACGCTCGGCACGGCGGGAGTGATCTATCGAAATTCCGGCAAACAGCCCGGCCCGTTCTCTAACACTGGTGTTTGGGGTCCGTTTCCGGGCGGCGGTTATTACGAATTGCTCTTCCTTCCCCACGCCTGTTCCGCGCTCGATTGGGCTGACGGGTTTTTGTTCGGAAAAGTGGATTCCGCCCGTCTCGTCGGGCGCGCGCTGGCCAGCGGCATTCCGAGCTCCGCGCCGTTTTTTGATCCATCCCTCTGGGGCGGTGAAAACGCCTGGAGCGCAGAAGGAAGTCCCGATGAAATGGCCTACGCCGCGCTCGAAGGAATCGCCTTCGGATTGCGTGCGCTCGATGAAAACGCGCTTGGCAATGGCCATGGTGCGGTCACCGCGCTTGGCGGCGGCAGCCGGCTCGACCTCTGGCTCCAATTGCTCGCCGATGTTTTCAAGCGCCCCTTCGTTCGAGGAACCCGCGACGGGCTCGACGGCGCGGCCATGATCGCAGGCGTCCCACTTGTGCCGGAAAGCTGTAAAGAAACCGTCTTCCATCCAGATCCCGCCCGCAGCCGCTTCCTCGACGATCGTTTCCTGAAATGGCGATCCATCTTTCAATCCAACACCCGTCTCCCAGCAACGACATGAAAAAAAACCAACCCAAACTCGCGTTCTGCCCGATCGGAAAATTCGTCTTCAGCCACGAGGACGCGCTCCGCCAGAAAGAGGAAATCCGCGCCACGCTCGACCGGCTCGGCGTGGACTATGTGGATCTCGAAGGCGTGCTGCCCGACGGCATCGTCCGCGAAAAAGCGCACGTCGCCCTGGTCGTTGCTAACTTCCGCGCTGCCGGTGCGGACGCGTTGTTCATCCCGCACTGCAATTTCGGCACCGAGGATGCGTCCGCTTTGATCGCCCGCGACCTCGGGTTGCCGACCCTGCTATGGGGGCCGCGCGATGAAGCCCCGCTGGCCGACGGCACCCGCCTGCGCGACACACTCTGCGGCCTGCTGCCCACCAGCAAGGTGCTTGGCAAGCTCGGCGTGCCGTTCAGCTACATCCCGAACTGCCGCACCGCCGATCCCGAGTTTGAAACCGGGTTGATGCGTTTCCTCGGCGCGGCCCACGCCGCCAACGTCCTGCGCAAGGGCTGCCGCATCGGGCTGATCGGGCAGCGCATCGACTTTTTCTGGAGCACCATTTGCAACGAGAGCGAGTTGTTGGAACGCTTCCGCATCGAGGTGCTGCCGCTCGACATGGTGGCCTTCATTAATTCAGTTAGAGCGCGCGCCGCCTCCGGATACAAGGACGAGATCCGCCAACTGCGCACGGATTGCGTGATCGAAGACATGGACGACGCCGCGCTGGCCGGCGTGCTCGCAGTGCGTGACGAGGCGCTCGATCTGGCGGACCGCCACCAGCTCGACGCGATGGCCTGCCAGTCGTTCATGAGCCTGCCCGAGTCCATCGGCGCGTGGGCGGTATTCGCCGACAGCATGATCGGCGACCGGCTGCCCTTCGTGTTGGAAAGCGACATCTGTGGTGCGGTGAGTACCCTCATGGCCCAGCGCGCGGCCCTCGGGCGGCCCGCATTTCTAACGGATATCGCAGCCCGTCATCCACAGGACGATAACGCCGTGTTGCTCTGGCATTGCGGCGCCCCGCTTTCCATGAAACACCCGGAGGAAAAAGTGCGGCTCGGACAACACTGGATTCTGCCAGGACCGCTCTCGGGAATGACACACTTTCGCATGAAGGACGGCCCGCTCACCTGCGTGCGCTTCGACGGCGAGCACGGCCGCTATGCGCTTGCCGTCGGCGAGGGTGAAACCTGCGACGGACCTGCCACTCTCAACAATTACGCCTGGATGCGGGTCCCTGACTGGCCGCGCTGGGAGCGCACGCTGATTGAGGGGCCATTCCTCCACCACATCGCAATGACGCACGCCCACTGTGGTCCCGCACTCAAAGATGCCGCCCGCTTCGTACCCGACCTCGAAGTGCGCGACATGGGCTGCCGCCTAGGATGATCCACGCAATTCCATTTCCAAACATGAATCCACCCATCCCCACTAACGGCTGCAGCCGCTTCCGGCTCTACATGATCACCCTGGTTGCCGCCACCGGTGGTTTTCTGTTCGGCTACGACCTCTCGATCATCAGCGGAGCGCTGATTTTTCTGGAAGAACATTTCCACCTCGACAGCACCGGCACGGGCTTCGCCGTGAGCAGCGCGATTCTCGGTTCGATTGCCGGACCATTGGTCGGGATCTGGCTCAACGACTCGTTTGGACGCCGCGCCACGCTGTGGATCGCGGCGGTTTGTTTCCTGGTATCAGCCATTGGCACCGCATTACCCCGGACTTTTGTCGAGTTCTGTATCTGGCGTGCCGTCGGCGGTATCGGTGTCGGCCTGGCAGCGATGACTTCGCCGATGTATATTGCTGAGATCGCTCCGTCGCACCTCCGCGGGCGACTGGTCACGGTCAATCAACTCGCCATCGTCATCGGCATCAACATCGCGGTGATCGCCTCGTACCTTCTCTCGTTTGGCGGCCACTGGCGGTGGATGTTTGCTTCGGTGGCGGTGCCCATCGTCGTGTTGATCGGCGGCTTGTTCTTCGTCCCCAACAGCCCGCGCTGGTTGGCGGCAAAAGGCCGCAACGACGAGGCGATGGACGTGCTGGAATCCATCAACGGCTCCGAACAGGCGTCCCGTGAACTCGCCGACATCCGTGCCGAGCTGAGCGAGGAAACCGGCAGCTTCTCGGAGCTCTTCATGCCGGGTCTGCGCAAGGCGCTCTTGATCGGTCTTCTGATCATGGTCTTCTCCCAGATCAACGGAGTGAATATGATGCTGCTCTTTGGCCCGTCAATCCTCCAAGAGGCCGGCATCGGCGACGCGAGCCAGTCGATCTTCTTCACAATTTTCCTCAACCTCGTGATCCTCGTCTCGACCATCGTCGCGTTCTGGCTGGTCCAGCGTTTCGGTCGCCGCCCGATCATGATCTGGGGCGTCACCGCGATGGCCGCCGGGCACTTGATGATGGCTGCGAATTTCTACTTCGGAGGCTCGCCATATATCAACTTGCTGGCTATGTTCGTCGCCGCCGGTGCCTTCACCCTGAGCCTCGCGCCCTTGTCATGGGTGATCGTTTCGGAGATATTCCCCAACCAGGTGCGGGCCAAAGCGCTGTCGATCGTCTGCGTGATGCTCTACCTATCATCGTTCCTGTGCGCCCAGTTTTTCCCGATGATCACGGAGGCGTTCCAGAAAGCCGCCGGTCATCCGGGTGGAGCCTACCTCGTTTTTGCGGCCATCTGCGGAACGTGCGTCCTATTCTGTTGGAAATTCCTGCCAGAAACCAAGGATCTGACACTCGAAGACATCGGACGCTTCTGGCTGCATCTGAAGGAAAACGGCGGGAAGCAAATCAAAACGGACGATTGATTACCCCCGTGATCCCCTTCGGATCGTTTACCTCATATTTCAGGATGTCTCGATCCATCGCGAATCAACACCATTCCCCGCACCGCCGAATCAGCCGATTTCCCAACCGCATGAACCCGATGAAACTCAAACTTGTTCGCCATTTGTGGGGCGTGGACTTGACCCGCGGCCTGCGACATTATCTGCCGCACTGGCGCGAGCAAGGCTACGAGGCTCTGGAGGTTTCCATCCGCTACGTTCCCGACCGCGGGGCGTTCCTGCGCTTCCTCGAAGAGAACCGGTTCGGCTGGATACCGCAGGTTTACAGTTGTCTTTTCACGCCCGGCGGAACGGTGAGCGAACATCTCGATTCCTTACGCGAGCAGATCGAGGAATGCCTCGACCACAACCCGATCTTCTTCAACGCCCAATCGGGCTACGATGGTTGGACGGCATCCGAAGCGGAGGATTTCTACGGCGCGGCGCTCTCGCTGGAGAAGGAGATCGGCATACCCATCGCCCACGAAACCCACCGGATGCGTTACTTCGGAAATCCTTGGCAGACGAGGGACATCCTCAAGAAATTTCCGGATCTGCGCCTGACCTGCGATTTCAGCCACTGGGTCTGCGGCTGCGAACGGCTGCTGCCCGATTGCGCGGAAGTCATCGCGCTCGCTGCGAGTCAGTGCCTCCACCTCCACGCTCGCGTCGGGCACGAGGAAGGCCCGCAGGTTCCTGATCCCTCGGCACCGGAATACGCCTCGCACTTGGTGGCGCATGAGGGGTGGTGGGAGCAAATCTGGCACTCCCAGCTTGCGCGGGGTTTCGCCATATCCACTTTGACGCCTGAGTTCGGCCCGCCGCCTTATCTCCAGACCTTGCCGCACACCAACGCGCCGGTGGCGGACTTGACCAAGGTCTGCGATTGGATGGCCGGCCGCCAAAGGCGGCGGTTTGCCTCCATCACCACCCCTGCCAGAAATCTCCCATGAACAACGAACTCGCACACGGCCCGGCCGCTACGCTGCGCCCGCCGGGAAAAAACGACTACAGCCTGACGGGGGTGAACGCCCAGCGCGCGGTGGAACTCGGCCTCGCCGAAGCGGACTGGTATCAGTGCCCGGTGCCGCGCGAGACGATGCGCGGCCTGCTTGTCCGCAGCAATGGCCCCGCGATCCGCGACACGGTCATCTGGCTTGGCCTCATCATCGGCTTCGGCGCGGCGACGGTGGCCTTGTGGGGCACATGGTGGGCGGTGCTGCCCTACCTGTGCTACGCGGTGCTATACATCTCCAGCTCCGACTCCCGCTGGCACGAGTCAAGCCATGGCACCGCGTTCAAGACCGACTGGCTGAACAACGCCCTCTACGAACTGGCATCGTTCATGGTGATGCGGGAGTCCGTCGTCTGGCGCTGGAGCCACACCCGCCACCATAGCGATACGATCATCGTCGGCCGCGATCCGGAGATCCCCGCGCCGCGCCCGCCCGATTTCAAAAAAATCGCAATGGGTTTCTGCGGGCTGCTGGCTTACCCGAAATATTTCTCCCGGCTGGTGATGCACAGCTTCGGGCTGGTGGCGGACGATGAGAAAACCTTCATCCCGGATAGCGAGTTCCCGAAGATTTTCGTCAGGGCGCGCATTCACCTGATGATCTATTTTTTATTGATCGCCGCTGCAATGACGGTTTGGCAAATGACCGGCAGTCTGCTTTGGGGTATCCTGCCGCTCATGCTTGTCGGGCTGACACCACTCTTCGGATCCTGGCTGATGTATGTGTATGGGATGACCCAGCATGCCGGCTTGGCCGAGAACGTCCTCGACCACCGCCTCAACTGCCGTACGATACAGACGAATTTCATCAACCGGTTCCTCTACTGGAACATGAACTACCACACCGAGCACCACATGTATCCGCTGGTGCCCTATCACCGCCTTCCGGAGCTGCATGAGGCGGTGAAGGACGATTGCCCACCGCCCTATCCAAGTCTATGGAGTGCGTGGAAGGAGATTGTCCCGGCTTTGCTGAGGCAGGTGAAAGATCCGGCCTGGCATGTGAAACGGAAGCTTCCCAAGCCGGAAGCCCGCGCCGCCGGAGAGACCCGACGCGCCGATGCCAAGCCGGACACGGAAGGCTGGATCGAGGTCTGCTCCGCGGCCGATCTCGGCATCGAGGATGTGATCCGCTTCGACCACGGTCGCAAGACCTTCGCGCTCTGCCGCGATGACGAGGGCATGCTGTTCGCCACCGATGGCATTTGCACCCATGGCAACACCCACCTCGCCGACGGTCTGGTGAAAGGGAAAATCGTCGAGTGCCCGAAGCACAACGGCCGCTTCAACCTCAAAGACGGCTCACCCGCGCGTGCGCCGGTTTGCCGCGGGCTGGCGACCTTTCCCATCGAGGAACGCGCGGGAAGGATTTGGCTAAACGTCGTCAAAGCTGGCGGTGACGGTGCGCGCGGAACGCGCAGCGTCACCCTGCGCGTTGTCAGCGCCCGCAACGTCGCCACCTTCATCCGCGAGCTTGTTTTTGAACCCGCAACTTCCTCCGAGCCAATCGATTTCCAAGCCGGCGACTACCTCCAGTTCGACATCCCCGCCTATGAAAAAATCCGTTTCCGCGACTTCGACATCGCGGAACCCTACGCTGCCGTCTGGCAGCGCCAGCACGTCTTCGAGCATGAGGTGAGCCATACCGAGCAAGGCCGCCGCAACAACTACTCCATCGCAGGCCGCGACGGCACCGCCGACCGCATCGTGATCAACGTCCGCATCGCCACCCCGCCGCCGGGGCAGGACTGCCCGGCGGGCGTCGGATCAAGTTACATGTTCAGCCTGAAACCCGGCGACTCGGTCACGGCCATCGGCCCCTTCGGCGATTTCCATATTAAGCCGACGGGGCGCGAGATGGTTTACATCGGAGGCGGCGCGGGCATGGCTCCGCTGCGTTCCCATCTCGCCCATCTTTTGGAAAAGGAAAACAGCCCGCGCCGGATCAGCTACTGGTATGGCGCTCGCTCGAAACAGGAAATCTACTACTCGGGTTACTTCAAAAGGCTTGCGGCGGACCATGGCAATTTCTCGTTCCACCTCGCGCTTTCCGAGCCTGTGGAGGAGGACGCGTGGGACGGTTCCGTCGGGTTCATTCACGAGGTGGTGAGGGAGGAGTATCTCGCCTCCCACCCAAACGTCGGCGCACTCGAATTCTATCTCTGCGGCCCACCGATGATGATCAAAGCCTGTGTGAAAATGCTGGAGAAATTCGGCGTCGATCCATCCCGCATCGCATTCGATGATTTCTGATCAGCGCCTCGGGAGAAACCTAAACCCCATGATTCCCTTCGGACAACTCGCATCCCGCATCTCAGGCCGTCTCGACACCGGCGAGACACTGCGCCGACTCTACGCCACCGACGCCTCGGAGTATCAGGAAATGCCCGCCGGGGTGGTGTTTCCGGAAAACGGGAACGACCTTCGCGAGATCATCCGGTTCGCCCGGCGCAATAAGCTCGGCCTGATCCCTCGCACCGCCGGCACCTCGCTCGCCGGACAGTGCGTCGGCGGCGGGTTGGTCGTCGATGTCTCCAAACACTTCACCCGGATCCTCGCGGTGGATGCCGCGACACACCGCGTCCGCGTCCAACCCGGCGTGGTGCGCAACGAGTTGAACCACACGCTCGCCCCGCACGGCATGTTCTTCGGTCCAGAAACGTCCACCGCCAACCGCGCGATGATGGGCGGCATGGTCGGCAACAATTCGTGCGGATCGAACTCGATGGCTTACGGCAGCACGCGCGATCATTTGGTTTCGGTGAAGGGTTTCCTTGCCGACGGGAGCGAGGTGACTTTCGGAGCAATGAGCCGCGAGGAATTCGAGGCGAAATGTTCGGGACCCGACACGCTCGAAACACATATCTACCAGAAGCTTGGGGCGATGCTTTCCGATCCGGAAAACCGCCACGCCATCACCGACAATTTCCCGCTTGCCTCGATTCCGCGCCGCAACACCGGCTATGCGCTCGACCTGCTGATGGACGCCGATGTCTTCGACCCCGCATCCGAAAAACCCTTCAATCTCTGCAAGCTCATCGCGGGTTCGGAGGGCACGCTCTTTTTAGCCACCGAGATCGAGCTCGACTGCTCACCACTGCCGCCGCCGCACGCGGCCCTTGTTTGCGGACATTTCACCTCAGTCAACGAGGCCTTGAAAGCCAATCTGCTCACGCTGGCGCACGCTCCCCACGCCAGCGAGCTCATCGACCGCCACATCCTCGAATGCACCAAATCGAACCTCTCCCAGCGGCGCAACCGGGACTTTGTGGTCGGCGATCCCGGCGCGGTGCTGGTGGTGGAAATCCGCCGCGACACGCGCGAGATGGCCGAAGCCGAGGTGAAGTCCCTGACTGAATCCTGGTGTGCTGCCGGTTATGGCTACGCCGCACCCGTGTTATGGAACGAGGAGGGCAACAAGGTTTGGGAACTGCGCCGCGCCGGACAAGGACTGATGAGCAACGTGGTCGGCGACAAGAAACCACGCGAAAACGTCGAGGATACCGCCGTCGATGTCCGCGATCTGCCAAACTACATCGACGAGTTCGATGAACTGCTGCGCGTGAAATACGGTATCGACTGCGTTTACTACGCCCATGCCGGCTCGGGCGAACTCCATACCCGCCCCTTGTTCGATCTCAAGACGCCGGAGGGTTTGAAAATGTTCCGCGATGTGGCCACCGACATCGCGCACCTGGTGAAAAAATACCGCGGATCGCTCAGCGGCGAACACGGCGACGGACGCCTGCGCGGCGAGTTCATCCCGCTGATGGTCGGCGAGCACTGCTATCAGCTCATGCGCGAGGTGAAGGCGTTGTTTGACCCCGACCACATTTTCAACCCTGGCAAGATCGTCGATACACCGCCGATGGATACATCGCTGCGCCACACGCCGGGGCATGCCACGCCGGATTACGAAACGGTCTTCGATTTCAGCGACACACTGGGCGTGGTTCGTGCCGCCGAGAAATGCAACGGCTCGGGCGATTGCCGCAAGGGGCCGCTGGCGGGCGGCACGATGTGCCCGAGCTACATGGCTACCCGCGAGGAAAAGCACACGACCCGCGCCCGCGCTAACATCCTGCGCCAGATCCTCACCGATCCGAAAAACCCCGCCAACCCGTTCGACAACCAAGAGATCAAGGAGGTGATGGATCTCTGTCTGTCCTGCAAGGCCTGCAAGTCCGAGTGCCCCTCCAGCGTCGACATGACCAAGCTTAAGGCCGAGTTCCTTCAGCACTATCATGATGCCCATGGAGTGCCGCTGCGCTCGCGACTCATCGCCCGATTCGCCGACAGCGCCCGGCTCGCCGGCCTCGCGCCTTGGCTTTATAACGCGTTTTTCCAAGTGCCCGCGCTGCGCCGTGCCGCCAACCGCCTGATCGGCTTCCATCCCGACCGCAGCATCCCGCGCCTGAACCGGATCACCCTGCGCCGCTGGTTCTCCCGCCGCACGCCACTTACTCCGCTGCGCGGACACCATCTCGGCCGGGTCCACTTGTTCTGTGACGAGTTCACCAACCACAACGACCTCGATGCCGGCATCGCCACCGTCGAGTTGCTCGAGTTGTTGGGCTATGAAGTCAATCTCCCCGATCACGCCGAGAGCGGGCGCGCCTCACTTTCCAAGGGCCTCATCCGGCGGGCAAAGCGTTTCGCAGAGCTAAACGTGCGCAAACTGGGTCCGATCGTCTCCGAGGAGGAACCGCTCATCGGCATCGAACCGTCCGCCATCCTGGGCTTCCGCGACGAATACCCGGCGCTGGTCGAGCTGGCGCTGCGTCCCGATGCCCGGGCACTCGCGCCGCACTGCCTGCTCCTCGACGAGTTCATCGCCCGCGAGGCCGACCGTGGGCGAATCGACGCCGCCTGCTTCACCCATGAGCCGCGCGAGATCCATATTCACGGCCACTGCCATCAGAAAGCGCTCGCCTCGACCTCACCAACGCTGCGGATGCTTTCCCTGCCGGAACATTACAGCGTACGTGAGATTCCCTCCGGCTGCTGCGGGATGGCCGGCTCCTTCGGCTACGAACACGAGCACCATGCGGTCTCGATGCAGATCGCTTCCCTCGTCCTGCTCCCCTATCTCGAGGGGCTGCCGTCCGAGTCCCTGATTGCCGCCGCGGGCACCAGTTGCCGCCACCAGATCCACGACGGCTCTGCCCGCGCCGCGCTCCACCCGGCCCGCATCCTGCGCGATGCGTTGGCCGGAGTCGTGCCAAGCGCAGCGTCCAATTGATTCTTTTATGACACACTCCTCATCCCGTCTGTTCGGCCAGCTTGCCGATGGCTTCGAAGTCACCGCATGGACTCTGCGCAACCGCAGCGGAATGGAAGTCGAGGTTTTGAATTACGGTGCGATCGTCCGCCGGATTTCGATTCCCACGCCTTCCGGGCCAGCGCTTGATGTGGTCCTCGGATTCAATGACATCGAAGGTTATCTCCAAGATCCGGCATGGATCGGCGCAGTGGCGGGGCGGGTGGCAGGCCGCATTCCCGGCGGTCGGCTCACTCTCAACAGCATCACCCATCAGCTTCCCCTCAACCAACCTCCGAACCATCTCCATGGCGGGCCTGATTCCTTCAACCGCAAAATTTGGCGTGGCGAGACGCTTGAGGAGGAGGACCGTGTCTCTGTCCGGCTTGTTCTTCTGAGCCCGCATGGGGAACAGGGATATCCCGGGGAGCTCATCACATCGGTCACCTACACGCTCACCGATGAGAACCAACTCATCTTCACCACCGAAGCCGTCTCCCTTGAAGCCACTCCTGTCAGCATCACCCAGCACAGTTATTTCAACCTCGCTGGCGAAGGCCAAGGTGATACCCGGGATCACGTCCTCGCTGTTTTTTCAGACACGATGATTCCGACCCGCAAAGATTACTCTCTATCGGATCGTAAAGTTCTTGTGGCAGGCACCGCTTCCGATTTGAGGACCCCGACGCGGATACGCGACATGGTTTCCAAGGTCGCCAACCAGCATCTGGATTTTTACTGGTTTGCAAACGCGGGCAAAGCCAAACCGATGGCGCGGCTCTTCAGTAACGAAAGCGGAATCCAGATGGATGTTTTTTCCACCCACGACTGCCTACAAGCCTACAGCGCCATGGACATGAACGGAAAGTATCCCGGCAAGTCGGGAACTCTCCACAAAGCCTTTTCCGGCGTTTGCCTCGAAGCGGAAGGCTATCCCAATGCGTGCAATGCGGATGGCTTCGGCAGTATTCTCACCAAACCCGGGGAACTCCAAACGCACGTCACCACCTATGCTTTCAGCCATCGCGGCGGCGAATAGCAAAGTGCCGCCACGACCATTTGCGAGCTGGTGTGATGAGCGCCTTGCTGGCATGCGCAGATCAACAGACAAAAATATCTCCCGGTTCTGCAACTGCCGCCTCCGGCAGACTTCAGGAAGTTTACCAAGACCGAGGGAACGGGAGGGCGGCGCGAAACACGCTCATGGAGTGATTATCGGCGCTGGTATGCATCGACATCCTGCTGCGAGTCAAAGGTTTTTCCTTTGGCAGGGCGGCGGAGCTCCGTCATGTCGCGGGCGGGCAAGGTGCGGCGGAACTCGTCAAGTTGGAGTCCGAAGCGCGACATTGCCATGGCTGGAAAACCGGACCCGGCTGAGGGTGTGAAATCCAGCGCCTCGACATCGGCAAACACCTCGGTGCCTGCCCGCTCAACCGTGTCCTTGAAGGCGAAGCCACCGAGATTTTCCTCGCGTCCGCTGCGGCGCACCAGCGTTTCGCAATTCACGGCGAAATTGCCGGTGAACACGTTGCCATGCGGCACATCAGGTGCGCTTTCGAGGATGCCGACAAGTGCCGGATAACGCTCGCGCCACGGGGAATCTAGATAGGGGACCGAGTTGAGATCTCCGCGCAGGCGACGATCATCGGCGACGTATTTGCGGGCGACGCCCCGGTCGTCGATGTGGAAAGCCCGGGGGTTTTTCACGATCACGTTGCCACGTACGATGTGGTCGTGGCCACCGCCGATGAAGACGCCCGATCCGGTGCGGTAGATGAGGTTGTCTTCCACGAGTAGGCCCGAGGAACCATCGTCCATATAGATCGCGTTGGCGGTCTCGCTGTGGTGGATGAAATTTCTGCGGACCACGTTGCCGCGGGACGTCCAGCCGCCGGTGGTGTAGAATCCGCCGAGGTCGCCCCCGTCGAGGCCGAGGCGGTAAAGTTCATTGTATTCAAGCACGTTATCGTTTCCAGCGAAATGCACCCCCGAATAGGTGACATCATGGATACGATTGTTCGCAATGCGGGCGCCGACGAGCTGCTGCTTCGAAGAATCGAGACCCGCAATGAGGGCGGGCACCGGGGAATTCAGTGCGGCGTGCCAGATGTGGTTGTTGATGATGGCGTGACCGGAGGGTTTCAGGGTGGCGCGATCACCGCCGAGCAGGTCGATGGCGGCCAAGCCGATCTCGGAGATATCACAGCTTTGCACCCGGTGATTGCGACCGGCGCGAATCACGATGCCCCGCCGAATGATGCCCTCGATTTGGCAGCCAGCAAGTTGCACCGCCTCGCCCCCGGTGATGCTCACCCCCTCACCCATTTGAAAACCGAGGGTGACATCGCGGACCATGATGTGGCTGGCACCAGAGAAGGAAAGCAAGGGCTCGGCGTTGTCGGCGATGATGAGGCTGCCAACCTTGGGGGGGGAGGGCGGCCAGATGTAAAGCTTGCGGCGTTTGAAATCCACGGCCCATTCGCCGGGTTGGTCGATCTCATCTAGCAGGTTGAACGCAAACCAGTTTTCCTTACCATCGCCGATGCGGTTGGTGCCCACGAGTTTCGAGTATTTAGAACCGATGCCGCCAGGGGGTGAAACCGCGAGGCTGATGGTCTTGGCCTTTGGATCGATGCCCTTCACGCGGAGTGTCTCGGCGACCCAAGGTACACGCCAAAAACCGCGCACCCATACGCCGCCATCCGCCAGCGCAGCCTGCCACCGTTCGGGACGGTCATCGCGGTATTCGAAGACGCCTCCAACGGCACCCGGGCCTTTCAAACTGCCGCTCGAAACCACGCTTTTCATGGTGGTGTAGCCGTAGGTCCCATTGGGCCAACGCGAGAGTGGCAGGCGCTTTCCATTATAGAACAGCGTGCACAAGTTCGAGGGATCACGCTGGTAATCAGGGGGCATCACCGCATGACGCACGCCCTCGGCATCGAGATCGAGCTCGAGCACGTGATCGCGGGCCTCGGGAGCGAGGCGGGCGATCAGCGCTGGATCTTTCAAGCGCTTGAGGCCTTCCGGGGCGATCTGCCGCGCGCCGATGATGCGCACGCGGTCGCGATCCGCCCCGCGCCAGACCACGGGAGCGGCCGCGGTACCGGAATCCGCTTCGCCAAAGACCATTCCATTGAGCAGCGGATAAGTCCCTTCGCCAAGCCAGACCGTGACCGGCTCGGCAGGCTTAGCAGCGCGGGCGGCACGCACCAACTCGGAGGCGCGCTGGATCGTGGCAACCGGAGCTGCCTTGGCGCCGCTACCGGTGACATCATTGCCGCTCGGGGTAACCCAGAGGGTCGTCTCAGCGCCAGCGAGGCTGGTGCCGATGATGAACGAAAGGAGGTGACTGGAAATATTCATCAAAAAAAGAGGGAGAGGCAAGGTTACTGGGGTTGATGGAAACGGCGAGTGCTGTGAGGTATCGAATTCACCGCGAGTGACGATACGGGACCGAAGGTGTCATTTTTTCCCGTAAACCTCGACCTCCATGAACTGCATTCGGTTCTCGTCCTTGAGCTTGGTGCCGGTGATCTTCACATAACGGCCCTTCGTCCCCTCTGGCAGGAAGAAATGCTGCGGATAGTCCGCCGGACTCTTCTTCCCGGAACCGGACAGCGACAGGTCGCCCGTCTCTTCCCCGGCCTTCGCCTTTCTATAATCGTTCAAATCGGGATCCCAGACTTGATCGGTCTTGCTGCTGCGCATGGATTTCACCGTGTAATCCTTCACGCTCAGGACGGGGGTGAACCCGTTACCATCCGACGAAACGGAGACCTCGAAATCCATCGGGAAGTTGTAGCCAACCGTGTCTCCCTTCACAAACGGGATAAGATGCAGCCTCTCGATCGTCACCGCGTCGCCCAGATCAATCTGCAACCAAGGGGTCTCGCCCGCCTTGGCTGGCTCCGAGCTCCAGCCCGTGTTCAGGTTGCCGTCCACGGCGTTTTTTAGCGACCCACCCGCCGTTTCCGGCCCGGACATCGCGAGCGTCTTCCCTCGCGACTGCAATCCGAATCCCTGCTGCACGCTCAGCTTGATCACCGTATCGATCGGGTCCCAGGCATCGCGTCCCACATTAATCCGCACCCCCTTGGCATCCTGCGTGAGCGTTGCCTCGCGTCCGCTTCTCAGCATGACGGCCTTGGTGAACTTCTTGAAATCGGCCGGCGGCGGCAGTTGCAGAACCTGTTGATACTTTTGTCGGGTTGTCTCTTCCGTGCCAGTGGGCGCACGCAAGACATGGATATACTCGTAAGCGCCATCGACGGACATCGTCGCAACTATGCCCTGCGGCAAGGTGGCAATCCGACTGCCTTGCCGTGTGATGTAGGACGTGCTGGGTCTTGTATTCTTGATGGATTCCTCGATCGGTTTGATCAACTGCCCTAACATGACAAAATACTCCCTGACCATCGGCTCCCATGTTCCATTCGTAAACGTGTCCGCCGCCCAGGCAACCCCTCCGCCGTCGGTATTGCCCCCCGCCTGCAACACGGTATATCTCAGCATCTTTTCGGGAGAAATTCTGGCCCAGCCGCCCGTGGTCCACCAAGAGCCTCCTTGCAGCAGGTTGTTGTTCGCTTCAAAACAGGGCCATGTGTCCGAATTTTGCGGTGTCGCCGCCGGAATGCCGTTTTTCGGGTCGGGCGGACACAATTGGTTGAGTTTGTAGCACCACCCGCCCATGTCCAAGCCCGAAAAGAATTCCGCATTGGGATTGTGTTTTAGGATCGTCTTTTTCAGCCGCTCCCGATCGACCTTGTTCCAGCTGCCATCGACCCAGTAGCCCAACACGTCCTTGCCGTATTTGGCGCCCATCTCGTCGAACACCTCGTTGATGAAATTGTTCCACTTCACGAACGTGCCCGGCGCCCAGCGGGCGGGCGGAGTGAGCGTGGATTCGTTCCACCCCAGCAGCTCCTGATTCTCCTTGCTCATGTCATGCCCATCTGAGGGATGGATGTATAAAAACAGCTTGATCCCTGTCGGCTTGAGCTCATTGATCAGCTCGGCAAGCACATCGCGCTGCGCGCAATGACCCTTGCCACGCCACTTGTCCATGGCCGCCGACGGGAAGATCGGGTTCATTTCCGCATGCCAGCAGGTAAAGATGATGTATTCGGGATTGAATGTCTGCAAATCCTTTACGAACCGCTTGATGTCGAATGTGTCAGCCACCTCATCAATGGACTTAGGCACGCTCAGATCCGGATGCAACGTGAGTTTGCGCGCATTACCGCCCCAGGCATGGTGGATGAATATCCCAAACTTGCTGGACTTCCATACCGGATTCTCCTCGCCAGCCCCCGCTTGTGTCACCGTTGCCAGCAAAGCGCCCATCGCACTGCAACAGATCCTCATGATTGTTCTTGTCGTCATTTTTTACTCTTTCTCTTTTCGTTGTGTGAATTTCTCAAAGGAATTTGCTTTTCGCGGTGAGGTCATTGGTGAAATCCGTCTCGGTGAGGGAGGGTCTGACGTTGCCTTGAAAACTGATGAAAATCATATTCGTCTCTCCCTCTTAAAAACAATGGACAAACAAGCGAGAAATATGCACTTATTCAACACTTGCGAATCGCCAGTTCTCCCACCAGGTCCCATACCCTTATACTCGCAAGTAACTATAGCTTGAAGTTGCCAAGGATTATGGAAGTGACCGCAAGACATTGCGACGCATCAATGCCATCTCTTGATAAAGGAACTTTTTTTGGCAAAGGATCTTAAGCAAATTCCCCAAGACCGGCGCGCCCTCCCCAATGGGAATAAATTTGGATGATTGCGGGCTTTGTCCGGGATTTTGTAGGGCTTGGGACCTGCGGGGCCGCCGACCCTCCAGCCGGCGGCCCCTTTTATTCCGGAAGAAAACCCATTAACTCCATAAAATCTGTGGTTCGGTGGCCTGCGGCCCGGTGTTTAGGTCAATCAGTAAGAATCCAGTGCGAAGCGGCCGATGCTTTATCTCTCTCACCGAAACCCTGGCTCCTCAGCGCCTCCTGCGCAGCAAGAAGAGCGTGCCAAGGCCTCCGAGCAGCGCGGCGACGTTCGGCTCGGGTATCACGGTCATAGTGATGTAGTTGGGCGCTCCCGTGATGTCGCCGGTGTCGTCATTGCCACTCGGGGCAACCCAGAGGCTGGTCTCGGGATGACTCAGACTTTCACTGGTTGATTTCATGTATGTGCGTTCGCACTAGCTACCGTCTGCGACCGTTGGAGCGGGTGTTGGGATAATGCAAAATCTCGGGGGCAGGATGCCGTTTCAGTGGCTGATCAAGGGACAGGCCGAGCTGGGGCTCGACGCTTAACTCTGACGAGACGGGGTTGCCGTGCGTTGCGATTTACCTGCGACGGCGGAGAATGAGCAATGCTCCGAATCCGCCGAGAAGGGCCGCGACGTTTGGCTCCGGGATAGGAGCTACTGCCATCAGCGCGATGTCGTTGCCGCCTGTAAAGCTAGCACCTGTGGAATCTGCGAAGTAACTGATGGTCCAATCGAAGCCGCCGTAGGTTGTGACTGTCGCACCATTCACGAGACCAGCGAATTCTCCCGTGATGGCATCTGTGCTGTCATTTAGCAGGATGAAGATGAGATTATTCGCCGCATACGTGCCAGCTGAGAACAAGGTCGAGAGACTGCCGCCGGTGATATTCACTGTGCCTGTGACGTTGATTTGGTCATGCTCAGTGCCTGCGACGATTCCTGTGATCTCAGCGGTGTAAGTGCCCACTTGGGTGTAGTCTCCTGTGTTAAGGATGCCTGGGCTGTTGCCGGGATTGATGAAGCCACCGGAAGATACGGTCAATGCACCAACTGTTCCAGAGCCTCCGATCGAGGCGCCGGAAGCGACGGTGGTTAGACTACTGCTGGCAATATTGCCGTTCACAACAAGCGCGCCTGCGCTGATGGTCGTAGTGCCCGTCCAGGTGCTGGTGACGGTGTTGGCTAGGGTGAAGGTGCCGTTGCCGGTCTTGGTAAGGTTGTGGGCGGCCGCGCCGGAGAAGATGCCGGTGAAGGTGGTAAACGAGTTGCTGCCGTCGGTCGTCATGCTGGAGACGTTGTCGCCACCGACAGTCAAAGTCCGTGCTGTGCCCCCGGCTTCGATCGTTCC
>CAIXKE010000104.1 GCA_903919975.1 Akkermansiaceae bacterium | reverse complement strand
CTTGCCGCCAATCAATTTCGCCGTGGCGGTGAGTTGTTCTTCCAAGTCCACCCGGTCGTTGACCATGACGATCTTAATGTCCGAAAGGTCTGGCGACACCCTCAGCATGCGGGCCACGAACACCATTGTTAGGGATTTGCCCGACCCTTGTGTGTGCCAAACCACACCGGAACGTTCGTCGGCGGTTTTGCCGGCCCTGAGCCGACCTATCATCTTCTTCGCAGCGCGGTATTGCTGATAGCGGCAGATCACTTTCACCCGCTTGCCGGATTCCGTGTCCATGAAGACCGAACAAGAACGGAAAACGTCCAGCAAGGTCTCCGGCGGCAGCAACCCCTGAATCAAGCGCTCTTGCTCGCGCTCAATGCCGAGTGGCGGCGTGTAGTCCCTGAACTTTTCCGGCCAAATGTCTTTCCACGGATAGAAATGCTCATAGCCGGAGGTGATGGAACCGTAAGCCGCTTTCTCACCACAGGTCGAAATCACTAACAAGTTCGAGTGAAACAAGCGCGGTTCCCCCTCTCTGAGGCCAGCGCTCCGTGTCTCCTCACGTCCATTCCGATAGCGGAGCAATTGCTCGAACGCCGCGTGCATCGGATTTGCAGTGTTGGCGTCGCCGATCTTTGCCTCCACGACCACTAGCGGAATCCCGTTCACAAACAGCACGATGTCTGGAATGATGAAACTCTTCACGCTGCCGGGCGTGTCGACCCGAAACTGGTTGATCGCATGAAACACGTTTTTCTCCGGGTGCTCGAAGTCAATCAACTTGACCACCGGATCCGCCTCGCCGGTGCTTTCGTTGAGATCCACCTGGGCCTTAAAGAGTAGCTTCTGGATTGATTCGTTAGATTCCAGCAAGGTTCGGTTAGGTTGCCGCAGGATCTGGCTCCGCAAGTCTTCAAGTTGCCGCTCGGTGAGCCATGGATTGATCGCCCGCACCGCATCGCGGAAAACTTCGGGCAACAGCCACTCGCGGAAACTGTGCCGCAGGCTCGCCGCTGGGTCAGTCGGAATCATCCCGCTCCCCTGATCCACAATCGTCCACCCTAGCGCCGCAAGCTGGTCAAGGAAGGGTTTTTCGACATGCAGGTATTCGGACATGCTGAATGTTTGATATGTGATCAGGCTCCCTGCTCTAACGATTTACCCGTCACCGTCCCGAGCTAGCATTCCCGGATCCGAGCCAGCCACCGGAAGCCAATCGATCCAGCGCAAAACGGACTTGGGGTGGGGTCATCAACTCTTTTTTGCGTTGATTCCATTCCGGTTGCGATGGTTCCCAATTGTGGATGCCGCGCATGACGCATTCCAGACCCTGCCCTACGCACTCTCGTGTTGCCACCCAATGAACCGTTGCCAGCAATTCCATGCCGTAGGGTGTCTCAAAACCTTCAATCAGTTGACCGACGTGCTCCATCCGATGCAGCGAATCCGGGTGGTCCAGTAAAAACCGGTCCGCATCATCCACCGCACCTGGCAAAAGCGTCAGTTCCGTCTCCGCTTTGTCATGGTCGCCAACCCCCTGGACGTAGTGCCCGTCTATGTGAGTCAGCACATGCCGCAGCTTCGGCGCGTAGGGACCATACTGGTTTTTTTCAAAATCGAGCTTCAGCGGTTCACCCGCGCACTGAGCGAGGTAGCATAGTTTCTGCACCTCAATCTTGCTGAGCGAGTACTCCAATTCCCGATAGAGAGCGATCAACTTGATCAAAATCGCGCGTCCGGGCGTCATCCGCGGTTTATCCGTGCGGATTTCCATTTCAGTCGCACGGGGAGCCCCTGCCGGCGCGTAGGTCAGCACCTTCACGGAATCCGCAAACGGGAGAAACGCTTGTTCGATCAACGGGTGGACTTGCTCCCAATCGAGGCCGCCATTGCCACATCCCAAAGGCGGGATGGCGATGGAGCGGATACCCAGCTCTCGGACAACCCGGACCAAGTCTTTCAACCCGTCCTTGATGAACGAAAGCTCCGATTTGCCGCGCCAGTGGTCTTTTGTCGGGAAATTGATGATGAAATAGGGACGCCCCGCCAGACGGCCCAGGTCGTAAACGAACATGCTGCCCGGCTGGACGAGCTTCGCGTCGCAAGCCTTCTTGTAGGCTTTGTAGTTGTCCGGCCACTTCTGCTTGAATTGAAGCGCGATGCCCTTGCCCATGACGCCGACACAATTGACCGTATTGACGATGGCGTCCGCCTCCGCCTTGAGCAGGTCTCCTGAGATAATGGTCGAGTTCATTTCAAAAAATACCAATCGCTACGGGTTTCAACAGTGCAAGTGCTGCCATGGAGTTTGAGGAGATCCTCCACGGCTGCCTTGGTTGCCTGATTATAGGTGCCGATCAGCCGGATACAAGACAAAGGAAGTGATTGATGCACAAGGAATTCCGCCTGCCGAACCTCTTTACGGCTCATCCAGTGGGGATGTTGCAAGTCCGTGCGGTCCTGCCAATATCGCGCGTAATCCCCGTCCAGCGGCGGCTCAAAAAACACCCGCCAGTCGATCTCCTTCAGGTCTTCCAGGCGATTGTAGGCTTGGGCGTAGCCGACCACCGCATGGCGGTCATAGAATACGAAGGGTCGTCCTGAAGCGGCGATCTTCTGGGCCGTTGTCACCAGATAGATGATTTCGCCTTGGGGTTTGGCGTTGGCGATGCTGCCCCGATGGTTGCAATACAGCATTGGAGATCGGGG
>CAIXKE010000103.1 GCA_903919975.1 Akkermansiaceae bacterium | reverse complement strand
TTTCCAAATATTCAATTTTGCTCTTCTGACTCATGATCCCCGTAAGTGTTCTCATCCGGGTGTCATTCTTTCTGGCGCAACAACCTACTTCAGCTTCTTTCTCGCTGGTCCGCCGGTGTCATTTAATTTGGCGCAATGCGGTGCTGCAAAGTCCATAAAATTTGGGATTGCGGAGGCGGATCAAGAATCCTTATTCTGTCGCGACGCATTTTTTCAAAGTCTCGGTTTTTTTCAAAAATTCACTTTTTAACCCATGGCCAACGTTTTAGGAATACTCACCACGTTCGTTCTGCTCATCGCGGGATTCGTCGCCTACAAAAACCAGGCTGCCTATCAACTTGAAATCGATAATCGGAATAAGCGACAGGCAGAACTTGTGGTTAACCAAGACCGTCTGAAGACCGCGCAAGAAGCCTTGGCCGCGACCATCGCCGAACGCACCGAGGTCGATGGGGAAGTCGTCAAGAAGACCGAAGTGGAAAGTGTGCAGCAGAAGGTCAATGCGGAGACGAAGTCCGAGTTTGATCGGAAAACCGCCGAAACTGCTTCCAACAAGGAAAAGCTCGACGAAATCCGCGAGAAAACCGCGAAGGTGGGAGACCTCAAGGAACTTGCCCCGAAAATGCGCGCCTTGAAGGCCGAGCTTGAGGAACTGGCCGTGTTAATCTCAAACACGGAAAAGACGAATGAGGAACTCACCGTGACGAACACCGAGACGGAATCGCAAGTCAACGGGATGAAGAAAAAAATCGAGACGATCAGCAATAGCCAATCGCTGCCGACACTAAAGACCCAAATCCGCGCGATCTATCCAACATGGGGATTTGTAACCCTCGGCACTGGCAATACCGGCGGTGTCGTTCCCAGTTCGACACTTGATGTGGAGCGTGATGGCACGACCATTGCCAAGCTGCTGGTGACCGCAGTGGAAAGGAACTCCGCTTCCGCTAGCATCATCCCGGATTCGATCAGTAAAGACGTGACTTTGATGATCGGCGACCGCGTCATCCCGGCACAGAATGCCGAGCGGAACTGAGCAACTGGAAACATTTCATCAGATTTCAATAAACTCCATGAAAGCCATTCTCTACATCGTTGCCCTCCTCGTTGCAGGTGGTGCTTGTTATTTTTCCCTCGAACATGCGAGAAAATTTGAGGAGCTGCAAGTGGTCCGTCTAAAGACGATCAAAGAACGCGACGCGGTTTTGGCAAATGCATATGTGAAGGAAAAGGAGCTCAAGGATGAGAAGGCGGTGCTTGTCGCCTCCAAAGAGTCGAGTGAAGTATTGACGCAAAGCATTGAAGCGCTCAAGTCCACCGCCAAAATCCTGGAACGCGATCTTGCGGAAGTGAACAACACTCGGGATGGGCAGAAGCAGGAATTTGCGGAACTCGAAAAAACTCTCGAAGAGATCAACAGTATCCTCAAAGGTCTTGGTGGAGATGTGAACCTCGACAACCTGCACGAAAAAATCGAGCAAATCGAAGAGGATAAAAAAGCTCGGGTCGTTAAACTCGACGAGTTGCAAGTAATCATGGAGGACAAGCAAAAGCAGCTGGCTAACACGCGCGCGGACCTCGACCGCCTCAATAAGCGCGATATGGAACGCAGCGCCCGTATTACCCGCAACTCCATGGAGTCGGTGATCACTGCCGTGAATCAGGATTGGGGATTCCTGGTGATCGGAGCAGGCTCAAATTCGGGATTCACGCCGCAAACGAGTTTGATCGTCCAGCGTGACGGCCGACTGATCGGGCGGATTGTTCCATCCGCCATTGGGCCGACTCAAACGGTTGCGGAGATCGATTTCAAGAGTCTGGCCGCTGGTGTGCGCCTGCAACGCGGTGACCGGGTGATGCTCGCGACGCCTGTGACAAATTGATCATCTCAAAAATCATTTATCAGTTCCGCTAGTTTGCATGCTTCGGAGCTTGTTACATCCTAACAAAATGAAACTCAACATTACCCTCTTGATCGCCACACTCCTTACAGGATTTGTTTTCTCGTCGTGTGCCAAAGAGCCCGAAAAGAAACCCGTTGGCCCGGTATCCGAGACCAGTCGGATTCCTTGGAATACACCGGTTTCAGGTCAAGGCCAGGGGCAGTTCGGCATGATGCCGCAGAACCAATACCGCAGATAGCAGACCCGCAGGGCGTCAATCCCGGTGGTATGGTGAGCCGCTTTTCATGGCGGCCACACGGTAAAGTTGTTCCAATAGAACCAGCAGGGCGAGTTCGTGTTGGAGGGTGAAGGGTGAAAGCGTTAGCAGGAGATCGGCCTCGGAGCGAAGAGTTTCATTGTGGCCATCCGCCGCGCCGATCAGGAATGCGGCGGTTTTCACATCGCCGCGCATGGTGAGGGAATCCAGTATTTTGGCAAACGCGTGGGTGCCGAGCTGCTCACCGCGTTCGTCCAAGACGATGCGGTAACATCCCTGCGAGCGCTCTAACAAGCGGCTGGAAACTTCGTCGCGTGTTCCGGCCTTAACGGTGATGAGTTCATATCCGCCAAAGCGTGAAAGCCGTTTCAAATATTCTTCGGTGCCCAGCCTGGCATAGGCGAGCGCGGGTTTTCCGGCGACGATCAAGCGGATGTGCATGAGGCGGATCAAAGCTTGCCTGATTCCTGAAGCTCAGCCAACGTCAATTTCTCATGAAGCTCCGTCTCTTCTTATCAGCAATTGTTCTACTTAGCGGTGCCTGCCATTCCGGCCTTGGTCCGGTTGTTCCCAAAACTCCGGTAGAGCGGAAAATGATCGGGTTGCTGGAGAAATTCGATCGCTGGGATTATGATGGTGATGGTGAGCTTGACGAGAAAGAGCTCGCCGCAGGACTCAAAGAGAGGGGCATCAAAACTTCCGCCCGTGATGTGATTGGTTTTTACGACACAAACGGCAACAAAAAAATTTCACTGCGTGAGGCCCAAGCAGGGTACCATCGCGCCGATGAGTTGGGCAAAAAAACTCAGGGATGATTTTACGGCGATGAATTCCATTTATGAGTCCGACAAGCTCCTCGCGGAGTATTTGTTATTTCACTTCGGCACGGCAGATGAAATTTTGCCGCAGTATCGGACATGGCCGGCAGGCATGCGTGAGGCTCTTGAGTTTCCGGTACGCACGGTGGCGCATTTTACGCCGGGCGGGGCGGCTACGGGTTTGGATCTTGGCTGTGCCGTTGGCCGATCCGCTTTTGAAATGTCCCGCAACTGCGCGCATGTGACGGGCGTGGATTTTTCCCATGCCTTCGTCCGCGCCGCCGAGGCATTGAGGGTTGGCGGAAGCTTGACCTATGAGCGCAGCGAGGAAGCCAGCATGCGGACGGGTCTAAGCGCTCGGCGGCCGGCAGGCGTGGATGGAGAAAATCTGCGTTTTATACAAGGCGACGCGATGAATCTACCGTCTGATCTCGGAGTATTCGATCGTGTGCATGCCGCCAATCTTCTCTGTAGATTGCCTGAGCCGAAGCGGCTGTTAGGCCGGTTGCCTTGGTTGGTGAAACCCGGCGGCGAGTTGGTATTGGCGACTCCCTGCACGTGGTTGGAGGAATTCACGCCTGCGGAAAACTGGCCGACCGCTGGAACCCTTGAATGGTTAGTTGAAATGCTGACGCCGGATTTTGAGCTCATCCGTCGAGCGGAAGAGCCATTTTTGATTCGTGAGACCGCACGTAAATTCCAGTGGACCACCTCGCTGGTGACGGTTTGGCAGCGTCTTGGGTGACGGGTCAAGGAGGGACGATGTATGATCGCCTCGACCATGACATGACAGTGGGCCGCGCTTCGCTCACCTCATTGGCTTTTCATGGGCATCGGCGGACACGTTCCGCCGCTCCTTGAAGACATTGGATTAAGGGCGGAGCAAAGGGGCGCGTTTGGACGGCGTGATGTGGGGAGGTTTCAGATAGAGAGGCTGTGGGATTTGGGCGCTCCATACAGCGCGGGTTTCCGGGCCAACAGCGAGCCAGGTTTTCCACAAGCGTCCGGCATCGGGAAATTCCTGGATTACTGCGGCGGCGAGGATTTCAGGCAGTGGGAAACGATCTGCGGCTTCGAAGGAAAACACCGTGTGGCGATTCGCGACGGCAGCCGAGACGAGCTCTGCAAGTTCGTTAGCATCGCAGAGTGCGGGTTCACTCACAAGGTTGGAATATTCCATCCGCGCCCACCAAAAACTCCCGCGGCGCGCGTCACCGATGGCAAGACATGGCGCGCCACCATCCGCTGAGGGAACCGCGAGAATGGATGGCACGGCGACGGCCGGACAGCCGAGCGCGATGGCCACGCCTTGGGCGGCGGCGATTCCGACGCGTGTGCCGCTATAACTTCCCGGCCCGCTGCCGACCAAAACCAAGCCGATTTGCTCCCGATTTTCGCCCTGCATCAACTCGGACAAAGGTTCGAACAACATTGCATTGTGGTTTCGATCGCTGGAAAATTTTCGCTGTGCCAAAATCCCGGCCGGGCCGGCAAGCACCAGCGAGGCGTGCGGAGTGGAGGTTTCAAAAACGAGCGATAATGCGCCTGACATGTGAGAACCTTAGTGCCCGATTTCTCAGGCTGCGAGACCGGTTTGCGAGGAATATCCTAGCCCCACCATTCTGGCTCGTTGCCTAGTTTCCACTTAATATTGCAGCCGCTGCTGGGGTATGGTCGGGTCGGGGGCGGTTCTCCTGCGAGCATGCGGCGGGCGGCTTCGCGGAGATCACCGCCATCCGCAGCACGGCCGCTGTGTGGGCGTGTAGCGTCGAATTGGCCTGCGTAGAACAAGCGGTTTTGTGCATCGATCAGAAAAAAATCCGGGGTGCAGGCGGCTCCAAATGACTTGGCGATATCTTGTGACTCATCGATCAAGTAAGGGAAATCCCAGCCATAATTTGCCGCGAAGGATTTCATCAAATCCGGCGCATCCTGTGAATATCGCACGGTGTCGTTGGAATTGATCGCCACGGTATGAATGCCTAGCGGTGCAAATTCGCGGGCGAGGTTTCCCAGCGCATCGGCGAGGTGGATCACGTAGGGGCAATGATTGCAGGCGAACACAACCAGCAACCCGCGTGGTCCGACGGCATCATGAGATGAAATCAGGTGGCCATCTGCATCGGGTAACGAAAAAGCGGGCGTGGAGTCGCCGGGGTGGAGTCGAAATGTGGATTTTACTTCGGACATGGCGACAGGCTAGAACGGCAGGCGTTGAAACCAACAGTGGAAATTTTTTCTCACATTTCCACATTGGACACGTCTGGAAATCGGCACATGCTGTGGGGGTCATGTCCGCCACGCTTTCTCAAGCCGAGCTTCAGCGCTACTCGCGTCACTTGCTGATTCCGCAGGTCGGCAAGGACGGCCAGTTGCGGCTCAAGGAATCCTCGGTGTTGTTGATTGGCAGCGGGGCACTGGGTTCACCGGCCGCCCTGTATCTGGCGGCGGCGGGTGTGGGCCGCCTTGGCCTTGTGGATGATGATGTGGTGGATGCGTCGAATCTCCAGCGTCAGATCCTTCATGGTGAGTCATGGATTGGGAAACCGAAGCTTGAGAGCGCAGCCGCGCGATTGCGTGAGGTGAATCCGCATGTCGCGGTGGAGCTGCACCCGGTGCGCTTTACGGCGGAGAATGCGATGGAGATCGCGGCGGGCTATGACATCATCGTCGATGGATCGGACAATTTTCCCACGCGGTTTCTCACTAACGACACCGCGTTTTTTCAGAAGAAACCCTTGGTCTATGGCGCGATCCACCGCTTCGAAGGGCAGGCGTCGGTGTTTGCACCACACCTGAGCGGGCCGTGTTATCGTTGCCTGTTGCCGCAAATGCCTGCCCCGGGAAGCGTGCCGTCCTGTGCCGAAGCCGGGGTGTTGGGTGTGCTGCCGGGCATCATCGGATCGATTCAGGCGATGGAGGCGCTCAAGTTGTTGTTAGGTATTGGCACGGTGCCTTTGGGCAAGCTCACCATCTATGATGCGTTGCAAAGCGCCTTTCGGACGCTCACCCTGCAGCGCGACCCGCAATGCCGCCTGTGTGGGGACCATCCTGAAATCCACCACGTCGCCAACGCCGAAACCACCGCGTCTTCGAATTGCAATCTCACCCCATTCAATATGGAAAGCATCACCACCGCCGAACTCCGTGAAAAAATCGCCGCTGGCCTTGATGGCCTGCTGATTGATGTCCGCCAGCCGGACGAATATGAAGTCGCGCACATTGACGGTTCGCGGTTGATTCCGCTGGCCGAGCTGGAAAGCCAATTGGAGTCCCTGCCGAAGGACCAAACGATCTATGTGCATTGCAAAGCCGGCGGCCGCTCCGTGCGCGCGATCCAGCTGATGGAAAAACATGGCTTCCAGAATGCGATCAACGTCGCAGGCGGGATGGATGCTTGGTTGAAAGAAGCTTAGCTCGCGACATTTAGGTTAGATTGCTTGGGTTGTATGCAACGAGGTCTTGTCATTTCCGATCTTCACATGTCCTCCCCTCGTTCCAGGGCGGAGGAGTTGATTGCTGGGGATTCAGAATGAGTTGGCAGCAGCGGAGACACTTGTTCTCAACGGTGACATTTTCGAAGTTCGGTGGAGCAAATGGAACACGGAAGTCACTATCGTGGCGGCAATGGATTGGCTTGAGAAGCACATCGCGCAGCATTCAGGGCAAACCATCCATTACCTGTTAGTAAATCACGACTGTATCACTGGTTTTGCGCAAGAGCTGTGTAAGTTCGCGGAAAATCAGCCTTTTTTACCTGTCATGGCTTTTTTCTTAAGTTGAATCACAATCTGTTTTTGCATGGAGATTGTGCCAACCGTCGCATGGATGGGAACGAACCACGGAGTTTTCGTGAGTCGTGGAGTCGGCATCGTCAGAGCGGCCGCGTCGGAAAGGTTCTGTACGATCTTGCGGATGCCTTCGGGGTGTCGGATAAAGTGCACGACTGGTGGTTTCCTCAGCACGATACGGTTTTGCGTCTGTCCCATCACCTTGACTATATTCTTTTCGACTGGAGGAATGAAATCGGCCACTGCTATTTTGGACATACCCATCGGCCATTCAGCAACCACAGCCATGATGGGGTGTTGTTTCACAATACAGGCTCAGCCATTCGAAAGACGGGATTCCTGCCGTTGAGATTTTGTGTTAGGAAGTGATGGAGCGCAGAATCTTATGGAGCGCCGACATACTGTCGGCTGACGGAAGGGGGACATACTGTCACCCGTCTTTAGCGCAGCGAATCGCCGGACAGTATGTCCGTCATCCATCAGCGCGCAATATGCACGCGCTCCGACAAACTACGAAGCTTTAGACCGTGTCGGTGTCTTCTGGGGATTCGATGTCTAGAGTTTCTAACTCGCCGGCTGAAGCCAGCGCTCCGTCCGGGGATTCGGAATCATCGGCGGAAGTTAGAGCTCCTTCTGAGTCTTCGCCATCGGGGATGACGAGTGATACGTCTTGGAGTTTTTCGCTGGCCTTGAGGGTGAGGAGTTTCACGCCTTGGGCGTTGCGTCCGGTTTCACGGATTTCACTGACGCGGATGCGGATGCTTTGACCGGTGGAGGTCATGAGCATGAGTTCGTCTGCATCGGTGACGGTGACCGCGCCGACCACCGGGCCGGTTTTGTCGGTGACCTTCATGGTGATGATGCCTTTGCCGCCGCGTGATTGTTTGCGGTAATCGCCGAAAGGCGTGCGTTTTCCGAGGCCGTTTTCCGAGGCGACGAGCAGGGTGCAATCATCGGTGACGAGGGCGAGGCCGATGACGTAGTCGTCCTCGCGCGGGCGGATGCCCATGACGCCTATGGAATTACGGCCTAACGAGCGGGCATCATTTTCATCGAAGCGGAGGCTGAGCCCGTTGTGGGTGACGAGGATGATATCATCCGATCCGCTGGTGCGGCGAACGCCGATGAGTTCGTTGTTTTCCTCGAGGTTGATGGCGATGATACCGGCTTGGCGGTAGTTGCGGAAATCGTTGAGTGGGGTTTTCTTCACCTTGCCGGTGCGGGTGGCGAAGAAGACGAAGCCGGCATCCTCGCGGAAGGTGATGTCGTTGCCGTTGTCGTCGGTGACGCGTTCGAGGCGGAGCAGGGCGGCGATTTTTTCCTCCGGCTGGAGGTTTAGCACGTTCTTGATGCTACGGCCCATGGCGGTGCGCGATCCTTCGGGGAGTTCGAACACGCGCTCGACATAGACGCGGCCGGTGTTGGTGAAGAACATCAGGTAATCGTGCGCTTGGACGGAAAACAGGTGCTCGATGAAATCATCGGCTTCACCCTTGCCGGTGGCGCGGGTTTCCATGCCTTTGAGGCCCTTGCCGCCGCGGCCTTGCAGGCGGTATTCGGTGGCGGGTGTGCGTTTGACATAACCGCGATGGGATAGGGTGACGATCATCGCATCGTTGGCGATGAGGTCTTCCATGGCGACTTCGCCGGCTTCGGCGAGGATCGGGCACTTGCGTGGGGTGGCGTGTTTGTCGCGGATGAGTTTGAGCTCGTCTTTGATGATGGTGAGCACGCGGATCTCGCGGGCGAGGATGTCCATCAGGTCTTTGATGTCGATGAGGACGCCGTCGTATTCGCCCTTCACCTTGTCGCGCTCCATGCCGGTGAGTTGATAGAGGCGGAGTTCGAGGATGGCGTTGACCTGGCGCTCGGAGAACACGTAGCGGTCGCCCTGGATGGCGGCTTGCGAGCGGATGAGGATGCCGAGTGATTCGGCGGTGGCGAGGGGGAAATGGTAGGCGGCGAGGCGCTCGCGGGCTTCATCGCGGTTTTTCGATTCGCGGATGATTTTGATGAAATCATCGAGGTGGCCGAGCGCGAGCAGGAAGGCTTCGAGAAGTTCGGCGCGTTCCTCGGCTTTTCCTAACAGGTAGCGGGTGCGGCGGATGATGACCTCGCGGCGATGCTCGATGTAGGCGTCGATGGCCTCCTTGAGAGAGAACTGCTTGGGGCGTTTCTCATGGATGGCGAGCATGTTGACGCTGAACGAGGTTTCCAGCGAGGTGAGTTTGAAGAGCTGGGCGACGACGACCTGCGGGCGGGCATCACGTTTCAGTTCGATCTCGATGCGGGTTTCCTCATCCGAGAGGTCGCGCATGCCGGAGATGCCGGTGAGGGATTTCTCGTTGACGAGTTCGGCGATGCGTTCTTGGAGGGTGGCGCGGTTGACGCCGTAGGGAACCTCGCGGATGACGATGAAGGATCGGCCGTTTTCGTGTTCTTCGATTTCCACTTTACCGCGCAGGCGCATCGAGCCGCGGCCGGTGGCGAAGTAGTTTTCGATGCCGCGGATGCCGCGGATTTCGCAGGCGACGGGGAAATCCGGGCCTTTGATGAAATGCATCAATTCCGGGAGGGTGATCGCGGGATTATCGATTTGGGCGCAAATGCCATCGATGACTTCGCCGAGATTGTGCGGGGCAAGGTTGGTGGCCATGCCGACGGCGATGCCGGTGCCGCCGTTGACGAGAAAGTTAGGGAAGGCGGAGGGAAGGACGGTGGGTTCTTGTTGGGAGCCGTCGTAGTTGGGTTGGAAATCGACGGTATTTTTGTCGAGGTCATCCATCATGGCCATGCCGAGGTGATGGAGGCGGGCCTCGGTGTATCGCATCGATGCGGCGGCGTCGCCTTCTACCGAGCCGAAGTTTCCTTGGCCATCGACGAGCATTTCACGCATCGACCACGGCTGGCCCATGTTGACGAGGGTGCTGTAGATCGAGGAGTCACCGTGGGGGTGGAAGTTACCCATGGTTTCGCCGACGATTTTAGCGCACTTCACGTGGGACTTGCCGGGGGTGACGCCGAGTTGGCGCATGGCGTAGAGGACGCGGCGTTGGGATGGTTTGAGGCCATCGCGGACGTCGGGCAATGCGCGTGAGATGATCACGGACATCGAGTATTCCAGGAACGAGTTGGAGAGTTCCTCGGCGACGTTGATCGGTTTGATGGAGTCTTGGGACATGGGCTGGCCTGATGGGCTTGGTAGGATAAACCTGAAGGAGCCGGATTATTCCCAAGCGATTGCCTTCCGGCAAGCCCTTAGAACTGGCAAAAACCGGCGAATGAGGCCTCAAAGCACCCTGCCGATACCAACGATTCCCATGGGCCGACGTGGGAATAAGGGCTGCGGGTGCGGCGGTGAATCCAAGCTGGCCAAAAAGCGCGGGAAATTAGTCATGTCCGAGGCTGTCGGCGAATTGGGACAAAGAAGTCTTCTTTCCGGCGTCCATTTCGCTCATCAACTTCGAGATGTGTCTGCGGCCGCTTTTTGATTCGTGTTTGAGCTTGAGCAGGTATGCAGACATCGCCCTACGGTCACGTTCCGGGAGGCGGGCGAGGCGTTGTTTTAAATCCAATTCGTCCAAAGCGATCATCGTGGTGAAAGATGGTTCACACCCCTTGGTAAGTCAACATCTGCCTTTCCGACCCCGGTTGTGTTTGCGAATAAGTGTGGCAAGGCGAAAACCATTCATGACCGCTCCTTGGAAGGCGTATGGAACGACGCCGCAGCCACGGTGGAGGAGCGCGAGAAACTCCGGGATATTTTCATCGATCTCAATAGCGCATGACTCGTGAGAGGAAGCGTTGGCAGATCGCGGACTTGGGAGTGCCGAACAATTCTGCGGGCGGGGAGAATTCTGCGATTTTTCCCATGGCGACGAAGGCGACTTGATCCGCCACGGCGCGGGCAAAGCCCATTTCGTGCGTGCTGAGAATGATGTCTTGGCCGGCATCAGCGAGTTCTTGGATGAGCTCTAACACTTCCGCAGTCATCTCGGGATCGAGCGCGGACGTCGGCTCATCGAGGAACAAAACTTCTGGTTGGCGGGCGACGGCGCGGGCGATGCCGACGCGTTGTTGTTGGCCGCCTGATAGTTGTGCGGGGAGTTTGTCCGCATGGTCGAGCAGGCTGAAACGGTCGAGCGCTTGCTCCGCCATGGTGTGGGCTTCGGCGGGTGTGTGGCCGTGGACTTTTTCCAAGGGCAGCGAGATGTTCCGCCGGGCGGTGAGGTGGGGGAAGAGGTTGAATTGTTGGAAAAGAAAACCGTTTTTCCGGCGATAGGCCTGGAGCGCGGCCGCGTCGGATAGAAGGCGCTGGCCGTTGATGGCGATGGTGCCTGCATCGGGGATTTCCAAGCCGCCGAGCATCCGCAGCAGGGTGCTTTTCCCGCCGCCGGACGGGCCGATGAGCACGAGCACGCGCGACGATTCCACGGAGAGAGAGAGCCCGTCCGCCGCGCGGGTGGTGCCGTAACATTTCGTCAATCCGGTGACATCAAGTTTCATGACGGAAGCGTTTTTCCAACCAGTGCGACAGCCACGCGACCGGCAGGGTGAGGATGAGGTAACCGAGCGCCAGCGGCACGTAGCCTTCGAGCCCGGCGTAGGAACGGGAGATGAAATTCTTGGTGTTATAAAAATACTCGGCCACGCCGATCACGTTGAGAAGCGACGAATCCTTGATCAGCGAGACAAACAATCCGGCCATCGCCGGCAGCACACGGCGCAGTGCCTGTGGGAATATCACGTAGCGGTAAACTTGGAACCGGCTGAAGCCGACCGCTCTAGCAGATTCCCACTGTGTCCGCGGGATGCTATCCACTCCACCGCGCAAGATTTCGCCGAGATAGGCGCCTTCGAAAACGGAGAGCAGCAGGATTCCGATGATCAACTTGTCATCAAATCCGCGCTCGCCCAGCGGCCGCGAGATGAGCGGCGCGAAGATCACAAAGTAACCGAATAACAAATGCACCAACAGCGGCGTGTCGCGCACGAATTCCAGGAACGCCCGGCACGTCCAGCGCACGACCACCAACGGCGAGCGCTGGCCGAGCATGAACAACAGCCCGAAGAAAATACTTCCTAACAACGCTGCGACGGAAATTCGCAAGGTCATCCACCATCCGCGCCACAGCGTTTCCCGGTATTCCCACGCCTTCGACCAATCCGTCTGCGTGCCCAGCACCGCGAACACGGTGGTGCACAACCAGCCAAACCCCACCACTAGCGCAAGGGCGACGAGAATATTGGCGATTAACGGGCGGCGCGTCATCTAGCGGAGAATGAATGGGACACCGGCGGCTTCGAGGATTTTTTTCTCCTTCTGCAAATAGCGATCGCCGAGTTTTTCGAAACCGTCCTGCTTGCGGAACTCATCGAGGAACGTGTTCACTTGGCTTAGCAGCGCGTCGTTGCCCTTGGCGATGCCGAGGGCCCACGACTCCTCGACGAAAGGCTTGAGCAAGCCGCGGGTGGTCTCCTTGTTTTCCTGCGAGTATTGATAGATGCTGAGTTGGTCGTAAATGAAAGCATCCGCCCTGCCTTGGGCGACTTCCAGCACGCAGGCCGTCTGGTCCTCGAAGACCACGCGCTTTGCTTCGGGTAGATTTTTGATCGCCCAACTCTCGCCGGTGGTCGCCGCTTTGGCGGTGATCGAGCGACCCGGTTTTTTCAGGTCCTCGATCGATTGGATGTCGGAGTCCTTGCGCACTAGCAGCGCGAGGCCGGTGAAGGCGTAGGGATTGGAGAAATAGATCGACTGGCGGCGTTCGTCGGTGGCGGTCATCGAGGAAAGGATGAGATCGATGTTGCCGGTTTTGAGTGCGGGGATGAGGCCTGAGAATTCCATTGGCACGATCTTGAGCGGACGGCCGAGATGGGCGGCGAGGGCTTCGGCGAGTCGGACGCCGACGCCATCGGGATTTCCGGCCTTGTCCTGCATTTCAAACGGCGGGTAGCTCAAATCCATGCCCACCCGCAGCACCGCGCCATTTCTCGTAGTGCTGGATTTTTCACTGCATCCGGCGCTGGTGAGAACACATGCGGCGAGCGTGAGGAATCGGCGGCGATTGAACATGTCCGGATCGTAGCTCGAAACGTGCCGGGCGGAAGTGTTGAGTTTGGAAGGTGGATTCCGGAGCTTTGCTGAGGATCATGAATCGATGATGACGGGATTGACCTGATTGACAGAGTTGACCATTAATGAGCGTCAATTCGGTCAACTTCGTCAATTTGGTCCATCATCTCTTTTCCTTTATCCAAGCCACACTCCTGCCATGTCAGAGCTGTTTGATAAACACGGCGGTTTCCGCAAGCTGCATTCCTTTACACTGGCTACGATCGTGCAGTTCGAGACCCTGCGCTTTTGCCGCCGGTTTCTCACCTTTGATCACCGGCAGGCGGGCGAGAAATTCTACGACCCGAAGGGCCGACAATACGACCAGATGACCCAAGCCGCCCGCAGCGGGCGGCAGAATATTATTGAGGGCTCGGAGCGCTCCGCCACTTCCAAGGACACCGAGATGAAACTTACGGATGTCGCGCGCGCCAGCCTCGGCGAACTGCGCGGCGATTACGAAATCCTCATCATCGACCGCGACCAACTACCGTGGTCGGTGCACTCCCACGAGGCCAAGGCCGTGAACGCCATCTCGCTGGACACGCCTCCTTTCAGCGACGACCTCGTCCACGAGTCGGCGAAACATGCGCTGGAGCAGCGCAAGAAATACGCTCGCTGGCTCGATGCCGACGACGCGGTGGTGGTTGCCAACGCCATGCTCATCATCATCAGCCGCGCGCTGAACATGCTTAAGAGTCAGATCGAAGCTCAAGGCAAAGCCTTTGAGGAGACCGGAGGTTTCAGCGAACGCCTGATGACCAAGCGTATTGAGGCACGCGAGAAAAACCTCCCGCCCTCACCGGACTGCCCGCTGTGCAATAGGGCCATGCGCCGGCGCAAGTCCGCTAAAGGCGAGTTCTGGGGGTGTGCGGAGTTTCCGGCGTGTAAGGGAACGCGGCCAGTGTGAGGGGATGGACGTTATTGACGTTATTGACCTGATTGTCAATGACGTCAATCCGGTCAGAGCTCTGTCGGCGCGCCGTTAGACGTCGAGGTTTCTCACGTTGAGGGCGTTGTCTTCGATGAAGCGTTTGCGGGGTTCGACGATATCGCCCATGAGGACGTCGAACATTTTATCGGCTTCGACGGCGTTGTCTTCGTCTAGGCGGACGCGCAGGAACTGGCGGGTGCCGGGGTCCATGGTGGTTTCGAAGAGTTGCTTGGCGTTCATTTCGCCGAGGCCCTTGAAGCGTTTGATTTGGACGCCTTTGCTGGAGATTTCGAGGACGCGGGAAAGGATTTCCGGGATCGTGAAGAGTGGGACGGCGTGTTGTTTGTCGCCTTCGCCCTCGAGGAGGTCGAAGAGCGGGGTGTCGTCCGAGTGGAAGGTGCTGACGTTGATGCCGAGCTCGGTGAGGCGGGTGAAGAGCTTGGCGATGGCGTGGGACTCGTGGAGTTCGTGAAGCACGGCGCGGCGCGATGGGCCGGTGCTGGCGGCGAGCTCTTCGTCGGTTAGAGTTTCATCGAAGAGTCGGAGGTCGCGGTTTTCGTTAGCGTAATCACGGAGGGCGTTTTCGTCGGTGAAGTAGAGGATGTTTTCTTCGTTGCCCTCGCGGATGCGGACCATGAATTCCGGCAGGTGACCATCGGCGGGGCGGGCGGCGAGGTAAGCGCGGAAATCGCCGCCGTTGCCTTCGATCGAGCGGGTGTAGCGCGAGAGTGACGAGAGGGCTTCGAGGATGCCTTTGAGTTCGACGGCGTCAAACGAGCGGGATTGATCGTGGGTGCGGAGGATGACTTCGCCGGCACCGAGTTCGATCAGGATGTTGTTGAGTTCGTCATTGTCCTGGACGTATTCCGAGCGTTTTTTGCGGGTGACGAGGTAGAGTGGCGGTTGGGCGATATAGAGGAATCCGCGTTTCACGAGCAGCGGCATGTGGCGGCAGAAAAACGTTAGAAGCAGGGTTCGGATGTGCGAGCCGTCCACGTCGGCATCGGTCATGATGACGATTTTGTGGTAGCGGACTTTATCGATGTTGAATGAGCCTTCTTGTTCGCCATCGCCGATGCCCGCGCCGATGGCGGTGATCATGGATTGGATTTCCTTGTTTTGGAGCGCGCGGTGGAGGCGGGCTTTTTCGACGTTGATGAGTTTTCCGCGGAGCGGGAGGATGGCTTGGGTGCGGCGGTCGCGGCCTTGTTTGGCGGAACCACCGGCGGAGTCACCTTCGACAATATAGAGCTCGGATTTTGCGGGATCTCGCTCGGAGCAATCGGCGAGTTTGCCGGGTAGGCCACCGCCGGAGAGGGCGGATTTGCGGACGGTCTCGCGGGCTTTGCGGGCGGCATCGCGGGCGCGGGCGGCGTTGACGGATTTTTCGATGACCTTGCGGGCGAGCGCTGGGTTTTCATCGAAGTATTGCATGATGCCTTCGTAAACGATCGAGGAGATGACGCCTTCGATCTCGGTGTTGACGAGTTTGTCCTTGGTTTGGGACGAGAAGCGCGGGTTTGGCATTTTGACCGAGATCACGCAGACGAGGCCTTCGCGGACGTCGTCGCCGGTGAGGGCGGGGTCTTTGTCTTTCAGGATCTTGTTGACCTTGGCGTATTGGTTGATGCCGCGGGTGAGGGCCGAGCGGAAACCGGTGAGGTGGGTGCCGCCGTCGCCGTTAGGGATTGAGTTGGCGAAGCAGAGGATCTGGTCGTTGTAGGAATCGTTGTATTGGAAAACCACGTCGGCGAAGACATCGTCGGTGGTTTGTTTGCCGTCGTAATCGAGTTCGATTTGGCGTTTGCCGTGGAGGATGACGGGTTCGTCGTGGATGACGGTTTTGTTTTCGCCGAGTTGGACGACGAATTCCTCGATGCCTTTGGCGTAGAAGAACGAGGTTTTTTTAGCGGATTCCGGGCGTTCGTCTTCGAGGTCGATGGTGAGGCCGGGATTGAGGAAGGCGAGTTCGCGGAGGCGGGTGGCGAGGCGGTCGAATTTGAATTCGATGGTATCGACGAAGATGGTGGCGTCCGGGAAGAAGGTGATGGTGGTGCCGGTTTTCTTGGGGTCGACTTCACCGACGACGTGGAGTGGCTCGGTGGTTTTACCGCGTTGGAAACCGATGCGGTGGACTTTACCATTGCGCATGATGTCGGCGCGGAACCAATCGGCGAGGGCGTTGACGCATTTCGCGCCGACGCCGTGGAGGCCGCCGGAGTATTTGTAGGCGCCTTGGCCGAATTTGCCGCCGGCGTGGAGATTGGTTAGAACGAGCTCGACGGCGGGCATGCCGAATTTCGGGTGCATGTCCACGGGGATGCCGCGTCCGTTGTCGGCGATGGAAACCGAGCCATCGACGTGGATGGCGATTTTAATGCGCGAGCAATAGCCGGCGAGGTGTTCGTCGATTGAGTTATCGAGAACTTCGAAGACGCAATGGTGGAGGCCGCGTTCGTCGGGGTCTCCGATGTACATCCCGGGACGCTTGCGAACGGCCTCAAGACCTTCGAGTTTATCGATCTGAGCGGCATCGTAAAGTTGTTCGCTGGCGACCTTGGTGGGTGCTTGTTGGGGATCGTTCGGAATCTCGGACATAGGGCAGGGAGAGGTTCGGAAATCCTGCTCTGGGAAACAAGGAACTTCTTTTCACCAGGCCGATTCTTGATGCGGGTGAAAGGAGCGCCGATATTCTGTCGGCTGCCGGACGGGGGACATTCTGTCACCCGTCTTCCGCGCAGCGACTCGCCGGACAGCATGTCCGTCATCCAACAGCGCGCAAAATGCACGCGCTCCGGCAAGGAGCGCCGATATTTTGTCGGCTGCCGGACGGGGGACATTCTGTCACCCGTCTTCCGCGAAGCGACTCGCCGGACA
>CAIXKE010000102.1 GCA_903919975.1 Akkermansiaceae bacterium | reverse complement strand
GCCCTTTCCGGGCGGGTTGGTTTGATGCTCCCCTCCGGTCGCACCCCTTCGGGGCACGTCGCTTCGCTCCTGTCTATCTCGCTCCGCTCGGTTCCGCCGGGTTTCAATAGAGTCTTTCAGTCGCTCGTTAGTTTGACGTTCTCCTTTCGGTTAGTTGTTTTGGTTTACGAGCGCCATCCCCGTCTCTCAGGGCTTTGGCTGGCGCCAAAGAAATTGCTTTTGGGATGATGGCCCCTGAAAGAGCCATTGGGCCGGACCGGAGGCCGGTAAATGGGGTGTCTGCCGTCGATGTCCAACACTAGAGTGAAGGCGAGCCAGCCTTCCTCGGTTCCGATCACGACGGCTTCGATTTCGATCCACGGGGAAACCAGCAAAGGTGAAAACAAGTCTCTCCCAGTAGCATGACGCGGTTCAGGAAGGTCTCCATGTCCTAAAACCGCGGCTTTCACCACGGCCACGTCCGGGAAATGGAACTCGAGTTCGTCCTGCCCGTAGCACGGAATCTGGAGCCTGATTTCAGGCCGTCTGGAAATGGCGGATTCGCCCCAAACCCGCTGACACGCCGTCTCATCATGAACGATGATCCCCGGGTCCTTTGAATCTGCGAAAATGACCGTGCCCTCGATTTCCACCAGCAAGCTCTTCGCCGCTTCCTCGTGCGAGATTGCCCTGACCGCCGCGAGCGTCCGCAGGAGAGGTTCCTCAGCATAGGCCGCTAGAATCAGAGCCAGAAGGGCTAGCAGGATTTTCAACACGAAAAATTGTTACCACGAAATCGTAACGGATGGAAATGGCCATTTGGCCATGTGGACAGGAATCGCCGTGAATGCGAGACTTCTATCGCTTCGTTGTTACAAGAGTTCCCAAGTTTTAGTCGCATTCTCCAGAGGGATGCGACACTATTTTAACTGAGCCTGAGCGGTTTCAATGAAGGCGAGCATGTTTTCCAATGATGTGTCGCTCTCCACCGAGTGCGAGGGTGAGAAAATGTAGCTGCCCTCTTTTCCGAGTTCCAACAACCGCTTCGATTCCGTGATCACTTCCTCGCGAGTGCCGAAGGGAAGCGTCTTCTGGATCGAAAGCCCGCCGTGGAAGGCAAGGCGTCCGCGATATCTGGGGAGGAT
Source organism: Akkermansiaceae bacterium (assembly GCA_903919975.1). Lineage (GTDB taxonomy): Bacteria > Verrucomicrobiota > Verrucomicrobiia > Verrucomicrobiales > Akkermansiaceae > Luteolibacter. The sequence goes on along the minus strand of CAIXKE010000102.1, from coordinate 6,101 downwards.
TTCATAGACATCCATCACCTCGGGTTGGAACGGGTTGAAGCAGTTCAAGCCGATGGATATCAAGTCGTCGAACAATTCGTCGACATCGCCGCAGCTATGGATCATGACATACTTGCCAGCCTCACGCACCGGGCCATACATGCGTTTCAGTCTGGGGAAGATGAACTCCTTCCAACGGTCATAGCCCATGATGAGACCCACCTGCTGACCCCAGTCGTCGCCGAAATACACGGCGTCGATGTCATAGGTGAGCGCCTTCTCGACCTGCGCCAGATTGTAGTCGCAAATGGCATCCATCAACTGGTGCACGAAGTCCGGGTCCTCGATGAAGTCCATGAGCAGGTTCTCAATACCCCGCAAGGACCAGGCGCGTTCATACATGGAGAAACCGATCTGGAAGACCCGGAACATGTCCGGCTTCTTCTCGATTTCGCTCTCGATGTTCGCGAAGAAGCGCGGGTCCAACGGATCAGGAAACCGGTAACCTTCCAAAGTGGGTTCCGAAAGGACGCAGCCTGCGACATCCCCGATGTCCTTGTCGATGCTCCGGTCCCAGACGACTCCGAACCCGTCCTTGTAAAAGTCGCCTCCCACAGGATCGAAGAATCCGATGTCGCTTCCGAGTTGGAGGATATGGTTTCCAAGAACCTCGTCCAAGTCGTCCACCTGGTAGTGTTTCTGCAGATCCTGCTTGGGTTCCAGTGTGAACTTGAACGACCAGGGAACATAAGGTGGTTTTTTCCCATCCAGGACCATTCGGATCACTTCGTGCTTTTTCATCATGTGTCAGTGTTGGTTGAATTGGCGGTTGGCGGCGGGTGGCTCACCAGAAGACGATGTAGAGCGTCAGGGTCAGGAGAACTACGACGCCGCCGAGTATTTGAGCTCCTTTGGATGGAGTCATGTCGATGGTAGAGGTGGTCGCAAGCTGCGCCGGTTGTGGCAAGGGCTTGAGTGCGGTGATCACCAGCATCACGGCGAGCACGATTCCGAAGGCCAGCGAGGCGCGGTCGACAAATGAAATTCCTGGGGCCAGTTCTTTGATGGTCCAGAAGGATACCGGGCCTAACAATAGACCCACCGTGCCGGTGATCGGGGGGGCGCGGCGGACGAGCATGCCCACGATGAAGACGGCCAGGATGCCGGAGTAAATATAGGCCTGCCCTTCCTGAATGATGGCGAAAATGCTGTTGCCGATGCGGGGATCTCCAAGTTTGGGGGCGAGCGAGCAGCCGAGCACCGTGAAGACTCCCACCAGAATGCGGCCGATGCCGACGAGTCGTGCCTGGGAGGCCTCCGGAGCAATGTGGAGGCGGTAGACATCCATGGTCACGATGGTGGATGCGGCGTTGAGCATGGATGCGAGGGTGCTGACGACCGCGCCCAACAACGCGGCGAGGACGAAGCCCTGCCAGCCGGATCCTTCAGGCAGCACCTTGCTGATGAGGAAACCGAAGGCGGTGTCAAACTTGTAGCCGACGAGTCGTTCCTCGGTGGGTTTGAAACCGTCTAACTTGCCACGCGAGCTGACGGCCTCGTTGATGGCGGTCATTTCGGAGGCGAACGCCGGATTGGCCTTCTGCCAGGCCTCATCCGGGATGAAGACGGTTCTGGCGGCGGCTGGCGTGACTTTAGCCTCCTGATAGATCTTCATCACGCGTTCGTTTTCCGGCTGGGCGGCAGTGCGCATGTTGTCACTGAAGAGGTTGAAGGCGATCATTCCGGGCATCACAATGATAAAGGGGATGATGAGTTTCATCAGTGCAGCGAACACAATGCCCTTCTGGCCCTGGGCGAGGGATTGCGAGCCGAGGGTGCGCTGCATGATATACTGGTTGAGCCCCCAGTAGTAGAAGTTAGGGATCCACAGGCCGAGCACCAGGGTGGTCCATGGCAGGAAGGGGTCCGTGCGCGGCAGGACCATATGGAACTTGTGCGAGTTGAGAGCGGTGAACTTGGTGATGCCGCCATCCGCATCTGTCAGAGTGTCCGGAATGGGGACGTTGGACGCGAGGTTGGCCAGCGGGGTGTCGCCGAGCTGGTGAAGAGCGAAATACATGATGACGCCACCGCCGACGATCAGGGCACTTCCCTGGATGAGGTCCGCCCAGGCGCAAGCTTTAAGGCCACCGGTGGCGACGTAGGCGGCTGCCATGATGCCGATGAACCAGGCGCCGGTGGTCACGTTCATGGGCAATACGCCGAAGATGATTTTTCCGTGGAAGGCTGTCTCGATGGTCAGCGCGCCGGAGTAAGTCACGGCAGCCACCAGCAGGATGTAGATCAATACCATGCAAACCGCCATGATGGAGCGGGTGAGGCGGTTGAACCTGCGTTCCAGGAACTCGGGAATGGTGTAGATGCCGGTGCGCAGGAAATACGGCAGGAAGAAAAACGCGACCACCACCAGCGTGATCGCCGCCAGCCACTCATAGCTTGCGATGGCCATCCCGAGCCGGTCGGCGGCGCTGCCGGACATCCCGACAAACTGCTCGGTGGAAATGTTCGCGGCGATGAGGGAAAACCCGATCAGCCACCATAGGAGTCCGCGTCCTGCGAGGAAATACGATTCGCTGTCCTTTTCATGCCGGCTACCGAGGATGCCGATGGCCACGACTGCCACGACAAACGCTGCAAAAATGGAATAATCGATGAGATGGAGTTGCATGGAGGCCTGGGTTTTCGGCCCGGATCGATACGGGCAGCGATGAGATTGCTGTTAAGATGGGAGTTTTGCTACCCTCACAATGTCGAATACCAGCACCGTATTGACACCCAGGGCGGACTGTTTAACCGGCTCAGGGTGCGACTCTGCTTGCTCCCACCTCAGGATTCGCTAGCTTTCCGACAGTCCGATGCAGCGATCTCCGACAGCAAAGTTCGAATTGGTTCCCAAATGCGACGAGTGGTCTTTCAATGTCCGCGAATTCAGGCTTCCTGCGTTCTCCAGTCCGTGGCATTTCCATCCGGAGATCGAACTGACTTTCATCGAACGCGGCACCGGAAGACGCTATGTCGGGGACAGCATCGCCACGTTCGGACCGGGCGACCTGGTGCTTATCGGGGCCAACCTGCCCCACGTTTGGCGGAATGACGCGCCAGCTAGGATCCGGGCGGACTACGCGCACTCGGTGGTCGTCCATTTTACCGAGGAATCTTTCGGCACGGGTTTCATGAGATGCCCGGAGCTCCAGGCAGTGCGCAAGCTTCTGGCGCGTGCCCGCCGCGGAATCAAGTTTGATCCGCGCACCTCGGACGCGGCGATTCCCGGGTTGATGGAAATGAAAAACCTGACCGGATTGCCACGCTTGATCCGCCTCCTTGAGTTGTTCCAGATTCTGGCTAGTGGCGGGAGTTCCAAGCTGTTGTCGAGCGCTGGATTCGCGCCACAGCTTGACCAATTCGCGGGCGAGCGCGTCAACTCGGCACATCAGTATGTTTTCCGGAATTTCGCGGGGAGAATCGATCATGAGGCAATGGCGCGCAATGCCGGTATGAGTTCGTCCGCCTTCAGCCGATATTTCAGGCGCATGACGGGCCGGACGGTTTCGGAGTTTGTCAACGAGGTGCGCATCGGTCACGCTTGCCGGATGCTGATTGAAACCGATCGGACGATCGCCGAGGTCGCGTTTGCCAGCGGCTTTGAAAGTCTCTCAAACTTCAATCGCCGATTCCGGGATATCGCGGGGACGAGTCCGCGCGAGTTCCGCCAGCGGCATGAGGGTTGATGAGCACCGCTTGATCAACGGTGTGCGGATTTGGACAATGAAGTGTTCGTTTTCGACCGCAGAAGACTGGATCCGCGCCGTGACTTCCGGTAAGCTGGACGTTTCCATCAACTTCCTCCATGAGCAACCACGACGATCCGTTCCAGAAAGCCCGCGCGAAGTGCCCGATCCATATCGGCACGTTTCAAGGTGAGAAAGTCCCGATGATCCTGCGCCTAAAGGATATCCGTGCGGCGGCAAAGGACACCACGACTTTCAGCTCCGACGCGCCGCGGCGGATCCCGTTTCCGCCGGAGGAAGATGTTAGAACGGTGCGGCAGTATCCGCTGGAAGTGGATCCGCCGGTCCATGCGGAATACCGCAGGATCGTGGAGCCGTTTTTCCTGCGCCCGAAACAACCGGATGTCCTGGCGAAAATCCACGGCTTGATCGACTCGTTGATCGAGAAGACGCTGGCGGCGGATTCGATCGACGCGGTGAAGGACTTCGCGATTCCGCTCCAGTCCTACGCCTTGACCTATCTGCTTAATGTTCCGGAAAAGGAAGCTGAGTTGTGGGTGAGCTGGGGGATTCATGTCTTCAAGGATGGTGATGGGAAATCCAAGGGGCCCTTTATGGAAAAATACTGCCAGCAGATGTTCGAGGCTGCGGCGGAGAACCCGGGCGATGATTTCTTCTCCGCGCTGAACCAGGCGGAGTTCCAGGGTCGGCCTCTCACGATGGAGGAAAAACTCGGCTATGCGAACATCGCGTTTGCCGGCGGGCGGGACACCATCATCCACACCGCCACCCGCATCCTCGCTTATTTCGCGGAGAATCCGCAGGCGCTGGAGTGGATCCGTCAGGACCCAGACCGGATCAACCTGGCATCCGAGGAGTTCTTCCGGTTGTTCATTCCTCTCACCCACATCGGCCGGGTCTGTCCGGTGAAGACGGACGTGCATGGTTTCGAGGTGCAGCCTCAGGGTCGGGTTTCGCTGTGCTGGTCGTCCGCCAATCGCGATCCCGAGGTATTTGAAGATCCGAATGATGTGAAACTCGACCGCAGGCCGAACCCGCATGTGGCCTTCGGCTTCGGGCCACATCTCTGCCTCGGCGCGCACCATGCCCGGGCCATTATGCGCGGGCTGATCCGGTCGCTGGCGGAGAAGGTTTCAAAAATCGAGGTTCTTGAAACGGTGGAACTCATCGAGAAAGAACCCGACTACACCCGCAAGATCGGCTACGAACTGCTGCAAGCGAAATTCACAAAACTCTCATAACGATCATTCAAGCGAAGGCAGCAGTGATCGGTAAAGCGCATCCCTTGGGAGGCGAGGCGGTCGATCTGTGAAGCCGAAATTTTTCCTCGCTCGGGATTGAAACACTGGACATCGCCGTAGCCAAGGTCGTCGGCCAATACCACGACGACATTGGGTAAGGTTTTAGGCGGCGCAGCCCGTGCCGTAGCGAAGCCGCCTGCAGCGGCCAGACAGATTGCCACAATGCTCTTTCTCAGATACTTTTGTATTTTTGTTTTAGCGTGACATTTGAAGCACCCACCATGTCTCAATCCTCAACAGACTGAACGCCACTTGGCTCTGAGAACTTGGTCATGAAAGGGCATCAATGAAATGAGACCATGGTGATTGGCGACGTCGAGATTTCGAGCTTTACTTGAAGCTCACCCAGTCCAGGCGGAGCAGTTCTCCCTCGCCGATACCTTTGACCACCAGGCAAAGATCATTTGGGCCAGGCCTGTTTTTCAGCCTGCATTTCACGGTTTTGAAAGCTTCCCAGCCGCCGGTGTTGGGAACCCTGCAGGTGCCCAGCAGTTCCCCGTCCGCCGCACCCTTGTGAATCTCAATGATTGCCCCAGTCCGGTTCGCGGAGGCGACGGAGAAACTCATGAACGTATCCGTCAGCATGCTATTGACCTTCGGGAAAGCGATCCAGGAGCCATCCTTCTCAAAACGTACGTCAACGCCTCCCGCCGGGATTTCATGTTTGCTGGCACCCTCGCCTGCGGCAGCGTGCCACTCCGCTTGGATCTTCTCCCAGGTCCCCTCGTATTGACCCGCACCGTAGGCCTTGATCTTCCAATCATCCGATGCCGCTTCGTCGCTTTCCTTGAAATGAAACCCATCAAGGCGCAGCAACTCTCCGGAGCCGCTTCCCTTGAACACCAGGCAGAGGTCGTTCTGGCCGGGCGAGTTCTTCAGCTTGCACTTGACGGTTTTAAATACATCCACGCCGCCAGTGTTGGGGACGCTGCACGTGCCGAGCAGTTCGCCATCCACAGCCCCCTTGCGAATCTCGATAGTGGCACCGTCCGCATTGCCGGAGGCGACGGAGAAGCTCATGGGCGTATTTGCCAGCAGGCTCTGCACTTTC
>CAIXKE010000101.1 GCA_903919975.1 Akkermansiaceae bacterium | reverse complement strand
CGCTTGCCAGTAAAGATTTATTTTAATTCATTTTTTCAAAATGATGGCTACAAATGAAATCGAAAAAACGCGATCCACCTAGGGGAATAAGGGTTACGCGTCATTTAAGCCAAGAATGCCCGGTAGGGGTGCATGCGCTTTACGTTGGCCGAGATTATGGCTGGCCATCTCGCTCCGCTCGGTTCGTCGGTGGTGATCTTGGACACGCGGCACGTCACCTTGAGTTTGATGGGCGAGTGCGAGCGGTCGAAGGTGACGCGGAATCCGAGACTGAACTTGCCGTCTTCATCGGCGCTGTCCTCGGCTTCCTTGAAATGGGTGTTGAGGAGTTCTTTCACCGCGTCGATGGCGGCCTGGCATTCGGCTGGTTGCTGGGTCATGGCGGGGTATGTTAGAGTTGGTTGTAAATGTTCACGACCGGTTCAAGGTCGCGCTTGAGGGCCTGCCGCTGCTCGTGGGTGGACTTCGACAGGAAGAGGTCGCCTTGCATGTGCCTCCACCAGACCGACAAGCATGCCTCGGGCGCCGCACGATAGGTTGTCAGGCGGATCTGTTTTTCTGACAACTTGACGAATGGTCAGCGGCGGCGCGACTGCCCTGGGGTCTCTTGGATTCCCGGCAATTTGAAGATGTCACGGGCCAGATTGCCCGCATCGGTTCCCAGACCCCCGTCGATGACTGGATGGATCTACCACGAACACGGCGGATCCGCGACACGAAATTTCCAAACGGCCAGGATTCTATTCTGGTGACGGCGCCCGCATGTTTTCACGCAAGTCACCCAATCGAACGTCGAGATCCCAGTCGTCGGCGTCAACAACCGGGTACGCCAGCGCTTGCTCGAGTATGGCAATCGCACGGGGATAGTCCGGCATTCCGTACGCGGAGCACCCCAGCGCCGACGACAATTCGGCATATCCGCAAGATCGGTCGGGGTACTCACGGATGACGGCTTGGAGGACCGCCTCACCTTCCTCGCTACGGTCTGCCTGGAACAGAATTCTTCCGAGTTCACAGCGGAAGTTGAGTACTGTGCTCAAACTCTCATCCACGAACTGGTCCAGCACCTCATGGATCACCCGGATGCCTATCTCGGCATACTTTTTGTCATGGATCGCCGCATTATGAATTTCCATGGTGAAATCCTGAATCCAGTTTCCGAAGAACTGTGAAATCTGAAACATCGCGTCAGCGGCGCTGAAGGTGGTCATGTGCGGCTCGATCCTGGGGCGGACGTGTTCCCAAACCCGCAACCAGATCTCGACCGCTTCAACGTTCTTGCGCGCCTCGCACAGGTCATAGCCATCTGTTAACCAGTCATCCTGCATTTCCATGGACGGGCGCTCAGGGCAATACCGTTTCCACAACTCGCACGCCGCCAGACAGATGAAATCCACAGCGCCATCTCCCGGCGGCGGCGACAGCCGCTCCATCCACGTCTTGCCGACACTCCATGCCGAGGTACGCCCGCCAGTCAACACGACAAACGCGGCTTGGTGCCCGTCAATCCCCAGTTTTTCCAACCGCAACACAATCTCGCTCGTTTCCAGTCCGGCCACTTTGGTGATGGTCCACTTGTCCTTGAGCGCCGCGACAGCGCGTTTCGACAGTTGCGACAAGAGATCGGGCGACGGGTTCGTCACTATTTTGACCATGGCATAGGGGTGTATATCCGAGTCGACACCGGGCACCGTTGCCGCCCTCGCCGCAGCATCCTGCCAATCGATGGACGGTTTGCTCGCCTTCACCGCCGCATCCCTTTCCATGCAGCACTTCTTGTATTTCTTGCCGCTGCCACATGGACACGGGTTGTTACGACTTACGGATGCCGGGGAATTCATGGTTCTGGGTGTGAGGTGGTTTGAGTATTACTGGTCACTCGTGGTAATCGTCTCGACCCATGAGGATTTTGCGCAAGTGGGATTCCGTTACGCGCGGCCATTTCAGTTTTCGCAGCCAGAAGTTGGTTTTTTCCACGTCGAATGCTTCGGAGTCGAACGCGCGACCCAGCCATTCGTTCATGCTCTGGTGCTCCGGGTGTTTCCGGTT
>CAIXKE010000100.1 GCA_903919975.1 Akkermansiaceae bacterium | reverse complement strand
GCGGGCCGAGGTGTCACAGGCCGCAAAAGGGCTTGGCCAGAGCACGCTGAACACGGCGGAGATGTTGGAGAGCAAAGACAACGGGACCGTGCTCAAAGATCTTGGAATGACGAAGATGCTTCGGTGCCGGGTGAGGTATTTCACAGATGGCGCGGTGATCGGCAGCAAAGAGTTTGTGAATGAGGCGTTTGCGAATGCGCGGGAGCGCTTCGGGCCGAAGCGCAAGGACGGTGCGCGGACGATGAGAGGCAGCGGTAGCGGGGCGAAGGGCCAGCTGTGGAGCATGAGAGACCTGCGAGTGAGAATTTGACGATCTGAGGTGTTAAGAACTGAATAAGTGTTGTGCCTATAAAAATCAATGAAGCGAAGGAGGCGCTTTGTTCTCGCCTCACCGCATCTCGTTTCAAGCCCGCACGGCCCAGCGGAGTTTTGCCGGGGCGCTGCGTGGGTTCATGCGGCGTTCTTCCGGGCTGGCGGTGATGACGTTTTCGCTGATGGCGGAAAACTGCCCGTCACGCAGGGCCGCTTGAAGGTTTTTTTTCACCCGGCGGTCCTCGCCGGAGTGGAACGTTAGAATGGCGGCACGACCGCCGGGTTTCAGGCACGCCGGGAGGGCGCGGAGGAAGGCGTCGAGCGCGACGAATTCCTCGTTCACGGCAATCCGCACCGCTTGGAAAACCCGGCGCACGCTGAGATCGATTTCGTCCGGATCCGCCCGCACAATGACCCGAACGGCGGCGGCCAGTTCCAAGGTGCTGCGGAATGTTTTTCCGGCGATGGCCGTGGCGATCGACTCGGCACGCGGTTCATCCGCATGGTGATGGAGGGCTTCCGCGAGTTTTTCCGGGGTGATCCGCGCCAACCAGTCTGCGGCGGAGAGTCCGCGGTTTGGATTCATGCGCATGTCGAGCGGGCCGGCATTCTTGAAACTGAAACCGCGTGAGGGATCGTCGAACTGCATCGAGGAACAGCCGAGATCCGCTAAAATGAAATCGACGTCTTGGAAACCCTGCTCGCTGAGAACCTTGGCGATGCCGGCGTAATTTGATCGAACTGCGGTGAACGCCTCTGCGTCGAAGCCCGCCATGCGCAGGCGTTGTTCGGTTTTCGGGAGTTCGATGGGATCCTGATCAAGCCCAATCAATTTTCCACCGGGGGCGAGGGATTCCAAAATCCTCGCGGCATGCCCGCCATAGCCGAGCGTGCAGTCCACGCCGATCATGCCGGGCTCTAACTTGAGCGCGTCCAAGCATTCTTCCATCAGCACCGGGACATGCGAGCCGGCAGGCGTCTTCCCGGAAGCGATTACCTTGGCCACCGTTTCCGCATGGCGGGACGGATCGTGTTCCTTGTATTTGTCCTCGAAGCGTCGGGGATTCTTGCCGCTGTAGCGCTTGCGCCGCGGCGGGCGGGGAGATTCGTCACTCATGAAATTTCAGTCCTTGCGGGTGAGCTCGACGAAAACATCTTCCAATGTCGCCACGTGGCGGAAAAGCGAGCGTAGCGGCCAACCGTATTGCATGGCGAGGCGGGCGATTTGCTCCCGCGCGTCGGTATCGGAATCCACCCAAATGGTGAAGCGGGTCCAAGCGTCTTCCAAGGTTTCCGGGACGACTTTTTTCACATACTCAAGGCGTTTGAGCGCTCCGGCGGCGACTTCCGGGTCGGCATGGAGTTCCACCTGGATCCGCCCGGCAGCGCGCATTTGGCTGGTTAGGTTGGCCGGGGTGTCGGAGGCTTTGATTTTCCCTCCATCGATGATGATCACGCGGTTGCAGGTCATTTCCACTTCGTGGAGGATGTGGGTGGAAATCAGAACGGTGTGGGACTCGGCGAGGCGGCGGATCAACTCGCGGATTTGCCGGATTTGATTGGGATCGAGGCCATTGGTGGGTTCGTCGAGAATCAGCAATTCCGGATCGTGGACTAGCGCGTCGGCCAGGCCTACGCGCTGGCGGAATCCTTTGGAGAGGGTTTTGATCATCTTGCGGCGCACCGCCTGAAGGCCGCATGTCTCAAGCACGTCGCCGACGCGCCGGCGGGTGTCACCGCCGGAGAGTCCTTTGAGCTGGGCGCGGAAATTCAGGTATTCCCGCACCCGCATATCGCCATAGAGCGGCACATTTTCCGGCATGTAGCCGATTTTTCGACGGGCTTCGATCGATTGGCGGAAAATATCGAATCCGGCGATGCGGGCGGTGCCGGACGTGGGGGGCAGGTAGCCGGTGAGCATGCGCAAGGTGGTGGTCTTGCCCGCTCCGTTCGGCCCGAGAAAGCCGACGATTTCGCCGCGCGCGACGGAAAACGAAATATCGCGCACCGCTTCGTGGCGGGCGTATCGCTTGGTAAGATTTTGGACTTCGATCATGGGGCTCCGGTTCGCGGCGAGTGCGGTAAAAATGCCGCTGTGCGGTTGACGTGGCGGGACACGCCCTTTAATGAATGCCCGCGCGCGACGGGCCAAGCTGGAAATTCGCATGTTGACCTCATAATTTGAACCATTTTTCATGAACTCTTCGGTTTCGGCACGGCAGAATGCGGATGTGATGGAGGCCCAATACACCATGTGGTGTGAAGACCCGCGTTCGGTGGACGCGTCGTGGTCGGCTTTTTTCGAGGGTTTTGAGTTGGGCATGGCCCAGTTGAAACCCAGGGATGGGGTGACTGCCGCCGCCGCTCCTGCTGCTGCCGCGCCTGCCGAGGTTCCGGCATCGGAAGGAGATCTCGCGTTTTTCGGCCGGGTGGTGGCCCTGATCTACAACTACCGGACGCTCGGCCACACCCAAGCCCACATCAATCCGCTTGAAGATCAACCGGAACGCAATCCTCGCCTGAACCTCTCCCAGTTCAATCTGTCCGAAGCTGATCTCGACCGCGAGGCTTGGAATTCCTATTTCCGCCACGGCGATAAAATGCGTCTGCGCGATATGTTGGACGCGCTCGAAAAAACCTATTCTAACAAAATTGGTTTCGAGTTCATGCACATCAATCACACGCCGATCCGGCACTGGGTCCGCGAGCGGATCGAGGCCCATGGATTCAGCGCCGAGAATTTCCCGGATCGGAAACTCCGTGCGCTGCGTTGGGTGCTTGAATCGGAGGCGTTCGAGAATTTCCTCGGCAAACGTTTCCTTGGTGAAAAGCGCTTTTCCAATGAAGGCGGAGAAGGCGTGATGATTCTGCTGAATGCGATTCTCGAAGCCTGCCCGTCGCAGAGCGTCCGTGAAATCGAAATGGGCATGTCCCATCGCGGCCGGATGAATGTGCTCGCCAACTTCGTTCGCAAATCGATCACCACGGTGCTCTACGAATTCACCCCTAACTATGAGCCGGAACTCGTGGCCGGCGATGGCGATGTGAAATACCACCTCGGATACGAAAGCATCCGCGAGTTCCCCGATGGAAATGTCCGCGTCAGCCTAGCCGCCAATCCGAGCCACCTTGAAGCCGTGAACTCGATCGTCGAGGGCAAGGCGCGCGCCCGCCAGCGGGTGCTCAGCGAACTCAGCGGGACTGGGGAAATCGATCGTGGCCAAGTCTTGCCAATTCTACTTCATGGCGATGCGGCCTTCGCCGGCCAAGGCTCGGTGGCCGAGGTGCTCAATCTCTCGCAACTTTCCGGTTACCGCACCGGCGGCACGATCCACATCATCATCAACAATCAGATCGGTTTCACCACGGTGCCGACCGATGCCCGGTCCTCGGATTATGCGACCGATATCGCGAAAATGATCGAGGCTCCGATCCTCCATGTGAACGGCGAGGAGCCGATGGAACTCTACTGGACCGCGCTTTTCGCCTTGGAATTCCGCCAGAAATTCGGACGGGATATCGTCATCGATATGTATTGCTACCGCCGTCAAGGCCATAACGAGGCGGATCAGGCGGCGTTCACCCAACCTTATATCTCGCGTAAAATCGCCGAGCGTCCGACTTTCGGGAAAATCTATCAACAGAAACTGGTCGCTGAGGGCGTCATCTCTCAAGTCGAGGTGGATGAGATCGACCGCGGCATCTGGGAAACGCTGGAGGCAGGCTATCAGAAAATGCTCGCCCTCAGCGAAGCCGGTGACCGCACCGCTTTCAGTGGTTCGACGGCGATCATGCAACCGGATTACTCGCACGCGCCGGTGGCCACAGGCATCGCTCGCGAGGAACTCCAGCACATCGGCCGCGTGATCACGAGCGTTCCCGACGGTTTCCGCCTGCATCCCACGCTAGCAAAACGCTTCATCCCACGCCGGGTCGAAGCGCTCGCCAGCGGTGGCCCCATCGATTGGGCGTTTGCCGAAAGCCTGGCCTTCGGTTCGCTTTTGCTGGAAGGGACCCCGGTCCGCTTGTCCGGCCAAGACGTCGGCCGCGGCACCTTCTCTCAACGCCACGTCGTCCTGCACGATTATGAGCATCCTGGTCACTACATCCCGCTGGAGCACCTGGCTGCCAATCAGGCGAAATTCTGCCTGCATAACTCGCTGCTCTCCGAGTTTGCCGTGCTTGGATTCGATTACGGCTATTCGCTGGCCTATCCGAAAATGCTCACGCTCTGGGAGGCGCAATTCGGGGACTTCGCCAACGGCGCGCAAGTCATCATCGACCAATTCATTTCCTCCGCCGAGTCCAAGTGGCAGATTCCCACGGACTTGGTCATGTTGCTGCCGCACGGCTACGAAGGCATGGGCCCGGAGCATTCTAGCGCACGCTTGGAACGATTCCTGCAACTCTGCGCCGAGAAAAACATGATTGTCGGCAATTTCACCACCCCGGCTCAATATTTCCACGCCTTGCGTCGCCAGAAACACCGGGATTTCCGCAAGCCTTTGGTGCTGATGACGCCCAAGAGTTTGCTGGGCCGGCCCGAGGCGGTCTCGCTTGAGGAGGATTTCCTCGAAGGCTCCTGTTTCCAAGAAGTGCTTCCGGATCCGAAAGTCTTTGAAAATCCGGCCAATGTCAGCCGGGTGATTTTCTGCACCGGCAAGGTGTTTTACGACCTCATGGATTATCGCCGGGAGAAGGGCATCGAAAACACCGCCATCATCCGCATCGAACAACTCTATCCATTCCATCGTGAAATGGTCGAGGCGATCCTCAGCCAATACACCTGCGCCTCACACTTTGTCTGGTGCCAGGAAGAACCGCTCAACATGGGCGCATGGTCTTACATCTGGCCGCGCCTCGATCGCGCCGTCGGTGTCAAGGTCCGCTACGCCGGTCGCGACGCGGCCTCCAGTCCTGCCGGAGGCGCGAAGGTCATGCACTATCGCGAACAAAAACAACTTCTCGAACACGCTTTCTCGATCTGATCCGTCACCGGTTCTTCCAACTATTTTCACTCTCATTTTCCCATGACCACCGAAGTCAAAATCCCCGCTTCCGGAGAATCCGTCACCTCCGCAAACGTCGCCCGATGGCACAAAAAAAATGGCGACTCCGTCCGCGTCGGCGAGGTGCTGGTCACGCTTGAAACCGACAAGGTTTCCACCGAACTGGAGGCCTCCGCCGATGGCACGCTTGAAATCCTTGTGAACGAAGGCGAGGAAGTCGCCATTGGCACGCTCATCGCCCGCATTCAGAGCCATGCGGCACAGTCGTTCGCGGCACCCGCTCCTGTTCCGGTCTCTGCCCCTTCGGCAGCCGTTTCCGCACCCGCTCCCTCTGCCCAACCCGTCGCCGGTCCGGTGGATCTCATCGTCCCCGCCTCTGGAGAATCGATCACTTCCGCCAATGTCGCTTCATGGCGCCGGAATGACGGCGATTCAGTCGCGAAAGGCGAGGTGCTCGTTTTGATAGAAACCGATAAGGTTTCCAACGAGCTGGAATCGCCTGCCACCGGGCGCCTGAAAATTCTCGTCCCCGAGGGCGAAGAAGTCTCCATCGGAACCGCCATCGCCAGAATCGAAGTCGGGGCCGCTCCCGTTCCCGAACACCGTCCGCTGCCAGCGAATCCGCCCGCACCCGCACCAGCACCAGCACTTTCCCCAACCGTAGCGCCAGCGCCCACTCCTGCGCCAGCGACCGCCGCAGTCCAATCGCCGAAGCCCGATTTCACCGCTCTATCCGCACCCTCGCCGCGTGAAACGCCCGCCGTCATCAGCGACGGCCGGACCACCCGCCGCAAGATGTCGATGTTGCGCCGCAAGATCGCCACGCATCTGGTCAATGCCCAGCAGACCGCCGCCATTCTAACCACCTTCAATGAAGTGGACATGTCCGCCGTGATGGACCTCCGCAAGTCGGTGCAGGATGAGTTTGTGAAAAAACACGGCGTAAAACTCGGCTTCATGTCATTTTTCATCAAAGCCGTCACCCAAGCCCTCAAGGATGTGCCCTCCATCAATGGCCGCATCGAGGGCAATGACGTCATTCAAAACCATTTCTACGACATCGGCGTCGCCATCGGCAGCGAGAAAGGCCTCTTCGTGCCCGTCATCCGCGATACCGATCAAAAATCCTTCGCTCAACTCGAAAAGGATATTCTCGATTACGCCACCAAGGCCCGTGATGGGAAAATCACCATCGATGACCTGCAAGGCGGAGTGTTCAGTATTTCTAACGGAGGAACCTACGGTTCGCTGCTCAGCACGCCCATTCTGAATCCACCACAAAGCGGGATCCTCGGCATGCACACTATCCAACAGCGCCCGGTCGCGCTGAATGGCCAAGTCGTCATCCGCCCGATGATGTATCTCGCCCTCAGCTACGATCACCGCCTCGTCGATGGCAAGGAAGCCGTTACCTTCCTCATCCGCATCAAGGATTGCCTTGAATCGCCCGCGCGATTGATGCTTGAAATGTAACTGCCTCGATCTTGGATTGCCTGCAGTCTGCTGCCGCTTTCCGTGGGCAGCCTGCTGTCCACGGCGCCATGATGTCATGTGAAGTCATGACACGCGGATTATGCAGGATTGACGAAGATCGCCTGCGTGCCGACCCTCACTGGTGTCCATGAATGCCACACCTCCTGATTGGTTTGCTCCGCTTGTTTCCCTGCTGGGTTTGGAAAAAGTCACCGCCTCTGCGGAAACCCTCGCTTCCCATTCCGGAGACAAGTGGTCCGCCAGCCATCCGCCGGAGGTCGTTGTGTTTGCGGAATGCACGGCGGATGTTTCCGCTGTGATGAAATTTGCGAGCGAGCGGAGCATCCCTGTGACCACTCGTGGCGCGGGCATCGGCTACGTCGGCGGTTGCGTGCCCGTGCACGGCGGCATCGCGCTTTCCGTGATGCGCATGAACCGCATTCTCGGCATGCACCCGGAAGATGGTGTCGCCATCGTGCAACCCGGCGTCATCACGTGTGATCTGCAGGAGGCTGCGCGCGCCGTCGGTTGGGAATACCCGCCGGACCCCGCTTCATTGAAGGAATGTTCGATCGGTGGAAACATCGCCACCAATGCCGGCGGCCCGCGTTGTTTGAAATACGGCGTCACGCGCAGTTATGTGTTAGGCCTGGAAGTCGTGCTCGCCGATGGCCGCGTGCTTCGCACCGGAGGCCGCCTTCATAAAAACAAGACCGGCTTTGACTTGGTCGGGTTGTTCACGGGATCGGAGGGCATGTTAGGGATTGTCACCGAAGCCACGCTGCGTCTCATTCCCAAGCCCACGCACCGATCGATGTTGGCGGCGATTTTTCCCGAGTTCCCGATGGCGGCCGCCGCCGTGCAGGCGATCCTCAATGCCGGGCATCTTCCATCCGCTTTGGAAATCACCGATTCCTTCACGCTCGGTGCCGCTCGCAGGATGCTCGGTGCGGAAACGTTTCCGCCCGGAAACGCCCACCTCATTGTCGAGATTGACGGTCGCCCGGCTGCGGTCGCCGCCGAGCTTGAGGAGCTCCATCAACTCATCGAATCGCTGGGTGCCACCTTCATCGAACGCGCTCCTGACGAGTCCTCCTGCGAACGGATCTGGAAACTTCGTCGCGAGTTTTCGTATGCCCTGCGCGAGACCGGGCTCCACAAGCTCAACGAGGACATCGTGGTTCCGCGCTCCAAGCTCGTTGAGCTCGTCGAATTCGCCCAAAAACTGCAAGCGGACACCGGCATCCCTGTGGCCTGCTTCGGGCACGCCGGAGATGGCAACATTCACACCAATCTCATGGTTGGCGATTACCATGACCCTGTCATCAAGGAGCGCGCCGACCGCGCGTTGGATCTGCTCTTCACTTGGGTTCTCGAAAACAAGGGAGCCATCACGGGCGAACATGGCATCGGACTCGCCAAAAAACGTTGGTTCCGCCAGGCGCTCGGCGAGGTTTCCTTCGATGTGCATCAGGCTCTCAAGCAGGCGCTCGATCCCGCCGGCCTGTTGAATCCGGGGAAGTTTCTCTGAGGCTCCCCACCCACGGCCGTCGTTCATGGGGTCTGGGACTCCCCTCTCGCCCGGGATTCTATCCGGACCAATCTGGTGCTCGACCTGCATCGCCGGGCGGCTATTACTTGCCGCAGCGATCATGAGTCTCCTTTTCTTCAAGCGCGTTCTGGCGAATCCCGTAAGGGTCGGATACATCGTCCCCAGTCTGCCGTTTCTTACGCGCCGGACTGCGGGATTCATCGATTTTTCCAAAGCCGGCACGTTGATCGAGTTGGGCCCTGGCGAGGGTTGCCACACGCGCCGGATTCTGCGGCGCATGAAGTCCGGCTCCAGAATTATTCTCATTGAGCTGGATGAATGTTTCGCCGCGCATTTGGAGCAGCAGTTTTTTGATGATGACCGAGTGACCGTGGTGCATGCCAATGCCATTCACCTGGCTGAAATCCTTGAGAAGCTGGATGCCTCAAACCCTAACTACATTGTTTCCGGGCTTCCGTTCACCATCATGGAGCGAAGCCTGAGGGAAACGCTTTTCAAGAGCATCGCCACGGCGATGGGGCCGGACAGCCGCTTCATCACCTATCAGGCATCCCTGCGGATGTCGGATCACGAACTGTTCGAACTGATCCGCAGTGAACATTGCCTGCTCAACGTCCCGCCACTCCACATCATGGAGCTCAGAAAATCCTTGAATTGAAGAATCACGCGAGGCGCAGCGCCGCCTTCAAAAACGGCGCGGTGCGGGATTTCTTGGAAGCGATGATTTTTTCCGGCGGGCCTTGGGCGACGATTTCGCCGCCGCCGTCTCCGGCTTCGGGACCGATGTCGAGGATCCAGTCGGCCTCGGCGGCGATGGCCATGTGGTGCTCGATGACGACGACCGTGTGGCCTTCATCGACGAGGCGGTGGAGGATGTCGATGAGGCGGCGGATGTCTTCGTGGTGGAGGCCAACGGTGGGTTCTTCGATTAAATAGAGATTGGAGATTTGAAATTGGAGATTGGTGATGCGCGCTTTCGCGCCTCGGCCTTTGATGAGTTCGGAGACAAGTTTGATGCGTTGGGCCTCGCCGCCTGAGAGGGTGGGCGAGGGTTGACCGAGTTGGAGGTAGCTGAGTCCGGTGTCGGCCATGAGCTTGAGTGGGGCGGCGATGCGTGGCTGGGATTCGAAGAAGGCGGCGGCTTCATCGATGGTCATGGAGAGGACTTGGCCGATGTTTTTCTCGCGGAAGGTGACTTCGAGGGTGGCGGGGTTGTAGCGTTGGCCGTTGCAGGATTCGCAGTGGATCCAGGTGGATGGCAGAAAATCCATTTCTAACTTCACGCGGCCGTTGCCTTTGCATTCGGGGCAGCGCCCGCCTTCGGTGTTGAATGAGAACCGGGAGGCATCGAAGCCGCGCATGCGGGCTTCCGGGAGTTGGGCGAAGAGGGCGCGGATGTGGTCGAAGACTTTGACATAAGTCGCCGGGCAGGAGCGGGAGGTTTTGCCGATCGGGGATTGGTCGACTTCGTAACAGGCCTTGATGGATTTTTCGCCGGAGACTTTGGCGAATGGAGGTTTTGATTTGGCTTGGCGGTTGAAAACCGCCGCCACGCATTGGTGCATGAGGGTGGATTTTCCGGAGCCGGAGATTCCGGTTAGGACAGTGAGTCGGCCGAGCGGAATGGCGGCGGTGATGTTTTTAAGGTTGTTTGCGGTGCAACCGGTGAGGGTGAGGAGTGGGTGGGATTTGTTGATTGCCCGGCGTGATCCGCGGGTGGGGTGGATGAGGGGGTGGAGGAGCGCGCGGAGGGTGGGAGAGGAAGTGATCAGTGCCGAGTGATCAGTGATCAGTGAAGAGGCTTTGGATGTGCCTTTTCTTTTTCTTCCACTGATCACTGCTGACTGATCACTGCTCACTTGGGGCGGCGGCCCCTGATATACAATCTCACCACCAAACCTGCCCGCCGCGGGACCTAGATCGATGAGGTGGTCGGCTGCGGCGATGGTGTCTTCGTCGTGCTCGACGATGATGAGGGAGTTGCCGTGATCGCGGAGTTTGATGAGGGTTTTGAGGAGGGCGGCGTTGTCGCGCGGGTGGAGGCCGATGGTGGGTTCGTCGAGCACGTAGAGCACGCCGCGGAGGTTCGAGCCGAGCTGGGCGGCGAGGCGTATGCGTTGGGATTCGCCGCCTGATAGAGTGTTGCCGGAGCGGTCGAGCTGGAGGTAACCGAGACCGACTTCTTGAAGAAACGAAAGACGCTGGCGGATTTCCGGGAGGATATCGCGGGCGATGAGTTGCTGGCGTTTTTCGGTGAAGGTGAGTTTGGTGAAATGGTTGGCGGCGTGCGTGATGGAGAGGTTGGAGAGGGAGGAGATTGAGAATGAAGACTCGGGGCGAGACGCACCTTTGACGGCCTGGGGCGAGACTCCCCAGCCACTTGCATGGAGCCGGACGGCGGAGGCGGTGGGGTTGAGGCGGGTGCCTTGGCAGGCGGGGCATTGGACGAGTTCATCGTCTTCCATGCGCTCGAGGGCGCGGTCGGCGTCGAGTTCGGCTTCGAGCACGGAGTCGAAGCGTGAGGTATCGAGGAATTGGGCACGGCGTTTCGGGACGCGGCCGTGGCCGCGGCAGTTCGGGCACCAGCCGTGCGGGGAGTTGAAGGAAAAAAGGCGGGGATCGAGTTCCTCGAACGATTGATTGCAGGACGGGCAGCTGGAATGGGTGGAGAGGAGGATGAATTTTTTGTCGGCGGTGAGGAGTTTAAGGAGGCCTTTGCCGATTTCCAACGCTCTTGCGATGGAAGCGCCGAGTGAGCAGTGAGCAGTGAGCAGTGAAGAGCCTTTGGGCGGAGATTTTCTTCCTCTTCCTCTTCCACTGATCACTGATGACTGATGACTGCTCACTTCTTTAATCACCACATCGATGTCGTGTTCTTTGAATCGTTCGAGGCGGGTGAAGCCGTCGGCGTCTTTGAATTGTTTATCGACTAACAGTCGGGTGAATCCTTGTTTGAGCGCCCACTCGGCGATCTCGGTGTGGTAGCCTTTTTTGCCCCGGATGATGGGGGCCAAGAGGGTGACGGGGCCTTTTTTGAGGTGGAGGTTGATGGCGTTTTCGATCGCGGTGATGGATTGTTTTTCGACGGGGACGTGGCAATCCGGGCAGTAGAGGGTGCCGAGTTTCGAGTAGAGCAGGCGGATGAAATTCCAGAGCTCGGTGACGGTGGCGACGGTGGATTTCGAGCCGCCTTGGGAGACGCGTTGTTCGATGGCGACGGTGGGCGGCAGGCCTTGGAGTTGGTCGATCTCGGGTTTTTCCAACTGCTCGGCGAATTGGCGGGCGTAGGCGGACATCGAGTCGAGGAAACGGCGCTGGCCTTCGGCGAAGAGGATGTCGAAGGCGAGGGTGGACTTGCCGGAGCCGGAGAGGCCTGAGATGACGACGAATTGGTCGCGTGGGATGTCGATGGAGATGTTTTTGAGGTTGTGGTGGCGGGCACCTTTTAGAGAAATTTGAGATTGAGGATTTGGGATTGGGGGATTTGGAGACGGAGCGAGACGTTCCTTGGACGGCCTGGAGCGAGACGCTCCAGCTACGAGGGATTTTTTGAGGAACTCGGCGGTGGGGGTTTTGAGTTTGGCGATTTCTTCGGGTGGGCCTTGTGCGACGAGTTGACCGCCGTGTTTACCGGCTTCCGGGCCGAGGTCGAGAATCCAGTCGGCGGATTTGATGACTTCGAAGTTGTGCTCGATGACGAGCAGGGTGTGGCCGGAATCGACGAGTTTTTGAAAGACTTCTAGCAGGTTTTCGATGTCGGAGAAGTGGAGACCGGTGGTGGGTTCATCGAGAATCAAGAGCTTCGGGCGGGATGAATCCCGCGCTCCAGTTGTGGCGAGGAGTTGGCAGAGTTTGAGGCGTTGGGATTCGCCGCCGGAGAGAGTGTTGAGCGGTTGGCCGAGTTTGAGGTAGCCGAGGCCGACTTGAACGAGGGGGGTGAGGAGTTGGATGATTTGTTTCCGGCGCTTCGCGCCCGTTGGCGAGACGCCAACGCTCCTTGAGAAGAAGGTGATGGCTTCGTCGGTAGTTAGATCCAGGATGTCGGCGATGGATTTTGCTTCGAGGGTGTATTCAAGGGTGGAGGATTTGTAGCGGCGGCCGTTGCAGTCCGGGCAGGTGACGTAGAGGTCGGAGAGGAATTGCATTTCGACCTTTTCGAAGCCGTTGCCGGCGCAGCGGTCGCAGCGGCCATCGCCGGAGTTGAAGGAGAAGAAGCCGGGTTTGAGGGCGGCGGATTTGGCGGCTTCTGTTTCGCAGAAAAGTTGGCGGATCGGATCGAAGGCACCGAGGAACACGGCGGGGGTGGAGCGGGGGGTGCGAGCGACAGCGGATTGATCGACGAGTTCGACGCCTGATAGATGTTGGCTGCCGTTGAGGGATTTGATGGGCGCGGCGTCGCCCACGGCATCCTGGCCAAGCTTGCGGGCGAGGTTGAGATAGAGGACATCGTGGGCGAAGGTGGACTTGCCGGAGCCGGAGACGCCGGTGAGGCAGAGGAAGAGGCCGAGCGGGAGATCGGCGTCGAGTTTCTTCAGGTTATGGCGGGTGGCGCCGCGGATTTGGATGAGCTTTTGGGTGGGTTTGCGGCGGGTTTTCGGAACGGGAATGGATTTTTGGCCGGAGAGCCAAGGCAAAGTGCCGAGTGAGCAGTGAGCAGTGGTGGGTTGGTGCGTTTGGTCTTTTTCTTTTCACTGATCACTGCTAACTGATCACTGCTCACTTCCGGCGGCGGTCCTTGATATACGAGTTCACCCCCGAGTCGCCCCGCCGCCGGTCCGAGGTCGATGAGGTGGTCTGCGGCTTGCATGACGGCTTGTTCGTGCTCGACGACGACGAGGGTGTTGCCCTTGTCGCGGAGGCCGTGCATGACGCCGACGAGGTTTTGGATGTCGCGGGCGTGGAGACCGACGGTGGGCTCATCGAGCACGAATAGGGTGCCGGTGAGGGAGGCACCGAGGCAGGTGGTTAGGTTGACGCGCTCAACCTCGCCGCCGGAGAGGGTGCGGGTGGGGCGGTCGAGTGTTAGGTAGCCGAGGCCGACTTGATTGAGGTAGGAAAGACGAGAGGAGATTTCGGTGAGGACGAGGTTGAGGGTGGGATCGGGGGGGGCATGATTGCTGATTGCTGATTGCTGATTTTGGATTTTGGATTTGAGATTTTGGAACCATGGGAGGAGATCGGAGATGGATAGGGACCAGAGGTCGGGGAGGGTGAGGCCGTTGATTTTGAAGCAGAGGGCTTCGGGTTGGAGGCGTTTGCTGCGGCAGGCGGAGCAGGTGGTGTAGGAGCGGTAGCGGGAGAGGAAGACGCGGACGTGCATCTTGTAGGCTTTGGTTTCGAGCCAATCGAAGAAGCCTTTGACGCCATACCATTCGCCGGATTGCCAGAGGGCTTCGAGTTCGTCCGGAGTGATTTCGTTGGTTTTACGATCCCCGTAGTAGATCCATTCGTGTTCGTCCTCGGAGAGGTCTTCCCATGGGGTTTTGGGATTGATTCCGCGTTCCTTGCAGCAGCGGAGGAGGTCGCGCTGGCATTCATCGCCGCGTTCGCCTTGGAAGGGTTTGATGGCGCCTTGAGCGATGGAGAGTGAGGGATCGGGGACGGCTTTTTCGAGGTCGAGGCCGATGATGCGGCCGAAGCCGCGGCAAGTGGGGCAGGCGCCGAGTGGGGAGTTGAAGGAGAAGAGAGCGGGGGTGGGGGCACGGAGGGTGAAGCCGGTGGCGGGATTGTGCCAGGTGGTTGAGAAGGATTTGGAAAGACTTGGAGCGAGACGCTCCTCGGACGGCCTGGAGCGAGACGCTCCAGCTACGGTGGCGTGGCCTTTGCCGAGGTGGAAGGCGGCTTCGAGGGCTTCTAGTAGGCGGGTTTTATTTTTGGGGGTGAGGGTGATGCGGTCTTGGAGGATTTGGATGACGGGCGGAATGAATTCCGCGCTCCAGTTTTCGTCGGTACGGATGACTTCGCCGTTGATGAGGATGCGGAGGTATCCTTGTTGATTGAGGAAGGGGAAGAGTTCCTCCGTTTTGGTGCCGGGGGGGATGGGAATGGGAAACGTGATGAGGACGGGCTGGCCGGCGAGGTTTTGCATGGCCCATGCGGCGGCGGATTCCGGGGAGTCCGGCTGGATGGTTTCGCCGGTGTTGGGATCGTAGGCGGTGGCGAGGCGGGGGAAGAGGAGTTTCAGGTAATCGTTGATTTCCGTGAGGGTGCCGACGGTGGAGCGGGTGGTGCGGACGTGGTTTTTTTGCTCGATGGCGATGGCCGGAGGGATGCCTTCGATGGAATCGACATCCGGTTTGTCCATGCGGTCGAAGAACTGTCGGACGTAGGGCGAGAAAGTCTCGACGTAGCGGCGTTGACCCTCGGCATAGAGTGTGTGGAAAGCGAGGGAGGATTTGCCTGAGCCGGATGGGCCGGTGACGACGGTGAGTTTCCCGAGTGGGATCTCAAGGTCGAGGTTTTGGAGGTTGTGTTGGCGGCAGCCGTGAAGGCGGATGGCTGGGGAATCGTTCGTGTGGGATGGCACGCGGGGATTCTAGATGAGAAATGCGTGGCCGCCAGTGGAAGTGTGGGGGATTTGCCATGCAGTGCGGCTTGGGGCCTGCTCCAGCGGATTTCCAGTTTTCGCCGTCACTCCGGATGATTGAGCATGAGATCCGGGAAATACGTCTCATCCTCGCGGGTTTTTTTGATTTCCTCCTCGATGATCTGGATCGCGTCGGGGTCCTTCTCTTTTTGAAGGCGTTCGATTTGTTTTTGGAGGCCGAGGATGTATGTGCTCGAGAGCTGAGTGAGAGATTGTTTGAGAACGAGGTCGATCTCAGTCTGCTTGTCGCGGCACTCCTCATAGAGATCCTCTACTCGATCACGTTTTTTCAAGCGTTTGTGGAGTTCCGCATCAATGCGGTTGTGATTTTCTTCACTGTCCTTGATTAAACTGTCGAGCTCTTCGTTGGCCATTTCCCGCTCTCTGTCATTGGATCCGGGTTTGCGCAGCAGTCGTCTGGCCTCGTGTTCAAAATGGGTGAGATTTTTCTTTAAATCCCGGTCGCGGGTGGCAATCAGAGGCAAGGCCTGCTCATACATAATAGCGCGGCCCCGTTCGAAAAATGGGGCAATATCGAATTTGGGTCCGGCTGAGATGCTCTGTTCCTGCTGTTGTTGTTCCCGTTCTCTTTGCTGTTCCCGTTGTTCCTGTTCTCGTTCCTGTTCTCGTTGTTGTTGTTGTTGTTGTTGTTGTCTTTGCTGTTCCCATTGCTGCTCCCGTTCTCGTTCCCGTTCTCGTTCCCGTTCTCGTTCCCGTTGTTGTTCTTTCTTCTGTTGCTGCGCGTGTAAGGTGTCCGGTAGCGATGGGTTTTGGTTAGGTTGTGGGAGGGTAGGCTTGGTAGCAGGCGGAGTGGGAGCGATGATATGTTTGTTAGAAAGTAACAGGTAGGCGATGGCGCCACCGATGATGGCGATGATGAGGAAAATGATGAATGGAGAACCGGAGGACTTGGGTTTGGTGAAATGGCGGGTGGTGGTTGCCGTGCGCGAGAGGTTTCTGGGATTGGCGGGTCTTGCGGTTCTCAAGACTCTGGGGCCAGCTGTATTGGCAATGTTGTGGAGGTCCTGGGCGATTTCAGAAGCGCTATTGTGGCGGCCTTCCGGTTTGTGATGGGTGGCGCGGCGGATGACGGCGTCAAAGCGGGGATCGCAATGGCTGATAGCCGAGGCGGAGCGGGGGTCGTCGGCGGGGAGGCGTCCCGTGAGTAATTCGTGGAGCAGCACGCCGACCGAGAAGATGTCGGCGCGGTAATCGACCGAGTTGGGAGAGTCGACGACTTCCGGAGCGGTGTAATGGGGAGTGCCGAAGATTTCCTCACCTTCTTGGATTGTGGTTTCAATTGGCCGGGCAAGACCGAAGTCGCCAATTTTCGGTTGTATGTTTGGATCGAGAAGAATGTTAGAAGGTTTGATATCGCGGTGGAGGATTCCATTTTCGTGGGCGTGGGCGAGTCCTTCACAAATGCCGGTGACGAGACGGATGACTTCGGAGGGATCGATGGCTCTGCCGTTGGAGGAATGGAAGAGGGATTTGCCCGCGACATACTCCATGACGATGTAGAGCATTCCGTTCACCTCGCCGAAGTCGTAAACGCCAACGAGATTGAGGTGGTTAAGGCGCGCCATGGCCTTGGCTTCGGCTTCGAAACCGGCGCAGAACGCGGCGTCGTTGCTGAATTCGCGGGGCAGAATTTTGATGGCGACGGTGCGATCGAGCGATTTCTGGATAGCGCGGTAGACCGCGCCCATGCCGCCGGAGGCAATCAGTATTTCAATCTCGTATCCCGGGAAAAGGGGTGCGAGTTCGGAGGGTTCAGGCGCCAGGAAGGCAGCGTTCGGAGCGGAATCACTCATGGACAGAAATGAGGCATTTGCGATGGTGATGCCGCAGTTCAATAATCACTGGAGATATGAATATCAACAGTAATGAAGTGGGGGGCGTGGTAAGTGCAGGGCGAGGTGGGCCTGCTTATTTTCGGTCGTTGCTCCACTCGATGATGAATCCGGAGGCGTGGTCTGTGACATTTTGTGTATGCCAACCGTTTCCCGGGTGAATGATCAGGGCTGAATCCACGAGTGTGGTGTTGGTGCCATCCGCCCATTTGGGTTCCTTCCAAGGCTCGCCGGTGATCCATTGCCACTGATTTTTTTGGAGGGATGCGCCAAGCCAGATGCCATTTTTCGCATTAAGATCATTGGTCATTTCTCCGATATTGGATATTTCGGCGATGGAGGAAGAGACCGCGAGGTGGCCGCCGGCGGCATTAGCGAGATCGGCGGCATTCTGCCAATTGAAGGGCCGGGATACGAAAAGGTAATGGCGAATGCCGTAGGTCCGGGTTCCGGGGGGGAACTTGGGATTGGGTTGGGTCAGCGAGTTGCGGGTGGAGGCGAGCAAAGTGGCGAGCGCGCCGGGATTTGAGCCATCGGAATGCCATTGGATAATGAATGGATGGGTAGTTTTCCCATTTTCAGCCTTTAGGAATCCATGTTTGTCGGCAGCGAGGTAATGTCCGATGCCGCTGGGTTGTTTTTTGGGTGGCCAGGCGGTGCCATCAGCAAGGGCCCAAGAGTTGAGTCCGTTTCTGGCAGCGCCGAGCCAGACATCATCGTCTGCGGTTGACTGGTCGATGAGCCAACTGAGAGGTGCGGTGGTGGATGGGATGGCGAGGTGGCCACCGTGTTGCTCGGCAAACCATGTAGCGTCCGGCCAAGTCATGGGCTCGGGGACGACAAAATAATCGTTTGGGCCTCTGCGAATGCTGCCGACGGGCATTTCGTCTCGTTTTCCCGCGGCTAAGGCATCGCGAAGGCGGGCGAGGGATTCGGCTGGGGAACCAGGCGTGGTTGAGACGATGGGTTTAGGCGGTGCGGGATTTTTAGAGGGATCGATGGGCGGACGCGTCGAAGGGTCTGGTGTGAGCGGGCGATTGATCTCGGGCTTGGTTTTTTTTGCGATGATAGGGGTTTGCTGCGAGGTGTTATTGCGCTTCTGGTCGGCTTCTTGGTGCCAACTCCAGGCGATTTTAATGGCGTAAAGAAGGCCGGCGATGATGAAGAGATTGCGAGCCAGCGTCCAATTAAAGCCGACCTTTAATGTTGTGGGAGGGGTGTTATGAGAGGCGGAAAGCGCCTTACTGTTGGGGGTGAGAGAGAGTTTTCGATTGTTCGGGGAAGCCGATTGCGGTCGTAAGACCGGTTTAAGGGCGGTGGTGGCCATGGGAGTCTTGGCCTTGGGTTTGGGCCCGGCACTTGCGGCGGTGAGCGCCGCTTGGAGGTTGATAGCATCGGGTGTGCGCTCGCTGGGATCGATGTGGGTGGCTTGGCGCCAGATGGCGTCAATTTCCGGGCCGCATTCGGATAGCGTCGAGGGCGGCGGCGCGTCCGCGCGGTGGGGTTTGCCGGTGATCAGTTCGTAAAGGATGGCTCCCAGCGAAAAAATATCGGATTGGGGCGAGGTTGGGCCGGCATAGCGGATTACTTCCGGGGCGACGAACCGGGAGGTGATGACGGAGGGGTTTGTGGACTTGTCGTTATGATGGGAGAGGCCGAAATTGGTGAGTTTGGGTTCGGCTTTATTATTCAGCAGGATGTTCCGTAGATTAAGATCGCCGTGGACGATCTGGTGGTGGTGGGCGTGGACGAGACCGGCGCAGATGCCCTCGGCAAGGAGCAGGGCTTGTTTGAAATCAATGGGCTTGCCCTTGGTGGAATGTCCGAGGGATTTGCCCGGAACGTATTCCATGACGAAATAGAGCATCCCTTCGATACTGCCCGAGTTGTAGATGCCGACCAGATTGGGATGATTCAGCTGCGCCATTGAGCGGCAGGTGCTTTCGAATCGGGACTTGGATAGCGGGTCATCGCTGACGTGCGGCGCAAGGATTTTGATGGCGACGTCGCGGCCGAGTGATCGTTGGTTTGATAGGTAAACGGCGCCGAATTCGTCAGATGCGAGCAGGAAGATGAATTCGAAAGCTGGCAAAAGTGTGCCCATGGTCTCCAGTGAAGGAGCTTTGAATGGCGGATGAATCATGGATTGCGGCGGGTTTAAGCGGGCGGGCGGAGCTTTGTGGAATCAGGGAATATTGCAAGCAAGGGTTGATGTTCGCGCGCTCTGAATGAAATGCTCAGCTTGGATTAAATTTTTTCCATTGGCGATTTCATGGGGGCATTGCAGAATTCTACTGATTCATCACTCATGACTGATCCCACAGAACTGGTTATTGTCGGCAGCTTTGTCGTGGCTTTTGGTGTTTTTGTGATTTCCGCAATCGTCCGTTCCGTTTTCGCGGGGAGAAGGCAAACGGTTGCGGGCGAAGATTGTAAGTTAATGGACGGTATCCCGTTGGATCAAGTGCCAGATGAACGATTTCCGTCGTCGGCAGTTTCGCCGTCGGGTCGGGTGCCGGTGTGGTTTTATCGCCCGGCTGACCTTGCGGGCGCGGGTTTTGTATTTCTGGTTTTTGGCTGGTTGTTTTCCGCCACTTTGGGGGTGCCGGAGCAACCTATGGTATTGAATTGGCGGGCATTGTTGGTCAACATCGGTCTCCAGTTCTTCATTGCCGGAGTAGTGATGGTTTTCGCCATGAGCCGGATGGATTTGAATGGTTGGCTTGGCTTGCGTTGGCCATCTTGGCGACGGGTTTTTCTCATTGCACCTGGTGCGGTGGGTTTCATGTGGGCGCTTTTCGCAGGGATCCAGGCGTGCGGTTATATGGAATGGATGGAATCGCTCGGGGTGGAAACCGTGCAGGAAACCGTCAAGCTCCTGCAAGAATCCGAGGATCCACTGATTCTCGGATTGATGACCGCAGCAGCCGTGATCGTGGCTCCGCTGTGTGAGGAGATTGTTTTTCGCGGGTATTTTTATCCGGTGTTGAAAAAATTCGGCGGGGCATGGCCTGCGGCGGTTTGCTCGTCACTGGTTTTTGCGGCCGCTCATGGCAGTCTTGCATCCCTTTTACCGCTCTTTTTGTTTGGCGGTTTGTTGGTTTTTATCTACGAAAAAACTGGATCGATTTGGGCGCCGATCGCCGTGCATTTCTGCTTCAACGGCGTCACGGTCATCGTTCAGCTTCTCGCCCGCTACTACGACTTTCCGCTTTCACCTGCCCCATGACCACTCTCCGCGATATCGGTGAAGATGCTTTGATCGCGCGGCTCGTCGCTCTCGTGCCGCATGATCCGGATCCGCTTGCCGGGCCGGGGGACGATTGCGCGGTGATTGATTTCGGTCCGGATCACGAGACGCTCCAGCTCTTGAAAACCGACGCGCTCGTAGGTGGGGTGCATTTTCTGCCAGAGGCCGATCCTCGAGCGGTGGGTTGGAAGGCGGCGGCGCGGGTGGTGTCTGATTTCGCCGCCATGGGGGGGATGCCCGAGCGTTTTCTGGTGACCGTCGCTTTGCCCGTGGAAACCGAAGTGGCGTGGGTCGAGGATCTTTACCGGGGCATCAGCGATTGTCTGAATGCCTTTGATGCGGTGCTTGCCGGCGGAGAAACTACGCGTGTTCCTGAGGGTTCCGCGCCCGTGATCTCTGTCTCTGCGACTGGTAGTGTCCGGAGGGAGCATTTGGCTCTCCGCTCGACCGGGAAACCCGGGCAGGTGGTGCTTGTGACCGGAACCTTGGGTGGCTCGATCCATGGAAAACACCTCGATTTCACCCCGCGCAAAAAAGAATCAGACTGGTTGGTATCTCAATACAAGCCGACGGCGATGATGGATGTATCGGATGGGCTAGCGAAGGATTTGCCGCGTTTGGCTGGGGCGTCGGGATGTGGGTTTGAGCTGGATGAGAGGGCGCTGCCGCTTGCGGCGGGGTGCTCGGTGGATCAGGCCTTGGGCGATGGGGAGGATTTTGAGTTACTACTGGCCATCGAGAAAGAGCGGGTGCCGGGCTTGCTTACTGCGTGGGTGAAGGCGTTTCCGGGATTGCCGTTGACGGTGATCGGCCGCTTGGTGGAAGCGGGGAAAGGCGGGATGCTGCGTGGCGGCTGGGACCATTTTGCGGTTGAGCGCTGATTTTTTTCAGCGGATGAATATGGGGATTTGGGCTTCGCTCTGCGATTGGCTTTGGCAGGACTTGATCTTTTCCGATCCTCCGCCGTGGACAGCAGGCTGTCACACGGAAAGCGGCAGCAGGCTGCACGCAGTCCAAGGTCTTAAATCAATCTGACGGCGTGTTTTTTTGAGAGCTTGAGGACATCGCCGGGCTTTGGTGAGACGGCGGCGTTGGGGTCGGTGAGTTTCTCGCCGTTGAGTTGGACGGAGCCGCTGGTGATGAATTGTTTTTTTAGTTCGCCATTGGATTTTTCGACGCCGAAGGCGGCTTCGAATGCGTGGGCGCTGAGACTGAGCACGGTGAGATCCGCAGGCAGATCCGCGAGGGCGAGTTCGGGGAGTTCGGCGGCGGCGAGGTCTTTTTTGGAGAAACGGGTGTCCCAATCCTCGCGGGCGGCGGTGCCGGCCTGTTCGCCGTGGTAGCGGTTTGTCAGTTGTTCCGCGAGGGCCTTTTTGGCATCCATCGGGTGGCCGGATAGATCGCGGGTCTCGCCTAACAGCAGTAAATAATAACGGTCCATCAACTCGTCGGATACGCTCATGAGCTTGCCGAACATTTCCTGTGGTGGATCGCTGACGCCGATGTAGTTGCCATAGGACTTGGACATCTTGCGGACGCCGTCGAGGCCTTCTAACAACGGCATGACCATGACCACCTGTTGGGGTTGGCCTTCTTCTTTTTGGAGGTCGCGGCCGACGAGGATGTTGAAGAGTTGGTCGGTGCCGCCGAGTTCAACATCGGCGCGGATCTCGACCGAGTCCCAGCCCTGCATGATTGGGTATTGGAGTTCGTGGAGGCGGATTTCCTGGCCGGCGTCGAGGCGGTTGCGGAAATCTTCGCGTTGGAGCATTTGTTGGAGGGTGACGCGGGAGTTGAGTTTGAGGATTTCCTCGTAGTTCATTTTCCGGAACCAGTCACCGTTGTAAACGATCTCGGTTTTGGATTTATCGAGAATCTTGAAAGCTTGATCGGTGTAGGTTTCGGCGTTGACGAGCACCTCGTCGCGTGTGAGCGGCGGGCGGGTGGCGGAGCGGCCGGAGGGATCGCCGACGGTGGCGGTGAAATCGCCGATGAGCAGCACCGCTTGGTGGCCGAGTTCTTGGAACTGGCGGAGTTTTTCCAGTGCGACGGTGTGGCCGAAGTGGATATCCGGGGCGGTGGGATCGACGCCGAGTTTGACGCGAAGGGGACGGCCGAGGCGGAGTTTTTCGAGCAATTCTTTTTCGGAGAGCACCTTGGCGGCACCGGCGGTGAGGTGGGCGAGTTGTTGTTCGGGAGACATGGTGGTGGAAAAGTGAAGAAGTGATCAGTGATCAGTGATCAGTGATTGGGGGGATGATTTGAGGTGTTGTTTGAGGATGCGTTTGAGTTCTTCGGCGGCGGCGGTGTTGTCGGGGACGCTGTGGTTGCAGGGGGTGATTTTTTCGGAGGCAACCGGTATGATGTGGGACGACCAGTAGGGGACGACTCCATCGCTGCTGTTAGGCGAATCGCCCTTGCCTCGATCGCCGATGATGGAGTGAAAGGCGATGTTTTTGGGGAGGGGGAGCTTATTGAGTCCGATGCTGGCGCGGTTGGATGGGGAGAGGCTGTTGATGGAGGTCGGGAGCTGGGTGGAGGGGGCTTGGCCTTGAAGCACATCGTTGATGGCGAGTAGGGAGCCGTCCAGTAGTTCTACGGTAAGGGTCTTGGGTAGGCGGATGAGGCGTGAAATCCAGGTGGAAATCCGCAAGTTGGCGATCGGGCTGCCGCGGTGGGGGACGGCGAGGAAGACGACCCGTTTCGGCTCCGATAGCGGCTGATAGAGCATGTTTTCCCGGATGAACTCGCGGGTCTTTCCGGATACGGCGAGCTGGTTGATCGGGGTTTTGTAATGGGCCTCATAGATTGCGGTGCCGGGGGTGGTGACGCTGGAGCGTGCCAGCAGGCCGCCCATCGAGTGGGATACGATGACCATGCGTTCGAGATTGGCGTCGTCACCTTGGGTTCTGGCGTAGGCGCAGGCCTCGCGCATCAACTCGCGGAATCTCGCGCTGCTATAGAGCCATGGATTTCCGGTCGGGTAGTTGTAGAGCCAGATCTGATAGCGATCGCGGAACCACGGTTCGGGCGCGAGTTCGTTGATGATGTTTTTGAAGGCGTCCGGGCTGGAGACGAGGCCGTGGATGAAGACGAGGGGGATTTTTTTGGGATCGTAGGGAGTGATGAAATAGATGCCGGTTTCCTCGGTGTAGCGGTCCGGTAGAATGACGTTTTGGATCTTCAGGTCGTCGAGCTCGCACATTTTCCAATAGAACGCGTTCGGGGCGGTCCAATCCGCGGCGAGGGTATGACGGGCGTTTCCGATTTCGAGTTCGTCGCGGGTCCAGCGTTTGCTGAAATGCCAGGTGGGCGTGGCGGAGCGATCGAAGGCGAGGGTGGCGGTTAGATTGTAGGGAAGGCCATTGGGTAGGAGGAATTTCCCGCGTTTTTGGCCCACGGGAGAGGTCTTTTTCCAACCTACGAGTGGCACGCCGATTCCGTCGGTGGTGTTGTGGTTGTGGACGATGTTGCCATTGACTTTGGAAGCGGGAAACAAGGCATTGAGCGACGAGGGATCGGTTTCGAAGGTGGATGCTTCGGCGATGCGGGTGCCGAGAGCGGCGGCGCGAGTGTCCCATCCGTTCGGGCCGCAGCGGAGTTGATCGAACAATTTTGAGATCGCCGCATTGTAGCGTGAGCGGGCGGCGGGCCACTCCGAGGTGCGTGCGGGATTTTCAAGAATCGCCCAATCCGCGCGGGCTTGGGTGATCAGCGGCGCGGCAGGCACCTGCGAGGCCAGCGGCACGCGCTGGCATTGCGGTGGCTGAGGTGCTCCGCAGTGGCATAGCATCAAGGTGGCCAGAATGGGGGGCAGACAGTGGAGAATTCGGTGCATGGGCGCTGGAAGGCGGCCAGAATGCCTTGTCCGAGCCGCCTGCCAAGCCCGGAAAAACCGGCGAGGTCCGAGTGGGATGCGTCTTTCCTGCAAGTCGGGAGATTTTTACCTTTCCAAAATCGCGGGCATCGAATAACCCTGCCGCCCGCCTATAAATGGTGGTCGTAGCTCAGTTGGTAGAGCCCCGGATTGTGATTCCGGTTGTCGCGGGTTCGAGTCCCGTCGATCACCCCATCTTTCCCATCGGGATTTCACGATGAATCCGGGAGGGGGAGGGAGGAAATCAAGCCCTACGACCGATGCAGCCGCTGGAAAGCCGGATTCACTATAAATTTCGCAATTCGCTGCTATTGGCGGAGGCGTTGACTCATCCGAGCCTTGCCTACGAATCGCAGAAGCCGCATTTCGACAATCAGCGGTTGGAATTTTTGGGGGATGCGGTGCTGCAACTGATTGTGACCGAGGAACTCTACAAGATGTTTCCGGATTTTACGGAAGGTCGGCTTACCAAGTTGCGTTCGCGGGTGGTTTCCCGCAGGGCGCTTGCCCGCTTCGCGGTCGCGATTCATCTGGGCGATTACATGCTGCTCGGTAAGGGCGAGGAGGCAACCGGCGGCCGCCGTCGGCTATCGACCCTAGCAGATGCTTTCGAGGCATTGATCGGTGCGGTGTATCTGGATTCCGGGCCGCAGTCGGCCAGTGAATTGATTTTACGGCTCTTTGAGGCGGAAATCGGCGATATGGTCACCAGCCCGGAGGAGCAGAACCCCAAGGGCGAGTTGCAGGAGCGTTTGCAGTCGATTCATCCGCAGGCGCCGGATTATCGGGTGATCAGCGAAAGCGGTCCGGACCATCGGCGGGTTTTTCAGGCCGAGGTTTCGTGGCGGGGCTTGGTGCTCGCGACCGGCAAGGGCAAGAGCAAGAAGGACGCTGAGGCTAGGGCGGCAGCCGAGGCTTTGCGTTCCCGGTTGTGGGAGGCTTAGCGCATCTTCGAATAGGCGCGAAGATAACCGGAGCACTGAGCGACTTCGGCGAGGTTGGTCTTCCAGTTGTGTTCGTATTCGATGCTGACGTTGCCGGCAAACCCGTGTTTGCGGACTTCATCGAGAATGGCGAAGTTGTCGATGACACCGGTGCCGAACGGGCGATCGTGCGACCATTTCACATTCGATTCGCGGTCTTTCATGTGAAATGAGTGGACGCGTGGAGCGACTTTTTTGATTACTTCGAGAGGATCGAGCCCGGAGGTGGCCCAGTGGCCGATGTCGGCGCAGATGCCGATATTTGCGTGGCGGTCCTTGACGGCGTTGTAAACGAAATCCGGATTCCACAAGTCATAGAAAGGCTTTTTCGGGTGGTTGTGGAAACAGACCTTGATGTCGTATTCCTTGGCGAGTTTTTCGAGCGTGTCTATGGCGTCGATGCTTTCGGTGTTGAGGCCGTAGAGGTTGAGTTTTTTCGCGAGTTCGAAGGTTTTGCGGGCTTCGGTTTCATCTTTAGAAATAGCGGTGACGCCGAAGTTCACCGCGTTGACTTGGTGGGCTTTGAGGTGATTGATGACGATCTGGAGGCTTTCATCGGGAAGATGGGGGGTGAATTTGACATCCGCGAGTGGCCCGCCGATTTTTTGGCCGGGAAAAACCTCGACGTGGGTGCCTGCGGCGGCGGCCATTTCGATGGCTTCAAAGAGAGTGAATTCCCTGAACGACCAGCATTGCACGGAAATCGCGAAGCCGGCGGCTGTCAATGCGGGCGGCGGGATCGGTGCGCCCTTGGAACGAAAGGCGAGCAGGGCGGTAGCGGCGGGGATCATGGTCAAAAGCGAACGGCGTTTCATAGTGCAATGAAGTAAGTATAAGGCTTTGTGGGACGAATCAACCGATAAGCTCATTTGCCGACAGCCCATTTGCGATCTTTCCTGCCGCGCCGGCTTTTACTTGGTCTTGGGATTTCGGTTGATTAGGCTCAGTATTGAGCATGGATTCAGACGAAAACGCGTTTTTTAGTTTCATGACGGTCGAGCGGAGCGCCTCGCCCCGGACCTTGGGGAACTATCGGGATGCGCTGGCCGTCTACCGGACATGGCGCGGTGAGGCTTTTGTTTCATGGCGTGATGAATCGGAGGACGATTTCCGGGATTACCTATTTGCGTTGATGAAACAAGGATTCAAGCGGGCGACGATCCGTTTGAGGTTTGCGGCGTTGAGGTCGTTTTACAAATACTTGGTATTGCGCGGCGGGTTGGGGCGCAGTCCGGTGGCAGCGGTTCAGCTTCCGAAACCCGAGCGCAGTCTGCCGGTGGTGCTGACCATCGCGCAGATCGACGATTTGTTAGCGATCCCACTGAGGCTGCCGGTGGATAAGAAGTCGCCGCCTTGGTTGTCATTCCGTGATGCGGCGATCCTCGAATTGTTCTATTCCTGCGGGTTGCGCATATCCGAGTTGCTCGCGCTGGATGTGAAGGATGTGGATTTCATCGGCGATACGGTGCGTGTGATGGGTAAAGGTTCGAAAGAGCGAGTTGTCCCGATCGGCGGGCCGGCGGTGAGTGCGATCCAACGTTACCGGCAAGAGGCGGTGGTGACATCCGGGCCGTTGTTTCTGAGCAAGCGCCGCACGCGGATTACCCAGCAGTCGGTGGATTTATTGCTGAAGAAATACCTCAAGCACAGTTCCATTCCATTTGCGATCAGTCCGCACAAGTTAAGGCATAGCTTTGCGACTCATCTGCTTGATGCGGGCGCGGACTTGCGCAGTGTGCAGTCGATGCTCGGTCATGCCTCGCTTTCCACGACTCAGATCTACACCCACGTGACGAAGGAGCGCTTGAAAAAAGCTTACGACGACGCCCATCCGCGAGCGTGATGGATTTCTGTTGTATTCTGATTCCGATCACCCCGCGCCGAAGAGGCGGAGAATGCGTTTCAGTGTGTTGAGCGAGGTGCGTTGCGGCGGGTAGCGGAACATCGGATCGCTGCGCAGCGAGCGTTTTAAAACCGATCTTCGGTGGCTGAAGCAATCGAAGCTCGCCTGGCCATGGTAGGCTCCCATGCCGCTCTCGCCCACTCCGCCGAAGGGTAGGTCCTTGCCGAGGATGTGGGTGATGGTGTCGTTGATGCAGACGCCGCCGGAACGGGTGGCGGAAAGCACTTTCTCCTGGGTGTCGTGGTCGTGGGTGAAAAGATAGAGAGCGAGGGGAGATGGTTGGTCGGCGAGGGTGGCGAGCAATGCGTCCATTTCCTGGAATTCCAAAATTGGCAGGATCGGGCCGAAAATTTCTTCTTGCATGACGGGCTCCGTCATGGGTGTTTCAGTTAGAATAGTGGGTTCGATGTAGAGATCATCCGTGTCGAGGCGGCCGCCGTGTGCGATGGTTCCTTGGTCGAGATACTTGGCGAGGCGGTCAAAATGCCTGCGATTGATGATGCGTCCGTAGTCGGGGTTTTGCTGGGGATTATCGCCATAAAATTCGCGTAGCACTTGTTTGAGTGTTGCGAGAAAAGCGGTGGCCACGCGGTGATCGACCAGCACATAGTCCGGGGCCACGCAAGTCTGGCCGGCGTTCATGAATTTTCCCCAGGCGATGCGGCGGGCGGCGATTTCGAGCGGGGCATCGGCGCACACGATGCAGGGAGATTTTCCGCCAAGCTCCAGAGTTACGGGTGTCAGGTGCCGGGCGGCGGCGCTCATCACGGCGCGGCCGGTTTGGGTGCTGCCGGTGAAAAAAATCGTATCGAATTTCTCAAGCAAGAGCGCTTCGGCGGTGGATTGTCCGCCCTGCGCCACGGTGATGTATTCCGCGGGAAACGTCGCATGGATTATGCGGGCGATGAGCTCGGCGGTGTGGGGAGCGAACTCGGAGGGCTTGAGCACCGCGCAGTTTCCGGCGGCGATGGCGCC
Source organism: Akkermansiaceae bacterium (assembly GCA_903919975.1). Lineage (GTDB taxonomy): Bacteria > Verrucomicrobiota > Verrucomicrobiia > Verrucomicrobiales > Akkermansiaceae > Luteolibacter. The sequence continues at coordinate 5,282 of CAIXKE010000100.1, read as the reverse complement.
GACGAGGGGCGAGAGCAACAATTGCAGCGGGTAATTCCATGGGCCGATGATCAGGGCTACGCCGAAGGGTTCTTGGTGGACGAAGGCGCGGGACGGCCAGGCGAGGATTGGAGCCCGGCGGCGGGTGGGTTTCATCCAGCTGTGCAAGTGGCGGAGGGCATGGCGGATTTCGCCCAGCAGGAAGCCGATTTCCGAGGCGTATGCCTCTTGTGGATTCTTGTGGAGATCCGCGTGCAAGGCGTCGAGCAAGTCCTTTTCATGAGCCACTAGCATTTCCAAGAGGGCCTGCAATTGGGTGCGGCGAAAGGCTTCCGAGCGCGTTGCCTTGGATCGGAAAAACGCCCGCTGGCATACCATGAGTGCATTTGAATCCATATTGGTGGTTGCGGCATGGATGCGATAGGTTAAGCCTTAGTCAAGAAATGATTCTGAGAATGGCACTCTTACTGATGGGAACCGCGCTGCTGTTGCGGGCGGATGATGCGGCGGATAAACTCACGTCCGCAGGCATCACGGAGTTCAATGCCGCCTTTCAGGCATGGGATGGCGGGCGCTTTTGGAATGCGGCGGAACTTTTCAAAAAGGCGGCCGCCAAGGCTCCCGATTCATCCGTGAATTACTATTGGCTGGGAGTAGCGCGTTTTCACCGGATGCTCTATTTCCGCTCACTTGCCACATCCGAGAAGAACACCAGCACCGCCGAGGCGGAAAGGGACCAAGCACTGGAGTCGCTCGAAATGGCGGTCAAACTCAATGGCCGCGATGCTGAGAGCCACGCGCTGATCGGCACGCTCTACGGGATGAAGATCGACGGCATGATCGATGGCATCCGCTACGGGCGGATTTTGCAGGAGCATCAAAAGCTGGCACTCGCGTCCGGCGCGGATAATCCGCGTGTCCAATATTTGTTGGGAACAGGTTTGTTCCACACTGCCAAAGATGATGCCGACCGCCGTGAATCTCTGAAAAGCTTGCTAGTCGCCGAGAAGCTTTTCGTTGCCGAGCAAAAAAAACCCACAAAGCCCTTCGATCCGCGCTGGGGCGGGAGTTCATGCCTCACCTTCATCGGTCGGAACTATGTCTCGCTTGGCCACAATTCGGAGGCTGTTGATTATTTCCGAAAAGCACTGGCCGAGCATCCGGCAGATCACGTGGCGAAAGCCGAACTCGCCCGCCTTGCACCCCCGAACTAACCATTTTATGTCTGCGAAAAAAGTCATCGTCATCGGCTCCGGCCTCGGTGGATTGTCCGCCGCCATCTCCCTCGCTCAGGAAGGTTACGAAGTCACCATTCACGAGAGAAACCCGAAGATCGGCGGCAAGCTCAACGTGCTCAAGGCCGAAGGTTATACTTTTGATCTCGGCCCGTCCATCCTCACGCTGCCACACATTTTTGAACGGCTTTTCGAACGCTCGGGGAAAAAGATGAGCGATTACATTCCGATCCGCACGTTGCGCCCGCATTGGCGGAATTTCTTCGAGGATGGCAAGGTGGTGGACCTCGATCCCGATCCTGCCATCATGGCTGCCGAGGCGCGCAAGGTCGGCGAAGACCCGGCAAACGTGGAGGGGTTTCTCAAATACTCCGCCGATCTCTACGACCTCGTGAACGACGGATATTTCGAGCAAGGACTCGATGACGCGGCCGGCTTCCGCGAATTCTACGGCCTCGGCAAGTTTCTCAAATTCGACCTCTTCCGCACCATGCACGGCGGCGTCGCGCGTCACCTCAAGACCCGCCACATGCGGGACATCTTCGACTATTTCATCAAATACGTCGGATCGTCCGCCTATCGCTCGCCGGCTTTCATGAATTGCATGGCGACCATCCAGTATCGTTATGACTTATGGTATGTCGATGGCGGTCTCTATCACATCGCTCTTGGCCTCCAGCGGTTGATGGACGAACTCGGTATCACCGTCCGCCTCAACAGCGAGGTCACCGAGGTCCGCAAGCAGGGCGACCGCGTCACCGGTCTGATGGCCAACGGCGAATTCCACGTGGCGGACATCATTGTTTCCAACATGGAAGTGATTCCGGCCTACGAGAAGCTGCTCGCTGAAGATGACGCGTTCATGAAAACCCTGGAGAAATACGAGCCGTCCTGCTCGGGTCTGGTGCTCGAACTCGGCCTCGATCGCAAATACCCGCAACTCGCGCATCATAACTTCTTTTACTCGGATCATCAGAAGGAACATTTCAAGACCGTCTTTCAGAAACACCAACTCCCGCCCGATCCCACGATCTATCTGGTCGCCGCATCGAGGACGGATCCGACCGTTGCTCCGGATGGTTGTGATTGCCTGAAAATCTTGCCGCACATCCCTTACATCGACGATGCGAACCCGCTCACCCGCGAGGACTACATGGCTCTCAAGGAGCGCGTGCTCGACAAGCTCGAACGCATGGGGCTCACCGATCTCCGCAAGCACGTCGTCTTCGAACATTGCTGGACGCCCATTGATATTCGCGAGCAATACAACTCGAACAAAGGCTCGATCTACGGCGTCGTCAGCGATCGTTTCAAAAACCTCGCCTTCAAAGCCCCGAAGCAAAGCGTGAAATATCCGAACCTCTTTTTCGTTGGTGGTTCGGTGAATCCCGGCGGAGGGATGCCGATGGTCGTGCTTTGCGGTCAGAACGTCGCTAAAAAAGTCGTGGCTTGGGATCGCTGAATTGCGCGGCAGCGGATATTCTATCAATATCCTTGCACGTCGATCTGGTCACCGCTGAGGATCTTGACGCGTATGCCCATCTTTTTTTGGATCACTTTGAAATGATCCATTTCTTCAGGGCTGACCAAGGAAATGGCGTCGCCGGTGGACTCCGCACGTCCGGTTCTGCCGATCCGGTGAAGGTAGTCTTTGGGCGAGCGGGGGAGTTCGTAATTGATGACGCAGGGTAGAAATTCGATGTCGATCCCGCGGGCAAGAAGGTCGGTGGTGACGAGCACGCGCAATTGGCCGGCTTTGAATTGCTGGAGGGTGAAGCACCTCGTTTGTTGGCCGAGCTTGGAATGCACGGCGGCCGCATGGATTCGGTTTTTGAGTAGTTTGTGGGTGATGGCATCCGCCTTGAGAGTGGAAGACGCGAAGACCAGAACCTGTTTCAAATCGCCATGCTTGATGAGGTATCGCAGCAGGGGACCCTTTTTTTCCTCGGAAACCAAGTAGGCGAGCTGGTGGATCAGTTCGATGTCGTTCGTTTCCGCAGCGATTTTAATCACCTGCGGGGCATTCAAAATCAGCTGTTGGAACTGGCTGAGGTCGTCGCTGAGGGTGGCGGAAAATAACAGATTTTGGCGCCTCGGTGGCAGTAACGCGAGGATTCGGTCCACTTCTTCCTTGAACCCGAGGTTGAGCATTTTATCCGCTTCATCGAGCACCAGAGTGGCGATGGACGAGAGCCGCACGGCATTTTTTTCCAGCAAATCCAACAACCGCCCGGGAGTGGCCACCACGATGTCCGCCTTGCCGATGGCTTGCATCTGGGTGTTGATCGATACACCTCCATACACTGCCAGACAGGTGGGCTGCCCGGTGAGTGCCGGGATGAAAGTTTGAAAAACCTGTTGGACTTGATCTGCTAGCTCGCGCGTTGGCACCAGCACTAGAACCGTGGGCTCCCGGTATGTCGAAACCGCAGTCTGCTCAAGCCGGTGCAGGATCGGCAGCACGTAGCTGGCCGTCTTCCCCGAGCCGGTTTTCGCGATTCCCAACACGTCCTTGTTGGCGATTACCACTGGGATTACCTGATTTTGAATGGGGGTAGGTTTGGCATAGCCCTCCGCTTCTAGAAGCTTGAGGAAAGCGGGCGACAGGCCGAGCAAGGAAAAGGACATGGGCAGGACAGGTTGATTGGTCCGGAAAATTCTGGCGAGCCCGTATTTGCCGTCGGTCAGACACGGCGATCAAGCTAGGGAGAACAGACGGCACGTGGCACCAGATTCAGAAGGAATTTCAACCACAGATGAACAGGATGTACACAGATGAAGAACAAAAAATCTCTCCTGCGGGTGTAGCTGGCCGTCAAATATACCGGTTTTGAATCCGTCTTCCTTCTTATCTGTGTACATCCTGTTCATCTGTGGTTGTTTGTCCTAGCTTGATCGCCGTGTTCGATCTGATTTTAAAGCTATCGCCCTTAAGACGCGATTCTGGTGATGCGTGTCGGTCAAGGAGGTCGTTTGGCGCCAAAATCTCCGGTCGTCAGGAAAAGGTAAATCAACGGGAGGCCCACGAAAAAACCGTTGGCCAACACCAGTGTTAGCCAACCGAGGGGTCCGCTGACCAATTGCCAGCACCGACGCCACCGGAGTGGCTCCGCGGACGTTGATTGAGGGGTGATTTTGAAGTGGATCCCCTGATTTCACGGTGAGAGGCGATCGATGTTCCAGGCGTCGTTTTGGCGGCGATAAAGGAAGCGATCGTGGAGGCGGGCGGGGCCGCCTTGCCAGAATTCGATGGCTTCGGGCACCACGCGGAAGCCGCCCCAGAACGAGGGGAGCGGGATTTCTCCTTGATGGAATTTTTCGCGGACTTCGGCGAGTTTTTGCAGGAGGAATTTGCGTGAGGTGATGACTTCGCTTTGGTTGGAAACCCATGCGCCGAGTTGGGATTCGCGGGGGCGCGAGGCGAAGTAACGCAGCGATTCGGCAGTGCTGATTTTTTCCGCGCAGCCTTGGATGACGACTTGGCGTTCGAGGGTGAGCCAGGGAAAGAGGAGGGAGACTTTTGGTGAGTGCGCGATTTGTTTGGCTTTGCGGCTGCCGTAGTTGGTGAAGAAGACGAATCCGTCTTGGTCATAATATTTGAGTAGGACCGTGCGTTGGCATGGGTAGCCGGATTCATCCACGGTGGCGAGCGTCATGGCATTGGGTTCATGGACGGCGAGCTCGGTGGCTTGGATGAACCATTGGGAAAATTGCGCGATCGGGTCTGGATTCAGTTCGTTGCGGTGCAGTCCGCGGGATGAATATTCTTTGCGGAATTCGGCGAGATCCATGGGCAATGGGTAAACGTGCGGATGGACTCGCGCAAGATCAGACATCCTGAGTGTCGGCGCTGGTTCAAAACTGGATTTTTCGCCGGAGCAAAACTAGACAGATTTCAACGTGAAATGGCCGAGAATCGGGGGCCAGGTTAACTTTGGTGAATGATCGAGAACCCAGAGCTTGCGAAACGGGTGGAAAAGCACGGTGACGACCTTGCGGGAAGTCGGGGCTATTTCATAATCCTGGCCGTTGAATTCGATGTAGGGACCGGTGTGAACCTTGCGCGTT
>CAIXKE010000099.1 GCA_903919975.1 Akkermansiaceae bacterium | reverse complement strand
GGCATCGGTCTGCATCACGAAGTCCGCGTAGTCGTTGAGTCCACTCTTGCCACGCCACTCCTTGGTGGTCGCGATGGGGGTGTGGGGCGCGGTGAGCGGCAGGTAGAGAAAGAATGGTTCCGGGGCCTTTGCCGCATTTTGGATGAACGCACACGCCCGTTCCTCGAGGGCCGGGAGCACGTCCTCCAGCTTCCATCCGGGCAGTGCAGGGCCCTGAATGTCGGCCTGATTTTTCCTGAAGGCATCGGCGGCGAGCAGTTCGCTGGGAATGCCAACCGTGCGGTCGTTTTCAATGAAACAATACGGCGGAAAGTTGGGGACATCGGTGCCGAAATAGGAATCGAAGCCGCAGGTCAACGGTCCACCACGGAACTGGCGGGCATAGATCGTGCGCCAGGCGGCCAGATCCTCGTCGGTGACTGCCGTCTTGACCGTGCCTCCGCCGCCCGCCTTTCCGCCATAGCTCTGGAGTCGTTTGCGCTCGTCGGCCGTGAGCTGGAAATCCCAGCCGAGGTGCCACTTCCCGATGGCACCCGTGCGGTAGCCGTGCTGTTTGAGTAGGCTCGCGAGGGTGAGACGGCCCGGCGCAATAAGCGGACCATCCAGATAATTCAGAACATAGCTCTGCAGGCGCGTCCGCCAATGATAGCGCCCGGTAAGCAGCGTGTAGCGGGTGGGCGAGCAGACGCCGCTCGAGGTATGCGCATCGGTGAAACGCATGCCCTGCGAGGCCAGCTTGTCGATGTTCGGGGTGGGGATCTTTCCCCGCTCCGGATTGTAACATTTCACATCCCCGTAGCCGAGATCGTCGGCCAAGATAATGATGACGTTGGGTTTTGCGCGCGTGTCCTGGCTGGGCGAGTCCCCCACGACATGGTGGGCGGCGAGTTGCTCGAGCACGGGGGTGGCATTCGCCCTCGCTGGAGTGACTGCCGCGAGGAGGGTGAGGATTGATGGAACGATGAGTGATTTCATGGTGAATGCCATCATAGAGGGGAGTTTGTTCGTTTTGGCTAATGAGCGGTTTTTTGGTCTTGGAATCCATAGACCTCGACTTCCTTGAGGTGGAAGGGCCCGGGTTTCTCCGATTTTGTTTCGAGGCGGAGATGGCGGGCTTTGCGGCCGGGGACTTCCGCGCCGGCGACGAAATCGTTCACGGGGATTTCCCACTGCGGCAGGATTTTTTCGGATTTCCAGACTTCGGTCCAGGTCTTGCCGTCGGAGGAAATCGAGAGGCGGAGGGTCGCGGTGCGGTCCATGGCGAGTTGATCGTCTTTCGCGCCGTTGAGCACGCGGACACCGGTGACGGAAAGCTCGCGGCCCAGGTCGATTTCAAAATGGGGCGAGGTCGAACTGGTTGTGACATTGGCACTCCTGGAAACAATTTTTCCGTAGGTCGAAGCATCGTTGAAGATCGAGTGTGCGGCACCATCCGAAATGGCGGGAATGTCATCCACTGATTGGTCGAAGGTGAGTTCGACGATCGAAACCGGCGATGCTTGGGGCACGGTGACGGTCAGCGTTTTTCCGTCTTGCTGGAAGTCGAGCTTCTCGCCGTTGAGCAACTGCGCGGAGAGCACCGTGCGTCCGGGCAGGGCGGGGAGTTCGATTTTCCCGGCTTTCACGACATGGAGCCAGGCGGTTCTGTCGCGGCGTGTCGATCCGCCCCAGGACGACCACTTCCACGGGCCGCCGCGCGTGCCGTAGATGGCGCGGCCGTTTTCCTTGAGCCACTCGCCAATTTCTAGCAGGCGGGCTTTCTCTTTGGGTGCGAACTCGCCGTTCCACTGCGGTCCCCACGAGAGCAGGAGGTTGCCGTCGCAGCAGGCGTTTGCGACGAGCATTTGGATGAGTTGATCGCTGGATTTCGGTTCGCCGCCGCCGTAGCTCCAGCTGCTTGTCAGGCAGATGCAGGACTCCCACGGGCGCCAGTCCTGGAAAAAACCGAGGCGTTGCTCGGGCGTGTCGAAGTCGCCGGGCACGGAGGCGCGGTTGTTCAGCAAAATGTCGGGTTGGAGTTCGCGGGCCATGCGAGTGAGTTTTTCCCCGTCCCACATGTCGGCGGTGAACATCCCGCCCCACCACACGGCATCCCACCAGAGGATATCGACCTTGCCGTATTTGGTGAGCAGCTCGCGGACGGCTTTGAACTGGTAGTCGATGTATTTTTTGTGCCGCTCACCCGTTGGATCGGTCGGCATGTAGTCGGGGTGATACCAATCGCGCTGGGAATAGTAGATTCCAAAAGGCATGCCGGCCTCCTTGCAGGCGTCGGAGAGTTCTTTCAGGTAGTCGCGCCCGAACGGGGTGTTGGTGACCTTGAAATTCGACTGCGCCGTGTCCCACAGGTGGAAACCATCGTGGTGCTTGGCGATGACGACGATGTATTTGAAGCCCCCGGCCTTCGCGATTTCGACCCACTCCTTGGCGTTGAATTTTTCGATTTTGAAATCCTTCGGATAAGCCTGCCAGACCTCGTCAGGAACCGGGCCGGCACCGCGATCTGGCGCCTTGCGCGTGCGGCAGGTTCCCCACGAGAGGTTGGCGTTGTCATGCGTCGAGAGGCCGAAATGAATGAACATTCCATACTTCGCATCGCGGAACCACTCGAGGGCTTCCGGCGGGGCGAAGTTGCTCGCATCCCACTCGGCTTGGGTGAATGGCTCAACGAGCTTGCCCGGCGGGTGCGGCTCCGGGTCGCCTTCCCTGTGCGACCATTGCGCGTGGGTGGTGGTGAGCAGGAAGCTTCCCGCAAAGGCGGTGAGGAGCAGTTTTTTGATTCTCATAAAAGGGATGTGATGGGAGGACCACATTTATTCAGCCCCGATGACCACATCCTTACGGCGGGATTCAGGAGTCACTTTGAGATCGGTTAGCTTGCCGTTCTCCACGCGGCCTTCGACGGTGGTGTTTTTCGGAGCGTGGAGTTTGAAGTTGGCGTTCCAGTCCTTCGGCCAGGCGGGAACCAAGCGGATCGTGTCGCCATCGCATTGCATGAGCATGCGCTGCAGGGCGATCAGGGTCACCGAGCCGTGGTCCTGATCGGGCGTGCTGTCGTAGTTCGGCCCCCAGAACGCAGGAAACCGCGAGGGTTTGGGAGGCTTCGGGCCAACCGGCGAGGGATTGGTGGCGTTGGTGACGACATAGCCTTTGGCTTCATCGGTCAGGCCGAGG
>CAIXKE010000098.1 GCA_903919975.1 Akkermansiaceae bacterium | reverse complement strand
TGCGTTGAAGCCATAAATTTTTTTCGGCCTAACAGAATCTTACGCAAGCATTAAATGGTCGTGGTGTGCGATATATCGGCTCCGCCGCTGGATTTTGACTTCAACGCACCCGTGGCGGCATGGTCTTACTATGGGCGGGTTGGACCGCAATGGGAAGTGCGGCAGTGGAGATTTTTCAGCTTAGTTTTCCACACCGATCCACCGCGGCCAAGCAAGCGCAGAACTTCATAACTGCCAAGCCGGTAGCCGGTTGGCAGGGCATCGCGCGGGTGATCGATGGCCATGACTTCAGTGGAAAATTTCGAAGATCAGATCGACTTCGCCCAAGGTGAGCTTGTCGCCGGGATTGAGAGATACGGCGGGCTGGCCGACCCTGAGATCACTGCCGTTGAGTTTGGTGCCATTGCCTGAGTTGCGGTCCTCCACTTGCACGGAGCTGCCATTTAAAATGAGTGTGGCATGTTGGCGGGAAACGCTGTCGTGCGAAACGACCAACTGGCTGAGGTCGTTGTTGCGACCGATTACCAAGCGTTTGCCGTGGCGTTGGAAGTCGGCGGGACTGAAAGTGAGATCATAGGAGAGGCCCAGGGGATCGCGCCCGCGAAGGCGCATGCTACCGCGTGCCGCTGATGGCGCGGGAAATCCGTTAGGAGAAGAGGCGGACGCTGGCTGACGCGGTGCTGGCGCATGCTTTCTCGAACGGACCACATGAGACATCGCGTTCACCATGACGGCGCGTGGTTTGCGCAGCACCATCAGGAACATCACCACGGCAAAGGCGGCGATGACGATGTAGAGCAGGAGGTGGATACTGGAAAGACTGCCGCGGGAAGACGCCTTCGAGGAAGAGACATCGATGGGAATCGAATGAGCCCGGGCAAGGGCGATGAGTTCGGAGGAGTGAATGGAAATCGGATAGTCCACGCCAGCCATGGACGCGGGCAACAAGGCGGTGTTGATACCACAAACGCGGCCTTCCGCGTCGATGAGCGGGCCGCCGCTGTTGCCGCCGCTCACTTTGGCGGAATGCAGCACCAAGCGGACGCCGGCATCCGTGAGGTTTTTGGCCACCGCGCCGGGGAAGACGGCCGGGACGAAATCGTTCCTGGCTTCGGCCGTGGTGATGCGGCCCTCACCAGATTTGCCGGTCATTTCCACACCGTCGAGGCTGGCCCAGGTGCCACTATCCAGTGCGCCGGGGAAACCCACGGTCATGATTTCCTGTCCCGCCGCCAGTTCAAGGTTGGCGATTTTAACCGCCTTGGCAGATGGCAGCGGATCAATTTTAAGAATGGCCAGATCCGCAGTGGCGCTGGTGGTGACCAGTTCGGCGGACCGAATGAATACGCGATCCCCCACGCTGAATACGACGACGGCCGAATCCGCTTTCTCAATCACGTGTCGATTCGTGGCCACATGTCCCTGACTGGAAATGAAGAAACCGCTGCCGTGGCCTTGGATATTATCCTTCTCAAAAACGACCACTCGCACCGTGCATTGCTGAATTTCCTTGGCGATGTCCTCGGAGCTGGCGGCACTGGAATGATCTGCGATTGCTAGAAACAAAGCGCCGATACCGCAGATGGCACGAGTCATAAGTGAATGCAGTAGGGAATTCATGGCTCGGGTGATCTTTCGGTTTGGCTCCGGGCAGGATGCCCGGGCCACATGGGATTCTCCATCAACCACCACGCGGCGCAGGCTCCAGCAATAGCTGCAATCAGGAGTAATAAGCTGAGCCCGAAACTGGGATGCCCCCTCGTCTTTTCCTCACCTTCGCAGGAAATCATCACCGCCGTTGTGTTATCCGCTTTGGCACCCGCGCGGCGGACGGCCTCCGCCACGGCTTGATCCAGCGCCTGCTGTCTTTTCGCGGGCGGCGTCGCTGATAGTTTTTCCAACTCCGCTTGTTTGAGGTGTTCCCAGAAACCATCGGAACAAAGGATCAATACATCACCTTCCTCAAGTGCCGCGCTGCCATGTCGCGGGCTGGGCGGATCTTCACCGCCCAGCGATTGCAGCAATCGCGACTGATCCGGATGGGTGCCCATTTCCTCTTCGGTGATTTCACCGCGCTCAAACAACACCTGGACCACAGAATCATCGCGGGTGCGCTCGACGAGTTTCCCCTCTTGAAAGCGCAGCAAGCGGCTGTCTCCGGCGTGCACCCAATGGACGGTCTCGCCATCGGTGAGGCAAGCAACCACCACCGAGCGGGCGGAACGGTGAATCTTTGCGGCGGCCTCGTTCACGGCGAGATGCGCGACCTCCATCCATTTCGTTAGGAAAGCCTCAGGTTCGGAAAACGCCTTGTCGGATGAAAGTTTCCAGGTTTTCGCGGAAGATTCCAATGCCGCCTGCGCTGCTTCCGCGCCACCACCATGACCGCCGGCCCCGTCCGCCACCACCGCGAACAGTCGTTTGTGTTTCGCATCGAACCAATGACCGTAAGCGTCTTCCTGATGATCGCGGGCTCCCTGATGGATGGATGTGACAACTGAGAGCCGGCACTGTCTGGATGGCGCTGGATGAGCTTCGGATGTTGAATCGAACTGTTTCATCAGAGTAAGGATTTATTTTCGATCGATCACCACATCGAGAATGGCACCTAGCATGTCAGTCCATGCCACCACGTGACCTTTACCAGCAGCAGCGAGGGGTTTGAAATAGCTGGCTGAAACCGTCGGCACGGCGCAATAGACGCCGCGTCTGGCATCGCCCGCTTGCCAGCTACTGGCGATGGGGCCGGACTTGGATGCCATGTTGTCATGGCCTGGTGCGTCCGCCACGAACAGGATGATCTGTCTGGAGCGCTCGGGGAGCTTCACCAACGGAGTCCAGCCAGCACTGGGAAGAGCCGCAGCCTGCATGGCCTCCGTCACCGCCTCGGGTATATCACCGCCCCCATCCGCTTTCATACCGTCAATGAATCCCCGAAGCTCTTTCATTCCCGCTCCCCCCGTCTCAACACGACGCAGGGGAAATCCTCTTACGACGTATTCATCGCCAGCATCACGATAAGCAACCACTCCCACCTTGAGATTCTTACTGAGACGCGAGAGCACGTTGATAATCGTTCCCAAGGTGCCCCGCAGGTCGTCGATCTGGTCACCCATGCTGGAGGTGGTATCGATCACAATCATGAGTTCCAGATCATGGATCAACACGCTTGGATGCGGCACGGGCTTGGGCGGAGTGGGGGCGGGCGGAATCACCACCACGGGGGGCGGCTCGGGAACCGGCGGTGCGGGCGGAGTGACCACCACTACGGGTGCCGGAGGTGGAGGCTCGGGCGGCACCGGATCCTTTTTCTTGTAATACGGCATCAACAAAACCATCAGGACCATCACCGCTCCCATGCCCGAGCAGAACAAGTCGATGGCAGACAAGTTGAAAATAACGATCTCTCGGTTCCTGCGTAGCATGGGTCTTGGGATCGTTGAAGTTTGTTAGTTCAGGCGGGCATGCGCACCACCACGACGGTGGTGTTGTCCTGTTTGGGAAACTGCTTGCTTTGCACCGCCTGTAGCAGGCCCTCGGCAAGAGCAGAGGCCTCCGCTTCCTGGAGACTGGAAACCACGGCGGCGATTTCCTCGTGAGTGAGAGTTTCGATGCCATCGGTCGCAGCGATGAGCACATCACCCGCCATCAGTTCCACAGGAAGAGGATCATCGACATCATAAATCGCCTCACCGATGAGGGCAGAGAGTAGCGTGTGACGGGTGGGGTCCGTGCGCGCCTGTTCCTCGGTGATCTCGCCGGCCTGGACTTTTTCCGCCAGTTCGGTGGCCTTCGAGTGGATGCGGTTGAGCCGGTGCAGCTCGTGGCCGCGCACCAGATAGAGAGGCGAATCACCCACGCTCATCCAGCGCACAGAGTGGTCGCGCAGTAACACGGCAAGCAGAGTGGTCCCCATGCCTTGCACGGCATCGCCGCGGGATTCAAGTTCGCAGGCGATGCGGCGATTCGCCTCCTCCAAGCAATCCCACAATCGCCCGGAATCGCAGGCGGTGCCGGATTCTAGAAATGTTTCCGCAAAAGTCTGCACCGCCAGCGAGCTGGCCACCTCGCCAGCTGCGTGTCCGCCCATGCCATCCGCCACCACCAAGAATAAATCATCTGGGGCACCAGCGAATTCCACACGTGGCATCACTCCATAGCTGTCTTCTTGCACCTCACGTGCGCCCTGGGATTGGCGGCCTGCGAAATCACGACCCTCCACCAGCCCGTCACCAGTGAGTGACAAAGGTGGCGGCATGTCCGGAAGCTCGTTAGCTCCGGGTGCTTCAGTCCCAGTTGAAGTCATCGCCACAGAGCGGGATGAACTTGAGCACCGTGGTGTCGCCAAGTCGGATGAGTTCGCCGGATTTGAGTTCCAGTGGTGCGAGCACTGGAGATTCACCCACATACGTGAGGTTGGTGGATTCCCCGTGTTGGATGAAGAATTTCCTGCCGCGTGGATCGTAGGTGAGGGTGGCGTGCTTGGTGCGGGAAATCTGCATGTCGCCGAAGGGCAGGCAGGCGCGGTTACCCGGCTCGCGACCAATGGTGTTCATGCCATAGCCGAGCGTGACGGATTTCCCGCGGCCCGGGCCTTCCACCACGACCAGCCAACCGACCACCGGTCCTTCAGGCAAATCTTCCGCCGGGCTAACAACTCCGGCTACGCTAGATGAAGAACGCCGCACCAAGACGGTTTTGTCATCTGCTGGCGGGGCCGCCTTAGCTGCGGGATCATCGCGACGAATAATGCGGGTTTGATCCGGTGTTCCGGCAGCGGCGCTTCCGCCATAAACCGTTTCCTCAGGATCTCGCGGGCGATAGGATGGGGCGGGTGTTGGTGTTGCGCCAGCATCGCCGGAGCTGCGCCGGATCAGGCGGGTTTTGTCATTGGGATCGCTCATGGTGGTGGGGTAGTTAAGGTTTCAAGTTTTCAGTCTCGGCAAGTCGGTATTAGTTTCTATCTCTTCTATCGTTTCGGATTTAGTGCTTAAAATTTAGTGCTTTCCCTTAGCGGCTTCCAGTTGGCCGGGCTCCATCAGGCGCATGACCAAGTTTTCAAGGCAATATTGCCCGGCGTCGTTGATCACTTTTTCCTCACCGGCTTGCAGCGAGTTCATGCCCAGCACCAGCACGCCGCTTTGTAACAGGGCGACCAGCGTGGTGTAGAAAGCCACGGCCAGTCTCTGGGTGGTTGGGGCTAACAAATTTTCCATTTCCACCGCGCCACTACCGGCAAAGGACATCGCGCTGGCGATCCCGATGACCGTGCCAACGAAACCAAGAGTCGGGATCACCCACACCAAATAGCGCATCAGCGTGTAGCGGAGGTCGAGTTGATGGAGGAATAACTCCAGACTGGTATCCAACAATCCGTTCACACGGTCGATCGATTTGGATTTCCTGAATTCCATCGACAAGCGGCGCACCAGCACTGGCAGCGTGGAACTGCGTGAAAGTCCACGGGCGTGAAGATAGATCGGACGCAGATCCTCAGCGGTGAGCAGGCTGCGCTCGTCCTCAGGCAGCAGACCGGCATGCAGCAACATTCGCTCGGAGCGCAAGGCCCGCCAGCGGATCCATAACTCACCCATGCCGATGAACATCGCCACCCACATGAAGGCCTGCACGGAAAGTGGATTGCGCTCGTCGATCACGCGGTTTTCCTCATCCGTGTAATACGTCCAATCCACCAAAATGCGGCTCAAATCCACGCTCACCACTTCCTTGCCCGATGGCATGGTGGTTTTGAATTGCAGTGGACCGATGAGATTCAGCATCACCACGAAACCCACGCCCAGACAGCCTGCCAGCACCAGCGTCCAGAAACGCTCTACACTGCCGAGTGTTTCTCGGGTCCGGACGGATTGGGCGGCTTGGCTCATGAGTGAAAGGAAAAGGTGCTGGTTAGTGATGCTGATCGTTCAGCGTTGCAGAAAGGTTCCGCGCTCGGGATCCCACTCCACCTGCCCGCCGCCGGAAGGCGGTTGGTGAGCCTCGGGCGATGACTGTTGCGGCGATGACCCCACCATGGCGAGAAGCTGCCGCGCAGTGGTCCGATAGTTGCCCAGCATGAGAGGCGCATCGATCTCCACATAGTCTTGGCTGACCTGCATCCAAGCTCCATCGCGGGTTTGCACCTTGGTGGTGTTTTGCGGATGAACATGCACGACATAGCATTGCCCAGTGGCAGTGACGGTTAGCTCCAGATGCTTGCGGCTCACCGATTTTTCACTCTCCGGCAAAGCAATGTCACACGAGATCGCGCTATTGCGGCGACCTACCAGATAGGTTCGAATTTCCTGAGACATCAATGTGGCGGGATTTGAGGGACATCAATCAAGCGCGCAACAGGAAACGCATTTTCAGCTCGCCCAGTTCGATGGTATCGCCGTGGCGGAGTTCGGCTTGCTGGACGCTCTCACCATTGAGAACCACACCATTTCCGGAGTTGAGATCCGTGACGCTCCACTGGCCGTCCCGATTGCTGTTTAGGACACAGTGATTGCCGGAAATGCTGTCGTTGCGTAGGACGAAATCATTGTGCTGGCCGCGACCGATCTTCAAACTGGGAATCCGCACCGGGTGGCGGGTTTGTTGGGCATCGCACATTTCCAGCCAAGCGAGTGGTTTGCTATCCGCTTTCTTGGTTTCCTCAGCGCGTTTGGCCGCTTCCGCGCGCCGCGCATCCTCCGCCGAACGTTCCTCATCGGCTATCCGTGCCGCTTCATCCAGCCGCGCTTGCTCTGCGGCGCGCTGGCGGGAAGCCCGCACCATGAGAATCGCTGCTAGAATGATGATCAGCAGCACTCCGGCCCCCACCATCATCCAAAGGCGTTTTTTTTCTTCAGCCGCTTTTGTTTCAGCCGCTGCCTTGTCCGCGTCTTCCTTCTCCTTCGTGAGTTTGTCGGCCGCCGCCTTGTCCGCGATTTCCTTCTCTTTCGCGATTTTGTCGGCAGCTGCCTTGTCTGCGATTTCCTTCTCTTTCGCCAGTTTGTCGGCCGCTGCTTTGTCTGCGATTTCCTTCTCCTTCGCCAGTTTAGCAAGGTCGGCAGGGGACGCACCCAGGGCTTCCGCCACCTTGCTCACAGGAATTTTCACCACCGCCTCGCTGCCAACCGCAGTCTTGGCCGTGACCGTGATCGCCGCTGCTTTCTCCAGTTTTGAAACATCCACATGTGCCACGCCCGCGCCGTGCATCACTCCGCGAAGCAGACCGATCGCTCCCTTAGGCAGATCCTTGCTGCCGACAGAGGCTTGGAAATACAGCCCATCCGTTTGGGCGGCGATCTCCTTGAGCGCGCCAAAGTATCGCTGGTCATCGAGTGTCTCCGCGTATCCCATACAATGGACCACCACCCCTGCGTCCTTGGCGGCCTTAATCAGCTTGGTTTTTTCGATTTCCTGGGCGGCGGGGCCACCAGGAGTTTCATCCTTTGCGTCGGTGATCAGAAGGACCGCCTTGCGCGGCTCCTCCCGCCCCGAGAGCTTGCCCAGCGCCTCGCGGAGGTTTTGATAAATGAGCGTCGTCTTGGATCCGTCCCCATCCGCCTTGATGGTGGACACTCCAGCTAGAGCATCGTCCGGATTAGTGCCAAAGGGCACAACCTGTTCCAAATCCCTAGCCAAACCATAAATCGCCACAGCATCCCCCTTTGGCATTCCGGTGAGGAATCCGCGCACCGCTTCCTTGCAGGCATCGATCGTCTTCGCCCGTGCCGGATTGCTGGTGTCCACCACCACCATCCACGCACAAGCCGGAGACTTGGCTCCCTCCCAGGCCTCCCACGTCGCAGTTACGGGCTCCGCCAAGCCTTCCGCCACAGCGGTCACCGACGTCACATCCACCGCATCCACCAAACGGAATCCCGCTGCCACTTCTTTTTTGGCCAGATCCGCAGTGATCTTCACGGATTTTGCGGCCACTTCGGCCACTTTGGCCGATTGTGCCCAGCAGGGTGTCCCCGCCAAAAGCAGCGCGATGCCGCCGGCCCGTGCCGCATTCCAAAGCCCGTTACGAGTGATGCTGTGTTTTCTCATGGTGTGTCTTGTTTTCTATAAAATGGCTAAAGTGACGGCTCCGCATCCCGTGGGATTCCGAACGCGCTGATTCTCGTTTTCTGCTTCTCCCCATGGCTAACATTCTACCAGCGCCCACGACAAGCCCCATCTGGCGGATCGACGAATATAAAAAGCGAGAGGGCTCCCGGATCGAAGTTTGAGTAGGCGGTCGTGGCTGTGGCGTCTCGCCACAGACCGTGCCTGGAGCGTCTCGCTCCGAGTCTTCGTTCGCATCGGATTACCGATTGAAAAGCGTGAATGATGGAAGGGTGGCTGGTGATAATTCCCGTTTGGGCCACCATTCTATGAAAACGGTCTGGATACGAGCCGGAAGCCTAAGCTGTCGCTCGCATGAGTAGGGAAGTTGTAGTCACGACCCGCGAAGCGACAGCGGATTGCATCATTACTCCAAGCACCTCCCCGCAATACCCGACATTTCCCCGATCCTACTCCCTTTGGATCTATCACGGGGCTATCCAGGTAAACTCCATAAAGATCCGCACACCACTCCCAAACATTTCCCAACATATCATGTAGGCCCCAAGCATTGGACTGCTTCATTCCAACGGGATGCGTCATTCCCGAACTGATCATACAATACCATGCTGAAGCTCCCAAACGCCACTCCACTTCGGGAATTCCGGCAACCCACTCATTGTTGGATGAGCTTAACACCCCTCCTCGACTAGCATATTCCCACTGCGCTTCAGTAGGAAGATCGAATTGTTGACCGTCGCCGGCATTGAAATTCACCACATTAAGAAAGCCTCCATTTTTATTCTGATCTCCACAGATGTCCTGCCAGCTCACGCCCTCAATAGGATGACCACCCCATTTCTCCAGCTTCTTTTTGTAGGCGTCGGGCTTTAAACGCGTCTTGAGATCCAGCCTGCCAAAGTTATTTTGATGCGTTCCCATCACTGCGCGCCACTGTTCCTGCGTTACGGGATATTTTCCCATCCAGAAGCCCTCTGTGATAGTCACCCAGTGCTGGGTTTCATCGTCACGTCGGCCGACCTCATCCTCCGGGCTTCCCATCAAAAACTCCCCTGGCGGAATCCAGCACATGCGGATCTTGCAACCTTCCACCAAATCGAAGTCCCGCTCCTCACCGGGTTGATACCCCGAAACATCCAGCACATGGCGATCCGCAACATGTGACTCTGCCTCCACAAGCGCCCGAATCTGAGCAGTCGCTATCTCTGCGGCAGTCACTATCGGCGGGGCTGCGGGTGCGTGCACGGGTGCTGCATTGAGTGCCTCCAACCACTCCCCGGCATCCTGCCAGCGGTCGCGCGGGTGCAACGCCAGTGCTCGGTCGAGGCTTTGCAGAAACCCCGGAGAAAATACCGACAGCAATTCCTCTCTGTCCGCCATTGCCTGCCAAGGATCATCAAACACCCGATCGTTCGCCTTCGGCAGGGTTTCGCCCGTGATCGCCTTCACCAGCGTGCCTCCCAAGGCGTAAAGATCACTCCACGGTCCGACGTTGCCACGGCTTTGCAATTGTTCGAATGGCGTATAACCCGCGCTCTCCACCACCGTCATCGATCGTTCCGATAGTCGTTGCCGCGCCGATCCAAAGTCGATCAGCACCGGAATTCCCGCATGGGTGATGAGAAGATTTCCCGGCTTGAGATCGCGATGATAGATGCCGCGCTCATGCAGATAGCCCAATGCTCCGAGCACTCGCTCCAGCAATCCCCGCAATTCCTTTTCGCTGAACGGTTTCCCTTCACGCTCCTTCGCCAATTCATCCAAGGCCATGCCCTCCACAAACGGCATCACGAAATAAGCCGTGCCAAAGGCCTGAAAACTCCGATGCACCCGCACGATTCCAGAATGATCCAACGAAGCCACCATCGCCGCTTCCTTGGAAAAGTTTTCCAGCGACCATTGGAAATTGTCAGCATCGTCGCCAGACGAATGCCGGGGAGAAACCGTCAGCGAGCTTGGATCCCGAAAACAAAACTGCACCGGCAGGTTTTCCTTGATCACCACTTGCCGGCCAAGGCTGGTATCCGTAGCCAAATAGGTGATCCCGAAGCCACCACTGCCAAGCACCCGCTCGATGACAAACTCCTCGATGCGGGTTCCGGCGGGGAGGGCCTGGGTGGTGATTGGGGTTGATTCCATCGAGTGGCGTCTTGCGTTCTGTCTACCCCGCTGGGGCGCTCTTGCCAAGGAGGTTCCGAATTTCAGGGGGGCATCACGAAAAGCCACGAGCTTAGCAAGGCACCAGCACGCTGAGCGCATGACACACCGTTCACCGCGGGTAGCATGCTTACGGTGCTGGCGCAAGTTGCACTTTGAGATTCTTGCTGATATTAGACCACGAGGAAACCTTGTCGCCTTGGAAATTGACACTGGAGTATCCGTATGAAAACGAAGTGCCGATGATGGAATCGGGCGTTCCTTGAATCGCAAGGACTTCATCCTTGGTTGAACCCATGGTGAAGAACCTGCCGCTGGCTTTGGCCGCTGCTACCACGCGCTTCTGCTCTAACTTGGCTGCTGCCTCCGCCAAGCGTTGTTGCTCCAGCTTGGCCGCTGCACCTGCCACGCGTTGCTTTTCCTCCATGGCCGCTGTCGCTGCTAGGCGCTCCTGCTCCATCTTGGCCGCCGCCCCTGCCACGCGTTGCTGTTCTGCCTTGGCAGCTGCCTCCGCCAAGCGTTGTTGCTCCAGCTTGGCCGCTGCCCCTGCCACGCGTTGCTGTTCTGCCTTGGCCGCTGCCTCCGCCAAGCGTTGTTGCTCCGCCTTGGCCGCTGTCGCTGCCAGGCGCTCCTGCTCCGCCTTGGCCGCGGCCTCTTCTTTCGCTTTAGCATGGGCATGAAGTGCTTGTTGCTCCTGTTCCGCCCGGGCGGCGCGTTCTTCCGCCCGAGCGGCCCGCACGGTAGCGACTTCCGCCAAGCGCTGTTGTTCCGCAGCCCGCTCCCGCTGCACAGACGCATCCTCCACTTTCCCGCTGGATCCAATCATCGCCCACACACCCAGCCCCAGAACCACGCACCCGGCGATGATCCAGAGTAGTGGATTGCTCTTTTCCCCCGGGAACCTTGCAGGAAGCGGAGACGCTTTGGTCCTTTGGGTCCTCTCGGGTTCCGGGGCAGGCATCTCCGCAGAGAACTTTCCCTGAAGGGTCGCCAGCCACTCCTCGGCTTTTTGCCAGCGTTCCTCAGTCCGAAAGGCCAGCGAACGATCGATCCCGGCGAGAAACCCGGTCGAATATCGCGCGGACAAGTCGACGCGCTGCGCAAGTGGAATCCAGGAATCGCCGACCGCCCGATCCATCGCCTTGGGCGGCGCCTCCCCGGTGAGCGCCTTCACCAGCGTGCCTCCCAAGGCGTAAAGATCACTCCATGGTCCGACATTGCCACGGCTTTGCTGCTGCTCGAAGGGCGTGTAGCCGGGACTTTCGATTACCGTCATGGAACGCTCGGAGAGCTGTTGGCGCGCCGAGCCGAAGTCGATCAGGGCGGGGACGCCGTCGTTCGAGATCAGAATGTTTCCGGGTTTGATGTCGCGGTGGTAGATACCTCGCTCGTGGAGGTGACCCAGCGCGGGAAGCAGCAGTTCCAACAGCCTCCGCAGCTCCACCTCGGTGAAGGGCTTCCCTTCATGCTGCTTCATTAGCTCGTCAAGAGCCACTCCCTCCACAAAGGGCATCACGAAATACGCCGTGCCGAAGGCCTCGAACGATCGCAAAACCTTCACAATCCCCGGATGATCCAATGACGCCAGCATCGCCGCCTCCTTGGAAAAGTTTTCCAAGGACCACAGGAAATTCTCCGCATCTTCGCCGTGAGAATGCCGAGGCGAAACCGTCAGTGAATGCGTATCCCGAAAGCAAAACTGCACCGGCAGGTTTTCCTTAATGACAACCTGCCGACCAAGCGCCGTATCACGTGCCAGATACGTGATCCCGAATCCACCGCTCCCGAGCACCCGCTCGATCACAAATTCCTCAAGCCGCGTTCCGGCAGGAAGGGATTGAGTGTTAGCAGAGGGCTCGTCCATGAGAGTGATATATTCTATCCGATCTTGCTTCGTAAGACGAGGCGGAAGCCGAGATAACGAGCGCTTGCTTCGGGTCCGAATCCGTGTCGGTTCGCGGATCGACAACCATTGCAATCACTGATCCAAGCTCCTCCGCGGATCACGCGTATAAACCCCGTGACAGGCCCTTGAGGATCCACTGCCTCAGTTTTCGTATAGGCCCCATTCCAATCCGAACACCATTCCCAAACATTCCCATGCATGTCATGCAGCCCCCAATCATTGGAACTCTTTTCCCCAACCTGATGGGTCTGATGTCTGCTATTTTGTGAATACCACGCCATGGAATCCAAGTCACCAGCATAGCTTCCTGTTGTCCCTGCTCGGCACGCATATTCCCACTCCGCTCCTGTCGGCAGATCAAAAGCGAACCCTCTCGGTGATTTGGCATTCGCTTGGCCGAGGAAGCCTCCCATCCGTTTGTCATTCCCGCAAATGTCATACCAAGTGACCTGTTCGACCGGCAGGCCTTTCCAGACAACCTTGCCTTCACTATCTTCCAACAGGTTTTCAAGGAGGCTATGCCCATAATAACTGGGACGATTTCCCATAACCGCTTCCCACTGTCTTTGCGTCACCGGATACTTTCCCATCCAAAAGCCTTGGGAAATCTTCACTTGGTGTTGGGTCTCGTCTTTGGTACGACCCAACTCATCTTTAGGACTCCCCATTAGAAATCCCCCCGGCGGGATCCAGCACATTTGGATCTTCGTGAAATTCGTTAGATCAAATTCCCGCTCCTCACCGGGCTGTGGGTCCGATGGTCTGCCAATGGCGCGTTCGGGCAGAACCACCGATGTCGGGCTGGTCACGGGAGAGGATCGTTCAGCAGGTGGTTCATCAGTGGCGGGCGCACTCAGCGCCTCCAGCCACTCACCGGCATCCTGCCAGCGGTCGCGTGGGTGCAACGCCAGTGCGCGGTCGAGGCTTTGCAAAAACCTCGGAGAAAACACCGATAGCAATTCCTCTCTGTCCGCTAACGCCTGCCATGGATCGTCAAACACTCGATCATTTGCCTTCGGCAGCGTTTCGCCCGTGATAGCCTTCACCAGCGTGCCTCCCAAGGCGTAAAGATCACTCCACGGTCCGACGTTGCCACGGCTTTGCAATTGTTCGAATGGCGTATAACCCGCGCTTTCCACCACCGTCATCGAACGCTCCGATAGCCGCTGCCTCGCCGATCCGAAATCAATCAACACCGGAATCCCCTCATGCGTGATCAAAAGATTCCCGGGCTTGATGTCACGGTGATAGATACCGCGATCATGCAGATAGGAAAGCGCCTTGAGGACGCGTGTAAGAAACCCATGAAACTCCTCCTCGCTGAACGTCCCATTCTTTTCCTGCCCGTCTCGGATCAGATCCTCGAAGGTCATGCCCTCCACAAACGGCATCACGAAATACGCCGTGCCGAAGGCTTGGAATGATCGCAATACCCGCACGATCCCCCGATGATCCAGTGAAGCCAGCATCGCCGCTTCCTTCGAAAAGTTCTCCAGCGACCATTGGAAGTTTTCCGCATCCTCGCCATGAGAATGCCGAGGCGAAACCGTCAACGAATGCGTATCCCGAAAACAGAACTGCACCGGTAAGTTCTCCTTGATCACGACTTGCCGCCCAAGGCTGGTATCCTTCGCCAGATAGGTGATTCCAAAGCCACCGGAGCCGAGCACCCGCTCGATCACAAACTCCTCAAGCCGCGTTCCGGCGGGAAGCGCTTGAGAGCTGATAGCGGCGGATTCCATGAAATGATTTCTTACGGCCTGTCTCTATCGGCTGGCAGGGTTCTTGCCAAGGGGGATTCAGGTCTCCCTCTGTTTCAAAGGCAGCTCCTAACGATGGACCGGAGAATAGGAGCACCCATGAAATCGATTCCCTACTCTCAAAATGTCGCCATTTGCCATCATTTCACCATGTCGCCAAACGGCCACCTTTTAACTTGTCGGCGTTCGGCGACTTTGCTAAAAGAGGCGCATGGAAATTCACAGTGTGCGGGAGTTGGCAGCAGTGATCCGCAGTCTGCGGCAGGAAAAAGGCTGGACTCAGGCCGCCCTGGCCCGCGAGGCCGGGGTCGGGCGCGAGTGGGTGATTCATTTGGAAAAGGCGCGACCCGGCGTCGAACTCGGGCTGGTGATGTCCACGCTGAAAGCCCTCGGAGTATGCCTCAAGATTGAGCCACAAGCCCCCGTGGTCGCGGACATCGACCTCAGCCGGATTCTTAGCGATACCAACCCCACTTCCGCCCGATGAGTGATTTTCTAAAAGTCATGGCGGATGGCGTGCGGATGGGCACGCTGCTGCGGAACGGCAAGCATCTGGCTTTCCACTACGAACCCTCGTGGCTCGAATCCCCGCGTCGCTTTCCGCTCTCGCTCTCCATGCCACTGGCGCTGAAAGAGCACCCGCATGCCGCCATCGAGCCTTTCCTCTGGGGGCTGTTACCGGATAACCCACAGACTCTCGAAGAATGGGGCAGACGCTTTCAGGTTTCGCCGCGCAATGCCTTCAGCATCATCCGTCATGTGGGCGAGGACTGCGCGGGAGCCGTCCAGTTCCTGCACGCAGAGCCCGGCGATTTATTTTCCAGCAGCTCGCCGGAATCCTCGATCCGCTGGCTGGACGACAATGAACTGCAACAGCGCATCGAATTGCTGATTGAAAACCACGGCAGCACCCGGCTGGCGGGCGATGGCGGCCAATTCAGCCTCGCTGGTGCCCAGCCGAAACTGGCGCTGCATCGCCACCCGGTCACCGGCGCATGGGGCGTGCCGGAAGGAAACACTCCCACCACCCACATCCTCAAGCCCGCCACCGGCGAGTTCGGCGGCCATGCGGAAAACGAGCATTTCTGCCTACGCCTCGCCGCCGCCCTCGACCTGCGCACCTGCTCATCAAGCGTCATCCGTCCCGGCGGACACCCGGTCATCGTGATCGACCGCTACGACCGCCTGTGGCGGGAAAACCGCTGCCTGCGCATCCATCAAGAAGACGTCTGCCAAGCACTCGCAGTCCATCCTTCCCGAAAATACCAGAACGAAGGAGGCCCCGGCGTGCGCGAAACCGCAGCTCTTCTGCGCGACCAATCCACCGATCCCGCCAGCGACCTCGCGGCCTTCGCCGACGCCCTGCTCTTCAACTGGCTGATCGCCGGCACCGATGCCCATGCCAAGAATTTCTCCCTGCTCATCGCCGCCGGCCCGCAAGTCCGCCTCGCCCCGCTCTACGACCTCGCCTCGGCCCTGCCTTACCCGCAGCGCATCGATCTACAAAAGGCGTGCCTCGCGATGAAAATCGGCAGCAGCTACCGCCTGCGCGAAATCCAGCGCCGCCACTGGGAAGCCTGCGCCCGTGATTTGCGCCTGCCAGCCCAAGCGCTCATCGCCCGCGCCGAGGCGATGATCACCCGCATGACGGACGCCCTGCCGGCGGTGGCGCATGCGCTGCATGAGGAAGGCATCGTGGACCCGATGGTTGGTAAGCTCGTGGAGGGGATCGAAACACATGCCCGTGCATGCCGGGAGCGCTTGGGAAAACCTGCGGCGTGAGCGAATGCGAAGTCCACCCGCGCGCGTCTCATGCCGGTCATTGAATGATCTGCCTAAGAAGAAGTTAGCAAGAAAAGGGAACCTAGCGCGACGACACAACCACACAACGAAACCCATTGAAGTCGTCGCGATCATCGGGACTGAGGTAGTCGCGATACGACGACAACAGATAGTCGCGAAGGTAGTTGTACCAACAACCGCCACGCAGTACCCGGGACCCGGGCGAGCCCTCGTAATAGCTGCCGCACCATTCCCACACATTGCCACCCAAGTCACAGAGTCCGTGCGCGTTTTTCTGGAATTTCCCCACCGGGCTGGTCCGGTCATAAGCGTCCGCCATGATCTTTGAGGAACTGTGAGAATCATAATTCCCCGCTCCCTCGGGCGGCGGCCAACGAGTCCCCCAAGGCCATGCATCTTTGATTTTTGCGTGCTTTTCTTTAGGCGTGGCATTGGCATCTTCCTTTTCTCCAATTCCCACCGCGAAACTCCACTCCGCATCCGACGGCAAACGGTATTCGTCCCCACTGCCGATTTTTCCGGCAGCCCGCTCACGTTGTGTCAGCCACGCACAAAACGCCACAGCGTCCTCATAGCTCACGCAAACCACCGGATGTTTTCCGGTTTGCTCAAATCCGGGGGTTTTCCATTCTGTATCCACCCCGATATTGGCATTCGCATACGCCTCATAGTCCTGCCTTCGCGTTTCCCAGACGGAGAACAACACCGTTTTGCTGTCCGTCTGGATGCCGACGGGCACAAATTTCATCCCCAGACTGTTTTCAAATGGTTTCTCCTTGCTGGCCGCCGCAAGATTCCCCCTCTCGTTAGCAACACTTTTCCCCACCGCGATCAGTCCCAACACCATGCAAGCCGCGACGGCCCATGGAACGAAGTTTGTCTTCTTTTCAGATCCAGTGACGGGCGCGGACGCGACGGCAGCGGAGGCCGTGACTGGCACATGCTTGGGCGTAACGGCAACCGGCTGCGCAAGCGTCTCTCCCCGCAATGCGGCATGCCACTCCCCGGCGTTCTGCCAGCGATCTTCAATCTGCAATTTCAATGAGCGATCAATACCCTTCAGAAAGCCCACCGAAAATTTCCCAGCCAAATCCGCCCGGTCGAGCAACGGTCGCCACGGATCGCCGAAGCTGCGGTCATTCGTCTTCGGCGGGGCCTCGCCCGTCATGAGCTTCACCAAGGACGCACCCAGCGCGTAAAGATCGCTCCATGGCCCGATGTTGCCGCGCGTCTGGAGTTGCTCAAACGGCGTGTAACCCGGACTCTCCACCACCGTCATCGAGCGCTCCGAAAGCCGCTGTCTCGCAGATCCAAAGTCGATCAGCACCGGAATCCCCTCATTCGTGATGAGAAGATTACCCGGCTTGAGATCCCGATGATAAATGCCGCGATCATGCAGATAGCCCAATGCCCCGAGCACCCGCTCCAGCATCCCCCGCAATTCATCTTCACTAAACGGCTTTCCTGCCCGATCCTTGGCCAATTCATCCAAAGCCATGCCATCCACAAACGGCATCACGAAATACGCCGTGCCGAAGGCTTGAAAACTCCGCAGAACCCGGACAATCCCCGGGTGATCTAATGAAGCCAGCATCGCCCCCTCTTTCGAAAAGTTATCCAGCGACCATTGGAAATTCTCCACATCATCGCCATGAGAATGTCGCGGAGCCACCGTCAACGAATGCGTATCCCGAAAACAAAACTGCACCGGCAGGTTTTCCTTGATCACCACTTGCCGCCCAAGCGCCGTGTCACGTGCCAGATAGGTGATCCCAAAACCGCCACTGCCAAGCACCCGCTCGATCACGAACTCCTCGACGCGGGTTCCGGCGGGCAGGGCCTGGGTGCTGGTGGAGGGATCATCCATTAAATATCGCAGTGACGAATCTTTCTATCCGCCGGGAGACCTGATGACCAGAACCTTCGAATGAAATTCCGGAGATTAGGCATCAGCAATGTGGCGGCCATTCCGTTCCGCTCGCTCCGCTACCTGCCGTTTTGGGAGACTGAACTGCGGACAAGGCGGAACCCCATGCTGTAGTATGCGTGGGACGGGTCGTAATAGTCGCGGTCCGCGACGCGGCAGTAGTATGCGTTGTAATCCCAACTGCCACCCCGATACACCCGGTATGAGCCCGAATTGGCACCGTCGGGAGCTACCACGGCACCTGTCGGATAAGGTTCATATCGGTCCGCACACCATTCCCTGACATTGCCTTGCATATCATGTAGTCCCCAAGTATTCGCTTTTTTCTGCCCCACCGGATGCGTCTTGCTGCCCGCGTTCCGATCATACCAGGCGATTTTATCCAAGTCTCCAGAATGAGTCCCGGTGGTTCCCGCCCGGCAGGCATATTCCCATTGCGCTTCCGTCGGCAAAGAGAAGCGATCCTCTCCGTCGGCGAAGCGGTTTGCCATCTCAAGAAAACCACCGGAGCTGGCGATGTCGTTCCAACTCACTAATTCCACCGGCAGATCATCCCCTTTGAAATGACTCGGATTACTACCCATGACCGCCCGCCACTGCGCCTGTGTCACCTCGGTCTTGGCCAGCCAGAAGCCCTTGGAGATCGTCACTCGGTGCTGAATTTCGTCATCACCACGTCCTACCTCATCCACGGAGCTGCCCATCAGAAACTCGCCCGGAGGAATCCAGCAGAAGGCCATTTTCACACCCGCCGCAATTACAAAGTCCCGCTCTTCACCCGCCTTGCTGCCGGGCAATGAGCGATTCTCCATTTCTGCTTTGGCCTGTGCAATAAATGCTTCTTTGTCCCGTTCCACTTGGGCAGCGCGTTGTTCTGCGTTCTTGGCTTGAGCGACTGCTTTCGCTCTCTCGTTAGAAACGCTTTTCCCCACTGCAATCAGCCCCAACACCATGCAAGCGGCGATGGCCCACTGAGCGATGTTGGTCTTCTTTTTATGTCCGGTGACGGGCGCAGACACGACGATAGAGGAGGCCGCGACCGGCACATACTCGGGCGTAGCGGCAACGGGCTGTGCCGCCGTCTCTCCCCGCAATACCGCCCGCCACTCCCCGGCGTTCTGCCAGCGATCTTCGATCTGCAATTTCAATGAGCGATCAATACCCTTCAGAAAGCCTACTGAAAATTTCCCAGCTAGGTCCGCCCGGTCGAGCAATGGCCGCCATGGATCGCCGAAGCTGCGGTCATTCGTCTTCGGCGGGGCCTCGCCGGTCATGAGCTTCACCAAGGTCGCACCCAGCGCATAAAGATCGCTCCACGGCCCGATATTGCCGCGCGTCTGGAGTTGCTCAAACGGTGTGTAACCCGGACTCTCCACCACCGTCATCGACCGCTCCGAAAGCCGCTGCCGCGCCGACCCAAAGTCGATCAGCACCGGAATCCCCTCATGGGTGATGAGAAGATTTCCCGGTTTAAGATCCCGGTGATAAATCCCGCGATCATGCAGATAGCCAAGCGCATCGAGCACTCGCTCCAGCAATCCCCGCAATTCTTCCTCGCTGAAGGGTTTGCCCTGCCGACTCTTCGCTAATTCATCCAAGGCCATCCCTTCGACAAACGGCATCACGAAATACGCCGTGCCAAAGGCTTGGAATGATCGCAATACTCGCACGATTCCCCGATGATCTAACGAAGCCAACATCGCCGCCTCTTTCGAAAAGTTTTCCAGCGACCACTGGAAATTGTCAGCATCGTCCCCATGCGAATGCCGAGGAGCAACCGTCAACGAGCTTGGATCCCGAAAACAAAACTGCACCGGCAGGTTCTCTTTGATCACGACTTGTCGGCCAAGCGCCGTGTCCTTCGCCAGATAGGTGATCCCGAAGCCACCGGAACCCAGCACGCGCTCGATGACGAACTCCTCCAGCCGTGTTCCAGCAGGGAGCGCTTGACCGTGATCGGATTCGGTATCGTGTGAGTGGTTGTTCAAGGCGGGGCGTTTGCCATTTCAGAGCACTGAAGGGTGACAAAATCCTGCTATTTCCAACAACATAAAAATAATCAAAATGGTTCTGGAAGCGGGGATAAATCTGCAATCCCTATGCTTAGCCAAGATGTCTATATCGCCACAGCTGTGGTATTCCTCATATATATTTGCCGCGTCAACGAGGGTTCGGCGCGGTAGACTTGAAATTCTCTCGTATTTTTGAGCACTTCAAATGACACTCTACCCGAGCCACCTGAGCCAATTTAGCATTCTTGATTGTCTCACTCAATAATTGATGCTCTCACGATCACCACGTTTTCGACCGGCACATTTTCGGAGGGCATTTCGATAGGCGCTCCGGTGGCGGGATGGCGCATGGTCAAATTCAGATTGCCGGTGGGCATGGCCTTGATCTTGTCCACGACCTCCATGCCTTTGATGACTTTACCGAACACCGCATAGCCACCATTGCTAGGGTAATCGAGTGCGGAGTTATCGACGACGTTGATGAAGAACTGGGTCTTCGCGCTGTTAGGGTCGTTGGTGCGGGCCATGGCGATGGATCCACGTAGGTTTTTGAGGCCGTTCTGGCCTTCGTTTTTGATGCCCATGCCCGCGGATTTTTCGATAAGTTTGCCATCGGTGAGAGCGAATCCGCCACCTTGGATCATGAAGCCATTCATGACGCGGTGAAAGACGGTGCCGTCGTAGTGGTTCCTTTTTACATAACCGAGAAAGTTTTCGACGCTAACTGGGGCCTTATCCTTATCGAGTTCTAAAATTATATCACCTTCACTGGTCTCCAATAGGATCCTAGGTCGCAAGGATGAGGCGCGTGGAATTCCTGAAACCGCACTTGGCAGAGGAATCCCAAAAACCTCGACCTCGATGTAGTGATTCATCTCGTTGGAGGTGCTTCCGTTGCTGTAAAGGCGGACGTAGCGGCCCTTGCTGCCCTTGCCATCGGCGAGCCAGCCGAAGCGGGACTCGACGTAGGGACTGTCGGAGCCTTTGCCCATTTTTGCGGAATCGTCGTAATCATTGTTATTGATCGTGGTGACGCCGGTCTTGAACGCAGCATCATCGGAGACCTGGATGATCACATCATGGTAGGCACGTTTTTGCGAATGGAAGTGCCAGAGCCAAATGGCCGAAATGGTCGAAGATTTTTCGAGATCGATCTGCACCCACTGGAGTCCGTCGAGGAGTTCGACGAAGTAACCTTCGCCGGCATCCTTTTCGCCATCAGTGATTACCGAGAGTTCGCAAATGATGGGCGCGTCGTCACTACTGGTGACGGGCTTGCCCTTGGAGAGAAGCACGGTGCCTTGTGGGACGAGAAATTCAGGGGCCGCGGTGGGAGCCTGCACGAGGTTGGGCACGTCGATCGGCTTGGGGGTGCCTTCGATGAGCTCCGGTGGCAGCATAGTGGTGAGTGGGACACCACACTCCGCAGGCTCTACCTCCGCCGCAGATACCGGAGTCACTACAGCTTTTGGGATCTCTGTCTGGGCAGGCTTATGATTTTCGCCGGATTTCTGAATGGCCAGCAGAGCCACGCTGATAACCATCAAGCCACAGGCACCGGCAATCAACGTTTGGCGGGTTCCCTTGGAAACTTTCCGCGCGGATTTTGGACGAAATGTGACTGGTTCATTCGTTGTCTCGCTCTGTGCGGAAGGGATATACGAAGAATCATCCATGCCCGTTAGCGGTGGCTGGAGACCTGACAAATTTGTCTCCGCTACCTCCGGATCATCGGCAAGATGGGAGCTCGATGGATTTGCATTCATCGACTGCAACCATTCGCTACCACTCTGCCAACGTTGTGCTGGCTTGACGGAAAGAACCTTATCGATCGACTGCAAGAAGGAGGTGGAATACACCTTCATCCATTGAGCATTGCTGCTCATCTCCTGCCATGGGTCCCCCATGATGCGGTCCGCAGCCTTGGGCGGGGCCGTGCCTGTGATCGCTTTCACCAATGTCGCGCCCAATGCATAAAGGTCGCTCCATGGTCCGATCTCTCCCCGGGACTGCAATTGTTCAAAGGGCGTGTAGCCCGCGCTCTCAACGACCGTCATCGACCGTTCCGAAAGCCTCTGCCGAGCCGATCCGAAATCGATGAGCATCGGTATTCCCTCGCTGGTGATGAGAATGTTGCCGGGTTTGATGTCACGATGATAGATGCCCCGGGCGTGCAAGTAATCAAGGGCGGCAAGCAGCCTGCTGAGCATGCCCGTCAGCTCAATTTCAGTGAACCATTCGTTTTCTCGTTGCCGCTCCTCAATCAACTCATCGAGTGCGCCACCATCCACAAACGGCATCACAAAATAGGCCGTGCCATTGGCCTCAAATTTACGCAGCACACGGACGATTCCCGGATGATCCAGCGAGGCCAGGGTATCCGCCTCGCGCAAGAAATTCTGCATCGACCACAGGAAGTCGTCCGCCTCGCCTCCGCTAGTGGCACGCGGGCGCACGGTGCCTGAGGCCGGATCCCGCCACGAGAACTGCGCGGGCAGATTCTCCTTGATCACGACTTGACGGCTAAGACTTACGTCCCGCGCAAGGTAAGTGATCCCAAAGCCCCCAGAACCCAAAACCCGTTCAATAACGAATTCTTCGATCCGCGTCCCGGCGGGAAGGGCTTGAGAGCTGATCGGAGGAGATTCCATGCAAATAACTTTTACGGACTATTTCTATCGGCTAGCCAGATCGTTGCCAAGCTAGTTTTCCCACAGGATTTACCATTCCTTATCCATATTCGACCATTTCGGCCTCTGCGGATTTCACGCCCCTGCTGCTCTGGCGTTTCTTGACTCGTCATTCAGATGGAACCAGGGCGTTGACGCACTCTTCAAGCCGCGTTCCGGGCGGCAGGGCTTGGGTGCTTTCCATTTACTCTTCGTTTAATGACGAATCTTTGAATATCGGAAACACCCATGGCTGACAAGCCTATCCAACTAATCGGCCCGCATCTTCGTCCATCGCGGAGCCATGTTTCATCAAGAAACAACGGATTTTCGATCGCATTGATGGCTGATGTTACGGAAGTTGCAAAAACGGCTTCAGTCGCTCCAGCGTTTTGAGGCCGACGCCGTCAATGTTTAGAAGGTCTTCGGGCTTTTTATAAGGACGGCCGCCGATGATCCGGTTGGCCATGGTTTCACCTACGCCGGGCAAGAGCATGAGATCATCGCGGGCGGCGGTGTTGGGGTCGATTTTCGTGCCCGGGGCGAGCTTGGCTGAGCCGATGGCTAGGGCGAGGTCGCCGTTGTCCTGGCGCTCTGCCTCGCGTTCACCGGGGAGACGCTCCCAATTGGTCTTGGCCCAAATGCCAACGCCCTTTTTGGCAGCTTGGAGTTCCACATCTTGTAAATTAGCCCGGTAATCGTTCGCGTTCTTGTTTTTCGGTGTCGCCCGATAGACGCCAAAAGCGCGAGCCAGCCCAAGGCGAATCAGGCGCTCGGCCAGATCCTCGCCATCTGCCGTGGTGACAAAGGCATAGATTCGCTTGTATTTCCCATCACCCCGCGCATCCGCGAAGGCCGTGTGGATCTGGAAGGGTTTCTGAAGTGCTGCTGCCACCTCCTTGGCGGCGGCTTCTCCAAATTGTTTGGCCGCTTGAATCGAGGCCTCCGGCGGCCCGCCCAACTCCGCGATACCGAAATACCGACGTTGAGCACGCAAGCGTCGCGCATCCGTTTCGTCCGTCACATGCCACTCAATGCAATCCGCCCCATACAGGCGGATGGTATGAAGCTGGCCCTCCGCAGTCCGAATCTGAAAACTATCGCCATCCGCCCAATCCGTGGGAACCAGCGTGCTATTCTTCCAAGAGGTCAGTTCTTCCTGCGCATGACAAAGAAACCCACACAAGCCGCCCGCAGCAAAAAAAACCGCCAGCAGCAGACGTGTCAAAAAACCGGATTTTATGGTGTGCACCATCGCAATACTGTAATTCAAACCAAAATCCCTCCCATCTCGCCAGCGATTTCTAGCATGCCGTTTCCCCCTGCGCCATTGGGCCGAAGGCCGCGCCAGAGAAGCCGCCAACCGCAACACGCCTGCCCGTAATGGCGGGCGCATGTCGGAGGAGAATCGAACCTGCTGACCTTCTCGGCAATTTCCAAGCGACTCACAGATAAACGCCCGAGTACAAATCAACATCATCCTGCAAGGGTTCGTCTGGCAGCATGTGCTGAAACAGCCGGGCGAAGTTTTATTTCACCAACGAATGCCCATCCACATCGAATTATTTGGAACGACTCGGCGGTGAGGAGGACCGCAAAGTCATGACCGCATCGTATCAATCGAGATTTGCACCCGCGCGGTTCCGCCTACCCAATCACGATTACGTCGAACCGCCCGTCATGCGCATGATAGGCCGCTCCACCGACATCCGTCGTCTGCCGAAGTTCTCCTCTGCTGAACTGGGAAAACTCCCAACCGGATCCGCTCTCTTGGTGACCAAGGGCCGAGTGCTGCAAAAGTTCACGCGTGACCCAGCTGGATATGGTGCCGCTCCGACTCCCATTGCCCCTGAGGATGCCACTGCGGCATTACATCCCCCGCCCGACTCACACAGCCAAGACCGCGTCATTATATTCAGCAGGACATGGCTTCATCAGCGCAAGATCCGGTCGAAGAACAAATTTCCCGAAATCAAGTGGTCCACGGTGTGGCTGGAGCCACTGTCCGAAAAAGTGGCCGAAGAATGGCCGAATCGACCTTTTCCCAACAAAAAATACCGAGGCTTTTAAGCCCCGCAATCCCTTGAAAATCAATATGGTGCGCGCGACAGGACTCGAACCTGAACAGGGTTGCCCCCACTAGAACCTGAATCTAGCGCGTCTACCAATTCCGCCACGCGCGCACAGAGGGACCTTTCGGTCGGCCGGAAAAGCAACATGCCGGGCCGAGGATTGCAATCCTGATTTCGCAAAGATTCAAAAATCGTTTGAAAATCGGGACTTTGGCCCTGCTTTCCGGTTTTTCGACGTTGCCAAAAGGGATTTGGTTCAAGCAACCTCGCTCCATGCAAAAAGCCACTCCTTTTCTGATGGTCCTCTTGTTGGCGGTCACGGCGATTTTCCTGTCGTTGCGCTCGAAAGACGCGCCTCCCGCAAACCTCTCGCCACTTGTAGAATCCCAAGAAAACTCGGAAAAACCAACACCCGCGACACCCGAGAAGGACCCGGCAAAAGACACAGCACTCCGCAAAATCCCTGCCCGCCCGTGGCCGCAAGCAGCCTCGGACATCGCCCCGGATGCAGGCGCCACCTTCGGCTCTCTCGAAAATGGTCTGCGCTACATTATTTATCCGAACGCCGAGCCACCAAAGCGCGTCTCGCTCCGCCTGCACATCGCCTCCGGCTCGCTGATGGAAGCCGATGACCAGCGCGGCGTCGCGCATTTCCTCGAACACATGGTGTTCAATGGCTCCAAGAATTACTCCGCAGCTCAATTAATCCCACGCATGCAACGGCTCGGCATCGCTTTTGGCGCGCATGCCAATGCCTACACCTCCTTCGATGAAACCGTTTACATGCTGGATCTGCCCGACCTCTCGCAGGAAACGCTGGAACTCGCCTTCACCGTAATGCGCGACTTCGGCGACGGCGCACTACTCTCCTCCGAGGAAATCGACAAAGAACGCGGCGTCATCCTCTCGGAAAAAATCAGCCGGGACACCGTCGGCTACCGCCTCATGGAGCAACAATTTGAAAAAATCCTCCCGGATTCGTTGATCTCCCACCGCTTTCCCATCGGCATCGAGGACGTCATCAAGTCCGCCCCGCGCGAACGCTTTGTCGATTTTTACAGCAATTACTACACGCCGCAACGCATGACCTTCATAGCCGTTGGTGATATTGATCCCAAGGATATGCGCGGTCGCATCGAATCCACCTTCGTCTCGATGAAAAACCCGACCAAGCCCGGAGCGGAGCCGAACCTAGGCAAGATCCACCAACCCGAAGGGCTTGAAACCGCCGTGTTTCACGACCAGGAAGTCAGCTCCACCGATGTTTCACTCATGCTCGTCAGACCGCATGTTGAGCAACCGGACACCATCGCCACCCGTGCCGAGCACCTGCCACTGGACATCGCTCATTCAATCATCGACCGCCGCTTCGAGCGCCTTTCCAAGGAAAAAGACTCCCCGGTGGCCGAAGGATCGGCATCCCGCGACGTGCTATTTAACTCCCTCGAACTCGGCTCCATCAGCATCACCGCAGCGGATGACCGCTGGAAGGAAATCGTTCCCATCATCGAGAGGGAATTCCGACGCGCCACCGAATTTGGCTTCACCGAGGCCGAACTCGCCGAGGCAAAATCCAATTTGCTGAATAGCTATCAACAACAAGTTGAACAAAAGCCAACCCGAGAATCAGAAGCGATCGCCACCGGCCTGGCCAAAGCCATCAATGACAACCACGTATTCTCCGATCCAGAAACCAACCTCGAAATCGCCAAACGCAATCTCGACGCCATCGACCCGGCCACCTGCCTGCAAGCCTTCAAAACCTTCTGGGATGCTGCCGGGTATCACCTGATTCTCACCACCAAAGACCAACCCGAGAACGCCGAAAAAGAACTCGCCGCACTCTTTGAAGACTCCCGCGGCACTCCCGTGGAGGCTCCCGCCGCACGCGCCTCGCAGAATTTCGGCTACGTGGATTTTGGAAAACCCGGAACCGTCACCAGCCGCAAAAACATCGACGACCTCGCCATCACCCAGCTGGTTCTATCCAATCAAGTGCGAGTCAACCTCAAGCGCACCGATTTCGAAAAAGGTAAAATCCACATTCTCGCTCGGATCGGCTCCGGCAAGCTCAGCCAGCCGAAAGACATGCCCATGCTCGATGATTTCGCGCAAGCCGTGTTCGAAGGTGGCGGCATCGGCAAGTATTCAAATGACGAGCTGCAACAAATTCTAGCAGGACGCAACGTCGGATCGACACTCAAGATCGGCGAGGACGCCCTCATCGTGGGCGGCACCACCACGCCTGCGGATTTCACCCTTCAATGCCAATACGTCTGTGCCACCATCACTGATCCCGGCTACCGTGAGGAAGCCCTCTGGCAATTCAAAAAGGCTATCCCGATGCTAGAACAACAACTCAAGCACACCCCCGCCGGCCCGCAACAGCAAATGAATGCCTGGCTTCATGGCGGAGACTCCCGCTTCGGTGTGCCATCCATGGAGCAACTCGCCTCCTACACCCTCGCCGATGCAAAAAAATGGCTCACTCCCGAACTCACCAAAGGCTATCTGGAGCTTACCATCGTCGGTGATTTCGATCCTGAAAAAATCCTGCCTGATCTCCTATCCACTTTCGGTGCCCTACCCAAGCGCGCCTCAACCGCGCCGCTCATGACCGACGCCCGCAAGGTGAAATTCCCGAACGCCCCGGCTTCAAAATCCTTCACCTATGAATCCAAAATCTCCCAAGGCATCGCCACCACCATCTGGAAAACCGCCCCGATCCGCGGCAATCAACAACAATTCCGCCGCCTCAATCTGCTAGCAGAAATCCTCGGCGACCGCCTCCGCGAGGAAATCCGTGAGAAACTCGGCGCATCCTACAGCCCAAATGCCGGAGCCGGCGGCTCCGACGCCCTCGAAGGCATGGGTTACATCATCAGCCAAAGCATCGGCAAACCCGAGGATATGGAACTCCTTCTCAACACCATGCGCGACCTCGCCGAGCAACTCGCCACCGCAGGTGCTACTGCCGACGAACTCGACCGCGCCCTCAAACCAACCCTCGGCATGCTCGAAAAATCTATCCGCGACAACAATTACTGGCTCTCCACCGTCATGAGCCAGTGCCAAGCCGATCCCAAACGCCTCGATCTCGCCCGCACCCGCGACGCGGATTACCGCTCGATCACGCTCAAGGAAATCAACGCCCTCGCAAAAAAATACCTCGCCGCCGAGAACACACTACTCGTCACCATCAAGCCGAAGAAATAAATGCCCGAAATTTGCTTTTGGGATGACGGCCCGGAGCATCGTGGCGCGGGCATCCTGCCCGTCGTCTCTCGTCAACTCAGCTTTTCATCCGACTTCGGAATGTCTCAGGGCGAAGGAAAATAGATTTACCGACGGCGGTTCAGAGCCCGATTCAGGCAAGTTCGGAAACAGGATCGAAATGGGTATCGACAATCAATCACATGGAACGCCCTATCATTAAAATTTCAGGTTTGGCAGCGCTCAAATGCGCGTGCAGCCACTAAATGCATTACCCAGACGCTGAACCGACTTCGGGATGGTGACGGAACTTAAAATGCTCTTGATTCCAGTCCTGCGGGTAAATTCGCCACCTAGCCATGATGTGATGGAAACCGGCATTTTCACACTTCGAGGAATGACGACGTGCTGGTCAATTCCATGAAAAGACCAAAGATCAACACCTGGTGAATCGGGGTGGTGATTAAGATTGAACTGATCCGCGGAAGTGGGCTTCGTCAGATAAAGATACGGTCCAATAACAAGGAACACCGCAATCGCCACTGTTATAAAAAGGAATTTTTTCACGCCCACGAAGGATCTTGTAAGTCAGTAATTTCGTCCATGGTGTCATTTTTTGATTTTCATGCGGCGTTTCGGAATCCCGGTTCAATTCAGATAAGCGGCTTCCGAGGTCATGAGCAGGGCTTGGGCGAATTTCTCCCAATTGGTGAGAGCCTCGCGGCTGACCCGTTCAGCATTGGGATCGCTGACCAGCTCGTTGAGCTTGCCGCCTTGTTTGGGCTTCGCCATTTGTTCCGCCATGCGCTTTTTCAACTCGGTCTGCCGGATGCGTTCCTTCGAGTTGAGCGTTTTGGGATCACGACTGAGGAATTTATGGATGCGGGCTTTGCGTGAATCCTCGTCCTCACCGGGAATCGTATCCTTGAAGATGGACGGCTCTTCCTTCACATCCGTCTGCTGGTCGCGAAGGAAATCCTGCGCGAGCTTGATCTCGTCGGGTTTCGGCCAGCGCTGATAGATGATCTCGTAAAGCACTTTGATGCGTGCGGCTTCACCGGGAGCGTTGCGGAATTCCGGGCGTGCGACGACGTTTCTCGCCTGCTCGATGACCAGCAGGCTGTTCATACGGAAAAGCGCCTGCTGGGGCACGATGGTTTCATGGCGGCGTCCCGTGGGAAGTTGCGCGTTGGCCATGTCGAAATTCTTCATGAATTCCGACATGTTCATGCGATCCACGAATCCATAGATCGTGCGGCGCGGGCTGTAAGGTTCGGTCTCGATGTTCATGGGGTGCCCGAACATCGTTAGATCAATCTTGCCGCCGATAGCGAGGAGGCTGTCGCGTAGGGCCTCGAAGTCCAGTCTGCGCACGTTGGCGCGCCAAAGAAGTCGGTTGAATGGATCGAGCGTGGCGTTGGTTGAATTCGGATCGCTCGCCTGCTGATAGACGGCGGAGGTCATAATGAGTTTGTGGAGTTTTTTGAGAGACCAGCCGTCCTCGATGAATTTTGCGGCGAGCCAGTTGCAAAGCTCGGTGTGGCTTGGAGGCTCGCTCATGACGCCCAGATCGTCCGGAGTGCTCACAAAGCCCTCGCCGAAGTGATGGAACCAGACTCGGTTCACCAGCACGCGGGCGGTCAGCGGGTTGCTCTTGTCGGCGATGGCTTGGGCAAGCTGGAGGCGGCCGCTGCTATCCGACGGGAAAGGTTTGCGATCCGCTTGGATGAATTCGAGGAACTGTCGGGGAACGACGGGGCCTGGGGTTTTGGCTTCGCCACGAATGAGCACCGGAGCGTCCTTCACCTTCGAATCCACGAGCACGTTCGCGCGGGCCATCGAGCCGGGATGCGAAAGATCCATTGCGGACATCTGCCGGTTGATCGCTCCGATCTCATTCTGAAGATCCCTGCTGATGTTGTTCTGCGCCTCATCGAGCGACAGCGCGAGGAGCGTTTTCGTGCTAAAAACCGCAGCACGCACCTGTTCAAGCTGAGGATTCCGGAGGCCGGGAAAGATCGCATTTTCCGCAGCGGATTTTTTCCAAGAAGGGAATTCTTTGGCGTAGGCATCTTCGGCCTTGAGAAACACCCCGGCATAGAGGTTAGCGGCAGCCTCGAGTGAATCGATTTTCCTGCCGCGAAATACCTCGACGATCAGCGGATTGACATAGGCCGAGTTCACCGGTTCGGTGTGCCGGACGATGACCTCCACGGAACGTTCCGCGAAACCAGAGATCGGCAGGCGCGCAAGCTCGCGCCAAAGACTCAAGACCGGATGGCCCGAGCTCCGCATGGCCCGGCCGGCAGTCTTTCGTTCCGCTTTCATTTCCTCCTTGGATGTGCCCGCCTTGATCTTTGGCGCGGATTCCGCCATCGGCTTCATCGCCATCATGTCGCCGGATTTCACGGCCACCGGCTTTGCCTGCAACTGGGCCTGGAGCGAGCGTTGTGCCATCTGGACATCCTCCGGGGTGAGGCCGACCTTATCGAGAGAATCGGCCAGCTCCTGGTAATTCGCTTTGCCGCTCTTCATCTTCTCCATACCTAACATGAATACCGCGGCATGGGTGTTGAACTTTGTGGCCATCCGGCACATCTCCCGGTCGATCTTGGCATAGCCTTTTTCCACCAGCGCCTTCCGCTCGGCGAGATAACTCTGCTCGGCTTTCTTGTCCTTGGAGACGGCGATGACCGGGAGTTCTTCAGGCTCACCGCTACTGTTAAAGACTCCGTAGAGGCTGTAGTAGTCGCGTGTGGGCACGGGATCGAAAAAGTGGTCGTGGCACCGGGCACAGGTCACGGTGGTGCCGAGGAAGCCCTTGGTGACGACATCGATCTGGTCGTTGATGATGTCGTTCCGGTTGCCCTGGAAGTGGTCACCTCCCGTTAGAAATCCCAGCGCGGCGAGCGAGCCGGGTTGAGATTTCGAACTTGGCATGAGATCGGCGGCAATCTGCTCTTTGATGAATATATCATACGGCCGGTCTGAGTTAATGGCCTTGATGATGTAGTCGCGGTAAGTCCACGCGAAGGGATTGAGCGTGTTGTTGTCTTTTTTTCCTTCCCCATAGGTGTCCGCATAGCGGGCGACATCAAGCCAATAGCGTCCCCATCGCTCGCCGTAGTGCGGGCTGGCCAGCAGGCGATTCAACACCTTTTCGTAGGCCTTGGCGGAAGAATCGTTGACAAAATCCAGCACTTCCTTGGGAGACGGCGGCAGTCCGGTCAAATCGAAGGTGGCTCTGCGGATCAGGGTGCGCTTGTCGGTTGGGGCGGATGGCTTCATGTTCTTCGCCTCCAGCTTGGCCAGGATGAAATTGTCCACGGAGGTGTTGCACCACGAAGCATTATTCACGGCGGGCAAAGGCGGTGAAACCACCGGCTGATAGGCCCAGTGCGTCTTGACGCTGTCTCGCATGTCCTCGCTCAGACCATCGGATATTTTCGAGATATCGCGGCGGGGAACCGGCGCGATCCGCGGATCGGGCGCACCCATCCGGACCCACTGCTCGAGATCGGCGATCTGATCTGCTGGTAGTTTTCCGCCTTTCGAATTCGAAGTTGGAGGCATCTGCGTGTCCTCGTCCTCGTAGCGCACCGCCTTGATGAGGAGACTCTCTTCCGGTTTTCCGGGAACGATCGCGGAACCGGTCTCGCCGCCTTTCTGCCAACCGGCCCGGGTGTCGAGGGTCAGGTCGCCCTTGGACTTGCCCTCGGACTGGCTGTGGCACCGGTAACAGGACTTTGATAGAACCGGGCGGATTTTTGTTTCGAAAAACGTCAACTGCTCAGGCGTTAGATTCTCCGCCATCACAACGAAGGACGACAGCAGGAAGGAAACTCCAACAACCGGCAGAAACGCCACACGCATCAGCGGATGCCGGTGACGGACGAGGGGATGGTCGTTCGCTGTCGATTTCATGTCAGGATATCATTGACGACGTTGCCAGCCACATCGGTGAGGCGGAAATCGCGGCCGTTGTAACGGTAGGTCAGTTTGGTGTGATCATAGCCCAGGGTGCGGAGAACCGTGGCATGCAGGTCGTGGACGTGGACCTTGTTTTCCACCGCCGCCATACCGAGTTCGTCGGTCGCGCCATAACTCATGCCGCCCTTGACTCCGCCACCCGCGAGCAGCGAGAAGAAGGCCTTGTTGTGGTGATCGCGGCCGGCGCTTTCGCCCTTGCCGTTGCGGTCGCGCCCGGGAGAGCGCCCGAACTCACCGTTGACGATGACCAACGTTTCGTCGAGCAGCCCGTGCGATTTGAGGTCGGCGAGTAATGCGGCGATGGGTTGATCGATGCTGGAGGCACGCTGCGGCAGATTCTTTGCGATGTCCGAATGCATATCCCAGCCGCCGCACCAGACTTGGACGAAACGCACGCCGCGCTGCACGAGGCGGCTGGCTAGCAGCATCTTGCGAGCGTTGCCGACCATGGCACCGCGGTCTTTCATAGCGTTCCTGATGTCCTTCATGTTGCCCGGTTGGGGAGCACCGTCGATGCCGTAAAGCTGGAGTGTGGCGGCGCTTTCCTTACGGATGTCAAACACATCAACGGCTTCCGTCTGCATGCGGAAGGCCATTTCCATGTTAGAGAGCTCGGCTTCGAGATGGCTTTCCTGATGGAGTTTGGCCTTATGCATGGTGTCCAATTGCTTGACGAGATCGAGCTGGCGGCGTTGCTCCGGCAGCGAAAGGTATGGATTGCGGATGTTTTCCAACGTTTTCCCCGGATCGGAGCCGCTGGCATTGACGCTGGTGCCCTGATACTTGCCGGGAAGGAAGACACTGCCCCAATTGGCACTGCCGCCATTGGGGACACCTCCATCCCGTAGCGAGACGAAGCCCGGAAGGTTCTGGTTGGCGCTACCAAGGCCATAGAGCACCCAGCTTCCGAGGCTGGGCCGCGGCAGACGGAGGTTGCCGGTATTCATGAAAACCGTCGCGGTTTCATGAGCGGGGATGTCGGTGTACATCGACTTGATAACGCAAAGATCGTCCGCACGTTTCTGGATTTCCGGAAAAAGCTCGCTGATTTCGAGTCCGGCGGCACCGCATTTGTCAAAACGGAACGGACTGGCGAATCCGACGTGGTTTCCTTCCGGCAGGGTCTTGCCATCGTATTTTGCCAACTCCGGTTTGTAGTCGAAGGTATCCACGTGGGACGGCCCGCCGCTGAGGAAGATGTGGATGACATG
Source organism: Akkermansiaceae bacterium (assembly GCA_903919975.1). Taxonomy (GTDB): domain Bacteria; phylum Verrucomicrobiota; class Verrucomicrobiia; order Verrucomicrobiales; family Akkermansiaceae; genus Luteolibacter. The sequence continues at coordinate 9,265 of CAIXKE010000098.1, read as the reverse complement.
CTTCGCCTTCGCCGGAAAATGGACGGGCACGCTGAATCCGGCGGCCTCGACTGGCGATGGGGCCGTGGGTGCTGCGACAAGTCCGGTGGGCCGCAACAGGCTTGCCAAGCTCAACATACCGAAGCCCATGCCGGTCTTCGCCAGAAACTCCCGGCGGGTCGATACGGTGGATTTGGGATTGGGAAAATGCTCCTCAATGTATTTCCGGGTTGGTGTCATGGCTTGGGTTCGAGGGGTAAGATAGGCAAATCAAAATCACCCAATATCATCTAAAATGCTAAAACGCCAGGAATTTGCTATCGGGATGAAAGCAGAGTCGCCTAAGTCCGCCGATGAACTTGCGGGTTCTTGTCTTGATTCTTGTGTCTTGCCGTCTTGTGTCTCCGGAAAGCCTCAGTGGAGACCTGGAACAAGAAAGTGACAAAACGATCGTGGCCGCGATTATTTCCCCTCCCCGAGCCAGGAAGCCGCGGACTTGGCGAAGTAGGTCAGAATCATATCAGCACCAGCGCGCTTGATCGCGGTCAACGATTCCAGAACGACCGTGCGTTCATCGAGCCAACCACCCGCGGCCGCGCTCTTGAGCATGAGATACTCGCCACTCACCTGATAGGCAGCCACCGGCAAGGTCGTCGTTTCCCTGACCTTGGAAATGATATCCAGATAGAAACCGGCGGGCTTCACCATCAGCATGTCAGCGCCTTCATCCTCGTCGAGCAGTGTTTCTCTAACCGCCTCACGGGAATTCGCGGGATCCATCTGATAGGTCTTCTTATCGCCGTCTTTCGGTGCCGAGTCCAGAGCGCCCCGAAACGGCCCATAAAGCGCGGAAGCGTATTTCGCGGTGTAACTGAGAATGGAAACGTCGGTGAAATCCTCATCATCAAGCGCCGCACGGATCGCCGCCACTCGGCCATCCATCATGTCGGATGGCGCGACGATATCCGCGCCGGCGCGCGCGTGGCAAACTGCCTGCTGGCAGAGGACATCGATGGTTTCATCATTGAGGATGATCAATTCGCCACGTGAATTGCGACGGACGATGCCGTCGTGGCCGTCGGAATTATAGGGATCCAACGCGATGTCGGTGATGACACAAAGCGTCGGGTGCGCCTCCTTCAGGGCGCGGATGGCGCGAGGAATAAGTCCATTGGAATGGTAAGACTCCTCGGCACCAGGCGTTTTGAGAGACTCCTCGATTTTAGGAAAAAGCACGACCGCGGGAATACCGAGCGCGTGAGCCTCGCCAGCCTCGCGGACTAGACTCTCCAAACACCAGCGGGTGACACCAGGCATCGAGCTGATCGGTGTGTCCACCTGATCCTCATGCAAGAACATCGGCAGGATGAAATCGGCGGAGGAAAGTTTGGTCTCGCAGATCATCGAGCGGATCGCTGGCGTACGGCGGTTGCGGCGGGGACGAATCATGGCTTTAGGTTGTAAGTTCAATGTTCAATGTTCAATTTTCGCAAGCGCGATGGCGTTGGCGGCGGCATATTCGCGGGCGTGAGTGAGACTGATTTGGATCTCGGTGATGCCGTGATCGTTAGCGAAAACCGCAGCCGCTCCGCTGAGATGGAGTTTCGGGGCACCCGCCGCGTCGTGGAGGATTTCCAGATCGTGCAGTCCGGCATTCGCGCCGATCCCGGTGCCAAGCGCTTTGGATACCGCCTCTTTGGCGGCGAATCGGGCGGCGTAATGCATCGCCGGAATTTTCCGGGTCTCGCAATATTCCCGCTCGGAACTCGTGAAGATTTTCGCGAGAAACGGTTCGCCATGCCTCTCAATAGCAGCGACGATGCGCGCCACTTCCACCACGTCGATGCCGATGCCGAAAACACGCATGGTTAGAGAGAATAGGGAGCCATGAGGGTCTTCATTTCACGAACGGCGGCCTCCAAACCGATTCGCATGGCACGGGAAACAATCGTGTGCCCGATATTCAACTCCGCTAGATGAGGGATTTCCCGAATCCGCACGATGTTGGTGTAATTGATTCCGTGACCAGCATTGGCCTGGAGTGCTGAAGCATGCGCAGCAGTGGCGGCGGCGATCAAACGGGATAGCTCGGTTTCCAACTCATCCCCCACCGCGTTTGCAAAACAACCCGTGTGCAGCTCAATCATTTTCGCCCCGGTTTTTTGGGCCGCAGCGACCTGTTGCAAATCGGGATCAATGAACAGGCTGACCCTGATACCTGCATCTTGCAGACGAGCGACAGCCTCACGGATTCGATCAAATCCAGTTATCACATCGAGTCCGCCTTCGGTCGTGATTTCCATGCGGGATTCCGGGACGAGGCAGGCGAAGTCAGGCTTGAGCTTCAGCGCGATCCCGACCATTTCCTCAGTCACTCCCATCTCAAAATTCAAAGGCAATGGCACTTCGGCGCGAATCCGAAACGCATCCGCATCCTGCATGTGGCGGCGATCACCGCGGACGTGGACCGTCAGCGAATCGGCACCACCAGCCAGCGCGTCCCAGGCCGCATCAAGCGGGCAAGGCTCCGCATTCGGCGAGTCCAGAGTTCCCGCATAACGGGCCTGGCGCAGGGTGGCGACGTGATCCAAATTGACTCCAAGCAACAACGGCATGGCTGCTCATAAGCCTTCAACCGATGCCGGGCAAGACCCAGTTTGCCCGGGGCCGACAGCGAATCAAGGGGCCAGCAGCGTGAATGGCCATGCCGGGATGTTCCTTAAAATCCAGAAAACCAGCAAGACACCCGCAATCACCCAACCCAACCGCCCACCGGCGCGCAATTGCAGCGGCAACGGTTTCCCCCGCACCCAACCCAGCAACTCCAATCCAAGGCCCGTGAGCGCGGCGGGTAACAATACCATGCCCACCGGATTGAAACGAAACGCTTCGCCCAAATGCCCATGAAGCGCGGCATGAACAGCTCGTGTCATCCCGCATCCAGGGCAGTGCAAACCCGTCAAGCGATGCAGCAGACATCCCGGAAACCATCGCGCCGCAGGCCCCAGACGATAGAGCGTAAACGCCAGCAGTAACGCGATACAGCATCCAAGCGCCACCACCAGTAATCGCCCTACTCGCATTCGGAAACCGTCACTGCGCCTCACCAAACATTGCGCCAATTAGTCCAAAAATCATGCAAATCACGAATAACACAACCCATGAGGCCAAGGAAATCCAGCACCACTTCTTTGCACTGGCCGAGGCCTCCATCGCTCCATGGATATCCCCACGCGCCTTCATGCCATCCACTTTGGCGGCATTCACAATCGCTGGAATCCCCAGCGGCCAACAACAAAAAATCGTCACCACGATCGATTGCCACAAATAGTTAGAAATCAGCATTCCCGCCGCTGCATTCTGCGCGGCAAATGGAGCTTGGCAAGGCGGATTCTCAACTTCGGCAAGGGTCGGAACTGCCTGTTGACTGGCTACGGGAACCGCCAACTCAAACATCGCCGATGCGGGACGCCAATCCGGCATTCCCTCCCTCCAAACCATATCGGTGCTCAAAAGCTCGCCTGACGCGAGCTTGGCACGAAGTTCATCCAATGAAACAGGACCCAATTGGGCGGCGTTTTTAGAATAATACCATTGCATGACGAAATTGTGAGATAACCAGGCAATTCATGCCTGCCCAAACCCGTCTCGTAAACTCCAAAGTCGCAAATCCAACGGGTTCCCAAAATCACGCTGTTCTAAAACAAGGTTTGCCACGCCGCCGCCTACCGATAACCTCCGCCCAACCATGATCGTCGTTCCTAAAATCCGCGGATTCATTTGCACCACCGCCCACCCCGATGGCTGCGCCAAACACGTCGCCGAACAAATCGCCGTCGTCAAAAACCGCGGTCCCATCGAAAACGGCCCGAAGAAGGTGCTCGTGATCGGTTCCTCAACCGGCTATGGCCTGTCCTCACGCATCGCTGCCGCCTTCGGCTCGGGTGCCGACACCATCGGCGTATTCTTCGAAAAACCCGGCGATGCCGAGCGTTCCGCCACTGCGGGATGGTACAATTCCGCCGCTTTCGAAAAAGAAGCCGCCGCCGCCGGCTTCTACGCCCGCTCGTTCAACGGCGACGCGTTTTCCGACGCCATGAAGGCCGAAGTCGTCGCCGCCATTAAGGCCGACCTCGGACAAGTCGATTGCGTCATCTACAGCCTCGCCTCCCCGCGCCGTGTCCATCCGAAATCCGGCGAGATCCTGAAATCCGTGCTCAAACCGATCGGCCAGAGCTACACCAACAAAAATCTCAACACCACCACCGGCGTTGTCGATGAAATCACCATCCCGCCCGCCGAGGGCGACGACGTAGCCCAAACCATCGCCGTCATGGGCGGCGAGGATTGGGAAATGTGGATCGACGCCTTGCTAGCCGAAAACCTCCTTGCTCCCGGCGCGAAAACGTTTGCCTACTCCTACATCGGACCGGATCTCACATGGCCGATCTACAAAAACGGCACTATCGGCAAGGCCAAAGAGGATCTCGAACGCGTCCAACGCGCACTCGACGAAAAACTCGCTCCGCTCGCCGGAAAGGCCTGGGTTTCAGTCAACAAAGCGCTCGTCACTCAAGCGAGCTCCGCCATTCCGGTGGTTCCTCTCTACATCTCCCTGCTCTATAAAATCATGAAAGAGCAAGGCACCCACGAGGATTGCATCGAGCAAATGGACCGCCTTTTCCGCGATCGCATCTTCAATCCAAAACCCGACGAAGCCGGACGCATCCGCCTCGACGATTGGGAAATGGAACCCTCCGTCCAGCAACCTGTCATCGCCAACTGGCAAAAGGTCACCACCGAAAATCTAACCGAACTCGCCGACTTCGACGGCTATCAATCCAGTTTCCTTCGCCTCTTCGGTTTCGGTCTTGAGGGCGTGGACTACGGTGCGGATACGGACACCGCGACGAAGGTGCCCTCGATTCCCTGACGCCTACTTACTCGTCACCCAGTTCATCCTCGAAATCCGAGTGCTTACCGGTCTGGTGGCCGACCATCCATAGCAAGACGCCTCCAACGCCCAGTCCGCACAGGAGGATTATCCAGAACATCGATTTTACAAAATCCGGAAGATCCACGTTCATTCCGAAGATTCCACCCAAGGCCACCAGCGGCAGGAAAAAACCGGCCAACAAATTCAACCGGAAAGCGATCCGGTTCAAGCGGGCTCCCGAAAGAGCCTGCTCCTCCGCACGCTCGGCCCGCCAGAACTCCAGCGCCACCCGTCCATCGGTGTTGAGCAAATCCGCCGCACGCTCGATTTCCCGCGCCCGATCATGAAAATTGCGGATTTCCCGGTCGTCGGGATCGATCGACAGCACCTGCTCCAAGGCCACCACCAAATTGCGGCTCGATCGCGTCAAGGGTCCTGAATGCCTAAGAATCTTGAAAATTTCCGCCGCAGTATCCGCTTCGTCGATCACTTCCTCATGCCCGTCGATCGCCTTCGCATAGCGATCCAACAAATCCCCCAGCGCGCCCAATCCAGGCCCGGAAGCCTGCATCCACACACCGTCGTGGCGTTTCCAAAAAAACAAGGCGTCCCGCTCCGGAATCCTCGGACGTGGGACGTCATGGACGATCAACAACAACTCCCCCGCTCCCTCGACGCAGCGTTGATGCCCGGGCCGTCCACTCAACTGCTCGCGCAGCTCCGACTCCACCTCAAAATGAGCGGGCAACTTCAACGTCTCAGTCTCGATCATGGCCGTGATTCTAGCGCTTTCACCGACGCCGCAAAGCCGGAATATGAAAATTTCCGCCACAAAACCGCTGATCCCACCATGGTTTTCGGAGTGGCCATCTGACATTAGATTGACGTTTCCTGTGTGAATGCTCTATTCATCTCACCAAATGATTCCACAGAGTTTAAAATTCATCTTTGCTATCCTGCTTTGCATTGGTTCCGCACAGGCACAACTCTCCAGCTCACTGCAGATTACAAAAAAACAGCATCTGATGGGAGAACCCGTGCTTGCCGTCGTCACCGTCACCAACCACGCCGGCAGGGAATTGATTTTACAAAGCGACGGCCGATTCCAATGGCTGAATTTCAACGTAAAAACCGCCGATGGCACCCCAATCAATTCCAGGGGCCAAGCGCTTTTCGGCCCCATCAAAATCGGTGTCGGCCAGACAATGGCCCGCGAAGTCGATCTTTCACAACATTTCCAACTCAACCAATCAGGTAATTTCACCGTTTCCGCAGCGATTCGTTTACCGGATCACCAGGCGGAGGGCACCTCAACAAATCGGGCTTTTTTCAATCAGAGCCAGGGCAGCCTCTATTGGTCGCAAAAAGTCGGAATCTCCGGCAGCTCCAATCAAAGCCGTGAATACCGGATCTTTAATTTCTCCGGAGACTCAAAACCCCAAATCTATGCACAAGTCGTCGATGGCAAGACCGGCCAACTCGTCCGCACCTTCCTGCTTGGAGATGTCTTAATGCTCCGCAAACCAGTCGTCACCGTAGATCGCAAACAACGCATGCACTTGATGTTCCTCGCCACGCCGGTCATGTGGGTACACTACGTCATCGATACGGATGCCAAAGTCTTGAACCGCCAAATCCACCAGCGAGGCCCAGTGGGCGATCCTCAATTGCTCGTCCTAGCCGACGGATCCGTGCAAGTCACCAACAGCATCCCCTACGATCCGATAGCCGCGGCCGAGCAAAAAGCAAAAATCCACAAGGCTTCCGATCGACCCTAGTATCAATCCATAATGAATACTTCGATGCCGCTATTAATTTTTATTGGAATTATCTTTACGTTTTTAAAAAAATAATCAAGTTTTCCTTACTGTTTTCATCACCTTACCTTTTTATGAAATCAATCCTCCGACTTCTCACCTTGGCTGCTCTGTGCGGATTAGGTTCCACGGCAGGCGCCGCAAATTTTCGGACGGTGGTGATCGACCCCGGCCATGGCGGTAATGACAATGGCGGCCAGTGGGGCCGAGTTTATGAAAAGCACCTTGCGCTCGATACAGCGACACGCCTCGAAGCATCGCTCAAGAGCATGGGCTACCAAACGGTGATGACTCGCCGCAGCGATTACTTCATCTCTCTACCGCAACGGGCGAGCGCCGCCAATCGCTACAAAAACGCCATTTTCGTCAGCATTCACTACAACTACACATGGAAAGAGCATGTTAGCGGACTGGAAACATTTTACTACAACAGCGAGGGCCAACGCCTAGCCCAATTCGTCCAAAGCAGCTTAATCCGCCAGACTCGCACCGTGGATCGCAGCGCAAAATTCGCTCGCTTCTACGTCCTGCGGAATTGCAAATTGCCGTCCATTCTCGTGGAAGGCGGATTTGTCAGCAATGAGAAGGAACGCAATCGCATGAAATCCGCCTACTTCCGCGAATCAATTGCCCGTGGAATCGCCGAGGGGATCCAACGCTATCGCCGCGCCGGTTGATTTTTCAGACTGCAATCGGCCGATCTCCGCGCTAGATTGTCGCCATGGCCTCAGTGACGATTTCCGGCATGCTTGACGCAGAGGCCGATGCTCTCTCCAGCGGTTGGACAGAAGAACGCCTTCTCGACTTGGCTGGCGAACGCTTGGGAAGCGCCATCGGTCGGTTTTTCCCGCACCCCGGCAGCGTGGTCGGCTATCTCGGAAAAGGCCACAATGCTGGGGATACACTCGTCGCACTGAAAATCCTCCGGAATCATTTTTCATGGAACATCGCTGTGAGAACCGCATTTCCAATCGAGGAATGCGCCCCACTCACCCGACAAAAATGGCAGCAACTCGAGCTGGATTCTCTCCTCACCCAACTCCCGGCATGGCGGTATACGGAAGGCCCCCTACTTCTGCTGGACGGCCTTCTCGGCACCGGTTCCCATGGAGCGCTCCGGAATCCACTGCTCGCGCTCGCCGAGGAAATGAACTGGCTCCGCAATCACGCGGGCGCACGCATCGCCGCCATCGACCTACCGTCGGGCATCGACGCCGATTCCGGGGAAATTTTTCCCAGCACCGTCACAGCTGATGTCACCTTCATGATCGCCAACGCGAAACGTGGTCTGCTCACCGCTCATGCCGCTCATGCCACGGGTGCCCTCGCTCTGGTTCCAGTGGAGCCCCTGATTTCTAAAAATTTATCGGACATGGAACTGATTTCTCCTCAGACCATGGATTTTGCCAAACAACCCCGTCCCTTCGATTTCCACAAAGGCATGGCAGGGCGAGTGGCTATCATCGCCGGTTCTCCCCAATACACCGGCGCAGCCGTCCTTGCGACTCTTGGCGCATTGCGCGGCGGTGCTGGCCTCATCACCCTCCACGTCCCCAATCCAAGCGTTTCCTTCATCGCCGCAAAATGCCCGCCCGAAATCATCGTCCGCGGATTTTCATCACTCGGGGAATTGCGGAATCTCGCCGCTGACGCGCAAGTCGTCGGCTGTGGAATCGGCGACTTGGACACGACGGTCGGCGAGGCCCTGATCGATTGGATCGCCAACACTCAAATCCCTACCGTCGTCGATGCCGACGCCTTGAATCTCATCGCGAAATCCGGCCGTCGCGATGTTTTGACGAGCCATCATGTGCTCACCCCCCACCCCGGCGAATTCCAGCGCCTCGCCCCCGAACTCTCCACCCTCGCTCGCGAAGCCGCCGCAAGGGCATTTGCCGATCAGACCCCTTCCACACTCCTGCTCAAAGGCTGCCGGACGCTCGTCACCCGCGCTGACCATCCTCTCTGGTGCAATTCCACCGGCACCCCCGGCATGGCCACCGGAGGTCAGGGCGATCTGCTTGCCGGAGTGATTGGTGCCCGTTTGGCTCTTGGAAATCCCCCGCTCGAAGCCGCTTCCCTCGCCGCTTGGCTTTGCGGACGCTCCGCCGAAATAGCTCTCGATCAACCGGAAATTTCAGAGGAATCCCTCACTCCCAGTGATGTCGCAAACCACCTTGGCTCCGCCTACTCGGATTGGAAAAGTTCCCGCCGCTAAGCCTCAGAGATCCTGAAGCCCACACCACAGTGGCCCGGGCGTCTCCGCCCGGAGCCAAAGCAGAGTAATGCGGACTACAGAATGGAGCGCTGGCTTCAACCCAATACCTTAAAGGATTCGGGATGTCGGAGCGCGTGCATTTTGCGCGCTACTGGATGACGGACATACTGTCCGGCGAGTCGCTTCGCGGAAGATGAGTGACAGAACGCCCCCTACCAACAGCCGACAAAATGTCGGCGCTCCATGCCGGAGCGCGTGCATTCTGCACGCTGTTGGATGACGGACATACTGTCCGGCGAGTCGCTTCGCGGAAGA
>CAIXKE010000097.1 GCA_903919975.1 Akkermansiaceae bacterium | reverse complement strand
GGCGGGCGGAGACGCCCGCGCCACAGTAGCCCGGGCGTCTCCGCCCGGAGCCAAATGGGCTCACACGATTTGACGGGCATTGCCCGGAATTTCGGCAGAGGCCAGGATGTCTGAGGCTGGATTTGCGGCACTGAGTCCTAAGACTGCAACTATACCGGTATTTTAATCCTATGCATTGTCCAGTTAGGCGATGGCGATCACGCATTTGCGTGAATCACGCAAAGCGAAATTCACAAAGATAGCGGAGCGAGTGTTTTTGATAGCGAACGCCCCTCAGGAAATGTGCGCCTGATAGGCGGCGGCATCCATCAAGCTGGCGACATCCGTCACGTTTTTAACGCGGAGTTTGAAAATCCAGCCTTTGCCGTAGGGGTCGGTATTGACGAGCGAGGGATCGCTTTCGACATCCGGATTTCCCTCGATGACCTCGCCGCCGATGGGGGCGTAGATGTCGCTAGCAGCTTTGACGGATTCGACGACGGCGCACGGATCGCCGGCATCGACGGCGCGGCCGTTGGCGGGCAACTCGACGAAGACGACGTCGGTGAGTTCTTCTTGAGCGTGATCAGAAATGCCCACGGTGGCGATGTCGCCCTCAAGGCGAACCCATTCGTGGGAAGAGCAATAGCGGAGGTCTGATGGGATGTTCATTGGGAGAGGTGGTGGATTGGGGATTGGAGATTTTGGATCGAGGAGGCTGGAATGTGAATGGAGGATCGCAAAGTGGTGGAGGATTGTTCATCCACGATCCACGATTCTATTTCTTATAGAACGGCTTTTTGACGACTTTGGCGGGGAAGAGGCGTCCGCGGACGTCGATGTTAAGGTCGGTGCCGAGTTTGGAGAATTCCGCGGGGAGGTAGGCCATGCCGATACCGGTCATGAGCGATGGGGAGAGAGCCCCGCTGGCGAGTTCGCCGATGACGCTGCCATCGGCGGAGGCGACGGGGTAATGGGCGCGCGGTGGCGGGCCTTTTTCGGTGTATTGGAGGGCGGTGAGTTTGATATCCGGGCCGTCGGCTTTCTGACGGGCGAGGGTTTCGCGGCCGATGAAGTCACCTTTTTCGAGGTCGCAGAAAACCCCGAGACCGGCCTCGATGGGGGTGCGTTCCGGCGAGAGGTCGTTGCCATTGAGGGGGTAGCCCATTTCAAGGCGGAGGGTGTCGCGTGAGCCAAGGCCGCAGGGGGCAGCTCCCGCCGACAGGAATTTTTCCCAGTAGGAAAGGCCTTCTTCGGACGGGCAGAAGAACTCGAAGCCGTCTTCGCCGGTGTAGCCGGTGCGGCAAACGATGGCTCCGGCGGCGGTGGTGGTGATTCCGTTGCGCGGAGGCAGGACTTCATCAGGGCAGACTTCGGCGAAGATTTCGGTGGCGAGTGGTCCTTGAATGGCCATTCCGGCCCATAGATCGCTCTCGTTGCGCAGCGTGACTTGTTCGTCTTGATGGCCGGCCATCCAGAAGAAATCCTCATCGATCATGGAAGCGTTGACCACGAGGAAGTAGTCATTTTCCGCGGTGCGGTAGGCGATGAGATCGTCGATGACGCCGCCCTTGTCATTGAGCATGAGCGTGTATTGGCCTTGGCCGGGTTCGATTTTGGCGATGTTGTTGGTGAGCATCCGATTGAGCCAGACGGTGGCGGTGGAGCCGCTGACGAGGAATTGCCCCATGTGGGAAATGTCAAAGACGCCGGCTTTGGTGCGGACGGCGTTGTGCTCATCGATGATTGAGGAATATTGGACCGGCATATTCCAGCCGGCAAAGGAGACAAGGCGGGCTCCGAGAGCCTGATGGGCGCTTTCCAGCGGTGAGCGTTTCAATTCCTGCATGACGCTGAGGAGTCTGAGAAGGGGACTCGGGCTTGTCAATCTGCGGAAAATCGGGATGTTGTCCAGACATGTCACGAATCGACCAACTTGAACGCCGTCTGGGATGGCTGTCCTTCCCGGGTTTCCTTCGCTTCTACGCCATCCTTCATGCCTTGGTGTATGTGCTGCAAATGGTGCGGTCGGACATCGGGATGTTGTTGGAGTTTGACCGGGCGAGGATTTTGTCCGGTGAGGTATGGCGGGTGGTGACGTTTTTATTTTCCTCATCCGGTTTTGCGGGGATGGGGCTGATGGGTGCGGTGTTCTTTTATTTTATGGTGACGATCGCCTTCATGATGAGCGATGCGCTGGAGGGTGCTTGGGGAGTATTTCGAACGAGCCTGTTTTATTACTGCGGGATTCTCGGTCTCATTGTCGCAAATTTCCTGCTTCCCGGAGCGATGGAAGGCTCTGGATTTCTGTTATATGGCGCGTCGTTTTTCGCCTTTGCGACTTTGTTTCCGCGAGTGGAGTTCCTGATGTTTTTCATTTTACCGGTGCAGATACGGTTTCTGGCGTGGATTCAGGCAGGGGTTCTGGTTTTGGGGATTCTAAATAGCTGGATCCTATTGCCATTTTACATACTCTGTTATGCGAATTATTTGATCTGGGCGGGAATTCCAGCACTGCGGGGAACGGCGAGTGTGATAGAATCCGCCAAACGGCGTCGGCGTTTCAATGCGGCGAAGGAGCCTGAGGAAGAGTCGTTTCACGTGTGCTCGGTATGTGGCCGGACGGATGCCAGCGATCCACATTTGGAATTCCGCGTCGGTAGCAACGGGCGGGAATATTGCGACGAACACCTGCCGGAGTGAGACATCTTGCGGGGATAAAATTTCTTGTGATCGCCCGGATTTCGATTATTCCTTTCCGCAAGTAATGCAAACTCTCGCGTCATGGCTGATGGTGGTCGCCGTCCTATTCGGACTGCAACTTCGTGTCTTGGCTCATGATCCTTGCGAGGTTCTGGCGTCGATCACGGCTGATTGCCATTCCGGTCATTCTCATGGAAATGAAGCGCCGTGCGATTCCCCGCATGATAAAAATTGTCCTTCGGAGCATCACCACCAAGGTGGTGCATGTTGCCATGTTTTACCGCTGGTTTCGGATCATCAAGCCGCATGCCGCTTGGCGCCGCCCGCCTCATATCGCCTGCGACTGCGCCCTGAGCGCGCATTGATCCCCGAAGGGCCTTACCTGTCGTCGGACAGGCCGCCGTTGATCTGAGCGTCCCGTGACGATGCTCCGTCGTGCCTTGGTGGCGCGGCGTTCTTTCCTGATGTCCCGCACCTTTGCGGCCGGGCTTGCCTGATATCCCAATGATTTTGTCCCCATGTCTCCTTGGCGTGTGACTATTTTCGAAAACAGTATGCTCAAATCTCGAATCATCGCCTTCTAACATTGTTAAAGACGCTCATTTCATGACACCGATTCCATCACTCAATTCACTTTCCCACCCAACTCCGGACCACTCGTCCGCGAGGCGGTTTCCCGCATGGGTCGTTCCGCTTGCGATCATCGGCGGTTTTGCCGTGCTGTTTCTAGCCTTGTTTCGTGACCGCTTGCTGCCCGCGCCGGACGTGGAGGTCGGCTTGGTCTTGGCCACGACTTCGGCGCCGCTTAGCGGTGGAGCCAAAAGCGCCTCGTCGGGTGTCATGGTGTTTCAAGCCAGTGGTTGGATCGAGCCCGATCCATTGCCGATCAAGGCGACGGCCTTAATTGATGGCGTGATCGATACGGTGCATGTGCTAGAAGGCGCCGTGATCACGAAAGGCGAACCGTTAGCCTCCTTGGATGATGCCGATGCCCGCCTTGCTCATGCTGCCGCAGAGCAAAAACTCGGCATGTTGAAGGCCGTTCGTGACACCCAGATCGCTTCCATCGCCGCCGCGCGGAAGAAGTATGAATCCGCGTTGGCCATCGTGCAGGCCGCTCTCACCCTGCAGGATGAGGCGAGCGACCAGCACACGCGTTTGTCCACATTGCCGAAAGGCACGGTGCCGGAGTCGAGCGTTGTTTCCGCCCGTCTGCGATTGGATCGCGAACGTTTGCAACGCATTGCAGCCGAGGCGGATGGTGGCGCGGCTCAGGCGGAAATCGCCCGGATGGAAATCGAAACGAAAGTCCGCGAAGCCGAGGTGAGCATGGCTGATGTGGAACTTGCACAAGCGAAACTCGCGCTGGATCGGACCCACATCGTTTCTCCGGTCACGGGCCGTGTGCTGCGTCTGCTCGCCGCACCAGGCCAGAAGAAGAGACTCGGCATGGATGATCCCGACAGCTCGACGATCGCCATTCTCTATCAGCCGGATAAGCTGCAAGTTCGTGTTGATGTTCCGTTGGCTGATGCGTCACGCCTGAGTGTAGGCCAGCAGGCAAAAATCCGCTGCAGTTTGCTCCCTGAAAAGGTTTTCAACGGTGAGGTCACCCGGATCACCGGAGAGGCGGATGTGCAGCGCAACACCCTTCAAGCGAAGGTTCGCATTCTGGATCCTATCGAATCACTGCGTCCGGAAATGCTCTGCCGCATTGAGTTTCTCGGCAGCAATGCGGTGGAATCCGGTCCCGCCGCCGGATCGCTCGCGATGTGGATTCCGCAAGCAGCACTCTCCGATGGTTTCGCATGGGTCTGCGATCCCGAGACACAGCGGGTGACAAAACGCGCTGTAAATTCCAGCGGCGAGATCCGCGACGGATTTGTCCGGATTTCAGACGGCCTGCGTGCCGGAGAGAACGTCATTATCGATCCTCAAAACCTGCGCGATGGTCAACGCGTCAATCCCTCTCTCAACCCACTATGATACTACCCATGATTCAATGCGCCGGGGTTTCAAAAAGCTATCGCAAGGGCAGCACGATTGTGACGCCGCTCGAAGCGCTGAACCTCGAAGTGCCGCAAGGCGAATTCCTTGCGCTGATGGGGCCGTCCGGCTCGGGTAAAACCACCTTGCTCAACCTGCTTTCCGGCATCGATTCACCAACCACCGGATCGTTGGTGATCGCCGGCACCGAACTCGCCGGTCTTTCCCGCAGCGCTCTAACAAAATGGCGGGCGGAAAATGTGGGTTATATTTTCCAGCTCTATCATCTCGTGCCGGTGCTGACCGCATTCGAAAACGTCGAGTTGCCGCTGCTGCTCTCGCCACTATCCAAAAAGGAACGACACGCACGGGTGGAAACCGCGCTGTCGCTCGTCGGACTAGGCGATCGCATTCATCACACGCCTTCCGAGCTTTCGGGTGGACAAGAACAACGCGTGGCCATCGCCCGCGCCATCGTAGCCGATCCACCGTTGCTGGTTGCGGACGAGCCCACCGGGGATCTCGATCGTGAGGCTGCCACTAAAATTCTCGATTTGCTGCGCCAGCTCGCGGCCGAATTTAAGAAGACCATCGTCATGGTGACGCATGACGCCAAAGCCGCGGCAGCCGCCGATCGTGTGCTGCATTTGGAAAAAGGCCAGCTTCTCGAAAACGCATGAACGCTGTCATCAATCTCCTCAAGCTTGCTTGGATTCAGCTCATCCGCCATCGCGTGCGGTCGCTGCTGACGATCCTTGGTGTGGCGTCCGGGATGTTTTTATTCACGGCGGTGGAAACTCTTCAGCGTTCTCTGGCAAAGGCGACCGAGGCCACGGCGGCTGATACGATGCTGGTGGTCTATCGACAAAATCGTTTCTGTCCCTCGGCAAGTCGCCTGCCAGAACATTATGCTGATGAAATCCGCCGCATCGAGGGCGTGCGAGAAGTGGTGCCGGTCCAGATTGTCGTTAATAACTGCGGAACATCACTCGATGTCGTCACTTTTCGCGGCGTGCCTGATCACTTGCTGCGGAAATTCGCTCCGGAAATTATGATCATCGATGGCAGCGAAGAGGCATGGCTGAGTCGAGATGACGGGGCATTGCTCGGACAAGCTTTTGCCCAGCGGCGCGGACTCAGCCCCGGGGATCGCTTCGAGGCGGCGGGTGTGACAGTGACCGTTTCCGGTATTCTTCAATCGCCGTTCGTGCAGGATAACAACGTCGCCTATGTCAAACTGCCATTCTTGCAACAAGCCTCGCGTGCGGGCTTGGGTGTGGTCACACAGTTTAATGTGCGGGTGAATGATTCGTCTCAACTCGGCCCGGTGGCCAAGGCGATCGATGAAAAGTTTCGCACAGGTCAGGAACCCACCGACACCCGTGCGGAAAAAGCCTTTTTCGCCGAGACCGCATCGGAGTTGATCGAGCTCATTGGATTCACGCGTTGGCTCGGGGTGGGGGCGGTGCTTGCGGTGGGCGGATTGGTTGCCAACGCGCTTTTGTTAGTTGTGCGCGGACGGGTGAAAGAAAATGCCGTGCTCCGGACTCTTGGTTTTCCAGGGCGTGCGATCGGCTTGCTGGTGCTGAGTGAAGGCGGAATGCTGGGCTTGGCAGGCGGCGTGGTCGGGGTCGGGCTGGCCGCCGTATTCCTGCGTTGGCAGAGTTTCACCATGGGCAACGAAGGGCAGACGCTGGCCATTCAGCCGGATGCCAACGTGATCGCCCTCGGCATCAGTGCCGCCTTATTATTGGGTGTCTTCGCATCGCTGTGGCCTGCATTTCAAGCGATGACCCAACCGATTGTAAAAAACCTCCGCAGCTGATATGCTCCCATTCACTTATGCCGTACGGAATTTGTTCCGCTCCAAATCCAGACTGCTGCAAACCGTCGGCGGCAGTGCGGTGGTTGTGTTGTTAGTTATGGCATCGGTTTCCATCAATCATGGCATGAAGCGCGTGCTCTCAGCATCAGGATCAGAGCGCAACATCATCCTGATCGGTGCGGGATCCGAAGAGAGTATCCAGCGCAGCGAGGTGGCGGAACGGACGGCTGGTATCGCGGAAACAGGAATAGCCGGCATCGCCGAAACCCTCGGGGTGCGCGCGGTTTCCAGCGAGATTCATTACATGAATTTTCTCAGTCTTCCGGACGGTAGGCGGAGCCAAGGAATGCTGCGCGGAGTGACGCCGCAGGCACTCAGGGTGCATCCCGAAGTTCGGTTAGTAGAAGGTGCTTTCCCCGCGGCCGGGCAAGTGATGATGGGCCGTCTTGCGTGGCGGAAACTCGGATTTTCGGAACACGACCTCAGGGTGGGTGGGGCGATCATGCTGGATGGACAGGAGTTGAAGATCTCCGGGGTTTTTGCCGCACCCGGAACCGTATTGGAATCGGAAATCTGGGCTAGCCTCGGCGATTTGCGGGTGCTGGCAAAACGGGAGACGCTCTCGTGCGTGGTGGTCCGTCTGGATGATCCGGCCGATTACCCGGAAGCCGATCTCTTTGCCAAACAAAGACTCGATCTCGAACTCAGCGCGCTGCGGGAAAGCGACTATTACGCCCGCCTCAGTTCGTTTTTCAAACCACTGCGCGCCATGACATGGATCACCGCTGGATTGATAGCCGCCGGTGCGATCTTCGGTGGCATCAACACACTTTATGCAGCCTTCGCCTCACGCGTCCGCGAGATGGCCACCCTGCAAGCGATCGGTTTTGGTCGTGGTCCATTGTTAGTCAGTCTGATTCAGGAAAGCACGCTGGCCTGTCTGACCGGCGCTTTGCTGGCATCGGTCGTTGCGGTCACCTTGCTGGATGGCATGACGGTTCCATTTTCCATCGGTGCATTCACCATGGAGATCGGACCCGGCGTGGCGATTGCTGGAATTATCACCGGATTATCGCTTGGTTTGTTAGGTGCTCTGCCACCCGCCATCCGTTGCTTGAAACCCGCCCTTCCCACCGCTCTCCGAATGTCTTGAAACCAATGATCCAATTATGAAAATGAAAACCGCCTGCCTGCTCATTGTGACCTCATTTTTCCTCGCCTCCTGCAAGGAAAAGGCCGCCACTTCAACGCCTACGGCCAGCAAGGGCCCCAGCGCCGCTCTTGCCGCGGTGCTTGCATCCGCACCCATCGGCGAGCCGAAATCAATTCATCTCATTCGCACATCCGCTAAACCCGGTGACGAGGTCACCCTGAGCGGCCGGATCATGGGAAATGCCCAACCATTCGTGGATGGTCGCGCGGTTTTTATCCTTGGTGACACCAAGGTTCTAACAGCATGCAATGATGTTCCCGGTGACAAATGCGAAACCCCATGGGACGCTTGCTGCGATTCGCCTGAGGATAAAAAGCGTGCCACCGCCACGATCCAGATCATCGGCGCAGATGGACGGGTTCTCAAAGAAGCGATCGAAGGGGTGAGTGGATTGAAGAAATTGGCCACAGTGACCGTGACCGGCAAGGTCGCCGATGGCTCTTCGGCCGATTTGATGCTAGTGAATGCGACGGCGATCCGAGTGCCATAAGAACGTCGGTATTCTATTGGCTACATAATTTGCTTCGAGCAACACTTATGAACCGCATGTGGCTGTCCCGTCACCGGGCTGCATTCCCAGCCCCCGATACGACAGCAATGCCCCGCCTCGCTAGGGGCTCAGCTTGAAGTATACCACACTGCATGGATGGACCACAATCTAGTCAAACCATCGATTGCTACTGCATCTACTCCAAATGATCCGGAAGATAGCATCCATCAAGCCATCCTGGCAGGCGATCAAAGAATGGATCCCCGACGACGAACCGGACTTCGGCTTGTTTAGCGATCCCAGAAATCCATCAGAAACCGACCCAGGCTGGTTCGATAAAAGCTCAACACGGAAAGCTCCCAAATTCCCGATCAAGGACGGTCGCATCTTGCTTCTGAGGTCTAACTGATGTTCAGAAAGCCCACCCGCCGTTAAAGAGATGCCAAATAGAATCCTGGCATAGCGGCCATCATGGCAAAATTTTCGCATTCATGTTTTCGTCCCCGTTATAAATAAGTGTTAGATCATGCGGAAATGTTGGCACGCGTTCCTGAAAATCTCATATTCGGTCACGGCACCGCCAGACGATAAAACTTTCGCGGGACTTTGATCGCACCGGGATCGAGGTAGATCGTTGTCGTCCCGGTGGCGGTCACGATCACGGGAGACCACAGGATGAGGTCATCGCTGAGTTCGATGCGGTAGCGATTACCGGAGATACTGGGAAAGGTCAGCGCCGCACCGGTGGAGCCGTAAGAAACCCTGGGCTGCGGTTTGGAAATCGCATCGAAATCGCTGGTTCCGAAGTGGGCCTCCATGTCGGCGTAGAAACCGTCACCATCTGCATCGTGGAAAAGGCTGAGCTGGTCCACAAACCCCGCGTCAATGCCGGAGCGGACAAAATCATCCTTGATATATGCCCATTTGAGCGTGTGCGTCCCAGCGGGAAGTGTGAAATTACGGAGCGTCCAGCCGACCTCGCCATCGATGGCTGACTGCTCCACATCGTCGATGTAAAAGCGTAGGAAATCGAAGGTCGCCTCGGAGGAGACTCCCCAGTAGAACGAGCCCTTCGCCGGGCCTTCGACCACCGTGGTCATGACGCTTTGTGAAAGATCGCTGATGGCCCCGCTACGCGCCGCGTCCTGGCCATCATGTGAATAGAGTGATTGGGGTGACCAGGTGCTGGAACCGGTGCTGGTGAATGCCAGTTCAGGCGCATCGACGGCTGCGGCGAGGCCATCGGAGAGTGAGCCGGAATTAATCGTTAGAATAGCGTCGCCTGTGCCGAATTCATTCGTCGCATGGAGGGTCACCACATGGGTGCCGATTTCGGGCAGAATGCCGGTGATGAGTCCGGTGGTGGGTGATACCGCCAAATCCGCGGGCAATCCGGTGACGGAGAAACTCGAAGGAGCATTCGTCCCTATGATCTGATAACGGAATGGCACATCGGCATAGGCGTTGGCCGTGCCACCGGTGACGATGGGTGGTGTGGTGATGGGGGTGAGAACGATTTCATCAATCCAGCCAGCATCCAGCCCGGCGATGTTGTTGGCATCTTTGAAATAATCGAAGTCAATGTTGTGCGAGCCCGCTCCCACGGCATATGTCACCGTCGCCCAATCCTGTTCGCCGCTGATGTAGTTACGGATGACACCATCCACCATGAAGATGAGGTAGTCGTAGTTCGCCTCCGAAGAGACTTTCCATTTGAAGGAAATCGTTGTTGGGCCGGTTACCGTCATTTCCATGCCGCAATATTCGTCATTCCCGATAGCTCCGCTTTGCGCCGCGTCCACCAGATCATTAGTTGTTAGAGATTGGCTGAACCATTTTCCATAACCGAACGGCACGATTTTGTCAGAGGCCGGCAAATCCACCGCTTCCGACAACGCCGGATCTGCGCCGAGGACTTGAAAAATCGCGAAATCCGTTGTCGTGCCAGTAGCGTTGGTGGCGCTGATATTTCCTAAATACGTGCCTGAGCCACCGCTTGGCTCGCCGGAGATCAAGCCTGTGGTGGTGTTGACGGTAACCCCTGGAGGTAGCCCCGAGGCATTATAGCTGGTGGGAAAATTTGATGCTGTGACGGTCGAGTCCAACACAGCTCCTTCGCGCATCACAATGCCGAGGCTCGAAGTGATGACCGGCAATGGCAGCGGGCCTGTCACCGGCGTACCGAAAAACCCGATCGTTGCGCTATTCAAAGTTCCGACATCGCCTACCGTTGGATCAACCGCCTGCAGCGACCAGTTTCCCTGGGAACGTTCGCCCCAAAAGTGCGTTGTCATGAAGGTCCAGTCAAGATTCGCACCGGTGTCATTGATTCGCGCACGTGCCAGGCGCACGCGAACTCCGCTGGGTGATGTTAGATACCATTCCAGATTACCGCGGTAGGAATGGGTGGCATTCACATGCACGGTGACGTGCTCCAACCGCAGGCTGTCGGCTGGTAAAACACTGAAGTTGTGAGCGGCTCCGGAGGTAATTCCATCCGGGATTTCCAGCGCCAACTCCGGGGCGGTAATGGAGAACGTCTGCAGGGACGGGAGATTCGTCCATTTTTCTGCCAGCGTGGTCGCAGCTGCCGCATCGACAAGGCCGGCTCCATATTTCACGTTGAAATGGAAGCCCGCGCCATTCGTCACCCATCCGCCACTGTTAGAATCGATCTTTTTTGCGGTGCGGACGAGGATTTCCTGCACATCGCGGTATCCGAGTCCCGGATTCGCCTGTAGCATCAGCGCCGCAATGCCCGAGACCAGCGGCGTTGCCGCGGAAGTCCCACCAAAGGTCCGGGTGAAATCCGCGCTCGCGTAGTCCCCACCGCCACCCGCGTTGTAACCAGTTGCGCCCACTCGGTCGGTCGTCGTGATGTCTTGTGATCCGCCGCTGGACGGTGCGCAGACAAGAATGTTGGATCCCGGCTCACTGTAATAGGATTGTACTCCGCCGTCGGTGACAGCGGCGACCGCCAACGCATAGGGAGAGGCCGCCCACCCATCATAGTTCGAATCATCGCCGTTCTGATTGCCATTTCCCGCCGCCCAAACGAAAACCGTGCCGAGTCCGCCGCGCCCTGTGGTTACCGCGTCTAACAAAGAATCTTGGCCTAATTTCCCCGGTCCGCCCGCACCGAATCCGCCATCGTAGGGGCCCCAGCTATTGCTTTTCACCGCGATGATGTCCTTGCGATACGCGTAGGCATCCGCCTCATCCGCATCCGTCGTCGGCGCGCTGATCAGGCGCATGCCTACCAATGTCGCTTCCGGTGCCGCGCCGGTCCCACCCAAGGCATTATTTCCCAGTGCCGCCGCCAAGCCTGCGCAGGCCGTGCCGTGGAACTCACCCACGCCCGGCGACGGGTCGTTGTCGTGGTCATTGAAATCGTAATCGTTTATTGTGTCAGCATTTGGCTGCAGATCGGGGTGGGTCACTTCCAGACCGTCGTCAACGATGCCGATTTTCACGCCAGCTCCCTTCCACGTCTCCCATGCCGGGACCACATTCGCGTCGACGCCTGACGTGCCGCCGTTTTGGCCTGTGTTTTTCAGATGCCACTGATAGCCGGGATTCGTCGCGTTGTGGGAAAAGAACGGATCATTTGGTATGAAGCGCCGATATTGCTGGTGCGCGAGCAATGGTTCCGCGGACTTCACGCCGGCAAGCTTTCGAATTCTGGCAGCACCATCCAACGCCGCATCCTGTCCGCCAGCCAACGTCACGAGAGTGTGTTTTCCCCGCATCTCAGTTTTCACCACGCCCGCGACCTTTTCCAATGAAATACCGTCTTCTGTTTCGACGATCACTCGCTTGGTCAGCCATTGTCGGTAGCCATCTCCCGGTGGTGCGCCTTTAGGATACAGAACCCATTCGCCTTTTTTCCCTTGTTCATTTGCCGCGCGGGAATACTCCCTGCCACCTACCACAATCTGGGCATGGGAAAGTGTCATAAGGACAAACGCCATAAATAATACGGAAATCGGCGGGCGCATATGTGGGGTCGAGGGACTGACCGTGTCATGCGCTGCTAAAAGCGCAATTGCGGATATAGAGTCATCAGGGATCGGCGTGTATCATGTTCATGACGTGACGTCGGACACCGCGTCCGAAGGTGAGGGGCGGTGTTCACGCAATGACGTAATTTTTATTTTTCGGTTTGGGTATGAGATAAAAATGTTTTGCTGCTTGCGGACCGGCTCTATGGCAACGGATGCTTCATACATGACGTCATCACTGCTGGAGCACGCTGCCAAGTGCTGATACGCTGGGCAAGGCCTTCAAGCCCAAAGTATTGAAGGTCCTCAGTGACGGCAGCGCCGCGCTGGAAGCACTACTGCCCTTACTTAGCCTGGCCGGGGACGGTCGAATGTCGGACTTTAGCAAAGGTTATAACTTCTGCTATACTTTCGCCGCCACCTGCACGGGCTGCTCGATGTCAGCGGCCGTGTGCGTGGTCGAAAGGAAATCCGCCTCGAACTGCGCCTGCGCGAGATCAATCCCCGCATCCCGCATGTATAAGCCCCTTTTTCCTTCCTGCGGCCCGGCCCTTCAGTAGTAAGCAGTCCAGGGTCTAAAAGTCTCAGGTCTGAAAATCCAAAGATGAGCAGGCGAGTCGTTTCGTTGTCCTTGCTTCCGTCTCATGTTCTCCCTTCTTCTTTTCTTGTGTCTTGCACTCTTGTGTCTATGTCTTCCCCGCATGCCGAAGATCCGAGTTCTCCCTGATATTCTTGCCAGCCAGGTGGCGGCGGGTGAGGTGGTTGAGCGCCCAGCTTCGGTGGTGAAGGAGTTGGTTGAAAACAGCATTGATGCCGGCGCGCGCGAGATCCGGGTGGACATGGACCAAGGCGGCGCGGCCTTGATCCGGGTGAGTGACGACGGTTGTGGGATGTCGCGCGAGGATGCGCTGTTATCATTGGAGCGCCATGCGACGAGCAAGCTGCGGCTTGCGGGGGATTTGGCGGCGATCCGGACTTTGGGGTTTCGGGGTGAGGCGGTGCCGAGCATTGCCAGCGTTTCTCGTTTCCGAATGGTGACGCGGGAAGCGGATGCGGTGGCGGGCACGGAGATTTTGGTGGATGGCGGGAAAATCCGCGATGTGAGGGACGCCGGCTGCGCGCCGGGCACGGTGATTGAGGCGAAGTCGTTGTTTTTTAACATGCCGGCACGGCGGAAATTCATGCGTGCCGAGTCCACGGAGTCGGCGCACGTCGAGCATCAGCTGCGATTGCATGCGCTGGCCGCGCCGTGGGTGCGGTTTCGGCTCCGGCGGGATGACCGTGAGGTTTTCGATTTGCCGGCCGCAGCGAAGGCGGTGGAGCGAGTGCGGCATTTGCTGGGAAATGAAATGGCGCGGGAATTGATCGCCCTGCCGCAGACCCAAGGAAATGGCATCTCAGTGGAGGGGTTTGTGTTACCGGCCAGTCATGCGCGGAAGGGGAGGCGTCACCAATTCGTATTTCTCAATGGCCGACCGGTCGAAGATGCGGTGATTTCACGGGCGCTGGCGGAGGGATTTCGCGGTGCGGTGACGGATGGAATGCATCCGGCGGCTTGGCTCTGGCTCGATCTGGAACCGACGCTGGTGGATGTCAATGTGCACCCGGCCAAGCGCGAGGTGCGTTTTCATCGACCACTGGACGTGCGCGATGCGATTTTAGAAGCGGTGTTGCAGGGCTTGAAGCCGCCAGCACCGAGAATGCCGGTTCTGTTAAATCGCGTGGAAATCATGCCGTCTGTGGCCCAGCGAGCTGACGCACCTTTGTCGGCACCTGTGGCGATGCCGGTGCCTGTAGCGAGTGGATTTCATATTCCCCAGCCGTTGCTTTCCGCGTGGCAGGAGTCGCCCTTGGTTTCCGGGGAGCTTCAACCTTTGCAGCCGCTGACGGCGCAGGGTGGGGGGGCTCCTGATTTCCGGATCATCGGAATGCTGCGGAATCGTTTCGTCATCATGGAGAGCGTGGATGGCTTGGTCTTATTTGATCCCAAGGCGGCGAAGGAACGGATTTTTTATGATGGCTTGCTGCGGCAGCGGGATAGCGGAGCGGTGGCACAAGGGTTGTTGGTGCCGGTGCTGCTGGAGTTGGATCCGCGGGATCTCGATTTGCTTCTGCGGGAACGCCTCGCGCTGGCGGACGCCGGTATTGAAGTGGAAGCATTCGGGGGAAATACCGTGCAAATCCGCACGCTGCCGACATGTCTTGGAATTGAAAATCCGCGCCCATTCCTCGGGGCGATGCTCGACGAGTTGTTGCACGACCCGGTTTCAGGTGCCCGCTTCGCGTTGGATCGCCTCGCGCGCATCCTCGCAAAACGCGCGGCGGCCTTCATCGAACCACGGCTCATCGAGGCCCGGCCTTTACTCGAGGAATTGTTCACTTGCGAACTGCCCTATTGCACGGCCGATGGCCGTCCGACGCTGACCGAATTCGGCATGCGAGAGTTGGAGCGCCGGTTCGGCCTAGTCAAGAGCTGAGCAGGGTGACGGCTTACTGTGTGATCACATGGAATTTTAACCTTGGAACTGTGGCGATGGTCGCCACGGATTCTTGCCCGCGATTCGATGTTTTTAGAAAAAATATCATAGGGATT
Source organism: Akkermansiaceae bacterium (assembly GCA_903919975.1). Taxonomy (GTDB): domain Bacteria; phylum Verrucomicrobiota; class Verrucomicrobiia; order Verrucomicrobiales; family Akkermansiaceae; genus Luteolibacter. The sequence continues at coordinate 57,679 of CAIXKE010000097.1, read as the reverse complement.
GAGGTAGTCGCGGCCTTAAATAGTCGTAACTAGCTGATTAAGAACAGATAAAGTTTTTTCCGGGGCTTTTCTTATCTTTCAAAGAAAGTAGAATTTCCTTGTTAAGATGAATTTAAATTTTAGTGTAACTGTTAATTGATGTGACAGGTATTTCTAAAAGATTGTCAAAAACTATGAATGTTTACCGTTTAGCGTTTGGAATTACCACTGTCGCCCTCTTGGGATCGGCTTCTGGTGCGCGCCTGACGGATCGGTTGTCTGGAGTTCACGAGCGATTTCTGGAAAATCGCCGGGAAGCGCTGCCTGCTTTGAGCGATCCCTATGGCATTCCCTCGGCGGCGCGGGTGGTTATCGAGTCATCCCGGGAATCGATGCGCGATTCAACGCCGTGGAAGCGTAACGTGGCCGCGACCGTGTTCTGGGTGGGGGAATTGCCGACCGAGAACAATCCGACTCCCAATAACAAGAGTGCATGGGATCAAAACTGGCAGGAAAATTTCGGTGGCTATGATCAACCGGATCATCGCAATGGCTGGGCGCCTGCTGGTTTCACGCCGCAGCTCAATCCTTTTTACATCGCGCTGCCCTACAATGATGTCGCGAAAGGTGGAGTCCACCGCCCGGAAGCATCGGAAGTGATTCCCTGGTTCTGGGAAGATTATCGTGGTGACGGCATTTCGGTCTGTAAGGGCCGCTGGGTGGCGATTCATCATGCCGGCCAAGTCTGTTACGCACAATGGGAGGATGTCGGACCGTTCGAGGTCGATCATTGGCAATACGTTTTCGGTAATGAATCCCCCCGTTCGAACCAAAACCAGTCGGCTGGCATCGACATTAGCCCGGCCGTCCGTGATTTTCTGAAGCTCCGCAGCGGAGAGCGTGTTGAGTGGCGTTTTATGGACGAACAGCAGGTGCCCGTAGGTCCATGGCGTGACTGGACCGGTCGCCTTGCCTTGCCACAACCTTGAACCTTTCATTCTGATATCTCTATCATACAATTTCACATCACAAACCCGACCCCGATTAAGCTCAACCCCGACCAAATCCCAAACTGTTAAAACGCCATGAAAACCAATTGTAAAATTGCTGTTTCAACCATCGCCATCTGCGGCCTTGGATCCTATGCCACCTTTGCTGCTCCCGGTAGTGGCTCCTCTCCCCCCGACCGGATTCCGGCCTCTCCCTCCGGGATCATGACGGCTTCTCCAACCATTGTGCAGACAGGTTCTAAACCGACTCTGAAGTGGAACATTCTCTATCCCAGCAAGGTGAGTGATGTGGCTACAATCAATCCTCCCGGCACACTCTATCTGACTAAACCCATGTTTGTCTCCGTCCAACCGGTTGGAACAGGAATTACTTCGTCCAATCCCGCCCAAGGTGCCACGCCGCTCAATACCGAGGCACGGATGAGTGTGAATGGAGAATCTTACAAGCAGCTCTTTTACGGCACCCAACCAGATGTGGATTCCTCCTATTCGCTTTATATTAAGAAGCTTCCCGCGAACACCACCATCGATTTCGGCGGTCGGTATGTGCAAGATGGCGTTTGGAGCCCGTTTTACACAACGCAGAGCTCGAATCAGCAGGTTGTATCATTGGTCAACGGCGATACTCCGCCGACCCATTTTCCCCTAGGGCAGTCGCCTAGCTTGGCCAGTTACCTCAAGCCATATCTCGATGCATCAGGCAAAGTGAAAATCGGCCCGCTCAGTGTGCTTGTTTTGATGGAACTTGGCAATGTGGATCATGCGCACGACACCTTTGACTACCAAGATCAAGTGTTGCTGGTGACCCTTAGCTCCAAGCATTCGAACAACGGCCATGGCAACAACCTCGATGGAGTCGATTCCTCGAATCCCGGCAAAGGATCGGGCGGCCCGAATGGTGCGATCGATCCTTCAGGCGGGGTTGACGACGAACGCAAATGATAATTTCTCCCATTCCCATAATGAAACCTTGGATTGCAATTTCCCTGTTAGGAGCCTTGACAGCATCTGCCAAGCCACCGATGCGTGACGCGACTACCCATGATGAGTTGTCCTTGCAGTATCGTAAGGCGGCGCAGGAAGATCCGATGCGCAAGCTGGCCGCGGTTAAATCTGGCACCCCGGTGAAGGGCTCCGATCCCGCGAAAGGCTCCGATCTAGGGAAAGGCGTCAATGCAGGGAAGGGTGCCGATCTGGCGAAAGATGCCGAGGCTGAGAAGACCGAATCACCCCCAAGTTTGCTCGCCCAATCGGACATCATTTGTTTCAACGGGATGGCGACCTTGGTACCGAAGCGGGCGGTTATACAAATCCCCAAAACCATGGCTGGTCGCCTCACTTACCAAAGGGGATCCAAACTTATGGGTTGGGCGGCGTTTTACGCACTCAACCGCGGTTGGATCACCACAGTGGAAGTCACACAGCCCCAGGCGGAAGGCAATAGCCCTCTCCCCGAGGAAACCCAAAAGAAAATCGTAAAGTCCGGCAACTTGATCATCGCAACCTATCAAGGCGGGCCGATATCCGTGTTGCCTCCTAAAGTTCCTGTTGAAGTATCTCAACCAAAATCTAAACCCTGAACCAAAATTATGAAAATTCCATATTCTATCATTTTTGCGTCGTTTTCATGCGGTTTGGCCTACGCCGCTGAATCTGATAATTACATCAATCTTATCCGACAATTCCAAACACCCAGCGCGGTGGCGTGGGATGCTTCGGCTTCAGTTGCCGCCAATGGCGAACAGCTTTCGGCGCTCGAGATCAAAGAGAATGGTGCTCGCTTCGAGCTGTGGACCTTGAATACATTGCCCACAACTGGTGTTATTACGGAATACCTCCTCAGCAGCAACTACGTTGCATCCTATATTCCAAGCGGCGCGGTGTATATCCGCACCGTGGAAGATCCCAATCCTCAAGCCGCAATTGCAGCTGAAATAGCTGAAGGATTGTCTCCAACACCGAGAATGCCTAGAACACGGGCGGATCAGTCGTTCAGTGTCGATATTGTGATTGGCGGTCTTCTTAAAGGAGCGACCGACCCCGAGGCGTCAAAGAGTGTCAATATCTATCGCCACGTGCAATCTTACGGGGTGGGCGGGACTGGAGTTGGTATTGACCGCAACCAAGCCACGCAGCTCACCGCGTCTTCCATTGCCGATAATGGAACGCAGACTTTGACTTACAGTCTTACCTCGATTCCCGGTTCGAATTTGACAAAAATCCGGGGAGAAGAGCGGTTTACCGTGAAATCTCTGCCAGATATTCGGGAGGATTATTCGGTCCCACCCATGACGATCGAATCCAAGTTTATTCAAGTTTGGCCGGTGGCGGATGGTTCCATCAATGGAATCACGTCAGGCCAACTGGTCCGCTATTCCGCGCCCCAGTTGACACTTACCATGAATGATCTTTATCCGAGTTCGACGACCTATGCTCAAGCATACAAGGGGGACCCCCAACTCGGCGTGGAAGGCAAGATCATTCCGGGATCGTCTCTCATCATCAACGATTCCGTGCCCAACAGTCGTGTCCTGGTTTTGAAGGGCTATGAATCGGTGTTTGAAGAAGATGGAATATGGACGATCGAATTGATCACGAAAACGCCCTTTGGAACTGACCGCTTGGCTTATGTGAGTTTCAATCTCGACCGGACGATGAAAGTCAAAGGAACGTTCACCACGATCGAGTGATTCACGGTTTCTTCAGTTCTTTTTCCAAATCCTTTTTGAAGTTTTCGTTGCGATAGATCAGCGAAAAACGTGCATCCTTGGATTTACGTAGCAAGTCTTCCACCTCGGTGAATGCGAGGAGCAGGAACAACCCTTTTACAGGTTCCCGATGAAACGATTGAGTCCGAGTTACGAATTGATCCTCGACCAGCCTCTGCTGTTGGTTGGTGAGGATTTTTCCATGTTCAAGGGAGACTTGTTTGCGGAGTTCGTCGAACCGGGATTGCATCAGGTCTGCCGAGGCTTCCGGATCGAAATAATGGACGGTGAGTTCGTAAAGTTTTCCACCGAGGAAGCGCCCCTCCACCGCACTGGCCTTGGTCTCGGGGAGAAATCCCTTGCGGGGATTGATCTTAAGAATCCGCAATCCGGGTTGATCTCCGGGCAGGGTGATCGTAACGTCCAAGGAATGTCGGGCAGCCCAAACCACCAATTTTTCCGGAGAATCTCCCCAATGCAACCCGAAGGGCGGCTCAAGGATGGCTTGGGCCGTGACCGCAGCTGCAGTGAGGAAGAAAAGCGAGGAGATCGCCGCCCAGAGATGAAACAACCGGTTCATGGCGGCACTTTTAAGAGTTTTCTTCGATTCCGCAAGGCGCGATCACTGCGGCGCGGAATGCTCTTGATCGAAGCTGGCATCTCGCTCTCGATTCTTACCTTCATTGGTCTGATCTTACTCAAGCTCTCGCTCAACATTTTGACACCAAGGCAATGGGGGCTACAACAAACCTTGACTGATGCCTACATGACTTATGAACGGGCGTATGCGGAGCGCACCCCGTTTGAAAATCTGCTGGCCAGTGATTCGCCATGGCCTGCATTTCCTGCGACCCGTGAGAGTTCGGTGGAAATCGGCCGTCTGCCTGGTAACACGCAGATCCTTGGCACGGTGACGCGCACCCGCTTTCCCAATAGCAACAACTATCCTATCGATGGTGGCGTTGGTACAGTGTCCACCAATCCTGCTGCGATGAAGGTTTGGAAAATCCAGAGTGTCATGACTTACACCGTGGGTAACCGGCGGTATGCGAAATCTCGAACGATACTTCGTGCCCAATGAAATCAAGCTACTACTCAAAGCTGCGTGGCTTCACACTCGTCGAACTGACGGTGGCGATCATGATGGGCATGATGACCGGAGCGATGCTCCTGGCCTTATTCAATCAGCAGCTCGCTTTTCTCAATATCTACAAGGCTCAGGAATTCCTTTCGGTCGAGGCACCGATCATCAGCACCTATGTCAGCAAGCTGGTGGGCAAGGCAGACCGTTTCCGCCTGCATGATTCCCTGGATGATGCAAAGGCAGGAAGAAACCCGCGCCTGACTACCTCACCGGTAGTGGTGCTCAATTTCCGCCAGCCCGATGGAACGATGCGGGCATCGATTCTCTCTTTTGAAAACCGTGGAACCGGACCCTCTCTATATTACTACGTTGTGCCGTATCCCTCCGGAGTCTTGGGAGATCCGGAGTGGGCCGTTACGAATCAGGCGGATAATGTGGAATTTACGATAGATCAAGGTGTGCTGCGCATGAGCATTACAGGACCTGCGGGCGAACTCATCACTTACTCGGGAACCATGCAACAATGAAAACCTCATCACCTAAACCCGGCAAACCCGGTTTCATTTCCTATGTGCTAGTGCTCACCACCGGGGCGATTCTCACCATGTTGATGGTGTTTACCTATCGCCAAGCGATGGCAACCCAGGTCATGCAATCTCAAGTGCAGCTGCGCAATGACTACAGCGAGAAGGAGGACGCGATCTTGCGCTCGATCGTGGCGATTACCCCGAACCGTGCAATCCGCGCGATGCAAAGCGGTTCCGGTTCCAGCACGACGATTTCCAATCCCTTGCGCTGGCGGAACATTTTCGATGAATCGCTCGCCATAAGTAATGCCCGGACTTCAATTTCGCCCGAGCTACTCGCCAAGCTCGATGCCTCAACACTCAAGAAGGGAAATTCCGGTGATTCAACCCTTACCAGCGCGAATCGGATTTTTCATCAGATTGCCGGGGTTAATGACAATTTGGACACCAGCTACGCCTCAGCTGGAATCAACCGGAGCCTCGGAACCGGATTCCCTGTTCCGCTCCAGACGAACGATTACCTGACGACCGTGCGTGATTCGGCTTATCCGATTATTACGAACGATAAGTTTTATGGGGCGCTAGCGGAAAGCTATTTGAAAGATAAAGTTCTGAATGGCGATGGTGATCGTGCATACGGCTTGCCTGTTGCAACTTACTCCAAATTCAATATCCTAAAGTATCCCGCAATCAACTTTGGTTATGCCAAGCAGGGTGACCCGTTCGTGGCGAAGCGCAACTGGTGGGCTTTTACGATGGATTTGGCGGACCACGACGATGATAAGACCGCAACCGTCAAGGTACCGCGCGACTTCGTGATCTCGATTTACGAAATTCCCTCTCAGTTGGCGATTTCCGCATCTTCGTTCTTGTCGCTCGGTCAATATGCTTCGGGCGATGCATGGCAAAATGTGAGTATCAAAGGCGGAGTCTTCGCGGGTAAGGCGGAAGTGCAGGGAGCTTTGGGTGTCGCTGAAGCGGATGATGAAAACCGTGTTACGCTGGCCAGTCGGCGGGGAATGACCTTGCCGAACGATGCGATGATTGGAGGGAAAAGTGTCCCCGATAATCCTTTCACGCCCGGAGTGCGTGAAGCCTACCAAGTGACAGAAGGCGAGTTTTTCCCTGTTTCCCTTGCATCGGAAAGCGGACGCGTGGCCTTTATTCCGATTAACCGCGGCCCGGATTTCTTTGACCGGCTTGCACACGCTGCCGAGACTAACACAGTATCGACTACCACTTGGAACAACTACTCGGTGGGTGCCCTTCAATGTGCGATGCGCTTGGACATCACACAAACGAAGAGCAGCACAGATAGTGAACCGACCCATCTGCGCTTCTCTTACCTCAAGGCTGGCAATCGGGTGAATCTGGACATCAACTTGATTTCAAGTGGTGTCGCCGGCCTTCCTCCAGGCTATCTGTTTGCTTGTAACGAGGACTCTACTTATAATTTTGGCACCGCTGTAGTGGACTTGGCCTACGGAGCGAGTGGCGTTTTTGGTTATCAAATGGGCATGACTGGTTCAGTGACCTATAATAATGCCCGTTTCGGCGATCCTGTGGTCGGTGCTTTTAAATCGGGTTATTATAAGCCGAGTTATCCATTCGAAATCAAGAAACGGCCATTATCCAATCAATGGTGTGTCTGGATTTATCCCCAGAGGTTTAAAAATTTCTTAGCCTCTCTCAATGCGGATGATGCTTCGGTGAATCATTCTCTTGCGGTGAACGTCGATTACACGACGGCCACCGGCAGTTTTTTTCTGACTAAGCCGGCGATTCCGTGCACGGACTTGGACTATGGTTTGGTTTTGCAGGAGTGTGCGGATTTCACGGCCTTTCCAAAGGGTTTTTCCTTAGTCAGTAATCTTCGGTCTTATATCGGTGATGATTTCAACATCGTCCAATATGCGACGACGCCCCCCACGGGATATACTCCGCCCGCTGAAGGGTATTATCCGCCTTGTTCGTTGTTCGTTCCTGAGAAGCGTTACGGCTTGGAAGTAGATCCGCGAGCTGTGAATTTGGATGGGCAGGTGGGCTCTCTGGCGAGTGAGGACGCCGTTGATGCTACTCGTCCATTGGATTCCAAGACGGTGAGCGGGGAGGCATTTGCGCCGGACCGCATTACGGTGAATCTTCGGCCAATCACGCATCCTGTGGAATTGCCACCGATCACCATGATGAACTGGTTAGTTGTGCTTGAAGAACGTCGCAAATAAGTCATGGGGCATGGTGATTCCTCGAGTCCACGCTCCCTGTGGGAGGCTGAAAAACTACGGAGCGCCGACATTCTGTCGGCTGCTGGGGCGGGGGACATTCTGTCCCCGTCTTCTGCGAAGCGATTCGCCGGACAGTATGTCCGTCATCCAGCAGCGCGCAAAATGCACGCGCTCCGTCATGGAGCGCCGACATTCTGTCGGCTGTCGGATGGGGGCATTCTGTCACCCGTCTTCTGCGAAGCGACTCGCCGGACAGTATGTCCGTCATCCAACAGCGCGCAAAATGCACGCGCTCCGTCATGGAGCGCCGACATTCTGTCGGCTGTCGGATGGGGGACATTCTGTTACCCGTCTTCCGCGAAGCGACTCGCCGGACAGTATGTCCGTCATCCAGCAGCGCGCAAAATGCACGCGCTCCGACAAGCCGAATCCTTATGCTGCGGAATGAATTCCGCGCTCCGGCTTTTTATCCGAGAAAGCCGGTGAGTGGGCTGGTGGCGTGGGCTTGATCGGAGCGTTCTGGTAATCCGAGTTCGTAGGCTTCGCGGCCGGCTTGCACGGCTTTTTGGAAGGCAATGGCCATGCGTATGGGATCGGAGGCGATCGCGATGGCGGTGTTGACGAGCACGGCGTCCGCTCCGAGTTCCATGGCTTCTGCGGCGTGGCTGGGTGCGCCGATGCCGGCATCGACGACGACGGGCACGATGGCTTGCTCGATGATGATGCGAATTTGATCGCGGGTGGCGAGTCCTTTGTTAGATCCGATGGGTGCACCGAGCGGCATGACGGTGGCGGTGCCTGCTTCCTGGAGACGTTTGGCAAGCACGGGATCAGCGTTGATGTAGGGCAGGACGACGAAGCCCTCTTTGACGAGGATTTCGGCGGCTTTGAGGGTTTCGATGGGATCGGGAAGGAGATAAGTGGGGTCCGGGTGGATTTCGAGTTTCACCCATTTCGGGAGGCCGGCGGCGGCGGCGAGGCGGGCGAGGCGCACGGCTTCTTCGGCGTTCATGGCGCCGCTGGTGTTGGGGAGTAGCAGGAATTTTTCGGGGTCGATGAAATCGAGGATATTGGCGTAGGGGTCATGGCCGCCGGTGAGATCGGCGCGACGCAGGGCGACGGTGACGATTTGGGTGCCACTGGCGGCGAGCGCATCGCGCATGGATTCATTGGAGGGGAATTTCCCGGTGCCGAGTAGAAGACGGGAATTGAATGTGCGGCCGGCGATGATGAGGTCTGACATGAGCGAATGGTTGATAGAGGATCGTGGATCGAGGATCGGAGATGGTAGATGCTGCGCGGTCTAAAGGTCTGAATGTCTAAAAGTCGAAGGTCGGAAGAGGAAGAGGAAGAGCGCGGCGTTTATCCTTCTTCACTTCGATGTTGGATGTTTAACGTTCGAAGTTGGATGTTGGAAGAGATTTTAGATATAGTCTTTGAGCCAGTGTTCGAAGGCGGAGTGGTGGTTGAGATCGTATTGCCAGGTTTGGAAGCCTAGGGTGCGGCCGGTGGCGATGTTTTGCGGGAGGTCGTCGATGTAGAGGGTTTCCGCGGGGATGATGGCGTGGTGGGTGATCGCGTGGTGATAGATTTCCGGGTCGGGTTTGATAAAGCCGGTGCGGAAGGACATCACGGCATCATCGAAGAGGTGAAATTCTGGGAATTCGTCATAGATCCACGGGACGTGGATGGCATTGATGTTGGAGAAGAGGATGAGTCGGTGGCCATCTGCGGAGAGTTGGCGGACGCGCTGCCACATGGGTTCGTTCGGGGTAAAGATGTGGCGCCACGCGTGGTGGAATTCATCGGGGGTGGCATCGGATTCAAGGATTTCCAGTGCCCAGTGGGTGTAAGTATCGACGTCGATGCGGCCGGATTCGAATTCGTCTTTGCGATCCAAGAGCCGCTGGAGACGGGCAGAGGGATCCGGAGTGCCGTGTGGTAACAAGCGGGCGAGTGAGGATTCAAAATCGAAATCCAGTAGCACGCGGCCGATGTCGAAAAGAAAGGTCATGGGAGAGATAGGGGATGGTGGAGACAGGATCTTCAATCTACGATCTACTATCCACGATCTACGATATGGTTGAGGATGAATCTGGTGGCGGCGAGGGCTCCGGAGTTGCGGCCGTGGCGGGCGAGTGCGTGTTTCATGGATCGCCAACCGGCGGCGTGATCGGCGAGTAGATCTGAAACTTGGCGGGTGAGCGCTGCGGGTGAGTCGGCGAGGGTTCCGCCGCCAAGGGTTTCGAGCAGGCGGAGATTTCCCTCTTCTTGTCCTGGGACCAGATGGTGAATGAGCATTGGGCAGCGGGCGGCGATCGCCTCATGCACGGTGGCACCACCGGCTTTGCCGACGACGAGGTGGTGGTGGTTGAGAAGGAGGGGGACTTTGCGCGTCCAACCGATGATGCGAACGCGCCCGGGATGGCGGTCCTTGAGTTGTTTGGCTTGGGCATAGAGCCGCCGGACATTGCGGCCGAGAACGAAGGTGAGGTGGACGGAGGGAGAGGTGTCCAGAAGGGCGGCTCCGTGAGAGCGAACGAGTGAACGTTTTGCCGTGGGGAAATAGAGGATGCGGAAGGGCTCGCAGGAGTCTGCGACGTCGATGGGGGTGAGTTCTGAGAAAATGGGGTGAACCGGAAATCCGGTATCGATGATTTTTTCCGCTGGCAAGTTCCTGCGGATCATCGCCTCGCGGGTGACGGGATCCGTAACGAGCCACCAGTCTGAGGGCGCACGCAGCCACGCGGCATTGATTTCGATGGAATCAGTGACCACTGTGAAAACGGGCAGTTTTCCGTGGATGCCTTGAGACATCCGTTTGAGGAAATACGGGTAGAGCGGATACGTGCAGACGATGGCGGCGGGTTTGAACTCATCGATGAGCGTGCCAAGGGCGCGTTCGGGTAAACGCAATACAGGTGAACGGCGGCGACTGAAATCACAGCGGTCAGTGGACTTGTAGATCATCGCCCAGATCCGTGGAAACCTGTTGGTTACCATGCGGTAGCAGCGGCTCAGGAGCTCCGTGAGTCCGGGAGCGCCGAGCAGACAGGGATCACTGACACGGGTAGTGGCGCCGGCGGCATCAAGCGCGAGGCCCAGATTGCGAGCTGCGCTGTTGTGTCCCTCGCCGAATGCGGCGGTGACGATGAGGATACGGGGCGGGGTGTTCATGAGGGTATGCGCAGAGATTTAGAATAAGACTGGCATTGCGTCGATGGACTTTTGCGTCTTTCCTTCCGCAGGAAATGGCTCGCAAGAATAAATCATTGCAACTCAGGGTGATCGATGATTCCGATTTGGAACCAGCGTCGGTCATGCGGCTTGATAACTACGAAACCGAGCAGCGGCGGGCGAGGGAATTGAAAGCTGCCGAAGAAAGTTCTGCCGATGGCGATAAGGTTGAGCTGCGAACTCATCAGCCGGATATCGATTTGTTGATCGAGACGGAATCCGCGAAGCTGGACGTGCTTGAACAAGACTGGGGGGAGTCGGCCATCCGCCGCCAGCCCATTCCGTGGGGATGGTTTGTCCTGATTGCATTAGCGATCGCCGGGGCCGTGCTTTGGTCGCTGGCACGCGTTGAAAGAGCGGAGATCGAGGCCATTCGGATTCGCACTGAAACGGCATCAGCCATTGTGGGTGAAGAGCGGGAGCAGCGGGAGGCCGTCGAACTCATCGACCACATCAATCGCTCTATTCGGGAGTTTTTCGGTGCGACTTCGGTAGCGCAGCTTGTCCATCTTGTTCGCCACCCCGAGCGAGTCGCGCCATTGATGGATCGGTATTACGCCGACAAGCCGGTTGATCATGGCCATTTTGAAAGCATTAGAAAGCTGGAGCCTGCAACCCTCGACAACCGCGGAAACTTCTGGATGGCCAATGTGGCGCTGGATAATGGAAAAGTTCACAGTTTGATTCTTGAAATAGGGAAATCCGGCGAAGCGCGGGTTGATTGGGAAACCTTCGTTTGCTACCAGCCGATGCCATGGGATGCTTTTGTCCGCCAACGGCCGAGTGGTGTTTCCCTTGATTTCCGGGTCTATTTGGAAAACGACAATTTTTACAATTACGAATTTGCGAATGACGAGCAATGGGTGTGTTTCCGTCTCACGGCATTGGGTGGCGAGGAAGCGGTCTTTGGATATGCAAAAGCGGAGAGCGACGTAGCGAACGCCTTGCTCCGGCAACTTGAAAGTCATGGGGCGGAGCGGGTGAGTCTGCTTCTGCGGCTGACCATTCCAGAAGGTCTGCAATCCCGAAACGGAGTGGTGATTGAAAAACTGCTCTCCCCGCGCTGGCTTTATCTTGATCCTCCCGATTCCTCTTCTTGATACTCGGACTCCGCGCTGTAAGAGTCGCGCCGTTGAAGCAAGCCGATACCCATCCCCATTCCACATCCGCGCCGATTTTTCCGGTTTTTTGCGGCGTCTTCACATTTTTAGCGTTCCAATACCTCGGCGCCCTATGGCAGCTCAGTCGGTCATCGGGAGCGATGGCCAACAAATTCAGCGCCCTCGCCCGCGATCAATATCTGGGGTTTCTGGTTCGGGAAAATCTCTTGATGTTAATCGCATACGCGGTGCTGGTGATCGTCGCCGTCATTCTCGCTCAGCCGCTGGTGACGCTCTGGACCACCCGTTCGAAATTCCAGCGTGGCCCGGCCATCGCCATTCGGAGCTTTGTGATTGCGGCCGTAATTCACAGTTTTTGCACATTGCGGTTGATGCAAACCCGTCCGTATTTCCTGAATGAGGCGGAATTCGGTCGTTGGTATTACAAGGCACTCGATTTACTTCCTGATGCGTTGAAACCCACAGGGTTGTTGTTGTTGTTCACCTTGCTGCCTTTGGGATTTGTGGGCGGTTCGCTGGCATGGCACATTCATCAACGCGGCCGTCGCGGGTGGTTGTTGTCCGCCATCATCGTCTTGATCATCGCATCCTGCCTTGGCATTCAGCAAGTGTCCACCAGCGGGCCACCGCCACAAATATCCAGCACGGCGAAATTGCCAAACATCCTGATTATCGGTTCTGATTCGCTGCGAGGTGACCGCCTTGGATATGCCGGTTACCGCCCGAATCGGACCGATGGATTGGCCGCTGCCGGTGTTTCGCCCGCCATTGATGCTCTCGCTGCCAAGTCGATTCGTTTTACCGAATGTTACACCTCGATCGCCTCGACCATGGAGTCCGGCGTGCAGTTGATGTCTTCGCAATATCCGCAAAGTCATGGCCTCCGTCAGATGTATCCGGACCGCGAAACTGTGGAGGCTACCACGAAACGGATTGTCCCTCTCGCTGGGATTTTGCGCGAGCGCGGCTATGATACTGCGGCGATCGGAGATTGGTGCGCCGGTTATTATGAAATCATACCGCTCGGCTTCGAGCATATTTCGGTTTCGAGTTTTGATAACTTTAAAATTTACATGAGCCAGGCGGTCGTGATGGCCCACTTCGTGGTGCCGCTCTATTTTGATAATCCGTTAGGTTATCGAATGTTTCCCCAGCTTCAGGCATTCGCCCAGTTTGTCACTCCGAAGGTCGTCACCGAGCGAGTGGAGCAACGTTTGGAAGTCGCAGCCAACTCCCAAAAACCATTTTTCTGGCATATTTTCTACTCATGCAACCATCTGCCTTACCGCAGTCCGGAGCCATATAACAGCATGTTTGCGGAGCCATCCTATCAGGGCCGTAATCGCAATGGTGTGGACTTTGATATTGATTCCTTCATCGGCGGCACGGATTTGGAAACCAAATGGAAGGCTCTGCCTGAAAATGAAGTGACGCAGATCCGCGCGCTCTATGATGGATGCACCCGCCAGTTTGACGATTGCGTTGGGAAAATCCTCGCCGCATTGGAGCGCAACGGCCTTGCCGAGAACACGATTGTCATCATTACCGCCGATCATGGAGATGACCTCTATGAGCCGGGTGTTACTCTCGGCCACGGACTCACCTTCAATGGCGGGCTTAAAGCTAACAGCGTGCCGATGATCATGCATATCCCCGGAGTTGCGCCAAAGGTGATTCCGGAAACCGTGCGGCTGATTGATGTGGTTCCGACGCTTGCTGATTTTGCGGGCGTGGGCAAATCTCCCACATGGCAGGGCCGCAGTTTTGCCGGATGGATCCGCGGTGAGGAGACTCCGGAATTCCGCCCGTTTTATGGCGAGACCGGATTTCCGTTTATTCAGTTTCGAGTGCCCGGTGTCGAGCGGCCCAAACTCCCGCCGATGGACGAATGCACATGGATCGATGAGGACTACAACTATCAATTCGTCGTCAAGCCGGAATACCGCGAACGCATCGTCGAGGCGAAACAACGTTGCTTGAAAACCCGTGACTGGAAACTGGTCTGCACACCCACTGCGACAGGCACCCGCCATTTCGGGCTTTTCCATCTCGCCAGCGATGCCACCGCCGAGACCGATCTCGCGGCCTCGCGCCCGGAAGTGTTGGAGCCCATGCGTCTCGCGCTTGAGCGCTGGATGGATCAAAAAGCCGAAACTCCGATCAAGGATATTTTCCCCGCTGGAGAACCATGAGAATCGCCGCTTGAGTTCCGTCCAGCCTGCGGTCAGTCTGTGCCCGCCGCCTGCTATGAAACTCCACACATCGCTCATTGTCGTTTCCCTGATCACATCCGCCATTGCCGCCGAGGAAATTCCCAAGATATTCGTAGGGCTTTTCGAAAAAGGCGTTTCGGTGAAAGGACAGATCGGCATGGTGCTTCCGCCGCCGGAAATCGATAAATATGTGGCTAAGGTGGAGGCCGCCGCCCGCAAGGATACGAAGTGGTTTCGCGCATTTTCCGCCGAGGCGAAACCCGGAGTGCCGCTGCCATATGATGAGCGCCTGGGACTTACCAAGGAGGAATATGCCGCATACATTGCGCTTTGGAATAAGCGCGAGTTCAAAGCGAAGGAGGAGGTCATGTTGCTCCTCCGTCAAAGCTCGGGCGGCACTTGGTCCCTGACTTCCACCGGCGGTGCCAGCACGCTTTCCACACTCCGCTACGCGTCGAAAGAAGGGGTGTTTCACTCCCCGAATGGTGAACTGAAACGCATCGATGACATCAAGGCGGATTCCACCAGCGTCCTCGGTGAGTGGACCGGGAGTGAATGGAAGTTTGAGGAAGAAACCAGTCTCGGTAAAACCAAGGAAAATTTTGCCATCGGCCGATTCACCAATCAACCTTTCGGGCTCATCGTCTATCGCTCCCAGGAACTCTCCACCGTAGGCACGCGTTTGCTCGACAAGAGCCTGGTCGTTCGTTTCCCTATCAAGACCGCCGGCTCCGTTAAGCCTCCCGCCGCTGCGGCCAAAACTCCCGCACCGGTCAAGGTCTCTCCGAAAAAGAAGTTAAACCCCTGATTTGCTTGAATCCATAATCCGGATGGAAACTTCATCGCCAGGGTCGAGAGCGAGTTCATCCAGCTGCTTGCGTGAAATTTCCACTTCAAGGAACTGGCCATCATCAAGGCGCACGCTGAGCGTGGCCACCGGACCGGCGGAAAAGAGATGGTCAATTTTCGCTAGTCGATCGGTCTCTGGATTGTATTCAGCGGCGAAGGCGATTTCGATCTCGTGAGGCCGGATATAGCGATGGCTTCCGTTCGAGGCGCTTAGCTTGTTAACATTTCCGAGAAACTCATAAACGAATGGGCTGCGTGGGTGATCATAAATTTCCTGCGGCTTTCCGACCTGTTCGATGCGGGCATTGCGCATGACCACGACTTGATCGGCAAGTTCTAGAGCTTCTTCTTGATCGTGGGTGACAAAGAGCGTGGTGAGGCCGATTTCATCGTGGAAGACACGCAGCCAGCGGCGCAGGCTTTTCCGGACCTGAGCGTCGAGCGCGCCGAAGGGTTCATCGAGCAAGAGCACTTTCGGTTGAATAGCGAGTGCTCGCGCAAGGGCGACGCGTTGGCGCTGGCCGCCGGAAAGTTCGTGAGGTCGGCGTTTGTCTAGGCCTTCGAGTTTTACCAGCTTGAGCAACTCGGAGATGCGGGCATGTATTTCGGCTTTGGCGGGTCGTAGGGATCGCGGCAGCACGCTGAGGCCGAAGGCGATATTTTCGGCGATGGTCATGTGGCGGAACAAGGCGTAGTGTTGGAATACGAATCCGACACCGCGTTTTCCTGCGGGTGTCTCGCTTACGTCTTCGCCATGAAAGAGGATTCTTCCCTCGCCTGGATCGGAGAATTCCAATCCGGCGACGATACGGAGAAGAGTGGTTTTTCCTGAGCCGGACGGGCCGAGCAGCGCGGTCAGCGAGCCGTTGGGGACTTCCAAAGAAATGTTTTCAAGCGCGGCATAGTTGCCGAACGTCTTGTTGATGGATTTGATTGATATGGACATGGGAAAAGGGGTTATTTGTGACCTGATGACTGGTGACCGGATAGGTGTTCGACGAGGCTCTTCATGCCGAGTGTAACGATTGCCAGAAAGGCCAGGAGTGTGGCGCAGGCGAAAGCGGCGCTGAATTGATACTCGTTGTAGAGGACTTCGATGTGGAGGGGCAGCGTATTGGTTTCTCCACGGATATGGCCGGAGACCACGGAGACCGCGCCGAACTCGCCCATGGCGCGGGCGTTGCAAAGCAAGACACCATAAAACAGCCCCCACTTAATGTTAGGAAGCGTGACCCGCAAAAAGATCTGCCACCCCCGTGCTCCTAGTGTGACGGCGGCTTCTTCTTGATCGCTACCCTGAGATTCCATCAGTGGGATCAACTCCCGAGCGACGAAGGGAAAGGTCACAAACACGGTGGCGATGACAATGCCGGGAAAAGCGAAGACGATTTTAGGATCCGCCAGCCATGCTGCTAGATCTGCCAGCAACCAACCGAAGCCATCGTATTCCGCAAGCGAGGCGATGAGTCGTGCGGCTGGTGCCAATGCTTCGGCCATCGCTGTCGGCGGAAGCCAGCCTTTCGATCCGAAAATCATCACCCAGACAAGACCCGCGATGACTGGAGATACAGCGAACGGCAGATCGATGAGCGAGAGCAGGAAGGCGCGGCCCTTGAATCGGTATTTTGTGATAAGCCACGCGGCTGAAACGCCGAAGAGCGTGTTCAGCGGCACGGAAATGGCCGCGGCCATCAAGGTTAGATGGATTGCGGAGAGGGCGACTTCATCGTGCAGAGATGCAAGGAAAACCTCCCATCCACGGCGCAGGGCTTCCGCGAAAACCGCAGTTAACGGAAGCAGCAGGAATAGCGAAAGGACCAGCAGCGCGGTGGAGATGAGAATCCTGCGGACTAGCGGTGATTCGGTAGTGGATGGGCGTAGAGCCATGGTTTCAGCGGTGCTGCCAGTCGAGCCGGCGTTGAAGGAGATTGATGAGGAAGAGAAGAGCGAAGGATACGAGTAACATCGCGGAGGCGATAACAGCGGCGGCCTCGTATTTGAATTGTTCGAGCTGCGCGACGATGAGAAGAGGTAGGATTTCGGTCTTCATCGGGAGGTTTCCCGAGATGAAAATCACCGATCCGTATTCTCCGATCGCCCGGGCGAAGGCGAGAGTGAATCCGGTGATCAGGGCAGGGACCAGGAGCGGCAAAATCACTCTGCGGAAAACAATCCAGCGGTTCGCACCGAGCGTGGCTGCCGCTTCCTCGATTTCCGCGCCGAGATCTTCCATCACCGGCTGCAAGGTTCTCACTACGAATGGAAAACCGATGAAGGTGAGCGCGATGAAAACTCCGATCGGGCTGTAAGCCGCGCCCTTGGCCGCCAAATCTTCGACCTGTCCGCCGAGCCACCCACCCGGCTGATAGTTGGTTTGGATCCATGATGCACATTGAGAGATATATTGGCCGATCCATCCGTTAGGAGCGTAAATCTGCGTCAAGGTGATGCCGGCCACTGCGGTGGGCAGCGCGAATGGAAGGTCGACCATGGCATCCAACAATCGTCTTCCGGGGAAATCGTAGCGCACCAGCACCCACGTCACGAGCAGACCCATCACCATGCTTACTGAGGCGGCAGCGGCACTCGCGCCAAAGGTTAGTTTGGTGGCGGCGATGACCCGGGGCGTGGTGAGCAGGTTCCACCATTCCGCCCAGCCAAGCCCCGCCGCCTTGATGAACAAGGCGGCGAGGGGAATCAGGATGATCAGACTGAGATAGGTGATGCTGAATCCCATCGATAGCCCGAAACCGGGGATGACGCGTCGTTTGGCCATGTTTTTTTGTTTGGTTAGCGGTTGCCGAAAACCTGGTCGAAGGTGCCGCCATCTTCGAAGTGCGCAGCCTGTGCCTTGGCCCAGCCGCCGAAGTCCTTGTCGATGGTGGCGAACGGAATCGCAGGCAACTTTTCACTGTATTTCGCGGCGATTTCGGCTTTGCGCGGACGGTAAAAATGCTTGCCGGCGATTTCTTGGGCCTGGTCGGTGTAGAGGAATTCCAGATAAGCTTTCGCTAGTGCAGCGGAGCCATGCTTTTTCGCGTTCTTTTCGACCACCGCCACGGGTGGCTCCGCAAGAATGCTGATTGATGGATAGACGATCTGAGTTTTTCCGGGGAATTCCTTTTCAATCAGATAAGCTTCGTTTTCCCATGAGAGGAAGACATCGCCGATGCCACGTTGGGCAAATGTGGTGGTGGAGCCGCGGGCACCGGTATCGAGGACCGGCACGTTTTTGAAGAGTTGCTTCATGTAGCCGAGAATCTTGGTCTGATCACCTGCGAACTGTTTGTCCGCCCATGCCCATGCCGCGAGGTAGTTCCAGCGGGCTCCGCCCGAGGTTTTTGGGTTTGGTGTGATCACTTGAATTCCGTCATTGACTAGATCCGACCAGTCTTGGATGGATTTCGGATTTCCTTTCCTCACCACGAAAACAATCGTCGATGTATAAGGTGAACTATTGTCCGGGAGTTTTGTCTGCCAATCGGCTGGCAGGAGTTTGGCCTCCTTGGCGAGGACGTCGATGTCACCGGCGAGCGCCAACGTTACGACATCCGCTTCTAGACCGTCGATTACCGAGCGGGCCTGCTTGCCTGAACCACCGTGGGATTGTTTGATTTCCAGCATTTGCTTGGTTTTCGCCTGCCATTCTTTGCGGAACACCTCGTTGATCTCGGTATAAAACTCACGGGTCGGATCGTAGGAGACATTCAGAAGGGCAGGGGAGCTCTTGGCGGTGTTCGTGCTTTTATTACATGCTGTGAATGAGAGTATGATAGATGCGAATGCGGCTGATAGAAGTGTGTTCATGATGCAATTTGATTTCATGAGAGATGAGGTTGGTGATTGGTGAAATGCCCTGCGGCCGACAGGATCGACCGGCCGGCCGCAGGGAATGAATTTTATGGGCGGTTAGTTTTTATAGATCTGATCGAAGGTGCCACCATCATCGAAATGTTGTTTTTGTGCCTTCGCCCAGCCGCCGAATTCCTTATCGATCGTCACAAGGTTGATCTTGGGGAAGTTTTTGGACCATTTTGCGAGTGCTTTCGCATCGCGCGGACGGTAGAAGTGTTTGCCCGCGATTTCTTGTGCCTCGGCGCTGTAGAGATATGTAAGATAGGCTTTCGCCAGTTCTTCCGTGCCGTGTTTTTTAGTGTTTTTTTCCACCACTGCAACTGACGGTTCTGCGAGGATACTGATGGATGGGATGATGATCTGGGTCTTGCTAGGAAATTCTTTTTCGATCAGGTGCGCTTCATTTTCCCAAGACAGGAATACATCACCAATACCGCGTTGGGCAAAGGTAGTGGTCGAGCCGCGGGCACCAGTGTCGAGCACCGGGACGTTCTTATAGAGTGCGGCGACGAATTCCTTTACTTTGGTCTCGTCACCACCGAACTTACGGTCGGCATAGGCCCAGGCAGCGAGATAGTTCCAGCGTGCTCCACCCGAGGTTTTAGGGTTGGGGGTGATAACCTTGACGCCGGATTTAACAAGATCATCCCAGTCCTTGATGCCCTTTGGGTTTCCTTTTCTCACCACAAAGACGATCGTCGATGTATAGGGAGCGCTATTATTCGGGAGTTTGGTTTGCCAGTCCTTGGGCAGAAGGTTTGCTTGTTTTGCGATGCTGTCGATATCGCCGGATAAAGCAAGGGTGGCGACGTCGGCGTTGAGTCCGTCAATAATTGAACGGGCCTGCTTGCCAGAGCCGCCGTGGGATTGTTTGACAGTGAGGGACTTCCCGGTTTTTTCCTTCCATTGTTTGGCGAATGCTGAGTTGTATTCTTGATAGAACTCCCGGGTCGGATCATAAGAAACGTTGAGGAGTTCGTCCGCGAACACGCCTGTAACGAGGAGTAATGTGAGGATGGATGCTAATTTAAGTGTTTTCATATTGAAGAATTTTTGGATGCGATTTTTAAGGTTGGTGGTTTAAAACGAGAACCTGAGGCCTGTGAGTAGCGTGAAGCCGTCGTAGGCATCGGCGGTGTCGCTTTCGAGTCGCGCCCATTCCGCACCGGCAAGGAGTTTGAGTTTATCCCCATAGATGAAGTATTGGGCGCCACCGTAGATTGCGTGATAGGAATCACCTCTGCCGCGGTTGGCGGCGACTATGCGCTCATAACGGCTTTGTCCGACTACGCCGGCTGGGCCATCACTATTCGCGTATGAGTAGCGTCCCACCAGTTGCAGTTTTTTGGGAATAATGTCGTAGGTGGGTTGAATAAAAAACCCGAATACGTCGGTGTCTTTTCCTTCGCCACCAGTTGCATAATATCCTTCAAGGACGACAGCTGCGTAGCCTTCCTTCACCCAGAATGTGGAGGAGATAATATCGCTATAACGATTCAAGACGAGATCGTCGACGTCAGCCAAATCGTGATCGCTGTGAAGCCAATCGAGACGGAAGTCGGCTTTTTCGACGTCGAGCACATGTTTGAAATCGTATCCAGCGCCGAGTGAAAAGGAGAAACTGCCGTTGAGATCTCCGAATTCACCGTCACCGAAAGCCCCACTTCCACCGGTTGCGGAGGGAGTATCATTGGAATAAATACCGGCGCGCCATGAGAATTCGTCCTTTGTTCCTTCAACGGTCAGCGCAGTAGCGCGATTGACACGGAGTTGGTTGAAGATTTGCGAGCGCTCGAAGGTAGGTTGGCTGTTAGTTGACTCAAGCCAATCATATTGGCCGATCAGCGGTTTGGTTTTGCCCGCTGTGATGCTGAGTGATTTTGTCGGTTTCCAGCGGATGTAGGCATCGACGAGGCCGTCGTAGATGTCGCGGAAACCATCATTGCTTTGGAAATCGGCACGGACTTCAATTTTTTTGTCGAAGAGTTTGGCATCGAAACCGAAACGCGAGCGGCGGTCCTCCCAATCGCTTTGGCTGCCATTGGAATCATCAACATCCCAGTATTGCCCGTGGTAGCGACCGCGTAGTTTGAACTCCTGAAGGATGGGATTGAGGTCATCCTTGTAGAGTGAGGCATAACCCCAAATTTTGTCGAAGGTAGTCGGCTCGACGAATTCTGTGGTGGAGTCTTGGGCTGCTGCGAGCATTGGCAATATGGCCAAGGTTCCAAGGGTTGCGTTGCGGATTTTCGAATGTTGGTATTGTCGTGTTGTTTTCATGGTTGTCTGCGGAGCGTCGGCGTCCGGTGTTCCGGTGGGCGTTCGCAGTGGTTTTCTAATTTGCCCTCCTTTATGCGATGGGCGTGTGGGAGAGATTTTTGAATAAAAAAAGAGACAGACCGGAGTCAGAAGATGGAAGACACGAGTCTAACGTCGGCATTGCCGAGGTGGATTCGTGTCCGCCGATTCCTCCGGTGGTCCGGTCGGTCTCTTGCGGTGTGGGTGCGGGCTTGATCGCCTGCTGTTGAATGATGATTTACCGAGTGTTGATTTCAGTGCCCTCACGTGGGGCGACGAAGCGTGTTTTTTCGATGCTTTCGACTTGAGTTACGCGGCCATCGTGGACGGTGATTTGAATTGAACCGAAGCGTAGATTTGCCACGTTTTTTCGAACGACTTCCAGCCAGTCGTCATTCGGGTCTTTGGGGGATCGAGATTCAGAAATGTTCGGATTCATGATCGGTTGAGTTGGGGATTGCTAGCTGGGATAGTCCGGCGAGGAAGCCATCGGCGGGATCTGCCTTGCGTTTTAGGGGGGAGGGAAGCGCATTCGAAATTTGCGCCAGTCCAAATGGAGGGACGATGCCGTCGCGGCGCATTTTGCGCAGAGTCACTTCGACGACCTGTGCGATTGTGTAGCGGTCGAGGATATTGGCGATCGCATTGCGCACATCGATCATGAGCATTCTGAGGCCGCAATGATCTTCGTCCGGGCAACTGCAGGGCTGGTAGGCGTTTTCACTTGCGCAGCAAATCGGAGCCAGTCGACCGTCCATGAGGCGAATCATCTCTCCAACGCCGATCTGATCTGCGGGTTTGGCCAGTGAATAGCCACCGAACTTTCCACGGTGTGTTTGAACGATACCGGCTTCGCGGAGCTCTTGCAGGATGCGCTCAACGAATTTGAGAGGCAGCCGATTCACTTCGGCCAATTCTGAGCCGGAGACCGTGACCTTACCAACTTCGGCCGCAAGGCCGAGGTTGATGGTTGCCCGGAGGGCGTATTCTGCTTTTTTTGAAAGGTGCATTCGCTTAACTGGAGTAATTTGTATGGTATTGGCCCCGGTAGGCAAGAAATATTTTTTTATATTCAAATTCAGTGGAATCGAGAGCGGTGATCACCGCTGGAGAGGATGTTCGAACTCGTTCAATGTTGCCTAAATTGGGACAAACTTACGGCAACGCGCCGTGTTTAATCTGGAAACGGGCATGAACATCCGTCAGCTTTTCCTCCGCCTTGGCAGGGAAGGACCGATTGTTGATTTTCTCTGCCGTCAAACCCTTATGAGAATCATCGCAGGAAAAGCCGGACGCATCGCTATCAAAGTTCCCGCAGCGGTGGCGCGTCCAACCACCGACTTCGTCCGCCAGGCGATTTTTTCGATTCTGGGCGAACGTGTTGAAAACGCACGGGTGCTCGATCTTTTCGCCGGCTCCGGTGCCATCGGTCTGGAGGCCCTCAGCCGTGGGGCCGCTTCTTGCGTATTCGTCGATGAACACCGCCAAGCCTGCAATGTCATCAGCGAGAATCTAGCGAAATCCCGGCTCGAGGGAGGACGCGTCGTCAAGGCGGAAGTCGCCACCCATCTCAAGCGGGATGCCGCCACCTACGATCTCATTTTCGCTGATCCTCCCTATTGGAAACACTATGGTGATACGGACCACATTGGGGTGCTTTTAAAAGGCGGACTATTAGAGCCTCGTTTGGCACCTGATGCTTGGTTGGTTGCCGAGATTTCCAGCAATCAGACCTCGCCGGCAGCCGAAGGGTTTCATCTAATCGATCGGCGTGAATATGGCGGCAGCGCGATCCTGCTGTATGGTGTCGGAATCACATCACCATGATCGGCACTTCGGTGGGACCGTCGCCCGAGATGTGCAGCACCTTGCCCGCTTCATCGAGAATGACCACCCGTTGCTTGGTGAAGAACATGCCTGAGGTTTGATCGGTGACGAAATTCTGTGAGAATTTGAGTTTGAGGGTGACAACGTGGACGTTCTTGAAGGTCTTTTCTCCGCTTGTGAATTCTTTCTGGAATGCCACTGCGGCCTGATAGTCGACACTGCTGGTGGGTTGCGCATAGGCTTTCAAAGTCTGCTTGCCGTTGTTTTCGACTGTTTTCAGGTAATATTCAATGGCCTTGCCGGTAATGGCAAAGGGTATCCTGGTCTCAAGTGCCATCTTATACCACCATTGTTTGTCCTCGACGAAGGTATTTTCCTTCGCCGCTGCTTCACGCAGCGCCTTTTGATCTGGCTGGGCCGCCTCGGCCGCCGCGATCAACGCTTCTTGTTTGTTGTCCGCGGCTTTGCGGTGGACTTCCGATTTGTGTTTTTCCGGATCGGCCGGCCAGGTTTTCGGTGCGGACCCTTCCAACATGGCTGCGGAGGTTGATCCAATGAGTGTCAGCGCGAGCGCGGTGACCGGCAGGAATGAACCGGTGGATCCGCAAAAGCGGAGGAGAAATGTGTTGGTGTGCGTTTTCATGCCGGACAGTGAAGTGAAGCGTAGATGGACGGGCGACTCAACCAGGAAAGTTGACCGAAATTATAAGTATGTGTGATGCCTGACAATCATTGATTAAAACATCATGCCACCATCTTCAAGAATACAGAATCATGAATTTCCTTAAAGCCGTCCTTTTCCTACTTTTGCTCCCTGCGGCTGGAGTGCGGGCGGAGTCTGCCACCGGGCTTTATGGAGCCACCGGTCATCTTTTTATGATGGATTTTAAAACCCGCAGTTTCGAGTTGCTCTAGGAAACTGAATACGCTTCGAAATCAGACATCGGCAAATCGCGCTTCACCGTGCATTGGACGCATAAGAATCTGGAAAAAGGATAGTTTCGCGGGTATTCGAAGTCTGGTGATTGTGACTTTTCAGGGGATCAATACAGCAAACTCGGAGGCGATGAAAGAGCGGAAGCCCTTTGAAGCCCGTGTGGCAACCGTCTTTAACGGAGTCGAAATTGCGGGTGGCCCCACTCCGGATCACAAGCAGGTGACCGCTTGGTTCACCCCCGATTCCGGGGATAAACCGCGCGGCGGCACCAACGAGTTGGACGGGAAACCGGTGAAAATCTCGCTGAGAAAAAGCCACTCACAGATTTTTATTCATGAGCCGATCCTTCCTGAAGATTTGGCTAACGGATTCTGGCAGGTGACGATCAAGGACGACAAAACGGAGGGCCGATTTGTGATCGGAAGCATGGATATTACAACGCTGGCTGATCCCTATGCGACGGACGATCCGAAACTGCCGCGGGTGTTGGTGATCGGTGATTCCATCAGCATGAACTATCACGAGGCCGCCAAGGCGGCCTTGGCGGGTGTGGCCAATTACCACCGCAACGAGGGTAACTGTTTTTCAACGGCAGACGGCGTTCTTAACATGGAGCTCTGGCCTGGTAACTACCGTGAGAAGGGCCTGCATTGGGATGTTATTCAATTCAACCACGGCCTCCACGACCCCGGTTCCCAATAGTAACAAGGGGACTTATGCCCGCCGCAAAGGAGCATCCGCAGTATGCAACCAAGCTGCGATGGAGGTGATGCGCAAGCACCCGGATATCATCATCAATGATCTCTGTCAGGTGGTTGATGGTTCGCCTGTTTTCGACAACTGGCGTAAGGGTGTGGATGTTCACTTCTATCAGGATGAGGAACAAAAAATACTCGGTGTCTCCGTCTCAACGACGGTCCGTAAGGCGCTCAAGGATTTGATGATCCAGGACGCAAAAGAAACCAAGCATGCTCGTAAATAGCAAAACACGTGCGTTGCCATCGACTAAATGGGCTTGGCGGTGCCATCCACCGCGAGGTTCACCAATTGTCGAACGGTTGCTTCGGATTTGGATTGGGATCGGGCATGAGGGCTTTCGTGTCGGCTTGGAAGCCAGCTAGGACTTTTTGGAGATCGGCGAGGATTTCGGGATTCTTTTCCGCTAGATTTTGATGTTCGCCCGGGTCGTCGCCGAGGTGGAAGAGTTCGGGTGATTTGCGCCAGAACCATTGGATGAGTTTCCAATCGCCACGGCGGACGGCGGCGCCGGGGATGCCTCCTTGGTTACCCCAATGCGGGTAGTGCCAGAAAAGCGTCCGCTCGGAATTGGTGGCGGCGGGTTTTTTCAAAGCGGCGACGAATGAGCGGCCGTCTTGATGTTGGGATGGCAACATGGGCAAGCCCGCTGCGTCGAGGATGGTCGGGAAGAAGTCGGTGGAAGTGACAAGCCATGATGAGGTGGCCGCCTTGGGAGTGACTCCGGGCCAGCGCACGATCACGGGTTCGCGGATGCCTCCTTCGTAGAGCCATCCTTTGCCGGCGCGGTAGGGCAGGTTGGCGGTGGGTGAACCTTCTGATGTTGAGAGTCCGCCATTGTCGGAGGTGAAAATCACGATCGTGTTGTCGGCCACGCCATTGGTTTCGAGTGCGGCAAGCACCTTGCCGATGGCTTGGTCCATGGCTTCGACCATTGCGGCATAAATCGCGTGGGATTGGGTGATGCGGTTTTTACGTGGGGGTTCTTCTGCGAAGACGTCCTTGAGCCCGCGTTCTGCGCGGCGTTTCTCGTATTTTTCCACCAAGTCGGCCCGTCCCATGAGCGGTGTGTGCACGGAGTAGAACGAGAGGTAGGCGAGGAATGGTTGATTTTTGTGTTTCGCGATGAAGTTGCTAGTCTCGGTGGCGAGTCGGTCTGGCAGATGTTCGCCGTCCGGGCCATCGGTTAGACGTGGGTTGCCATAGGGCGAGAAATAGCCATTTTTGCCGTAGGGGCCGCCGCTTTTATGTCCGCCGAGGTTGAAATCAAAGCCGTGATCCTCGGGCCACGAGCCTTCGGGGCCGAGGTGCCACTTGCCGGCAAAGAACGTGGTGTAGCCATTTGCTTTGAGCGCCTCCGCAAGCGTCGTGTGGGAGGTGGCGAGCTGTCCGAGATAGGGAGCAGGCCAGAGCGGGTGGTTTTTGCGCGGCCCGAATTTCCCGTCCTTGAGCGGATCATAATTTTCCGGAAGGGTCTCGCCGAAGAATTCGTTGGGGCCGCCGAAATAATCCGTGTTGCGGGTGCGGGCCGGCCACTGACCGGTTAGGATCGCCGAGCGGGTGGGGGAGCAGACCGGGCAAGCCGCGTATCCGGATGTGAAACGGACGCCTGAATCAGCCAGCGACTTGAGGGCCGGAGTATCGTAAAAGGTATCCGGATTGTAGGGCGAAACATCCATCACGCCGAGGTCATCGGCGACGATGAACAGGACGTTGAGTGGTTGAGCCGCAGGCAGGAGCGATACCAGACCGGCAATCCATAGGATTGGGAGTAAATCACGCATGGTGGTGAGCGTATTCACGGCCATGACACTCGCAAGGTTATTGCCCGGCGGATCAACTGCATCCTTGGCTGGTGCCGCATTGGGTGCAGACGCCGCAGGCACCGGCGCGGATGACCTTGTCGGAGCCGCAGTTCGAGCAGATGACGCCCATGTAGGCGGTTCCGAGGGCGGCTTTCACGCGATCGGGTTTTGGGTCCGGTTGGCCGGCGGTGACGCTGAGTTCGGAAACCGGGCGGTTGACGGCTTGTTTTTCCATGTGGGCGATTTCCGGCATCGGGAGTTCGCCTTGGTGGTTGTCTGGTGAGGTCGCCTCGCGGTAGCCTTTGATGAATTCGCAACCGAGCCAGCGGAAGACATAGTCGGTGATGCTGAATGCGGTGCGGATGTTCGGGTTTCTGGTGTAGCCGCTGGGCTCGAAGCGCTGATAGGCGAACTTGTTGACGAGTTGCTCTAACGGAACTCCGTATTGCAAGGACATCGAGGTGAGGGTGGCAACGGTGTCCATCAGGCCACCGATGGTGCTGCCTTCCTTGGACATTTGCACGAAGACTTCTCCGGGTTGACCGTCATCATAGAGGCCGGCGGTGATGTATCCTTCGTGACCGGCGATCTCGAACTTGTGAGTGAGCGACATGCGGGTGTCCGGCATGTTGCGGCGGACGCGGTGTTCCGCTTTTTTCCGGAGGTCCTCGTTTTCGCGGATGAGTGAGGCGATGCGCTCGGCGAGTTCCTCCGCGCCGGGCGTGGCGGCATCGGCGATTCCGCCCATGCCGGTGGTTTTTTTGGTGTTGAGCGGGGCGGAGCGTTTCGAGCCATCGCGATAGATGGCGACTGCTTTGAGGCCGAGTTGCCATGCTTCGATGTATGTCTGCATGATGTCCTCGACGCTGGCGTTTTTGGGCATATTGACCGTTTTTGAAATAGCACCTGATAGAAACGGTTGGGCGGCAGCCATCATGCGGAGGTGGCCAAGGTAGTTGAGGCTGCGGGTGCCGAGATGCGGCTTGAAGGCGCAGTCGAAGACCGGGAGGTGTTCGGGTTTGAGTCCGCTGCGGACGGCTTGCTCGGTGTCCGGATCGATGACGTCCTCGATGGTGTCGAATTTCTCGATGTGGATGAGGGTGGCGGCGATTTCATCCGAGGTGTAGCCGAGGCGTTTGAGGGCGGGAGGCACAGTGCGGTTGACGATTTTCAACATACCGCCGCCAGCGAGGAGTTTGTATTTTACGAGTGCGATGTCGGGCTCGATGCCGGTGGTATCGCAGTCCATCAGGAAACCGATGGTGCCGGTGGGGGCGAGCACGGTGACTTGGGCATTGCGGTAGCCGTGATGGCGGCCGCTTTCCAAGGCTCCGTTCCATGCGCCTCGGGCAGCTTTTATGATGGGTGCGCAATCGCCGCTGCCTTGGAGTTTTTCCGCGCATTCACGGTGGCGGGCGATGACTTCGAGCATCGATGGTTCGTTAGATGTTGCGGGAGGATCGGTGACATCGCCGTAGCGGGCGTCGTGATAGGAAGCGAAGGGGCCTTTGGCGGTGGCGAGTTCGCTGCTGACTTCATATGCGTGGCCGGTCATGAGAGCGGTGATGGCGCCGGCGTAAGTGCGGCCCTCGTCGCTGTCATAACCAAGGCCGCGGCTCATGATGAGTGCGCCGAGGTTGGCGTAGCCGAGTCCGAGGGTGCGGAAGGCGTGGGAGTTTTCCGCGATCGGCTTGGTGGGATAGCTGGCGCGATCGACAAGGATTTCCTGGGCGACGATGAACAAACGCACTGCGGATTTGAAGCGATCGACGTCGAATGAGCCGTCGGGTTGTTGGAAGCGGACGAGGTTGAGGGAGGCGAGGTTGCAGGCGGTGTCGTTGAGAAACAGATACTCGGAACAAGGGTTTGTGGAGTTTTGGCGGCCGCTGCCTTTGCAGGTGTGCCAGGTGTGGATGGTGGAATCGAACTGCATTCCGGGATCGCCGCAAGTCCAGGTGCCGAGCGCGATTTTACGAAGCAGTTCGCGGGCGTTTTTCTTTTCGCACGGTTCGCCATCGGTCACGCGGCGGGTCCACCAATCGGCGTTGTCCACGGCGGCTTTCATGAACTCGTCGCTCGTTCTAACGGAAAGATTTTCGTTCTGAAACATCACCGAGCCATAGGCGTCGCCATTGTAGGAGCCGTCGTAGCCTTGTTCGATGAGGGCCCAGGCTTTCTTTTCCTCGATGGTTTTGGCTTCGATGAAATCCTCGATGTCCGGGTGCCAATCCTTGAGTGTGTTCATCTTGGCCGCGCGGCGGGTTTTTCCGCCGGATTTCACGGCATTGGCGACTTGGTCGTAGATGCGCAGGAACGACATCGGGCCGGAGGGACGACCTCCGCCAGAGAGTTTTTCGCGGGACGAGCGGAGTGTTGAGAGATCGGAACCGGTGCCGGAGCCGTATTTGAAGAGCATGGCTTCCGATGTGGCGAGGCGCATGATGTCCTCCATGTTGTCCTTCACGCTTTGGATGAAGCAGGCGCTGGCTTGCGGGTAGTGGTATTGGCTGGTGGCGCGGCGGGCCTTGCCGGCTTCCTCATCCCAATGCCAACTGCCTTCGCTACCACCCTT
Source organism: Akkermansiaceae bacterium (assembly GCA_903919975.1). Taxonomy (GTDB): domain Bacteria; phylum Verrucomicrobiota; class Verrucomicrobiia; order Verrucomicrobiales; family Akkermansiaceae; genus Luteolibacter. The sequence continues at coordinate 28,676 of CAIXKE010000097.1, read as the reverse complement.
ACCGATGCCGTATTGGTGATAGAGTCCGACATTGAACCAAACCGGCGAGTTGAAGGCTCCGTATTGGTGGAGGCAAAGCCAGGTTATATCCTGATAGAAATTCTCCGCGCTCGCTTCATTGGCGAAGTAGCCGTCCTCAAGGCCCCAGTCGGTGATGGTGCGGGTGACGCGGTGGATGAGTTGGCGGACGGATTGCTCGCGGCCTCCGTGGTGCGGATCGGTGCCGACCGAGGCATCGCCATAGAAGTATTTTGAAACGGCGATCTTGGTGGCGAGTTCGGTCCATGATTTCGGAACTTCAACGTTTTCCTGACGGAAAAGTGCCTTTCCGCTGTCGTCGGTGATTTCCGCAGTGCGGTGGTCCCATTCGATCTGGTCGAATGGTGAGACGCCGGGACTTGCAAAATGGGGCTCGAAGGCGAGTCCGGAGTGGGTGAGAGATGGCGCGCTCATGCGGCGAACTGGCGTTTCGAGGGTTGGGGATGTTGGTTTCATGGTCGGTGAAGTGGATAAACAGGCGAGATGGCTCAAGCGATGGAGGTTTTTGTTCGGAAATATGAAATATGCACTAGATGTGGTGTCGGGTGTTTTAATTCTGATCTATGGGTAGTTCAGGCCAAGCATAAAATGCTAATTTTCTCAGATCTCGCTGGCAGTAGGAATAGGGAATGGCGGGTGACCATGTCAGACACGATGGCAAATCAAGAAAAAACATTCTTTGAATATTGACCAAAATGGTGATGTCAAATTGACTTCTGACGGGAAGTGCATTTGGGCTGATTTTTTCAGTCATTTCAAATGATTTGCTGTGCATGGGACACTTTGCTATTGGCGATTTGTCAAACGGTTCAATGATTCACAAAATGACTAAGAACTCCTCAGTCCTCTATACGGCCGATGCGGCGGAATTGCCTCCAATTATTCAAGGAGGGATGGGTGTGGGCATTTCAGGATGGCGCCTTGCGCGAGCGGTTTCCGAGCGAGGACAGTTGGGGGTGGTCTCCGGCACGACCTTGGATGTTTTGCTGACACGGCAGCTCCAACTGGGCGACATCGGGGGGCATTTGCGCCGTGCGCTTAAGGCTTTCCCTTATCCTGAGATCGCCGCGCGGATTCTAGATCGATATTTCATTGCTGGAGGAAAGGCTGCGGATGCTCCGTTCAAAACGCCGCCAATGATCTCGCACGAGCCCGGGAGATCGACGCGTGAGCTGGTGATTGCATCGAGTTTTGTAGCGATTCACCTCGCCAAGGAAGATCACTCTGGGTGCGTGGGGCTCAATTTGTTGGAGAAAATCCAGACCCCGACCTTGTTGGCGTTGTATGGCGCGATGCTGGCGGGCGTGGACGCGGTGCTGATGGGGGCAGGAATTCCGCGCCAGATCCCCAAAATTCTCGATGATCTCGCTGCCGGTGCCGCCGCCGAGATGCGGTTAGATGTGGTCGGTGGAACCGCGCCAGTTTACATCCGCTTGAATCCTGCGGAATTCGGTGCGGTGCCCGCGTTGAACCGCCCGCTTTTCCTGGCCATCGTTTCATCGCCGGTCTTGGCGGAAAACTTGCGCCGCAAATCTTCGGGCAAGGTTGATGGTTTCGTGGTCGAGGCTGCGATCGCCGGAGGTCACAATGCGCCGCCACGTGGGCCAATGCAACTGACGCCGGATGGCGAACCAATCTATGGCGAACGAGACCGCATCGATCCTGCGAAGTTCGTTGAAATCGGCCTGCCGTTTTGGTTGGCCGGTGGTTACGGTCGGATTGGCAAGCTCCACGAGGCGCAAGCGCATGGAGCCAAGGGCATCCAAGTCGGCACGGCATTCGCGTTTTGCGAAGAGTCTGGTTTTGAACCGCAGATCAAGGCGAGCATTCTGGCCTCGGTGAAGCGCGGCGATTTGAAAATTCACACCGATGCGTTTGCTTCGCCTACCGGGTTTCCCTTCAAGGTGGCACAAGTGAAAGGCAGCATAGCGGATCCTGAGGTTTACCAGGAACGCGGACGCATATGCGACCTCGGTGTGCTGCGTGAGACTTATCAGAAACCAGATGGGGGCATAGGATTCCGGTGTTCCGCCGAACCGGAAGATGTATATGTCTCGAAAGGAGGCGATCCGACCATGACAGCGGGGCGTATTTGTCTGTGCAATTCGCTTTGCGCGTCGGCCGGGATCGGTCAGTTCCGTCAAGGCATGGATGAACCGCAACTGATCACCATTGGCGATGATCTTGACGCAGTGCGTGAATCGCTACTTGCCGGGCGCGAGAGCTACTCGGCAGCGGATGTGATCGAGCGTCTGCTCGCTTGAACGGTAACGATTCGTTAGAATTTTACCTTTGGCGCCTTGGGCAGCGGCTTTTCGGTTTTTCCGAGACCTCATTGCGCAAGAGGCATTTCGCCAAGGCGATGAGCCAGATCACGGCGGCGATGGCCCATGTCCAGGCGGCGTAGATGAGATGGGAAACCCGGAGGTGCGGGAGGAAATCACAGCTCATGCGGGTGGTAGCCGCGAGGATGAGCAAGCCGACCACCCAGCACAGCCAAACGATTTTCCCTGTTAGTAAATCGTGGCGTCCCGCGTGGCCGAGAATGACACGGGTGCCGACGGCCATCGTGACCAGGCCGAGGCCGGTGACAAAGAACAAGTGGAGTGAGCCGACGCGTGCCAACGGCCAGACGGCCGCGCAGATGAGTCCCGAGGCCAATCCGATTACCGCCCAGCGCACTGCGTTTCCTGGCGTGGTGGAAAGTTTTGCCAGGCGAAAAACCGGAGTTTCCAGAGCGAACCAAACGAGAATTACCACGGCGCGCAGCAATTGCCCTAGCAACGGATTTCCCATCACTTCCAGAGCGAACCCTGCGATCACCAATAGTCCGGCGATGGTCGCCGAGATCGCCTTCGGCCACCATCCGCTTGGTGGGCTCGGTGCGTCATCGAATGAATGGCTGCTATTCATGCCAAAAAACCGCGGCAACACGTAAGGTCCGATGCCCATCAATGGCAGCAATAAGAATCCTTGAAATAACCAGAGTCTTGCGAATTGCAGCTGCGCGGTTGTCGGGCTCGCATTCCACGCCAGAAATCCCGCTGCCAGCGCCGCGCCGAGAATGCCCGATAAGGCGAGGATGAAGCCGGGTGGTGGCGTGTCGCGATGACCGAATATCCAGCGGCCCGCCATGCCGGTAAAGAGTGTTAGCAATAACACGCAGAATGCCGCGTCGCCGGCTTGGATTTTTCCTATCGCAAGGCTCGACACGGTGAGTGTCCATAACAACAGCATTAGGAAAAACTCGCCACTAAACCAAGAACGATTACCAGTCAGTCGTGGAAAGGCCGTGCCTATAAAGCCTAGGATGAAGGCCCCCATGAAGCCTTCGATCATGATGCGTGTGTGCGCTTCACCGGGATAAAAATGAAGCCATCCGCCATACAACATCGGCCACATCATCACGCCCCAGATTCCAGCCAGCACCCCGATGGGGAAAAACACCCGATACGGTTCCTCCAACACCATCTGGCACGCACGTTTCATACGGTGGAAGCTTGGGATAGGGAAGGGGGCTTATTCAAGAACTTAAATTCATGAATACCGCCGGGAATTTGGTTTTCGAGGTGGCTCCTGTAGATGTTCGGATTTGTGATTCAAACGGATCGCATCAACCTAGGCCCGGAATTTTCCATCCGTCGCGGTAATCTTTGTGGACGAATGCATTGGCATCGGCGAGGTCGAATTTCAGTTCCGGGCTGTTCCATTTGAGCGTGGTGTTTTGGAAACGCGATGCGATGCCACCGACCAGAATGGCTTCGGTGAGTGGTCCGGCGTAGGCGAAATCCGCGCTGGTTTTGTCATTGCCGCGGCAGGCATCGATGAACTGACCCCAGTGGTTGAGACCCTTGATCTTCGGGAATTTGTAGTCCTTGAATTTCTCTTCCGGGGAGAATTCGGGCAGGTTGAAGTGCGGCAACAGCATCACGCCTTCTGTGCCGACGAGGATGGATCCGGATTGTGGCAGCCCTTTTTTACCGGTCAGCGCGATGATTTCGGCTGGTGGGCTGGCGGCTCCGTCATACCAGATGATGTCGAGTGTTGCACCCGCGGTGAGCGGAGTGCCCTTGAACTGATAGATAACCTTGCCGTCCAGCGCCCAGTTCCATTGGTTAGGTGGCGGACCTTCGGAACGCACCGACACCGGCGCGCCAAGACCGAGTCCTATGAAGAGTGGGTCGAAAATATGACAGCCCATGTCGCCCAAGGTGCCGGTGCCAAAATCGAGGCGTTTGCGCCAGTTTCCCGGATGATAATATTGTCCGCCGATGAATGGCCGATCCGCGCAGACGCCGAGCCAGAGGTTCCAGTCAAAGTCTTCCGGGACGGAGTCGGTCTTATCCGGTTTTGGGCTCGTGTCGCCCCATGATTTGGCGCACCACGAGTGGACTTCCTTGATTTTTCCGATCACGCCGTCCTTCATGACTTGCGCGGCGATCCGGTAGTAGGCAGTGGCGTGGCACTGGATGCCCATTTGGGTGACCACTTTCTTTTCCACAGCCAATTGGGTCATCCGGCGCACCTCGTGGAGATCGTGAGCGAGGGGTTTCTGGCCGTAAACGTGCTTGCCGAGCTGCATCGCGCTCACGCCGATGGGCGCGTGCATGTGGTCAGGTGTGGAGACGTTGACGGAATCGATGTTCTTCTCTTCCTTGTCGAGTAACTCGCGCCAGTCCTGATAGATGCGTGCTTTCGGAAATTTTTTTCGAGCCTCCACTGTTCTGGTTAGGTCCACGTCGCAGATCGCGACAATCTCGACATTCGGGCAGTTGGCGATCTGTGTGAGGTCCGCCCATGCCATGCCGTCGGCACCGAATGATGCGTGACGAACCGTGTTGGCCGGGGACTGCGCCATCAGCCGGGTGGAGATGAAAGGCGCGCTGGCAGCGCTGGTTCCGATCAACTTGAGAAGTGAGCGGCGTGAGTATTGAGGATTGTATTCCATGGTTTTTGCCGGGTGGATTATTTGAGAGGTTTGATCGAAATGTTGCGGAAGGATACGGGATCATTGTGTCCGGCGAGTCCGAAATGACCGCTCTTGCGGTCCTTGCCGGGATGCGCGCTATTCGCCATGAATTCGGTGACCTTGCTCAAATCCGCATTGAGGATTTGGCTGCCGTTGAGTTCGATTTTAATGGTGGATCCTGAAACGGTCACTTCCTCGTAGTTCCATTCGCCGATCGGATGTTGATAGCCGCGCAGAGCGCCGACCATTCCGTAGGCGGAGCCATGCACTTGGCGGGGATCGAGCTTCTTGCCGGTGGTCTTCTCATAATTATCATCCAGCACCTGGCATTCGCACATGGCATCGTAGGCGGCGTTGCCTTTGCCGGGATATCGGAGGGCGAGTCCATTGTTGCCGCCGGGAGGTAGTTTGAATTCAAATCTAACGACGAAATCCGAATATTCTTCCTCGGTGTAAATGGTACCGCCTTTTTCCGGTTGCCAGACGATCGCGGAATCTTCCACTTTGCAGCAGTCCAGAGGACCGGCCCAGCCGGTCAGGTCTTTGCCATTGAAAACAGACTTGAATCCCTCGGGATCGGCGGCGCGGAGAAGGCGGTTTGCTTCATCGCTTTTGATCTCGCGGATGAAAAAATTGCGCCAAGAGATTTCGCCGCCGTGGGTTTGAAGCTGGATCGGACCTTGTGGCGGCACCGGCAGCTTGCGGGCGTAATGGTTTTCCATCACCGCGCCATTCACGGTTTGTTGATCGTTCAGCCAGACCCAGACCCGTGAGCCGACCATCATGATGCGCAGATGATTCCACTCGCCGAATGGTTTGTCCGCCTTCACGAGTGGATCTTTTCCTGGTGCGCCTGCGGAGTTGTTCCACAATCCGCCGGAGCCCTTGTCCGCACCGATTTTGAACTTGGCCTTCTCGGTCGAATCCCAGATCTGCACTTGCGGGCAGCCACGCAGATAGATACCGCTGTCGGCGAGAGGCACCGTCTTGTAGTCCACGAGCAGTTCGAAGTTACCGAAGGATGAATCGCTTGTTAGGAATAGTCCCTTGCCGTCATTCACGAGTGCGCCATTTTCCACACGCCAGTGTTTTTGGATATCGGCGAGTGAAGCGTCATGCTTCGCTTTGAACTCGTCCGCGGGCAGCGCGAGGTATTTGCGTGGATCTTCGGTTGCCGCTCCCCACCAACCGCTCAAGTCCGTGCCATTGAAAAGGGCTGTGAAGCCTTGGGGCGGAGTGTTAGGGTTCGCATCCGCCCGCACTGCGGAAACGAGCGGCATGGTGGCAAAGCATATCAGTGCTAGAGCAATGGGGTTGTTTTTCATGAAGATGGATGGATTTGTCCGCGAAGCATGCTGGCCGGGGCCTGAGTGATAGATCCCGGATTCTTAGCGTGAGGGTGGTGTAGGTCAAGACCTGCCTCGGCGCGTGAGGAGAATGACCGGAAATCGAGGGGATAGATTGCGGTGATGGAAAATGGCTGATTTTTACAATATTTCCTGCAAGAAATCCTACAAAGTGGCCGTTTACTCTATACCTATTGACACCATGAAAATCAAATCGTTGATCGTCACCCTAGTGTTGCTTCTGCCTGTAGCGCCACTTCTGCAAGCCGAAACCCCTGCGGAAAAGGAGGCCCGCATGAAGTGGTTCAATGAAGCCCGCTTTGGCATGTTTATTCACTGGGGTGTCTATTCGGGGGCAGCTGGAAACTTCAAAGGCAAACCGGTGCCTGGTGCCGGCGAGTGGCTCCAGAGTGGCGGAAAAATCCCTGCTGCGGAATACCGCGAGGAACTCCTGCCAAAATTCAATCCCCTCAAATACGACCCCGAAGCCTGGGTGATCGCCGCGAAGAATGCCGGCATCAAGTATCTCGTGATCACCTCGAAGCATCACGACGGATTCTGCCTGTGGGATTCGAAACTAACAGATCTTGATGTCGCATCCACGCCTTACCAGAAGGACTTGCTTAAGCCTTTGGAGGAAGCTTGCCGCAAGCACGGCATCCGTTTCTGCCTCTATCATTCGATCATGGACTGGTCTCATCCTGACTACGCCACGAAGGGCCCGTGGCGCGGCAACGCATCCAATCCCAAACCGGACATGGACCGCTTCAACGCCTATCTCAAAGGCCAGCTCGACGAACTGATCACCGCATATCACCCGGGCATTCTGTGGTTCGATGGCGAGTGGGAGGACGCATGGACTCATGAGCGCGGCGAGGATCTCTACAACTGGCTTCGCAAAAATGATTCGAAACTCATCGTCAACAACCGTGTGGACAAGGGCCGCAAAGGCATGGAAGGCCACACCACCGACGCTAAATTCAAGGGAGACTATGGCACGCCGGAACAGCGGATCCCCCCCACCGGATTCGGTGAGGGCGTCTCATGGGAATCCTGCATGACCATGAACGGTACTTGGGGCTTCAAGGCCGATGATCAAAAGTGGAAATCCACCGAAACTCTCGTTCAGAACCTCATCGACATCGCCAGCAAGGGCGGCAACTATCTGCTCAACGTTGGCCCGACAGGCGAGGGGGAAATCCCGACAGCCTCACTTGAACGCCTTGCGGAAATCGGCGAGTGGATGAAGGTGAACGGCGAATCGATTCACGGCACCACGGCGTCGCTCTTTTCCAAAACTTCATGGAAAGGACGCTCGACCACCCGTCAATTGCCCGACGGCGGCACCCGCATCTACGTGCATGTGTTCGGCCAACCGGAAGGCGGGGTGATCACCATCGACCAACTGGTCACACGGCCAGCTAAGGTTACGGTGCTTGTTCATAATGGAACACCGCAAATATCGGGCAGCGAGGGTGCTTGGAAAATACGTCTGCCGGAAGGATCGTTGCAAAAGTTCGCCACGGTGTTTGCGCTGGATTTTCCGGTAAAACCCAAAATTCAAGCGGCGATTGCGAAGCCATGATTTGATCGGCGTTCTTGATCCCCTTGTTATTTGTCAGTGGTATGTTAGTCCGCCGCCGGGTCTTCCTCCGAGCGCGCTGTGTCAGGCTTGCACCCGGAATGCGAAGAAATTAATGCTTTCAAAAATCCGGGACATTAAAGTTTTTGTGGCATAATATCACTCAGCCGCCCGAGAAAACCGGCTTGAAACCCGCTTCCGTCAGGATGCGCTTCATTTCTTCCCTTTTGTCGCCCTGGATTTCGATGCCGCCGTCTTTCACCGTTCCGCCGACACCGCAGGCTTTCTGCATTTTCTTTGCGAGTTCCTGTTTTTCGGCGAGTCCGATTCCGGTGAAATTTCTCGCCACTGTGACCGCCTTGCCACCGCGATGCGCGGTTTGACGGACGATGTCCACCCGGCCCCGATTGGTGTTCTTCTGTCCCCGTTGAGAGGTCTTGGTTGGAATGACTGGAGCGGAATTCGGCGATGCCCCAGGGCCTGCAGGCAAACTGTGCAGTCCGGCCAGAGCCCCAAAAGGATCCGGCGTCAGGATGATGCCTTCGCTTGCTTTTTTCTCACTCATGCCTGCCGGTTTAGCACAGACATCGCGAAGTTCACGCTTATTCGGCTCCAATGGATCATGATCAAACAGTCAAGGAGCGGCGAAATGCGTTCGCCGTGAGGATGAAATGACGATGAAAAGGCCGGTTTGTCCGCGCATCGGCTCATCATCCGCGTGGGCGGACGCGTTCCGCCCTTTGTATGCCCATGTCCTGCACCCGTTCATGACATGCACAGGGCTCTGCGATTCGGGGTTCGATCATTTCTTGTGATTTCCATTGATTCGAGCTGCTGCTGCAATGTATGAGGCCGCCGACAAGCGGAGTTGCCTCCGGACCGAGATCGTCGGTCCCGTCACGCGCATCAGCAAATAAGAAGGGATTTACCAATGGCCGTCACACCAAGCAAAGATTACAAGCGCCGCGAGCGCGAGCAGAGGAAGTTTGATAAACGCATGGCTCGCGATTCTGCGAAAGCCCAAGAGACGGCGAACCAGCAAGCCGCTGCCGAGACCGCCGCCGAGGAGAGCGAGGAACAAAAACAGGCCAGGCTGGAGGCGGAGTTTGAGGCGGAACTCGAAGCCGAACGCGAGGCCATGATGGTCGCGTGATTGCTGGATTTTTCCTTTCGTGAGACCGGGTATGTTGCTGGCAGCAGTGAATCATCGGTTTTTTTTAATCGAAGCGCGTGTGGAAAATGGGTCTGTGCTTTACCAGACAACCGAGTGAGATTGCTTCATGACCACTTATGTCTACGAGACCATTCCGCAGAGCGTCGGGGAAACTCCCGTCCGGTTCGAGTTCAGACAAGGGATGAATGACCCCAAGCTCACCGAACAACCAGGAACCGGGAAACCTGTTAGACGGCTTGTCTCGGGCGGTTTCACCCTGTTGCGCGGAGAATCGCCATCCGCAGGATCGGTGACCGATCCATCGTGGCATCAAAAGGACTGAGATATGAAATCTTTGCTCTCCTGCTGCCAATTGAGCACGGCATGCGTCTGATCGAGTTTTACCCGTCGGCATTGGATAAAGCATTTGTGATCCCGATGGCTCTCGGGCACCTTGCTCAGCTGCTTCCAAGTCTTGAACACCATGGCCATCGCGGCACGCTCAGAAACGCGCACTGGGTATTTCACAAAAAACTCGGTGGCATCCACGACATCACGCGGGCTCGGTGTCTCCACAGGCAAAGGTGCAGCCACCATCGGCACCGCTTTTGCCGCAGCAAACTCCGGCCACGCCATCACCTCGTCCTCCGCATCCATTTCATCAGCCGCCAGCGCCCCGATGGACATCAACAACATAAATCGGGAAAATGGTCAGACAAGCGTGATCGGTGGCTTCGTTTATTGGGGACCATTCCAAGATTTTACTCCGTGATGACAATAAGGCGGTCATCGTGCAGAGCGTGAACTCCGGCGGAGCTGCCGCCGCGGCCAAGCCGTCCATCAATCCTAGCGACCTGATTGTCTCGGTGGATGGTAAGCCGACACCGGATCTGGATGCGCTGCTCGCCGTGAGTCAGGAAATCACCAAGGACAAGACCGAACCGGTGCCTGTGCTGGTTTCCTATGAACACGCCGAAGGGGCCGCTTAAGATTTCCGCCAAGAGCACCACCAAGGAGGTGAAAATCCTCATGCCCGACGGCTCTGAAGTGGATGCCAAAGTCGCCGCCAAGGACCCCGATCTCGACCTCGCCTTCATCCGGCCCGAAAACCCCGCTGACGTGAAACTCACGGCCATCAATACCGCGGACTCGGCTAAACTTTCCTTGCTCGATGATGTGATCGTCCTTGGTCGTCTCGGCAAGGAATTGAACCGCGAGCCCGTGGTCATGACCAGCGAGGTGGTCTCGATTGTCACCAAACCACGCACCTTCGTGAAAATCGGCACTCAAGCGCTCGGGATGCCGGTTTTCAACAAGGATGGAAAATTCGTTGGTTTCGGCATCAGCCATTTCAACTCGAAAGTCGACAGCGATGACCAGGGGCCCAAGGCCTCCAATGTTATTCTTCCCGCCGCCGATCTGATGGAGTCCGCCGCTCAGGCGAAGTGATATGGAGGCGGAGGCGTGGTAGTCCTATCATCCCCGATCTTCATCTCCGCCCGTCATACCATAGATGCGTTGCTTCCCGATTGGTTAGGGCGCGGCCTAGGCTGAAAATGATCTTCGCCAGAAACCGGAGATGTTCGCGCTTGGTGTAGAGATGCATTTTGCGCGCGGATGTGACCAGTGGATGCCGGTGCAGAATGACGATGCGTTTGCCGTATTCCTTCGCGTGTTTGTGCAATCGCCGGGTCAGTTCGATTTCTTCACCGGCAAATAATTGATCGCTGAAGCCGCCGATTTTTCGGAACGCCGCCGCATCGCAGAAAATCAACGAGCCGGCCAGCAGCTTGCGCAGTCGGCTGGCGCAGTTCCACAGCGAGGTGATGGCGCGGGCCGCACGGTCACGGGTGTCGATCCGGATGGTCGCGCCACCCGCAAGACAGTGGCCGGAAAGAATCTCCTCGGCAATGTCATCAAAGAGTCCCGCGCTCGGATGCGAATCGGCGTCCACAAAAACCAGCCAGTCACCAGTCGCCGCCAGCGCGCCGCAATTGCGGGCACGGGCAATCTGGTTGACCGGTTCGAACACCACGATGGCACCCGCGGTGCGGGCGATGTCCGCTGTTTGATCGGTGGAGTTGTTGTCGCACACGATCAACTCCACCTTCCATCCGCGTTGGGCGAAGGCATGAGCCGCCGTCTTGATTTCGACGAGGGATGCGTTGAGCAAGCGTTCCTCATTGAAGGCGGGAATGACGATGGAAATTTTCATTGGCCGGAAGTTGCTTCATGGACCGTCTGTTTTCGATTTCGGAATCCGGCTTCCTTCGCGGTGCTGATCGATTGGTCGTAGTGGGGCTGGGTCGGGTTGAAACTGGATGTTTTGGCGGCTTGCCGTTCGACCATTGATGCCCGGCTTGGTCTATTGGAAATGAAATACGGGGGTATCTATCAGTTGCATCAGGGCTTTGGCGGAAAAATCCCCAGGCGATGGGCGATATTGATGGCGGCGGGCGCGTTGTGGACCTGGAGCTTCTCGTAGATGCGCTGGACATGAGAATCGACGGTCGGGTATGTGATGCCGAGGCGATCGGCGATTTCCTTTTTGACCAGTCCCTCGCCGAGTAGGGTTAAAGTTTCCAGCTCGCGATCGGAGAGCAGTCCCTCCGCTTTTGCGGTTGGGAGGCGGGTCTGGAGGGTTTTGAGGAGAAACTTGGCCACGCGGGGATCAAGCGAAGCGCCGCCGTCGATCACGGTCCGGATGCCTTCCTTGATCTGGATGATAGTGGATGACTTTAACAGGTAGCCCGCCGCACCGAGTGTGATGGCACGCAGCACGTCGGCCTCACAGTCGGACTGGGTCAGCACGATCACCTTTGTCTGAGGGGCGGAGTTGGTGAAGTGCGGTAGGGCGTCAAGGCCACCCATACCGGGAAGGCGGAGGTCCAAAAGAATGACGTCCGGGCTAGCCGGTACCGAGCCATCGCGCAGGCTGCGCAACGCAATTTCCGCAGTGCCGAACTCGCTGCTCAGCTCGATGGCGGCATCGCGGGAAAGGGCGAGGCGGATCACCTTGCGGAATTCTGGATTATCTTCGACGAGCATGACTTTAACTGGGTCGTTCATATGAGGATGCCGAATTTACGGGATTTGAGTTTGAGGACAATGCGGGTGCCACCGGCTTCGGGCGATCCCACCGAGAGGTCTGCGCCGAGCAGGCGAGCCCGACGTTTGAGTGAAGGTGGAGGTCTGCTCGCGATCCCGCAACCGTTATCAGAGATTGTTAGGACTATTTCGCCGGCGTTCGCGACCAGTTGCATGGTCGCTTCCGTGGCGCCGGAGTGGCGGATGATGTTGATGAGAGCTTCCTTGTGAAACAGATAGAGATCGATGCGTGTGCGGCGGGACAGGCGACCCAGTATTTCCTCGCCTTCGAAAGTGATCGAGCTATCCAGATCAGCCAGCAGACGGCGGGAGTCGCGGCGCATTTCCGCCACTAGATCCTCGCAAATGCCCTTGGCGAGGATCATGTGAGCGCAGTTGCGTGCGGCTGACCCGGTGCTTTCGGTCAGGCTGCGGATGCGATCGAGGGTATCCATCAGTTCCTCGCGCGAATCCACGGTATCCTTGGCAAGATCGCCTAGCAGGCCGATTGCGTGGAGATTGGCGCCCAGTTCGTCATGCAAATTCGCGGCGATCCTCTCGCGAATATTCGCCTCCTGGCGGCGGGCGCGAAAGTGATAGTAAAACAGGAGGAAGGCGATGCCCCCGGCGAGCAGTGCGGCGAGACGGAACATCCAGGTCAGCATGGTTCGCTGGCGCGCGTGTTTTCTGGACAACTCCGCGACCACGAGTGGGCGGGCGGTTTCCAGATCCTGGCGACGGGCTAACTCGCCCAGCCATTGCCGCACTGGCAGGATGCGTCCGTAGAGGTTATGTCCGTCGGTCAATGTCTCGAAGCGGCGTCCGGTGCTGGCCGGACTGAAGGCGGCGCTTACCGGTTGGCCGACAGCGACATTCCGGCCATCGGCAAGCACCTCGATTTCGGCATAGCCGATCCGGGTGCCATGCCGCCCGGATTCCTGGGATAAATAGGGTTCGAGTGCGGTCAGTCGTAGGTAGCGGCAGCCGTGTTTTCTAAAGTTCCATTCCATGATCGGCCCCAATTCGTAGATTGAAGTCGGGCTTTCCTCCATCAGAGGCTGCGCATCGGTAAAGTCGGCATTGTTCGCTCCCTCGATGCGGAAGCGGTGAGGCAGGCCGTAATCGCCGGCGAAAGCTTGGGGCACCGTGTCGCTCTGGTCTACCGCATGAAGTCGGATCCCTGAAACGGGTTGTTCCCGCTGGAGATCGATATCGATCGACGGGTGGTCGCCGATGCCGATGGCACTGATAAAGGCCAGGCTCGGGTTTCCACGCCCCGAGTTCATGATGTAGGGCAGGATGCCATCGACCAGAAACACCGGGTTCCAAGCCGGCGAGTCACCGTCATTCCGTGAAACGCTGATCGGCCGATGAAGCGCCAGATTTTCCCCGTCGGCGAAAACCAGCATCTCGGCGAGCTGGAAGATATATCTTCCATCGAATGCCCTGCGGGACAATCGGTCCGTCTCGATTCTCACCCAGGATGCCCGGATTCCGCCCATCGGCACCACCAGCGGCGCAATGCGCGGCACCAGGTCGGCGGTGTTTCGAAACTCCGCCACCACCGAGCCAGTCGGATCTCCGGCGGTTCCGGCCAGAATCCTCAGATTGGCGGGAAAGGCGTCCGAGACAAAGCCCGCATTCAAGTCTCGCCACAGAGCTGGGACCAGGACGACCTCGTCGATCACTGCTTCCCGAATGAGGTCCACCCGCACCCACTCCAGGTGTTCCGCATCCGTGTGGCTCCGCGACCGGAATCCGATCGGGCCAACCCCGCTGTTAAGACTGAAATTTGCCAGGCCGGTAAGTTCGGCGTCGATTTCCCCCAACTTCCGCTGCAGATCTGTAATCGAGAGTCGATCGAGGTCTCCGCCCCATGCGCTCGTCGAGCCGCCCAAGCCGATGATGCATGCGGCGAGGTGCGCTGACAGAATGAAAGATTGTAGTGACATTGGAAGCGGATTGATCTGCCACAGACTAGTCCAAGCATCGGCTTTGCCAATCCGGATTTAATCAGCGCGAAAGACGTTTCACGCCGCGCATGCTATCGTTGAGGCAAGTGGCACCAGCCTTCACCTAAAAACAGGGGGGCAACCAGGCAAACATCTAACGGTTCGGCGGGTTGCTTTCGATGCGATGTAGCGGGCGTGCTCGACCGCGTTACCTCATTGCAAAGGACACCGAAGCTGATTCGCGCGGGTTGGCTAATTAATTCCATTGCCTCATAATAGCGGACACCGTGGCCAATGCCCGCCGCAATGAGTAAATCAAGTCTTGATGTATACATTCCAAGAGTCCGCAGCCGCTATGAGCGATTGGCCGGCAAACTCGCGCGCAGCCGCCTACGCGACGACTTTTGCGAGGTGACGGGCTGCTGACGCCAAGTCGCGGTTCCAAGTACATGGATGACGCACCCGCCCCCTCGAATCCGAAGGTCTTCGTTTCCAGTATCGCCAACTCGACGGCCGCCTCCCGCACACCGATGATGGCTCTTTCTCACAGCGGAAACTCTGATCCCGGGACAGCATATGAACCCCGCGGCTTCAGCCATCCTGTGAACACAGGATGGACGGCACGGGCAGGTTTTATCATATTCAAAACCCACGTGCTACGTAACCACTCATTTAATCCGCAGGAAATTTCTTCCTCGTTCGGGCGCATTCAGTCAAAATATCTCTCATGGTGCGCCGGGATCATTCTTGCTGCCGCCGGTCTTTGCCGCGCGGACGACTTTTCCGCGCAGCGGCAACTCGTGGAGAATCTTGCCCGCCTCACCGAGGCTCCCGCCATGCGCGAAGCCGACGGGTTTCCCGCCGCCGGCGAAATCAAGGCGATCTATTTCGATGCGCTTGAGTGGAAAGGCAAACCGACCAAGGTCTTCGCTTGGCTCGGCGTTCCGAAAAACCCATCCGGTAAAGTGCCCGGCATCGTGCTCGTCCACGGTGGCGGCGGCACGGCCTTCCTGTCATGGGTGCAGGAGTGGAACGACCGCGGCTTTGCGGCCATCGCGATCGCCGTCGAGGGGCAAACCTCCAATCACCCCGAGGGGGCTTCCAAGGGATGGAAGCGGCATGAATCGGGTGGCCCAGGCCGTGTAGGGATCTATGGCGATTCCAAGGAGCCACTGCGCGACCAATGGATGTATCACGCGGTCGCGGATACGGTTCTCTCCCATTCACTGCTTCGCTCGCTGCCCGGTGTGGACCCGGAAAAGATCGGCATCATGGGCATCTCATGGGGCGGCGTGATCACCAGCACCGTCATCGGCATCGATTCCCGCTTCGCCTTCGCCATCCCCACCTATGGCTGCGGCGATCTTTCCATGGCCGGAAACCAATATGGCCGCGCTCTCGGCGACAACCTTCTCTATCAGCAGGTCTGGGATCCCATCCTGCGCCTCGACCGTGCGAAGCTGCCGGTCCTCTGGCTTTCATGGCCGCAGGACAAGCACTTCCCACTCAATCACCAGGCGGCAAGCTACCGTCGGGCGTCCGGGCCCCACATGGTGACGCTGATCCCCAACATGGGCCACGGCCATGGCCCGGCACGGAAGCGGCCGGAAAGTTATGCCTTCGCGCAAAGCATTGTCACGGACGGCACTCCATGGTGCCGCCAGACGGAGGCCGGCGCTGATGGAAATGCCGCCCGCGTCGTTTTCTCTTTGTCGAAACCGCTGGATCGCGCCACGTTGGTCTCCACCACAGGTTCCGGCATCACCGGTTCGCGGACCTGGCTGGAGTCGCCCGCCAAGCTCGAAGAAAAGGGCGGCCGCTGGCACGCCACCGCCACCTTGTCCGAGGGCACGACCGCCTGGTTCATCAATGTTCACAGCGGTGCGCTCGTTTCGAGTTCCGATTTTCAGGAAACCTCCGCGCCTTCCCAATGAATACACGTCAACCCGCCCGACCGATGATGCCACTTCACAAACTATCCGCCTGCCTGATCGCCCTTGTATCCGCACTTCTCCCGCATCCCGCCGGCGCGCAGGAAATGGACAAACTGTGGGGTGAGTCGGTCGTCAAGCTCCGCCCGGAGGACGCCAGCAAGGGCCAGTTGTTCGCCGATGGGAACTACGCCATGTTCATCCACTGGGGGCTTTACTCCTTGTTGGGAAACAAGGTGGACGGCAAGACCTACTACGGCATCGGCGAATGGATCATGGAAAAGCGGATGGCTGGCATACCCATTCCCGAATACAAGGAGCTGGCCAAACGATTCAATCCATCCCGTTTCGACGCACAGGCCATCGTCCAAATTGCCAAGGACGCGGGAATGAAATACATCGTTATCACCGCAAAACACCACGACGGTTTCGCAATGTATCACTCGAAGGCGGATCCCTTCAACATCGTCGATGCCACACCCTACGGTCGCGACCCGATGAAGGAACTCTCCGCCGCCTGCAAGGAGGCTGGAATCGGCTTCGGCTTCTACTATTCCCATAACCAGGATTGGATCTTCCCCGGCGGTGGCAACGGCCCGCAGACCGATGAAAACGGCAAGCCCGCCACCTTCGACGACTATTTCAGAAACAAGTGCCTGCCACAGGTCGAGGAGATCACCAGTCAATACGGACCAATCGAACTCGTATGGTTCGACACGCCCGGGAAGATGCCAAAGAAGTATGTCGAGCAACTCATCGGAGTCGTCCGGAAGAACCAGCCGAAAGCATTCGTTTCAGGCCGCGCCGGCCATGGACTCGGAGACTATCAGTCGCTCGGAGACATGGAGGTGCCGATCGAAAATATCGACGGCTTGTGGGAAACCGTGGATACCACCAACGACTCGTGGGCCTACGCATGGTATGACAACAACTGGAAGACGCCGCGCGAAATCCTCCGCCGCCTCATCTCCACCGTCGCGCGCGGCGGCACTTACATGCTCAACATCGGCCCCTACGGCGATGGCTCGGTGCCGAAGCATGCCGCCGATTCGTTGCGTGGCTCTGGCGAGTGGATCAAACGCCACCCGGCCGTGATCTATGGCGCGGACCCCTCGCCCTGGGGGCACGCCCTGCCGTGGGGGGACGTCACCGTGCGCGACAACAAGCTGTTTCTATCAGTCTTCGACCGGCCGACCGATGGCAAGCTCCATCTCCCGGGACTCAAGACGGAAATCCGCTCCGCCAGATGGCTCACCGCAAGTGGCTCCGAGCCCGTCACCCACCAACGCGACGGCACATGGACCTGTCTCACTCTGCCGCCCGGCACGCTCAACGCGCTCGTTCCGGTGATCGAAGTCACCCTCGCCGCCCCGCCGGAAGTTGACAGGACCTTCGGCATCGATCCCAAAGGCCCCACCGAACTTGACGTGCATTTCGCCTCGGTCACGGGAGCCACCCGCAACGGCAAGCGCTGGATGGAGAAATTCGGCGAGTGGAAGCACACGTTCGAGGTGACGGCTTGGAAAGCCGATGGAGCCGCCACCTGGGAAGTGGATGTCCTCCGCCCGGGCCACTATCGAGTCGATCTGACCTATACCGGTGAGAAAAGGCTGGTCTGGCGAGTCGCGGTGGAAGGCGGACAAGCCATCCAGAACCAGCAGAATTCCTCATCCATCTATCAATCGTTTCCGATCGGCTGGCTCGAATTCACCACTCCCGGGCGGCACCGCGTCAGCGTGGCCTGCATCGATGGAAATACCGCCAACGCCAGCCTCAAAGCGCTCCGTCTCACGCCCGTGACAGATATTTCACCCGCAAGCGACACAGCCAGCAGCCGATGAATGTCATGATGAAATCCCTGGTTCCGCTTCTCGTTGCACTCATGCTCCCGGCGCATGCCGCCGAAAGAGCATCCACCATCCGCCCCGCGTTCTCGTGGGACAAGGCACCGATCTATCAGATGTTTGGCGATGGCACGCGTCTCCTCAACGAGGCCGAGCTCAGCAGCATCGCCGGCAGCTCGGATTTCCTCTGTATCGAGAAGAGCCACGGCTTCACCGAACTGGGTTGCGCGAAGCTCGGGGCGGCGCGGGAAATCGCACGCTTCAAGAAGACCGATCCCCAGACGACCTGCCTGTTCTATTTCAACTCGGCCTATGCCTATCCGTTCACGACCGACTCCCATGTTTTCGGCAAGGATGTCATTGGGGAGCCCTTCCGATCCTTCCTGCTTCTCGATCCGCAAACCGGGGAGCCCATGCGCCGCGGCCGCGTTCCGATGTTTGACGTTCTGAAACCCGGATTCCGCACCTGGTGGGCGGAAACTGTCGGCCAAGGCGTCCGCGAATCCGGAGCCGACGGACTGTTCGTTGATCAGATGCACGGATTCGCCTTCCACCGTCGGGAGCAGAAATCCGAAGTGGACGCCGCCCAGGCGGAAATGATGCGCATGGCGAAGAAGGCCATCGGCCCGGAGAAAATCTTGCTGCTCAACAACGGCGCGCACATCCCCGAATTGTTTGAAATCGGAGATGCCTTCATGTTTGAACATTACAAGGCCGACCAGCTCACCAAGGAAGCCATCGTCGCGGATTGGGATCTCATGAAGAAGATCTCCGCTGCGGGTAAGATCGCCGTTTGGCGGATCGGAGTTGAAGTGGAAACCGAAGGGAAAAAGGATCCCGGCGCGACCGACTTCGAAAAGCGCGCGCGTGAACGGCTTCCCTATTACCTTGCGGCCTTCCTCATCGGTGCCCAGCCATACTCCTACTTCCAATACGGCTGGGGCTGGACACTCCGGAGCGGAGGTCTTGTGGAGTATCCTGAATTCTCTAAACCTCTGGGAGTGCCGAAAGGAGAAGCGACTCGTCCCGATCCCGCCGCCTGGACTTTCACTCGCGAGTTCGAAAGAGCGAGTGTCCGCGTGGATCTGGAGACCGGTAAGGCCCACATCGACTGGCATTGATTAAAAATTCCCGCGCTACCATGAAGAGAACCAACCACCCTGCCACCTGCATTCTGACCAGCTTGCTTCTCACCTTCCTGGTGATTCCGGCATCGGCAGAGGAGCCGAAGCGCCCGAACATCGTTTTCATCATGACCGATGACCAGGGCTACGGCGATCTCGGCCATACCGGCAACCCGGTGCTCAAGACGGCGCATATCGACAAGCTGGCTGCCGAATCCTCCAGCCTAACGGACTATCATGCGTTGCCTACCTGCTCCCCCACGCGCGCGGCGTTGCTCACGGGGCGCTGGGCGGACCGCACTGGCGTCTGGCACACCGTGAACGGCCGCTCGATGCTGCGCGAGAACGAGGTCACGCTCGGACAAATGCTCAAGGACGCCGGCTATGCCACCGGGCTTTTCGGTAAATGGCATCTCGGCGACAATTTCCCCTATCGTCCCGAAGACCGCGGATTCACCGAGGTCTATCGACACGGCGGCGGCGGAGTCGGCCAAACGCCGGACCTGTGGGACAACTCCTACTTCGATGGCAGTTACTATCACAACGGCCGCGTGGTTGCCGCCAAGGGATTCTGCACCGACGTTTTCTTTTCCGAGGCCAAGCGCTTTATCCGTGAGTGCGCGACGAAGCACCAACCGTTCTTCGCCTACATCACGCCCAACGCACCGCACAGCCCGTTGCACGCGCCCCAGAAATACATCGACCTATATGCGGACCATCCCCCGGAACTCGCCGCGTTCTTCGGCATGATCCATAACATCGATGACAACGTCGGCGCGCTGCGCGAACTGCTCCGCGAACTGGGAATCGAGGATGACACCCTGTTCATCTACACCACCGACAACGGCACCGCGACGGGCGAAGCGGTGTTCAATGCCGGGATGCGTGGAAAAAAAGGCAGCGAATACGAGGGTGGCCACCGGGTGCCGTTCATCGCGCATTGGCCCGCCGCTGGGTGGAACCGGAAGCACTCCAGCGACATCCTCTGCCACGCCGTGGACATCGTTCCCACCCTACTGGACCTGTGCGGTGCGAAGAAACCGGATAGAGTCAAGCTCGACGGCCGCTCGATCCGCGCCCTGCTGTCTCCCACAGGTGATGTCGCGGACTGGCCGCGCGACCGCATGCTCGTCACCGATTCCCAGCGCGTGCGTGATCCCATCAAGTGGAAACAAACCGCCGTCATGTCCGGCAAGTGGCGTCTAGTGAACGGCACGGAACTGTATGACATCGCATCGGATCCCGGACAGAAAAGCAACGTGATCACCGCGCATCCTGAGAAAGTGGCAACGATGCGTTCGTTCTATGACGCTTGGTGGGCCGAGCTCGAACCCACGTTTTCCGAATCTGCCGCCATCACACTCGGTCATCCGGAACATCCCGTCGTTAATCTAACTGCACACGATTGGATCCAGGAAGAGCTGCCGCCATGGAACCAGCAACAAATCCGCGAAGCCGAGGGCCTCGCCAAGTCCGTGCATCAGGGGCATTGGTTTGTCAAAGTCGTGACTCCCGGCAACTACACAATCCGCCTGCGTCGCTGGCCCGTGGAGGCGGATCGCCCGATCACCGCCGCCCTTCCCTCCGGTGAAAACGTGCCCGGTGGCGCACGCGCCTTCCGTGCGCACCTCGGCAAGGCAATCCCCATCACGTCCGCCGTGCTGCGGCTCGACGGCCGGGATCTTGAATCGAAACCCGTGGTGCCGGGAGACCATGAAATTGTGTTCACCACCCGTCTCGCCGCCGGACCACAACGCTTGGCCCCCGTTTTCCGCGATGATCAAGGCAACGAAATCGGAGCCTACTTCGCCACCATCACCCACCATCCCTGAACCGGTTCAGCGCTTCGTTCATTCCGTCCACACTCCCATGCGAATCCACATCCTCATCGTCGCCCTTCTCGCCGCAAGTCAGCCTGTCAAAGGCGACCCGTCGACGCCTGTCGAAAGCACGCTAACAGGCCGCGCGCTCCCCGCGTTTTCCTGGGATCGCGTGCCGCAATACATGCATATCCGAAAAGCTCAGAAGTTTACGGATGCGGAGATCAAATACCTGGCGTCGTTTCCCTTGTTGACCTTCGAGAAAACGACAGGACACAGTGCTTTTCAATCCACCGAGGATGGCACGCTCGCCGCGGCCAAAGCCGTGAAGGATGTCAATCCCTCCACGAAGATTTTATACTATCGAAATGTTATTGTTCACTATGGAACCTACAAGGCGAATGCAGAAATCGAGAAGTTGCCGGGTGCTTTCCTTGTCGGTCGTAATGGAAAAACCAAGCTGGTTCGCAATGTTGCCGAGGCCTACGACTTGACCAACCCTCAGGTGCGGGATTGGTGGGTTGGCCATGCCAAGCAGGTCTGCTCTGATCCCGCGATCGACGGCCTGTTTCTGGATGGGAATATCAAGGTGTTGTCGTCCGGTTACTTGAATCGTGACATCGGAAAAGAGAAAAAGGCCGCCCAATTCGCCGGATACAAGACCATGATGGACGAGGCAAGGAAGGCCTTGGGGCCGGACAAGATCATGCTGGCCAATGTCCTGCGGATCGGTCAGAGCAAGGATGACGGCTTGGAGGCGATCAAGCAGTTTGACGGTTCCTACATCGAGGGATTTGAAATCGCTGCGACTCAGGAACAGAAGAAGGACAATGTGGCCAAGGGGATCGAGGCGTTTCGAAAAGCGGCCCGTGACGGGTTCATCGTTGCATTCACCGCAGGGCTTTCCGAATTGAACGAAACGGAGGGAGTCCTGAATCCGCAGCGCACGGATGAAATCCGCAAAGGGCTGAGTGGAAATGACAATCACAGCAAACGCTTTGAGTATCTCCTCGCGCTATTTCTCACCTGCGCCGAGAAACACAGCTACTTCCTCGCCCACGATGGATACGGCGCGGAAAAAAGCAAAGTCTGGATGAAGCGCAATCCGGAACTGGAGCGACCGCTGGGGGAGCCAAAAGGCCCCGCAGTTAAAGACGGATACATCTACACCCGGGAATTCGCCCATGCCAAGGTGCGCTTGGATATCGAGAACGAGGTCGGCGAGATCGTCTGGAAGTAGTTCTCAAAAAGTTTAATCACAAGATCATCGACTTAATTACCACCATGAACAACCAACCAACACGTCGTCACTTTCTGATATCCTCCCTCGCTGCAAGCACCGCATGGCTCGCTCCACAGATCGTTAGGGCGGAGACCCTCGGCAACACCGCCAAGACCGCCGCGAACTCGCGCATTGGCATGGGGTTTATCGGATTAGGCGGGATTTCCGACGGCCATGTCCGCTCGTTTCCCGGCATCAAGGATGTGCAGCCGATCGCGGTGTGCGACGTGCGGGACAGCCAGGTGAAGAAAGCCCTCGGAACGCTCAAGGAGAAGGGCTTCGAGGGAATTCTAGCCACGACGAAATTTGAAGAGGTGCTTGCACACCCCGATGTGGACGCGGTGTGCGTGGCCACGCCGGATCACTGGCACGCGGCGATCGCGCTGGCGGCCATGAAAGCGGGCAAGGATGTCTATATTGAAAAACCGATGACCCTGACCATCGAGGAGGGCAAGGCCTTGGTGGCGGCGGAGAAAAAATATGGCCGCATCGTGCAGGTCGGCAGCCAGCAACGCTCCGAAATCTATTTCCGCATCGCGGCCAATCTGGTGCGCAACGGCATGATTGGCGACATCAAGGAAATCTACTGCCGACTCGGAGATTTCCCGCTGCCGCCGGAAAAAGAGACCATCGTTCCCGTTCCGGAGGGCTTTGATTATGACCGCTGGCTCGGACCCACCCCGTTTTTCGAGTATTCGGAAAACCGCGCGAAAGGGGCGTATGGAGGTGGCTGGCGATGCTACTGGGAATATGGCAATCGCAAGTTCGGCGATTGGGGCGCGCACCACTTCGACATCGTGCAATGGGCGTTGGGCCGTGACGAAACAGGTCCTGTCGAATTCATCCCCCAAGGTTTCGAAGGAGCTGAATACCATCATTACCGCTACGCCGACGGCATCACCGTGTGGCGTGATAAGACGCCCGACAACAAGCACATGATCCGCTTCATCGGCTCCAAGGGCGAGGTGCTCGCCAGCCGTGGCAAGGTCGAAACCTCACCGAAGGAACTCGTGCGCCACAAGTTCGGCCCGAACGACATCCAAGTGTATGAGTCCAAGAACCACCGCCAGAATTTCATCGATTCGATCCTGAGTCGCAAGCCGACGATCTGCCCGGCAAGCGTGGGTCACCGTACGGGCACCATCTGCCAACTCTCCGGCATCGCCCAGCGGCTGGGACGCCCACTCAAGTGGGATCCAAAGGCCGAACAAATCATCGGCGACGATGCGGCAAAGGCGATGCAAGACCGTCCGCGTCGTAAGGGCTATGAGATGCCAGCAGTCTGAAGTATCATCCGCAACATCTATTCCTATTGGATAAACACAAAACAAAAAACACAAAATGAAAGCAACCAACTACCTCGCGACTGCGGTCGCTATCGGTCTCACCATGATGGGTTCCGCCCTCTGCCATGCTCAGGACGCAGACAAGAGGAAAGCGCAATTCGAGAGGCTCGATGCCGATAAAAACGGATCGATCAGCTTGGAGGAATTCAAAGCCAAATCCAAGACTCCGGAAACAGCCGACAAAAAATTCGCTAGACTCGATACCGACAAGAACGGTTCGCTGAGTCTCGAAGAGTGGACTACGCCCCCAAAAAAGGCTCCTACGCCGAAAGAACCAGCGACTGAATAGCCTGTTTTCTGGAATTCGCAATTCTTGCGAGGCCGACGACTTGACCAACCCTCAGGTGCGAGATTGGTGGGCAGCACCATGCCAAGGTGCGCCTGGATATCGAAAACGAGATGGGCGAGATCGAGTGGCTCGAGCCGGTGAAGGAGTAAAGAATTTATAGCATCGTCTCCCTCTCTGTGCCCTCTGTGCCCTCTGTGTTCTCGGTGGTCAATCCTGCTGGATTCGGTTTTTAACATGAAGATCCCTTTCTCACTTTTGGTTTCCTTGGCCGCGCTCCTTTCGACGGGAGCTGCGGCCATGGCTTCCAGCGGCGATAAACCGAACATCATTTACATTTTGGCTGATGACTGGGGGTTGGGGGATGTGAAGACCTACGGCGGCGACCGCTGCAAGATCGACACGCCGCACATGGATCGATTGGCGGAAAAAGGCATGAAATTCACCGATGCGCACAGCCCGTCCTCGGTGTGCACCCCCACGCGCTACAGCATCCTCACCGGCCGCTACAACTGGCGCAGCAGCTTGAAGAGCGGAGTGCTCTGGGGATTTTCGAAACGCTTGATCGAGCCTAGTCGCGAGACGGTCGCCTCGATGCTCAAGAAAAACGGATACACCACGATCGCAATCGGCAAGTGGCATCTCGGGATGGATTTCCCCACGACCGACGGCAAAGCAGCCGACGAAAAAGGAAAAAACACGGACTGGAAAGGCCAGATCAAGAATGGTCCGACCGCGGTGGGCTTCGGCAAGTATTGGGGAATCTCCGCCTCGCTCGATATGCCGCCCTATATCTGGATCGAGAACGACAGGTTCGTCGGCGAGTGCACGATACAGAAAGCGTTTCCCCGGAAGGGGCCGGCCCATAAGGATTTCGAGCCCATCGATGTGTTGCCGACGCTGACTGAGCGAGCGGTGTCAACCATCACCGAGGAGGCAAAAACCGGCCAACCGTTCTTTATTTACATGCCGTTGAACAGCCCACACTCGCCGATTGTGCCATCCAAGGAGTTTCAAGGGAAAAGTTCCTTGGGCCCGTATGGCGACTTTGTCATGGAAACCGACTGGGCCGTGGGGCAGGTCGTCGAAGCGGTCGAGCGTGCGGGCATCGCCGACAATACGCTGATCATCGTCACCGCCGACAATGGATGCAGCAATTGGCCCTTGAAAAATAATGAGGTCAACGACCCCGCCCGATTCAAGTTCCGGATGGGGGAAACCCAACCCGACGACCCCGAGGCCCACTATCCGAGCGATATCTATCGCGGTCACAAGGCGGACATCTATGAGGGCGGCCACCGCGTGCCGTTCATCGTTCGCTGGGATGGCCAAGTGAAGGCGGGAAGCAGTTCCAATGATCCTGTTTGCCTGGTGGACTTGTTTGCCACCTGTGCGGAGATCGTTGGCACCAAGCCCGGCGACTCCACGGCCGAGGATTCGGTGAGCATTCTGCCTGCCCTTCTGGGCAAATCCACCAAGCCCCTGCGCGAGGCGGTGGTGCATCATTCCATCGATGGCAGCTTCGCGATCCGCCAAGGAAAATGGAAGTTGGCCTTCTGCCCCGGATCGGGCGGTTGGAGCGAACCGATGCCGCCAAGTGGCAAGAAGAAAGGGGCTCAACAGGAACCGATCAAAGACTGGGTGCAACTCTTCGACCTCGAGGCCGACCCGGCCGAGACGAAGAATCTCGCTTCAAGCCACCCCCAGATCGTCACCAACCTCACGGCCTTGTTGCAGAAATATATCGACACCGGCCGATCCACACCGGGCGCACTCCAAAAAAACAATGGCGAGACCTTCCTTTATCCCCAGTGGATTCAGAAGGACCGCCAAAAAATGAAAAACGCTCCTTGAACGCCACTGTAAGCTCCCGCAAACCAACTAAAATGAAAAGAACCACGACCCTCGCGCTCGCTGTGACCGTTCTAGGCTCCGCACTTTGCCATGCGGCTGAATCCCAAACTGTTCCCGAGGGCACCACGCCGCCCTCCGGGAAGGAGTGGATCATCGAGACCCAAGCGGATTGGGAGTCCAATGCCGCGTCGAAATCCGGCATGGAATTCCAGGACGGCATGGCCGTGCCGTCGGCGCCGTCCGCCACATTTGTCAGCAAGATCAAGTCATTCGATCAGAAGCAAATTCCTCGTTCATTAGTGGTGTCGCAATCCCCGGTATGGAACAACTGGCAGGCGGTTCCGAAAATCGCCCCTACGAGCCTTGGAGATGCTCCGGTTTTGCTGACCAAGGGCCCTGATGACTATTGGATTTTCGGGCTGTATGTGGACAAAAAGCCAGCGAAAGATTTCACTCCCCAGGAAGCGAAGTTGAAGGGATTTGATATACCTCTTCAAACGACGCAGTGGCCTAACCAATTCAATGCCCCGGGCGGCTTGAAGAAATCCCTCGGTGGCTACCATGCCTGGCAGAGCCGCGACATGGTCCATTGGGTGCACCACGGACCGGTCAGCGACCAGCGGGCGAGATGGATGACGACCGCTGAGTTCGTCGATGGGAAAGCCTACTTGTATTATGATTTTCCAAACGACCAAGACCCCCACATGTATATCGACGAGGACCTCACGGACGGAAAGCCCGGCAAGGATTTGGGGATGGTCTTCAAAACTCCCTTCAACGGGTCGGATTGCGCGATCATTCGGGATTTGTATGGCAAGTTCCACCTGATCTCCGAGGACTGGAGTCCCATCAACGCCAAGGAACATGCTTGGGATTCGCCGCTGGCCAGCCATGCGGTCAGCCCCGACGGCTTGGGGGACTTCAAACTCTTGGCTCCACCCGTTGATCAACGCACCAAGCCGACCGGCAAGACTGGTACATTCCGTCACCCTCATTGGACTAAAGAGGATCCAAAAAACTTCCCGTCAAATGTGGCCGAGTATGAAATTCACGAACCCGAACAAAACGCCTTCGGCGATTGGGCGGCGATCTCTATCGGCGGGCAATATTACCTTTTCAGTGATGTCGAACCTGCCGGCTCGGCGGGGCAGAAGGACATGAAGATCGCGCGGTTCACCTCCTCGGATATCAACAAGCCTTTCACCTTTTGCGGAAGTCTCGGCCAAGGACATCCAGACCCCGACATTTGCTTCGCGGAAGGGCGGTTCTACCTGATCAACCAAACGAAAAACGATTTCACCAGCTCGGGGCCATGGGTGGAACGGGTCGAGGCGCGGGTGGGGGTCGATACCGACAAGGATGGCCAAATCAACGAGTGGACGCCCTGGCAGGAGGTTCAGGAGAAATATGACTACATCCCTGGATTTTCGAAACAGATCGCCAAGGCGCCGGCCGCTCTCGACCTCTCGAGACTGCCCCCCGGATATGGATTCCAGATCGAGTTGAAAACGACCGACACCACCGAGAACAAGGTCAAGCCGATCTTGGACAAGCTCGCCCTCTCGTTTGCTGAGTAAAAAGCCAATCTCTGCTTAGCCAAACCAACATGAAACCCGCCATCGTATTGTGCCTCTCCGCGTTCTCGCTCTTCCACTTTCCCGCCCGCGCAGCGGATCCCTACGACGGCTCTTGGGAATCCCTCCAGAAAATGCCGGTTCCGGCGTGGTTCGATGATGGGAAGATCGGTATCTTTATTCACTGGGGACCCTACAGCGTGCTGGGCTACATAAAAGGCGACCGAGGTTATGCCGAGCAGGTTGCAAAGGCGATCTACTCCGACCCCAAGCATCTCTATCCCTTGCTGAAGCAGCGCTTCGGGGCGGCGCCGCCCGAGTTCGGCTACAAGGATCTGGTGGACCACTTCAAAGCCGAGAAGTGGGACCCCGAAGCCTGGGCGGCGCTTTTTGATGAGGTCGGGGCCAAGTATGTGGTGCTCACCGCCGAGCACCACGATGGTTGGGCGAACTGGGATTCCGCCCTCACCCCGTGGAATGCCATGGACAAGGGGCCCAAGCGCGACCTGGTGGGCGAACTCGGCGCGGCCGTCCGCAAGCGCGGGCTCAAATACGCGCCGTCCACCCATCGCGAGCGCCACCACATGTATTTCAGCTCGAAAGGATATGTTGCCGATGGCGAGCCGTTTCCCGACATCGCCAAGGAGATCGAGCTTAACCCCGAGGCGGCTTCGCTCTACGGTCCCTTCGATCTGAATAAGGCCTTTGCGGACGACTATGTGGCCCGCTGGAAGGAAATCGAAAAAAAATACCAACCCGATTTTCTCTGGATCGACGACATTCCTCTTTGGACGAGGGACGGGAACAATGTGCTGAAAGGAAAGGCGAAGCCCGAGATCCAGTATTTCTACGACCAGCTCCGCCTCATGATCACGGATTTCATGAACGATGGTGCGCGGCGGGGTCAACCGGTCTATCTCAACAACAAGGGCGGCAATGTGAACTGGCCCGAGGGAGTCGGCTGCCGCGAAAAAGACAATCTTCGACTCGCTCAACTCGGCCCGAAGTGGCAAAGCTGCACGACCTTTGGAACCTCTTTCGGCTACTTGGCGGCGGAGGAGGCAGACGACTACCCGCATAAGAAAAAAAACGCTGGCGAGGTGATCCATGAAATGATCGAGGTCGTCAGTCGCAACGGGAATTTCCTAATCAATATTGGCCCGCGTGCGGATGGCACCATTCCCGAGTGGCAGGTCGAGCGCCTCCGCGCCATGGGCGACTGGCTCAAGATCAACGGCGCAGCCATCTACGGCTCGCGCTACTGGCACACAACGAGCCAAAAGAACGGCCATCTGGCCTTCACCACAAATGGCAAAAAACTTTACGCCATCTGTCTGGAAAAGCCCGCGCCCTTCACGATCGAGGCCACCAAAGGCTGGACAGCCGCCGATGTGGAATCCGTCCGCCTCCTCGGGTCGAACGGAAAAGTAGAGTGGGCCATTGATGACAACGGGCTTCGCATCACCCCGCCCGCCGACCTCGGTGCG
>CAIXKE010000096.1 GCA_903919975.1 Akkermansiaceae bacterium | reverse complement strand
GGAATACTGCCTCGCGACCGCCCGCGCCTGCAAGATGCAGACCGGCGAGCAGCATCGCAAGTGGCCGCCCGCCGCGCTGGTCGAGGACATGATTGCTTCCGGCCTCATCACCATCACCCCGCAACCCTGACCACCAACCGCCATGCCATACCACATCATGACGCCACGTTTCCCGCTGGGCCGAACGGTCGCCACCCCCGGCGCCCTCGCCCTCGGCATCGACCTGGCATTCTACATGCGCCGCCACCACTGCGGCGATTGGGGCGACGGGCTCTGCGAAGAGGACAAGCAGGCTAACGAGACATCGCTCACGGACGGCACCCGCCTGCTGAGTTGCTACCACGTCGGCAACGCCCGGCGCATCTACATCATC
Organism: Akkermansiaceae bacterium; assembly: GCA_903919975.1. GTDB lineage: Bacteria > Verrucomicrobiota > Verrucomicrobiia > Verrucomicrobiales > Akkermansiaceae > Luteolibacter. Next base: position 1,478 of record CAIXKE010000096.1, on the reverse strand, counting down.
ACTGAGGCTGATCGGAGCCTAACAACCACGCTCCTGCCTGAGGAATATTGACCGCTTCATCGGCGCATGCACACATGCGCACTTCTGTCCCCTTTGGTCAAGGAACCTCCGTCAGACCGGGACGGATGCCGGTGAGCTCGCATGAATCGAGATCATCGTCCCAGGAAGTTGTCCGAACTTCGCTGATCATGCCGGATTCATCCATGAACAGCTCAATGTAGCGACGCCTCTCGGGCGGGATGCGGATGCCATTTACCGTTTGCGAAAATAAGATTACGACGCATGGATTGCCGCTATTGTGGGCGCGGCCAAGCTCGGCGAAAGCGACCGTATCCGGCTTTTTGTGAAGCTTTTTCCAATTCACTTCGCTAACGAGCATTCTTTCGACCACCTCGCGCCCTTCACTTGAATAACAACTATCCCCTTCGTGCCTGACACTTTCGGAGAGATGGCGGGTGATCCACTTCGGCGGACCACTGTTAATCGCCGCCGCCAACCACACGCATGCCAGCGCGTCCGCCGTGCCCCCCGCCTGCTCCACATACTCCAGATCCGGCCCAGTGAGAGCGTAGTCTTCGGGAGCTTCCGGATACGGGGGATCCAAGGGCACGGGCGTAGGCTCTTTCCACCAATAATCCTTCTCCGCCAGATACAGATACGGGTCCACACCATTCACGCGGCCTTCAATATCGACGTAGGCTTCTGCCACTTTGCCAGGATCGATCTCTTTCTCGGTCAAGATGATGATTCGATCAAGCGCCTCAAAGTTGAGATCAGGCCAAGCCAGCCTAATCTCGTAACCATCGCCGATGAGCAGATTGACCGCTTGACGCTGGCAATCCGACACTAGCCGGCAGATCCGATCAGGTATGTCATCCCACGTTCGCACGACGCCTGAAGTATAGCGGGTACGGGGCCAAAAGTAAACCGCCGAATCGTCATCCGTCCCGGCGACGCTACTGCCTGAGGAGTATTGACCGGGTCATGATGGACGCCAAGCAACGACTCCACATCACCGACGAGGATGATGTTTCGGCAGAGATCATCCGCCTGCTTTGGGAGCGGCTGCGGGGGAAATGAGACCGACGATCCGCTCTATGAAGCCGATCTCCAACTGGGCGGCGGTGAGTCGCAGGACGCGCCAGCCTGCCAGCGCGGCCTCCAGGTATTTCTCAGCGTCCTTGGCGTAGCCGCCGCCCCGGTTGTGCCGGCCACCGCCAGCGAGGAAAATCCCACCCTCGATCTCGATCAAGGTGCGGCTGTCCAGGTGGGCGAAATCCGCCCGCCACTTGCGGGAAGTATGGAAGCGGACTTCCCGCTCCAGGGGAGGCCCATGCGCAACGCGCCAGAGGAGCAAAAACTTTGATTCCAAGCGGGATTGCGCCATGTTGTCCGGTGCCCGGAGTCAACGTCCCGACGCCCGTTATGTGGGAAGTGCAAATGGCGCATTTCACGTGAAATGGACACGGGTGGGGAGG
>CAIXKE010000095.1 GCA_903919975.1 Akkermansiaceae bacterium | reverse complement strand
GCCCTTTCCGGGCGGGTTGGTTTGATGCTCCCCTCCGGTCGCACCCCTTCGGGGCACGTCGCTTCGCTCCTGTCTATCTCGCTCCGCTCGGTTCCGCCGGGTTTCAATAGAGTCTTTCAGTCGCTCGTTAGTTTGACGTTCACCTTTCGGTTAGTTGTTTTGGTTTACGAGCGCCATCCCCGTCTCTCAGGGCTTTGGCTGGCGCCAAGGAATTTTCTTTTTGGGGTAAAGGCCGTTTAAGGAGCCAGGAGCCGGACCGGAGGCGGGGAAAAGGGGGTTGCGGGGGAAAAGGGGAGATTTTTGGTAAAAGCTGAAACGCTAAAAATCTAAAAAGCTGAAATCAGAGGAACGAAGACGCCTATTACCGATCATTTGGTCACGGATTGCAGACTTAAGGGCACAGCTCCCCCGCCCTGCTGCGGCTTTCGGTCTGCTGCGGGGTCTAGTTGTGAGTGTCCTGCTTATCAGGTGTAATCGAGAACCAGGGTGCGGCCGTCTTCCAAATGGATTTCCTTGGGTTGCCATGCTGGACTTTGATCGAAGCCGTCAGGGTCTGGATTCGATGGATTCCTTGAACGATTGAACCAATCGAGATCGGGTTCGTCGTCGGGGATCCATTCCTTGATGGCGCACCACGGCGGCTCGATGCGCTGGAGACTCTCGATGTCGAAGGGTGGTGGTGGTGGTCTGGGCAAACGCACCACGCCTTCCCATAATCCGTGGAGATGGAGAAAAAATTCGACTTCCTCACGTCGCAGCACGGGCCTCATGATTTTCATCGTGCCGTGGCAGCAGGGGCATTCGAGAGGATCCCCGCCCCAGACTTGAAGAATGAGATCGCGCCACAGAGGGCGCATCAGGCGCGCACTGCGCTTGGGTGGTGGTTCAACAAGCATGAGCATGCCCTGTCCCGAATGTTCATTGTGCTGATCAGCGTGAGTAACCTCTGGCGGATTACGGCAGGTATTCAGAATGGCGAGAGAAGTTTCGCGTGGTCAACCGCGAGTCTTGTTGGAATATACGCCATAGTAGCGGACCGTTTGTTGTCCCTTGGGAGGCAGGTGCAAGAGGGCGGCAGCAATGAAGTCAGGAGCCTTGAAAATTTCGAAGTTGCGCTTGGTGGTGTGGTGGCGCTTGGAGCGGTAGATGACAGTCTTGGTCGTTTCGTTCCAGGTGATCTTCTGGAGGGAGAAGGGATGGCGCAGCAGATATTGATTCGCTGCGCTCACCCCTCGCGGGGCGGCCCTCCGGGCAGTCTATCTCCGCTTCGCTACGGTTCCGCGAGTCGCTTGCGCCCACCGTGGTTGTTGGCGGCGATGAGGTCGTCGCGACCGTCGTGAACGTGAAATCCGGAATGCTTCCAACCGAGCAGATCATTCAGCTTGTTAGGACTGATGAGTTTCTTTTCCCTGAGGATGGCGAGGAATTGATGGCGAAACAACTCGGTCATGGGGCCGACGGCTCCTTGCGGCAGGCAGTGAAAGCACCCGTCGGGAGCAAACAAGCCGTCGGCGACGAGCACGTGAAGATGCGGATGGAAGACGAGGTAATCGCCAAAAGTATGAACAGCGGCAACGGCACCGAGTTTGCGCTCGGGGAGACCGAGTTGGAGACGAAATGATTCGGCCAGAGTATCGATCGCACTTTGGAACAGAAGAGAGAGCAACTGGCGACGTTTGCGAAAGATGCCGCGCAGCACTTTGAGAATGGTGAAAACCACCTGTCGATGTGGGACTTGATGACATACAGATCCCGCGGTCCAGTCGCTAGTGGAACGAACGCGTCGTTGGTGGCAGGCAGGACAGAAGTGGCG
>CAIXKE010000094.1 GCA_903919975.1 Akkermansiaceae bacterium | reverse complement strand
CTGTTCTCCAGCAATGCATCCAACGCCTCACCCAACGCACTGTGAAGTTTATCCGCTGGTTGAAAAACCATCTGGACTCCGAGCGCTCATGGCAGCACGCCCTGGCCAATCTCGCTAAAATCTACGCACGCTCATGACCCCAAAGTTGAACACCGTTGTTCCCGAGCCAAAAACTACCCACAGATTTTGCGGATGAGCCTTAATGACTAAAGACCACTCGAAAAAAAATATGATTTTCCTTGCGCTTCTAATCCGAATCTATTACATAACATATGTTGCGTATATGCGCAATCAACTTCGAATAACAAAGACAACAACCATCTCCACCATACCCCATCTATGAAACTATCCTACCAACTGCCAATCGCGATTGCCTCAGTCGCTATCGCCACCAGCAATATCAGTGCCGCCCAAGCTCCCGAAGGTCGCATCCACAACGTCACCGTGTCCCTTGAGGCCACGTTCGAAGGTGTTTTCAAAACCACTGCGAAAGATGAGACCGATGACGTCTATGAAGAATCGGTAAAAATCGTCACCGAGAAGATCTCGAACAAGCAAGTTCTTGAGGCCTTGAAGGATGACGGACTGATCACCGAAATCAAAGGTTACTCGATTGTCATGCTCACCGATAGCGATGCAGATATCTTGGGCGTCTGGCTCCGCAAGGATAAAGAATTGGTTGAAAACATCTCAGGCTATTTCGACGCAGACATCGCACCAGTGCCACCCATTGAAGGATATAAAGGCTCATACAAAAACAACAAAGGTCAAAACCTCTATCAATCAACAGATGATACCATAACGCTTGGATCTGTTGGCTTTGAGATTGCCGGTTTGAGCTTCAGTGCTCAGGGCCTGGTTCAATTGAAAACGGCATATACCGACGATGATGGCAATGAGACCACATTCGTTAAAACCGGCAGCTTTTCTGATTTGACCGGCCCTGTTAATGAAGCGCCAGTTATCATCACTGGCGGAATTAAAGCCGGAGAAGGTGCGAAATACGCATTCCCCACTCTCTAACTAATTCTCTCTGACCTATTAATTTAAAGGCCATCAACATCTCGATGTTGATGGCCTTTAATCTTTAAGCCATCGTGAACAAAAAAACCATTCTAGCAGGCGGTCTCATGCTCGTCATCGCGATCATCATCGCCTTGAAGTTCACTTCGAATGAAACGCCCGCTCCTACGGGGGGGGATACAAACCCATCATTGGATCGGGCGGCGAACCGCCCGAAGCCAACTCCAGCTCCGCTTGCGGTTCCCGCTCCGGGAGCCCGCCCGAGTGGCAGCCTTGGCGCAACGCCGGCCCTCACCGGTGAGGCTGCGGAACAAGCCCGCGCTGTAGCCATCGAAAAAATGCAGGAGGCCTCAACATCCTACGATGCGGCGCAATTGCCGGTCATTCAACCCTATCTTGTGAGCCCGGACCCAAAGCTCAGAGCTGCCGCCGTGGATGCGATGGTTGTCCTCGGGGACGCTTCCGCAGGCGCGATGATCCGCGAGGCCGCCAAAAGCATGACCTCGCTTGACGAGGTGAAAAAAATGGAAAAGGCTGCGGATTACGTCGAGCTGCCACCCGTCGATTTCAAAAAAGTGTCGGAAAAGATGAAAAAGCGGAAGGCTGCCAAGGATGCCGAAAAAAAAGCCGCCACAGAACAGCCGTAGAACCAATAGCACCACGGACATGGCCATTCCAGTTAGGGTCCCCCTACGCAAGGGATGGTCGAATCGGATCATCGGCTGACTGGAAGAATATGAACCGCCAATACGCCAAGTGGCCAAGGAAACTCAATATGGGGTCTTTGAAATCAGCTTCGAATCCTCACAAACACGATCTATCTTCTATTTGACTTGGAGTTCTTGGCGTCTTGGAGGTGAAAAACCTCTTCATTCTCCCTAATGGAGTCACCCTGCCCGTCGGTTTTTGTTTCAAAATCCCGGATCGACGATTCGTCACGGGCGGATGCTGAAGGCTTGTCTCGCGAGGATTCGCCTGCAATTCTCACGTCCCGCCCATCCATCCATGAACTTCGACGCTCAGGAAATCGCCCAATTGCAAGCCCAGCTCACCATCGCTTGGCATGAAACCCCGCCAGCCGCCTCAGGCGATGATTTACTGCGCCTCGTGCAAGAAAACCACCAGCGGAATTTCGAACTCTGGCACGAGGAAGACATCGCCCGCCGCGATGACCTCGGCTCCGAGCGCATCCATCAAGCAAAACGCGCGATCGACCGCTTCAACCAAGAACGCAACAATTTCATCGAGGAAATGGACAAGCTCTTGGTGATTTCCCTCAAGCCCGCCGAATCCGGTTGCCCGAACAACTCGGAAACTCCGGGCATGATCATCGACCGCTTGTCGATCCTCGCGCTCAAGGAATTCCACATGTGCGAGGAAGCCAACCGCGAGGAGGCCACCGAAACGCACCGCTCGAATTGCGCCGAGAAACTCGCCCGAATCCTCAGACAACGGAGCGATCTCACCCAAAGCCTCACCGAACTCCTCGACTCAGTCCGCGCCGGCACCCGCACCTTCGCCGTGTATTACCAATTCAAAATGTACAACGATCCGGCGCTCAACCCGCAGCTTTATGGTGGCGCCAACCCGGCAGGCGCATGAGCCGCCCCACTCAACCACGAGCGCTATTCCACCCCATCCACTGGCCGATGTGGTTCGGCATCGGCTTGTTTCGCCTGCTGATTCTTCTGCCATGGTCGGTCCAATTACGGCTTGGCCGATTCTGCGGACATTTGGCGCTGCTGTTTCTCCGTGAGCGCCGCCAAGTGGTGAGAGTGAACCTCAGGCTGTGTTTCCCGGAGCTTGATGAGAAACGCCTGAGACAACTCGCCAGCGCGCACCACCAAGCCTTGGGTATCGGCCTTTTCGAAACCTGCATGGCCTGGTGGGCACCGAAACACCGGTTGCCTAAATTTGAAATCGTCGGCCGCGAGCACTTGGAGCAAGCTCGCGCGGCGGGTAAAGGCGTGATTTTATTAACCGCCCACTTCACCACCTTGGAAATCTGCGGCCGGGTTTTCTCAGACGCCTTTTCCATGGGCGGCCTCTTCCGCGAGCCGGACAACCCGGTCATCGCCCGGGAAATGCACCGCGGCCGCATCGATAAGATGATCCCCGCCGTCCCCATGAACGATCTGCGCGGCCTGATCCGCGCGCTCAAAGACGGCCACACGATCTGGTATGCCCCGGATCAGGGGAAAAAAACCAAGTTTTCCACCATTCTGCCATTTTTTGGCATCCCGGCCCTCACCAACACCGCCACCAGCCGCATCGCCGGCATGACCGGAGCTGCCGTCGTGCCCTTTTTCGGGCAACGCCACGCGGACGGCACCTACACACTCCATATCCTGCCACCCCTCACGGATTTCCCCACGGCCGATGCGGACGCCGACGCCCTGCGGATCAATGAACTTATGGCAGAATACATCCGGCTGGCTCCGGAACAATATTTCTGGATCCACCGTAGATTCAAACGACGCGGCCGAGATCATCAAAACGTCTATCCCCAAAAACCCAAAAAACGCCGAAAAGCCAATCCCAGGCCGACTGCCGAAAAACAAACCTCCCGAGGGAGTTAAGTTGTAAAGCGTTGATAACCAACGAGCGATTTTTAACCACTGAAACACTGAGAACCGCTGAAAGCACTGAGAAGAGTTTGAAAAATTCAGTTTTCTCAGTGTTTCAGTGGTTAACATCTTCCTTTCTAGGATAAACGCTTCTCACGCCGCAGCATTTACGCTAAGCCCGCCTCCGGTTACCCCATGAGTTCCCATCCTAAAAAAATCCTCGTCACAGGCGGGGCCGGATTCATCGCATCCCATCTTTGCGAGGCCTTGCTCGCAGATGGCGCCGAGATCGTCGTGATCGATGATTTCAATAATTTCTACGATCCCGAGATCAAGCGCGGAAACATCGCCAGCTTCCGCGACCGCATCACCTTGATCAAGGGCGACATCCGGGACGTGGCCTTGGTGGATTCGTTGTTTGCGGAACAATCGTTTGATAAGGTCTTCCACTTCGCCGCCCGCGCCGGCGTCCGCCCGTCCATTGCCGAGCCACGGCTCTACATCAGCACCAACATCGACGGCACTCTCAATCTGCTCGAAGGCTGCCGCAAGTCAGGCGTGAAACATTTCGTATTCGCCTCATCGTCCTCAGTCTATGGTGTGAACAAAAAAGTCCCGTTCGCCGAAGACGATCTCATCCAGCGCACCATCTCACCTTACGCCGCCACCAAACTCGCAGGAGAGCAGCTTTGCTCGAATTACTCGAACCTCTATGGCATCCGCTGCGTTTGTCTGCGCTTCTTCACCGTCTATGGCCCCCGCCAACGGCCGGATCTAGCCATTTCCAAGTTCACCAAGCTCATCATGGCCGATCAAGCGATCGATCAATATGGCGATGGCAGCACCGCCCGCGACTACACCTACGTCGAGGACATCATCAACGGCGTGATGGCCGCCGGGAAATACACCGCCACTGATTTTGAAATCATCAACCTCGGCGGCTCCGCAGCAAACACGCTCTCCCAACTCATTTCCGACATCGAGGAAATCCTCGGGAAAAAAGCGAAGATTAACTACCTGCCCGACCAACCCGGCGACGTCCCACTCACCTTCGCCGATGTTTCAAAAGCTGGCCGCCTGCTCGGATACGCACCGCGCACCCCCCTCAAGCAAGGCCTGCACCGTTACATCGAATGGGTTGTAGCCCATCAACGAATGAAAAATCCCCACATATGAAGCTCCTCATCACCGGCGGGGCCGGATTCATAGGCTCAAACTTAGTCCGGCAAATCCTTTGCGAGACGCCCCATCGGATCGTCAATCTCCCGATAAGAGGCGCGTGCCCAAGATCATAATCCGCCGCGAGCGACGATGGGCGAAACGAATCAGCACGAGAAGAACCTAGAGCTAGCCGAGCGCGTCGCGATTCCGAAAATTCGCGACGCGACCCACAATGCCCTTGACGGTCCTTGGAACAGACAATGACATGACTTCATCTATGATACTGTGCGGCATGCACCACGTGCCGATAGACTCTGCAACCAGACCATGAAACGCCTCGTGTTATTTGATCTCGATGGGGTCCTGCTCCATTCGCAGGAAAACATGCGCCAAGCATGGGATGTGGTCTTGCGGAAAACCGCTGTGAACCGCCCCTTCGAAGATTACTTCGCCCTAATCGGCCGTCCCTTCAAGGACATAATGGCGCACTTGGGAGTGAATCAGGATATCGAACGGATCGAAAAAATCTACATGACGGCTTCTTTCGATTTCCTTGCACAGGCGACATTTTTTCCCGGCGTGAGGGATGCCTTGGCGCAAATCCGTGATAGCGGAGTCAAGATGGGTGTGGTGACCTCAAAGGACGCTCCGCGCACCAAAGCGGTGCTAGCTCAACTGGACATTCGCTTTGCCACGATCCAGAGCCCCAACGACAAATTTCGGGGAAAACCCGCGCCCGACCACGTGCTGATAGCGATGGCCGAAGCCGGCGAAGATCCCGCCGATACCTTGTTCGTCGGGGACATGGAAACCGATTGGCAGGCCGCATGCCGCGCCGGAGTGGATTATGCCCACGCCGGTTGGGGCTATGGCGAACCAATCAAGTCCGTGCACACTCTCCATTCAATCTCGGAACTTCCCAACCACATCCTATGAAAACCGCAGCTGTCATTCCCTGCAGATTCCAGTCCTCGCGCTTCGAGGGAAAACCTCTGGCCACCATCGGCGGAAAGCCAATGATGTGGCATGTTTACCAACAGGTGACCAAGGCCGCCTCCATCGAGGTGGCCTACGTCGCCACTGATAATGCGGACATCGGCAAGGCCTGCGACGAACTGGGCATGAAGTGGATCATGACATCCGGCCAGCACTTGACGGGAACCGACCGCGTCGCGGAGTGTGCCCGCAAACTGGACGTGGATGTGATCGTCAACGTTCAGGGCGACGAACCGTTCATCCTGCCTGAATCTATCGATGCCGTCACCAACGCCCTGCTGCAAAGCCCGATTCAAGGACTCGCGGCTACCAACGGCTACGGCGTCATCGACACCCAAGAGGACTTGAATGATCCAGGTGTCGTCAAAGTGATTTTCTCCGCCTCCAATCTCGCCCTTGCCTACTCCCGGTTGCCTATTCCCCTAGCATTCAGGAAAGATGCAAGCTACTACCGTCAACTCGGCCTTTACGCATTTCACAAGGATGCCTTGGAATTCTTCGCCGCAACGAAACAAGGGCCTATTGAAGAATCGGAGTCTGTTGAGATGTATCGCTTCGTCGAACATGACAAACCCGTCCTGATGGTAAAAGTCGAGGAATCAGGCGTCGCGGTGGACACTCCCGCGGATCTTTACAAGGCTAGGCAGATTTACGACAAAATGAACGCGCCCAGGGCCTGAAGCTGTCCCAATGCAATGAATCCGTTAGAAACGTATTTGAATTCCAGAATGGGAAAATCCGTGCGCAGACGGATTGTCTGGGATCATCGCAGCCACGGCCTTTCCTCCCCTCTTGGGAACTTCATCAGACACAAACTTTGGAAGTGGCCATACCGCCACATGCGCTCCTACCCATGGTCCGTAGGTATTGAACCGCTCCGGCCGGGAGCATGGGAGATTTCCCAAGGAGGGAATGCCGTCACCACAACAGTGCCGCTTTCAGAGTGGATCGGCCCGATCGACCGCCCCGTGACGATCGTCGCCGGCGGGCCATCCGCACGGGAATATCCGATTCGCGAACTCGGCTCCGGCAAACGTCTCATCATCGCAGTGAATGGAGCTCCATCATTTCTAGCAGAATACGGAATTCGCGCCGATGCATGGATTGTTTCCGATACACGCCTCGCTTCCCAAATTGAGACGAACTTCCCTCACACCATCGGCACTCCACTCGCCACTCCCGCCAATGTCGCCGCATCCATCGCCATTCGCTCACCGGGCGAACTTGCCAGTCGTCCGCTTTGCCTGATTGAGCGAGTGAATCAATGGCATGGAGTCCGTTCGTTGGTGGATAAGCAACTTCTTGACCTGAACGAACTGTCCGACTCCCCATTTCTGTTTCCGGCTCAGGGAGTCGTAAAATCGCTGGTCGGGTGGAGCCATCGCCCTGAGTTAGGATTTTTTTCCGGCTGCACGGTCGTCTTCGCCGCACTGCAAATCGCCATCGGCTTGGGCGCACGGGATATTGAAATCCTAGGGATGGACCTCAGTGGCCAAGGACACGCCTACGCAGAAATGGAAAGCCCCATTGCCAGCTCACTCCTCATGAATTACAAGGAATTCATTTTACCATCGTTCGAACTCATGCACGAAGCATTGAAAGGGACCGGCGTGCTTGTCAAAAACTTGTCCCCAGTATGCCCCTTGCCGCAGCGGATTTTCGCTTCCTAAGAAGCAAGTCGGAATAACGACTCATTACCAGTGTGAGCGGGTGATGTGATGGATTCAGTAAATGGAAATTATCTATCACAATCACAAGCAACCACCTTGGTCATGCGAATAAAGAGCGCGGCAAGGCACACACTGGAGAAATGTTGCGAACTTTAATTTCACTGCCCTTCAACACGCTAGCCATTGTCTCGAATGAAGGAAGAATGACCGGTTGGTAATGACTCATCAGTGAATTGCGCACAACATTTGCCCCTTCATCGTAAACTCTGCCAGCACCGGTGAGATCCATCCCTACGATTTCGATATCCCGCGCTCCGAGGCGGACCGCGAGCTGCAAGGCCACGAAAGCCACCGTGCAGCCGGAAAAATAGCCCAGCTCGGGCGAGGCGCTCCACCCGGTGCGGTAATGTGGGTCCAGCGTATTCGCAAAATGAAAAGGTGAGCCCGATTGTTCGTTGAGCGCCAGCAGCGCATCATGCGGGAGCTTGGGCAGACCATACCACGAATTGATTTGCTCGATCAGCGAAAATGGCCGGCTCAATAGTTCATTGCGTGATTCGGTGGCGAGAAATGAAACCCCACGCAGCACGGTGACCATCGGAACTCCAACTGCATTGCGGATATGTTCTATACCGTATCGAGCGAAACGGCTGTCACTCACGACAAACAGATCCGGCCGCACATTCACATTTTTCAGCAAGGTGGGAGCGCCGGCAACGGCGATCACGAAACGCCCGCCATCACGCAATTCCTCCCAATTGTAGTCCTTCGCGGAAGGTCCGGTAGCAACGATCGTCACAGGCCGATCTATCATCCCAACCAACTGGTCGAGCGGACGACTTCTTACGATAGTTTCCAGACCATGCCGCACAGTCCACCCGGCATCGCCGTTCCGTCGAAAGGATATCCTTGAAGCGATCGATCTCATGTGTCGACGCACAAGACGTTTTTCAGCAAGACGCGCAATCGGTGCCGGAAGATATTTGTAAAAACGCTCCACGCATAGCGCCGGATCACGAGGATCCCGTTCGTTGAGGAATTTTTCCAGTGGAGTCACGCGGAATTTTGTAACTCACAGGAGTAGGTATTTACAAGTTGAAACGAGCAGAAAATCTAGCAAAAAAACTTCCATTGAGCGACGCCTGACATGGTGGGCCGAATCGTCGTTCCATCAATTGGCGCGACAAGGGCGTCGACAAAAAACACGACCTCATGGAGGGCTGCTGAAGACATTCTCTAAAAGCGGTTTCAAATACATCGCTCCCGCCGTGCTGAGGTGATCGTCGTCGAGATAAAGCACCTGATCTTCAGCCATCACCGAAACTTTATCATCGTGGAGCAGTATTTCATGCGGTTTGACTAAGGATACTCCAGCGAGTGATTCCAAAAATCCGAGAACTTCGCCATTTCTTTCAAAAAAATCGCCGCACGCCACAGTCGATGACAGAGGTTGCCCTGCTATCTGCTGCTTAGCAAGCATATCCGGAACGTTACGGCCGACCTCAGGCACAGGACCGATGACAATCACCCGCTTGCCGCTTGCAACAAGTTTATCAATTGTTTCTCGGATTTTAGAGAAATAGAACGCTTCCGCCTTATCAGGACTATCGAATAAAACTCCGAAGAATGATGCCCGCGCAACATCATGATTTTCGTTCTGGCCCCTATTATACAAACTCCATCTCGCATGCAGTAACACCGTATGGATGGAACGATCCGCTACTAATAGATCGAGCGTTTCCCGAGTGATTCTTAGGCGCTCATCTGGATTTGATTCCGAGGTTTGAACCACGCCCATGACAGGAGGAAGAGCCCCTTGCCCAAATTTTCTGAAAGCCTCGCCACTTATTTTACCTAGCGCGTCAAGCACGGGAACCAAAGCAGTCCCATGACTATCTCCCCACAATGCGTAACGGGGAATCACATCTTCCGCACCATAAACCACCTCACTTAATGGGTTTTTCGCGTCTTTAGCGGCATTCTTCCAATAAGCTGGCTTTTCCTTGAAGGCCAGCAATCGCCGGACCTCGGGTGCATAGCGCTTGGAAAATCCTTTCGATGCTTCAATCATCGAGCCGCATACGATAGTCAACGCGCTCAGCGCGGCCCATGCAAAGAAAAGCCTCTTCCGTGATTCTGCGACAGGATTGCGGAACGGCTTTTCTATGAAACGCCATGACAAGAAACCGCACGTTAAACTGGAAAAAAGAATCAAGAATGACGCTATGCGAGTGATTTCTCCCAGGTAACTCGCTAAGGCAATCATTGGCCAGTGCCAGAGATAGACCGAATAAGAGATTCTTCCGATCAACACAAATGGCTTCATCGAAAGAATGCGATTTATCCACAGAGTGGCATCCTTTCCGCTCCACAGTAACAAGGCAGTTCCCATGCATGGCACCAGTGCTGACGGACCCGGAAAAAGAACGGATTCATCAAAGTAAAACATGGAACCTGCGATCATGGCGACTCCCACGAGTCCGAGCATTTTGCTCAGCGCATTGCGAAGCGAAGGTGGATTTCCAAGCGCTAGGAGCGTGCCAAGCAACAATTCCCAAGCCCGATACTGTAGATGGAAAAACGCGCTTACAGGATAATGCCCAACCACCAATGCGGATGTCACCAGCGAAATCACGAAAAGCAAACTCACCAATGCTAACCGTGAGCGCTGCGATTTAAAAAATCGGTAAATTGTCCACATCAGCACCGGAAATACGAGATAGAACTGCTCTTCCACTCCGAGCGACCATGTGTGCAGCAGAGGAATAGGCGAATCCGACTCGTTGAAGTAGTTTTGCGCATTTTTTGCAAACAAGATGTTTGAAATGCCGATCACCGCATAACGGATTGATTTAGCGAACGCAACAAAATCGTCTGGCAGCAGGATAAACCATGACGCGATGATCACAGCGACCAGCATGACGCAGAAAGCCGGGAAAATCCTACGTATCCTACGTTCATAAAATCTCGCAATTGAGAAAGTGCCGTCACGCATCTCGCGATCGATAATTCTGCTAATAAGAAACCCCGAAATCACAAAGAAGACATCAACTCCCACAAAACCGCCACTGATCCACTTATCATTCAAGTGATACAGCAGCACGCCCATCACCGCCACTGCCCTCAAACCATCGATGTCAGGACGATATGATCTGAACGGTAATTCACTGGATGACATCAGACAAAAAATGGTTTATTGAAAAAATTGTGGCGATTTCCAACAGTTTCATGCCTCCGATCACGTCGGGAAATTAGCGATTCTGAAATTAGATTCGTAAAATTCATGTATGAAGATGCAACTCACGGCGAGGAGCATTTACAAGTTTAAACATGGGAATTCTCCTCAAACATTTCCATGATCATTTCTAGCTTTCTGTGAGGAAGCTATCATGCATTCCTTATTCCAACCACCTTGGGAAAATCCTCCGGAAGACGCCCATCGCGGATCCAAGCCGGAATCGACACTCCATTGATATCCCCCGCGAAGCAACTAACCCGGGCGCCGGTCAATGCGGCATAGTAACCGAGCGAGGTGAGCGCGAAGATCAGCATGTCTTGTTGTGTCAGGTTCTTCTCGACCGGGAAATCAGCTCCCAGAAGACTCATCCGGAGGCCTCCCCCATCAGCCAACCGCTGGCGGATGGACTCGAACCTAACGGCAGAATCGGCATCGGCGAAGTGAAACTTGACGAGCAGTTCGCAGCTCGGGTCGGCTTGGCCGTTCACGGACGCAACCAAGGCGTTTTCATAATCCTCCCAGCGGATGCCCGCATGAAGATAGCACGCGTCCAGAATCAAATAGGTTTTCCCCGGTGGGCTTCCCTCTGGCAGCGGCGAGAGGGAAGCGGAAACATCCCTTCTTCCGGGCATTCCGAGAAACGCTTGGCAGGAGACGGCATAGGCCGCTCGGAAGTGCGGCAGCGAGTGGACGAACATCGGTCGCTTGAACTGGTAGCGCGGCTGAATCCACCATGCTCTCAGATAGCTCCGAAGAACTTTTGACGGTGTGAATCTGGCGTTGCGCCGGGCGCTCCATGCCATTGATGTGAACCCTTCCTCGATGAAGGAATAACCGGAGCATTGAGGGTGGCTGATAATTTCCTGATAGAGAATCTTATTCGCATGGGGAATGTAAGCCTCGAAGGGACGGCCCCCTGTAAGTGAGCGAAGCACCGCATCCAACCGTCCGCACGCCGCTTGATATCCCCTGCGGTCGCATTTCCTGAAATGAAGCTCCATCTCATCGGATAGATCATCGAGGTGCATGCCGGAACCGGCAAACGGCGCGGCGCGGCGCGCGATCGCACGGACATCATCCGCCGGTATGGCGAGCTGACGCATGACCCCTTCAAAAATTTGAGTAACCAGCGGCGAGTGGGTCACGCACAGATGGCATGGAGCTTGTTGAGTCATGCGTTCCATTGAAGACGGTTGGTGAGTTCACGGATGGCGCCCGAGTAATCGACCGGCGGCGGCACGGGCGGGGTGGGAGGAAACTCAGTCCCGCAGCCAAGCCGTATCTGGGAAATGAAACCGTTCGCAGCGAGATCAAGCGAGTATTGAAAGTGAGTGTTGGACCGATCTTCGGTCAGATCCGCTGGACAAAGCGCGCAGGTGGGTCTCCCAGATGCCACCGCTTCGGTCAGCATGGTGAGGCTGTCCATCGTCACGAATACACGGTCTGCCAGTCCAAGGAACGCCTTGGTGACCTTGCGAGGCGCTTTCGAATACCAGACGGCATCCAAGATGGCGTCCGGTTCGATCTCTTTTCGTAACAAATCCTCGAGCGCGCTGCCAGTGCGACCGGAGGTCGTGATCAGCCATTGGCGGCCATCACGTCTCCAGAAGTCGTTGACCATGTAAGCGATCTCCTTCCAGTCGTCCTCTGAAAAGCGGATCTTCGTGGATGAGGCTCCGATTAGAAGCGTGTTGAGGGGACCTTTCGGCTGAATCGGATTTTCCACTAAAAAGGAATCCTTCGCGGCAGCGGCCGAATCGGGAGTTATCTCTGTGAACAAGAGAGGTATAAAAATGAAGTCCTTACGCCGCACTCCCTCAAACGGGCGCATTACGGCGGTGAAGCTGTTCTCCGGCACCTCCACCGTCCCCTGCACGAATACCGCCGGACATCTGAAGGTTTCAGACAGATGTTCCAGTGCCTGCATGGATCGCGGGCCGCTTGAGATCAGCA
Source organism: Akkermansiaceae bacterium (assembly GCA_903919975.1). Lineage (GTDB taxonomy): Bacteria > Verrucomicrobiota > Verrucomicrobiia > Verrucomicrobiales > Akkermansiaceae > Luteolibacter. The sequence continues at coordinate 126,437 of CAIXKE010000094.1, read as the reverse complement.
AATCAGGCTTGCCGGCAGGGAGACTCCCGACCGAATGCGTGGCATGGAATAGCCAGTTCCAATGCCATCGACGCAATAAGCGTTTGACAATGGATCTGGCGAAACCGCTGCGGATGTTCAGCCGGGCGGGAACTTCGAAAACCTGCAAATCCATCACCTTGGCAAGCTCCCGAACGAGGCCCCGCGATTGCACAACGTGTCCCTGACTGCTTTCGTCTAGAATCCAGACGCGTTTCATCGCGGCACGCGGTAGGCGTTAAAGAGCAGGTTTTTGCGTGTGTATGCGCCATCAAACAATCGACGCGCGAAACACCCCGGCGCGAGAAATTTCTGATAGTATGCGCTAACATTCATACGCAGCTGAACGACCTCATCGGGTGACATCTCAAGGGCGGTTTTCACCGCCTCGCGCAGAGAATCGGCACTGTCGAAGGTCAGCGCGTTGACGCGGTTTTCCAGCGGAGTTGGCAGATAGGCGGCATACTGCAAGATGGGAATGGCACCGGCGGCCATCGCCTCGATGAGGTTATGGCAGAGCGGCATGTCCACGCCGGGACAGGCGAGGAAAAAATCGGAATTCGCTAGAGCATCGATCCAGCGCTCCCGGGGAATGCCGCCTTTCTGGGTCTCAAACATAACGAATGGATACGATTCCTTGGACGCGAGCCACTCGATGGCATTGGTCGGTCGGTGAATTCCGTTTCCGGCGGTTTCGATGGCCACGCTGAGCACCTCGCGGCGGGTGAGGATGCGATAAGTCTTGCCGATCGAGTCCTTGCTATAGCGGGATTCAGTGGTGTTTCCGCCGAAAAAGATCCTGGCCATTCTCGGGTCTTCGACTCGATAGGGATGAGGCAGCTTAATTCGGGATCCGACAAAAGGATGCACGAAAAACGGCATTTCCATATCTTCGGATGTCTCGCGCAAGCGATGGTCGTAAACCATGTTCACCACTTTCATGGCGAATTCCGGCACCGACGCCTCTCGATCCGTAACTAAAAAATACGGTTTCTGAAGTTCCTTGAGTGAGCGGATAACTCCGAACCTATTTTCCAGCAACAGGGATTTCTTCCCTTTCGTGACGAAACTCGAGACGGTGGTCAAGTGGGCCACAAAAACCGGAAAGAATCCGGCATCGATAATATCCCTAACCATTCCGGCGTAATAGCGGCCACCCACCGCATCGATCGCCGCATTGGCGAGGTCACACACCACAATCGGCTCTCCATCACGGTGTTCGGAAAGCCCACGCTCAAGCATCTTGCCTTGAGCGCGGCGGTGAGAGGGCGTGAAATGCGGACGGATCCGCCGGAAGAACTCTTCAATCGATTTCCCTGCGCGTTTGATCATGATTGAAAATCTTTCTTGATTCCGTTAGCGCACCAGATGCTTTTGCTTGCGATGACTTGGTCGCGGATAGCTTGGTTTTTTTTCATGGTCTCCGGGGTTTTGTAGCCGCGCTTATGGTCGAGGTGCAGGACGATCGCCTGGTGGCGGATTTGCACACCGTTGATGCCGCGATTTGCCAGACGCTCGCCGAGCTCGCGATCGGCACCGCCGTATTGCATATCCTCGTTGAAACCATTCACGGCGATCAGGTCGGAGGTCCAGCCGGACGCATTGCAATTGTTCCAAGTGGCCTTAGTGGGCGTGATTTTATCCATCAGCGGACCCAGTGGAACCGGCAAGCCGAGTTTGAAGATCGGCGAAAAATCGCTGAGTCCCTGCTGGCGCAGGTAGGAAACCTCGAATGCGCGACCACTCGCTATATCGTCGAGAGATAGATGCCGGCTGAGATCCATCGGCAGCTTGCAATATCCACCTGATAGAAAGCGTCCGGGCCGGGCGTGGCGGGCATGCACCGCGAGAAAATCCGGGCGCGGGATGCAGTCGCCATCCGTCATGAGGATGTATTCATGTTTGGCTTCCAGCAGAGCGATGTTGAGAATCGTTTGGCGGCGGTAGCCCTCATCGGCATGCCAGACACGTTTGATCGGAAACGTGGCGATTTGACGGAAACTTTCGATCACCTCCTTGGTGCGATCGTCAGAGCCGTCGTCGGCGATGAGCACCTCGAAATCCGTGAACGTCTGATAGAGATAGCCATGCAACACCTTGTTTAGCCATTCGGGCTGGTTGTAGGTGCTGATGATGACGGATTGTTTCATGGCGCTGGAGAAAAGATGAGCGTGGGTCGTGCTTAATGGCAAGGAAATCACGGGTTTTCCGGGTTTTTGCTTAGGGCTGACGCATCAAAAGATTTCAGCGAAACGCGCAGGGGCAAAGTTCGCAGAGAAAAGCGCTGAGGTGGCAGTGATTGTGTTGCTCGACGGGCCTGAAACCGCCAAGCTTTCCGGAGAAAGCGGCTTTCAGGCACCGCGATTCATCATGGTCACCCCGCTCGATCACGGCAAAAAAGGTTACAATGGCTATGGCGCATGGCTGCGCGCGAAATTCGGCGGCATGAAGGTGTTCAAGGTGATCGTGGACGCCGGGTTTACCTGCCCGAACCGCGATGGCAGCAAGGGCCACGGGGGCTGTGCCTATTGCAATGTTGATTCCTACACGCCGGTCCTGCCGCGTTCGCTGCCTGACATCCGCGAGCAGTTTGCGCAGGGGATCGCCCGCGCGCGGAAACATTACGGCGCGGAAAAATTCATCGTTTATTTTCAACCGAACACCAACACCTATGCTCCCGTCGAAACATTGCGGGAGCTTTATGATGAAGCCCTCGCCATTTGCCCGGAGGATGTGGTCGGGCTGGCGGTCGGCACCCGTCCGGATTGCCTTGATGCGGAAAAAATCGCGTTGTTGGAAAGTTATAGCGAGCGACTGGCAGTGGATCTTGAGCTTGGAATGGAGTCGATCCACGATAACACCCTACGAGAAATCAATCGTGCCTGCACCCACGGTGAGCTCACCTCATTATTGGATTCGCTCGCACACACCCCGCTCAATCTATGCGTTCACACGATCTTCGGTTTTCCCTGGGAAACGCGGGAAATGATGTTGGCGCAGGCGGACGAGATCAATCGCTTCCCACAAATCCATTTCGTTAAGCTCCACCACCTGCACATCGTCGAAGGCTCGATCCTCGCCGCACGCTATCGCAAGCAGCCATTCCCGCTGTTCAGCCTCGAAGAATACGCCGATTTTCTCTGCGATTTTTTGCCACTGCTGCGACCGGATCTCATCATCCAGCGCTTGTTCGGGGTGGCCGATCAAGCGTTGCTGATCGGACCCAAGTGGAATCTGCCAAAGTCCGCTGTCCAAACGTTTTTAGACCGCGAAATCGAGCGCTGCGGCGTCATTCAAGGCAGCCGGGCCAGCGAACGAGTTAAGAACTAATAACGGGTGACAGAATGTCCCCCGTCCGACAGCCGACAGAATGTCGGCGCTCCTGCATGTCGGCGCTACATGTTGGAGCGCGTGCATTTTGCGCGCTGCGGGATGTTGGACATTCTGTCCGGCGAGTGTATTCCCATGGCACGCTCATTGCGACTGAGGCAGCCCCTCATCGGCCGTGCACGGTGATTTTTCCCGCTTTCAGCCAGGTTTGCATGACATTGGGGTCGGCGGTGAGGTTGCCGAGCATCCGCCAGCTTGAGCGTTGCAGGACGCCTGCTTCATCGCGGCTCTCGTCCACGACGCACCATGGCTGCGAGCCGGACGAGTGGATGAAACGGAAGCCATCGCTGTTTTTCACTAGAAACCCCACGTGGGTGTCCAACCCGACTAGATAGATGCCCGGATGGGCGCTTTGCAGGGCGGCGGCGAATTGGTCGTAAGGCTGGCCGACGCTGAGAACGCAGGCGTTTTTATCGAGAAACGAGCGCATGATATTTCCCGACGGTTGCTGGGCGAGTTGGTATCGGTTCACTTGGAATCCGGCATCCTGAAGTACCGTTGCGACGAAATACCCGCAGGCGATGCGCCCGCCACCTGGCGTCGCTGTGGTGCCGTTGAAATCCCACGGCGTGCCGAGCCAGCAGCGCATCATGGCGGGCAGCGTGTGTTCCAGGATCACGCGGGCATCATGCTCCACGGCGCTGCGTTCCGCTGCGTTGGGCGCTTTCCTATAGCGTGCGGCTAAATCGCCGCGCCAACGTGCGAGTTCTGAAATCAACACGGCATAGCGTTCGGGATCCGGCTTGGGCTGCTTGTTATCCGCCGATTTCACGCCGCTCGTCAGCTGTTGGTAGTGATTCCACAACGGCTCCCGGAACCACCAGCCCGCGCCGATGCCCACAGCGAGCAAAACGATCAGCAGCCAGACCCACCGTTTCATCCCTCAATTACATCCTCGCCGGCATCATCGAAGTCCAATTCGCGGACGCGTTTTTTGTCGCGTTGGAGCTCCACTTGTTTGCGGAGGAGTTCGCGCATTTCGGCACCGCCGCGGATCGCGGGAATCACGAGCTTCGGCATATTGCGGTCCGAGGTTTCCAGCTGGATGGAGGCCAGACCCGTGATCCGCATCCACCAGACGCGGATCATCACCGAGTCCTTCACGCGATAGAGTTCGATTTCATCGATCTTCTGATTGATCACGCCGCGGGTGATGCGAAGTCGCTCGTTGGTGAGTTCGAAAACTTCCATCCTTACCACCAGATATTTCCAAACTACATACACGAGCGGCAGGATGAGCCCGGCAAAAGCGGGTGGAAAAAACACGCCGCCAACGATGATTCCCGCCGTTAGCACGAACGCGGCGGTGAATGGCCCGAGATTCAGCCACTGCGATGGGTTGCCTTTCCACAAACTGATTTCCTCACTCATTGCGGTCATCATGCATCAAGAGGATCGCGCCCGGCAAGTCGAGAATCCGCCTCGTTTCATCGCGGTCGATTAGAGCCCCGCCTCCAGTTGGCGGGCGAGTGTTTCGAGGCGTTCGCGGTGGTCATGCGGTGGGGGCACGGGGTCGAAGCGGAGCTGTTGATGAAGGGCGATGGCTTCGTCTAGCAATTGCGCATCCGGAAGGCTTGGACGGAGGCGGGCCAGCCAGACGGCGAACGGTTGACCGGGCGGACGCGGACCAAGGTGTTTCCGAGCGGGAATTTCCAAGGTGTGCAGCGGCGTCCGGACGACGGCACCATGGTAATCACCGGATGAAATGGTGCTGTGAATCTGGCGTTTTGAAAGCCACAGACGTCGAATGATAAAAAAGGAGAAGATAATACCGACACTGCCGATGATGATCGAAACGGCGAGCTGGTTAGATGGATCGTTTCTCCAAATGAAGGAATCCTCACGCAGGCGCTTCACGAAATCATAGAAACTTTGCATCGCGGATGGCTGCTGGGAAACCGTGGCTAACCAGTCTGGCGGTGTGGGATCGAAATCAATCCAACGGCCAGTGGTCTCATCCCAGAGTCGGCACCAGGCATGGGCGTGGGTACCGCGGATGACGAAACCGCCGCGCTTTAGATCGTTTTCCATCACGGCGTATCCGACGGTGTAGCGAGCCTGAATACCGATCTCGCGCAACATCAGAGTGGTGGCTGTGGCGAAATATTCGCAATGCCCGGCTTGGACGTCAGTCAGAAATTGCGCCAGCGCAGTCGGTGCCTTGTGCCCGTCCTTCTGCTGTTGGATCGGGGGCTTTTGTATGGTTAGATCGCGGGTGTAGCGGAACTCGTTGTGGAACCATGAGCGGAGGCGGGCGAGTTTCAGCTGCAGGTCCATCTCATCCCGGAGCCGGAGTCGGTCCACCGAGCTGCGGATCACGTCGCGCTCGGAGGGCGGAATTTGCAGGTCATCGGTAGGCTGCGGCGCGGATTCGGGATTGGTCCCACCATTCCAAAACACGGCGCCGTCAATGATCGGAAATTTCGGCCGGATTCGAACGGTGCCAAGGGAATTGCTTTCGATTCCGTCCGCCTCGATGTTGCGCATGCCGACCGCGTCGCCGGGAAGCGGCAACGGGCTTTTATCGGAGACGGCTCCACGGAGATTGAAAGCCGCCAGGCCAGCCAAGGATTCCACCGCAGTCCCTTCGCGAAGAAGATAGTAGCTATCCTCGCCGATGAGCGTGGACGAGAGCTCGTTGAAGCCGGTGGCGGACATGCGCTGATTCTGCCAAGTAGAACCGAAGAAAAAGTTGAAAGTCGCGGTGCGGAGCAGAAGCGGGGATGGTGAAAGCGCCTCGGGACGGATCCGCCACACGATGTCCGAAGATTGTTGAATAGTGCCTTTGCTGCCGATTTGGGTGTAGTTGAAGTTGGGATTGAATTGTTCTTCACCATCGCCGCCGCCGCGGCCGATCCAATCGGCTAGTTTTTTCAAGCCGATCTGACCCGCCAGAGCAAGTCCTCCGGCCATGATTAGAACCGGGGCTAGTGAGCGAATTTTACTACTCCCGGAGCCTAGCAGCATCCAACCGGTCAGCAGCACGAGCCCTGGCAGGAATATCCATGAGTCCGCTTTACTGCCGGCGGCCGCGGAGATCATCGTAGCGAGGAAAAAAATGTTTCCGTAGTTGAAATAGACCGAGTCTCCGATGAGGCCGAGCCTTTCGTTGCGCATCCGGCGGCGCTTGGCGAGAAAGGAAAAAGTTTCCAACGGCATCGAGTCCCGCATGCCGTAGTTTTGAACAAACTGCAGTGGAAAAAGCAGCAGCGCCAGCCAGGAGAGCAAGTTAAGCAACGCCATACTATGGTCTCCATCCAACCAGATCAAAACAGCGACCATGGCGGTGGAGATCGTACTAAACTGCCACGCGCGGAGATAGGCCGCATCGTCGAATTCCCAGCGTATGCGCGTCCAATGCCGGGCCTCCACCACCAACGCGATGAGCAGACCAATGAAGGGCCGATCGGTCATCGCCCCCCAGAACAGGAGCGAAGTTCCTAACAATAAACGCGGAGGTGGATGGATCTGGTCGATGGAAAATTAAAGATTGTGAGATGATGTGTTTAGAAATCCGCCGAAAGGCGGCTGGGCAGGCGCTTGAGATCGCGGGCGATCTGTCCGGATTCCAACCAATGACCGGGCACCCCGGCAGGCTTTGATCCTTTGCCGATGATGATCGGAACGCAAAGAACTCCGCCTTGTGTGAGATCGCGGAGAAACTCGGCGCGGCCCTCATCCCAGCCATTGAAAATCACGAGGCACGAGGTGAGATCATCACGGTGGCGGAGGACAAGGCGGGCCAGTGGTTTGAAATCCGCGATTCTCTCGGGACTGACGCCGGCCAGAACTTCTAACAATTTTTCGGCGCGCTCCACGCCGCGTCCGACGGTGACGATGTGTGCTTCGTTTTTGACAAACATCAGATCGAGCAGCGATTCATTGGTATCGAGGGAAGCAGCGAAGGAGGCGGCCACCGAGACGGCTTCCTCGAAGGTCACATCGCTGCGGTCGGTGGAGAGTGTGTCGAGAATCAGGCCGAAGCGCGGATAGTGGGTGTCTTCGAGTTCCTTGACGATCGGACGGCCGGTGCGCGCCCAGCTTTTCCAATGGATTTGGCGCAGAGGATCGCCCGGCCGGTAATCGCGCAAGCCGACAAACTCGCCGGAGTTGCCAATGGTATTGGTGTTGGTTTCCCCGGTAATTTTAAAGGCGGCACCACCGGGGAGTTCGATGGGCGGGAGCGGAAAACGGCGCGGCAAGACGATCAGGGTGGACGCCGGGGCTTTAACTTTCGGGCACTTTTGAAACAAGCCAAAGGGGTCCGGCAACATCACACGCAGGTCGTGCATGCGGATCACTCCGCGGCGCAGCGGCATGATTTCCAAGAAAACGCGGGTTTGATGGCCGGGCTTCAGGCAGATCTCACTCTGCGAGGGAATCTCGGTGAAAAGCCGTTTTCTCAACAGCAACCACTGCCAGCGAAAGTATACGAAGTTGCGGTCGAAGTGGTTTCGTTCCTCTTCTCCAGGTTCCTTGATTACGCAAAAATCCACCAAGGCGGGCCGTGGATCAGGCGGCGATTCGCTGAGCCAAGCGCGGCGGAGCATGCGTTTCCCGGTGTTTTGGATTTGCACCCCGTAGCGGAACCGCTCGCCGACGGTCCCGTAGCGCGGCACATCACGCCGGGCTTCCAATTTCGCCCGGCGGATCATCGCCGCCGGCAAGCCTATCAGCATCATCGCAAAGCTGAGCGAAAAAAGTTGATAGACCGAGTTGCGTTGGTGGCCGAGACCAAGGCAGGTAGCGAGCACAAACACCAGAGAGAGCGCGATTCCCGCGGGCCGCAGACGACGCGAGATGAAGTGGTGAAGTCCGGTGGTCTGATAGTAGGAGCGATGCAGCCAGCGATTGAATCGATCCCGTTTTTCGGAAATTTCAATCGATGTCGGCAATGGCGGATCCGCAAGCATGACCGGTGATGTTAAGCGGGGACCGGCGTGCTTTCAATCAGATCGACAACGATTTGCCGCGCACTGGAACCGGAATATTTCGCCTCGGGCGAAAGCACCAAGCGGTGGGCGATGACATCCACCGCGACCGATTGAATCAACTCGGGTGATACGAAATCGTGGCCCTGAAAAACCGCCAAGGCTTGTGAAATTTTCATCAACGCCAGCGACGCCCGCGGACTGGCGGCCAACTGGATTTTGGGATGGGCTCGGGTCGCACCAACCAAACGGACGACATAATGCCGAAGCTCCTCGCTGAATCGCACGCGGCGCGCGGCCGCCATCAATTCAAGAATTTCATCGCGCGTGGCGACCGATTCCAGCGCATCGACCGGATGCACTTCCGCCTGATCCGAGAGAATCGCAGCTTCTTCCGCGGCGCTCACATAACCAAGCGCGCATTGGAGCGTGAATCGGTCCATCTGGGCTTCCGGCAGCGGATAGGTGCCGCGGAATTCAACCGGGTTCTGGGTGGCGATGACAAAAAAGATGCCGTCAAAATTGTGTTGCACGCCGTCGATGGTCGCTTGGCGTTCGCCCATCGCTTCTAGCAGCGCGCTCTGAGTCCTTGGCGAGGCGCGGTTAATTTCATCCGCCAGCAGGATATCGGTGAATACCGGCCCGGGATGAAAGCGGAACTCCTGGCTGCTCGGATCAAACACGGAAATCCCCAGGATATCCGAGGGCAGTAGATCCGGAGTGAACTGCACACGCTTGAAAACCGCACCGCCGATGGCTTTGGCAAGCGCTTTGGCGAGCGTGGTTTTTCCGGTGCCCGGAAAATCTTCTAACAAAACATGTCCTCCTGAAATCATGCACGCCAGCACCCGCCGCACCACCTCAGGCTGGCCGCGGACAACGGAACAAACGGCGGATTCCAAACGGCTGGCGGTGGTGGCAATACTCATGGATTAAGATGCGAGTTGAGCGCGAGACTTCATCCCCGTCGAGAATTTCCCCGACGCAGAACAAAAAAAGCAAGGAACGGCGAAACGCGTTCGCCGATGTCCATGAAAAGTCAACGAGGTGAGCGAAGCGCTTTCCATTGTCTCATCATGGTCAGGGCGGATACGTTCCGCCCCTCCGTGAATGCGCAAAGAATGAATTGGCGACTTCCCCGCTCAGAGATTGCGGGCGATTTCCCGCACCAGTTTCGGCCCCTGATAGATAAACGAAGTGTAAATTTGCACCAATGCCGCCCCAGCCCGGATTTTCTCGCGCGCGTCCTCCAGCGAGGAAATCCCGCCCACGCCGATGATTGGGATTTTCCCACCAAGATGACTGGAAAACGCCCGCAAAACCTCGGTGCTTTTTTCAAACACCGGCCGTCCGGAGAGGCCGCCGGCTTCCCCCGCACGCGGATGCTCCGCCACCGCTTGGCGGTCGAGCGTGGTGTTGGTGGCGATCAATCCGTCCAACCCGCCATTGAGAAAAACCTGCGATAGATCACGAATCTGGGCGTCTTCAAGATCGGGTGCCACTTTGAAAAGCAAGGGGACGTGTTTGCCATGCTCGGCGGCGAGTTTTTGCTGCTCGTTTTTCAAGGTTTCCAGCAAGCGGGCGCTGGCCTCCGCTCCTTGCAAATCCCGCAGCCCCGGAGTGTTCGGCGATGACAAATTCACCGCGATGTAACCGGCCACCGGATACGCCTTGCGCAGACAGGCGAGGTAATCGTCCGCCGCATTTTCATTTGGCGTATCCTTGTTCTTTCCGATGTTGAAGCCGATTACGCCCTGAAATGTCGTCGATTTCCGGACATTCTCCACGCCGATATCGATACCCGGATTGTTGAAGCCCATGCGGTTGATGATCGCCTCGTGCGGGATCAAGCGAAACAGCCGCGGCTTCGGGTTCCCAGCTTGCGGGCGCGGAGTGATGGTGCCGATTTCCACGCAGCCGAATCCAAGCCGCCCGAGCGCGTCAATCACGTCACCATCTTTGTCCAAGCCCGCCGCCAGTCCAATGCGATTGGGAAATTTCAAACCCATCACCTCGATCGGTGAAACCAACTCATCGGGCGAGTAAATCAATCCGAGAAGCCCGCATTTTTCCGCGGCTTTCAGGGCTCCCATGCTGAGATGGTGGGCGGTTTCCGGGTCAAGGCGGAATAAACCGGTGCGGAAGATTGGATACAGCGCGTCGAACACGGATCAAAAATTGAAACACCCAGCGGTTTTTGTCGAATGCGGGTTTATAGAAATTCAAGTGGTCCGTAATGACATCACAAGCGGAAGCAAAGGGCAGGCGCGCCAATTTGTCCCATACCAGCGGGCCAGATTGGCAAACTGACCAATTTTGGCGCAGGCACAAAAAATATAGAGCGTTCATAATGAATGAGTTATGAAAAAATTCATAGAGGGCATGCGGCATGCTTAATGACTCATGGAATCCGTTTCGTTACCACCGTGACGATTAAGGTGTTTACAAACGACATACAAAAATGGCATATTCCTATAAAAATAGGAATAAAACTCACCCGGCTGCGTTTAACCTACAACTCAATACGACCATGGCATACGAATCAGAAGGCAGTTTGAAGCTCTACTTAAGAGAGATCTCAAAGACTCCCCTGCTCACGGCGGCGGAGGAAGTGACTCTCGCGGAGCGCATCAAGAATGGCGACCCGGAGGCACGCTCACACATGATTCGCGCGAATCTACGCCTGGTCGTGAAAATCGCCCAAGACTATTCGAATTACGGCATGCCCGTTACCGACCTGATTTCCGAAGGCAACATCGGCCTGATGAAAGCGGTCGAGCGCTTCGATCCCGAAAAAGGTGGCAAACTTTCCACCTACGCCGCTTGGTGGATCAAGCAATCCATCAAGCGCGCGCTGGCCAACCAATCAAAGACCATCCGCCTGCCCGTCCACATGGTGGACAAAATCGCCAAAATGCGCCGGATTGCCGCTATGCTCACCGAGGTGATGGGCCGCGAACCCACCGACGAAGAACTCGCCGATGAAATCGGCGTTCCGCGCCGCAAACTCGCGATGTTGCGCCAAGCCTCGCATCGGCCAACCTCTCTGGACGCCCCCATCAATGAAGGCGAAGCCACCGAATACGGCGAAGTCATCAGCGACGAACGCGCGGAAAATCCGCTGGATATGCTCTCGGATAAGAATCTTCACGGCGAACTCGATGGTTTGCTTGCCGTTCTCGACGAGCGCGAGCGCAAGATCATCGACGAACGCTTCGGCCTCGGTGGACGCAAGGCCCTGACACTGGAGGAAGTCGGCCGCGAATTCGGAGTGACCCGTGAACGCATCCGTCAGCTTCAAAATTCAGCGCTCACCAAGATGCGCCGTGCCCTCAGCAAGAAGGAAAAGCCAACTCCCAAGCCATTGGGTGCCAATCTGGCCCAAGCCTGATTGGCCAACGAGGGATTCCGCACATACGTTGCGAAATCCCTCGAATCTGCGGCAAGTTCCGGATGGAACTCCAAAAAATCCAAATATCCGCTTGCATCGGTTTCGCCAGCCGCCTATTCGTCCCGCCCGGCTTGCCGGAGCATCAACGCGAGGATAGCTCAGTTGGTAGAGCAGTTGGCTTTTAACCAATTGGTCCTGGGTTCGAGTCCCAGTCCTCGTACTTTCTCTCTATAAGATTGAAAGTGAGCATGCTCCGATTTCTAAAATCCCATAAATTGGGTTGCCGTGGATGGAAGCATGCATTGTCTTCGTTTTTGGCTCGCCCTTGGCTTCGTTGTCGCGGTCGGAAATGGCCGCGAGGCCTTAGAATCTGGCTAAGAGTTGCTGCGCGATGTGAATCGGAATGGTGTGATCAATCCCTTTTTCTTCGCCCCTCGGCCCGGTCCAATCGCTGCTTCAAGACCCTCTGCCAAAAGCAAATTCCAAGCATTGAGGAGAGTGGATTTTCGAAAAAAGGCACTCTCGACGGATTGAGATGCCGTGATATTGTCCGCCACGTCCGCACGGTGGTTCCAACCACCGGCGCGGAACGGCTCGAAGCCTTCGCTCACGCCACCGCGTGATTCTATCCCAGTTTATCCCATGTTCCGAATACCCATCACCCTGCTCATCATCGCAGCCCTGCCCGCATTCAGCCAGCCATCCCAGCCATCCCAGCCAGAATTGATCAATCGCCCGGTTCTCAAGGCGCTGCCACTCGGCGGTAATCAGGATCCCGCCTCACGCCCGCTCCCCGCCATTGCGGTGCCTGACCCCGCAGCCGCTCCGACGAATCCCCTGCAATCCCCCACCCCTCCCTCTCCGCTGGATGCAAAACCCACCGGCGATGATGCCGTGCGATTGCAGATTTTTCTCGATGAGGCACTCTTCGGGCCCGGGGTGATCGACGGCAAACCCGGACGATTCACCGAACTCGCGGTTTATTCATGGAACGAAGTCAACGGCAAGCCGATCGAGGACTGGATCGCCGTCAACACCGCCGCCCGCAAGGCCGTCCCAACCCCGTTGGCAGTCGCCTTGGTGCCCGATGTCGTCACCGAGTGGGTGGATGCCGGGCTGCCGACGAAAAAATCACTTCAGGCGAAGAAAAACCGCATGAGCTACCGCAGCGCCGCCGAGTTCATGGCCGAACGCTATCATTGCGATCAGGCCTACCTCACCGTCTTGAATGGCACTGCAAAAATCAACAATCTCAAGTCTCACGACTCGCTGATCGTGCCCAACGTCACCCCGTTTTTCATCGAAAAACTGACCGGCGCCCGGCATGAGGCGGACGGAGCACTCAGCCAACGCCATGTGGTGGTGGACACAAAAATCAACCAAGTTCGGATTTTCGAGGCCGCACCCGCCGCATTGGTGATCGCCGAGCCCGAGGCTGTCGAAATCGCACCGGTCACCCGCGCAAACCGTGGACTCGTCGCCTCGTTTCCCATCACACCGGGCCAACCGAAATTCATCAAATTCGGCACATGGGAGCTCCGCAACATGGTGGAACTCCCATGGTGGCGCTACGACCAACAATTGCTCGATACCGGAAAACGCAGCGACAACGCGCTTAATATTCCGCCCGGACCTAACAGCCCGGTCGGCATCATCTGGAATGGCACCAGCAAATCCGGCATCGGCATGCATGGCACCGCCGAGCCCGAAACCATCGGCCGCGCCCGCAGTTCCGGCTGCATCCGTCTTGCCAACTGGGATGCCATCCGCCTACCCCGGCTGATCCGCCCCGGAACCACCGTGGAAATCCGTTAGGCCGCCCGAGCATCGCCTCTTCAGCATGTCACCGCTTAAAAAATTCACCCTGCGTCTCGCCCTTTACGGCGTGGTTCTTGCCTACATTGCGGGTGATCTATTCGTCTTTCACGGCCCACTGAGCCGCAAGATCGAACGCGCGGACCCAGGCAGCGCTGAGTCCATCGCCGCCGCCAAGGCCAACGGCGTCGTCGCCCGCGTTTTCAATCTGCAAATCACCCGTGGCCAGCTGGATCGAGCCGCCAATGAACGCCTCTGGCGGATCGGCCAGTCCATCGATCCACTCACGCCGGAAGCCCTGAAAATCGTCCGTTACGCGGCGCTTGATGAGTTGATCGATCACGAGTTGTTGCGGATCAAAGCCAAGGTCAACGCCCCGCAACTCCGGGTAAGCGACGAGGAAATCGACGAACGCCTGCAACGGTTTCAAGCCCGCTTCGAATCGACGGATGCCATGGTTTCCAGCATGAAATCCCAAGGCATCGCCAGCACACAAGACCTCCGCGACCGCCTCGCCGGCCGCATGCAGCAGGAAAAATACGTGGAATCAAAAATAGCACCGCTGGCCCGGGTCACCGATGAGGACGCCCGTGAGTGGTTCGATAAAAACCAAAAGGATCTCGCCATTCCCGAGCGCATTGAGGCCCGGCATGTTTTCATCCCCACACTCACCCTCCCGCCGGAAGATGCGAAAATAAAACTCGAAGCCGCACTCGCCGCGCTAACATCTAACACCAAAGACTTCGCCACCTTGGCCAAAGAACTCAGCGAAGATCCCGCCACCAAAGACCAAGGCGGATCGCTCGGCTGGATGACCCGCCAGCGCCTACCTGCGGATTTTTCCAAGCCGGTTTTCGCGCTGCCCGTCAACCAGCCCTCACTCATCCAGACCCGCCTCGGCTGGCACTTGGTCGAAGTCACCGCCCGCAAACCCGCCGAGCCTCGCTCCTTCGAGCAGGCAAAACCCGAAGTCCTCGCCGCGCTGGAAGCCGTCAAACGCCGCCAAGCCGCTACCGAATACCGCGCCGCACTGCGCCAGTTCGAGGCCGCGAAAATCGATGTCTTTCACGACATGATGGACTGGTGAGCCGCAGCCGCCGGAAAAACCCGCAGGCAAACCCAAACGAATCGATTGCCAGCGGGCCGGAAGACGCTATGTTGCGCGCCCGGTCACCGAAAAACCGGCCTTAAAAAATGAATCAACCACATGTGGCTATTGTTGGCGCGACGGGTGCCGTCGGCGTGGAAATGCTCCTTTGCCTGGAACAGCGGAATTTTCCGCTCGGCAAGCTGAAGCTTCTAGCTTCGGCACGCTCAGCTGGCAAACGCATGAAATTCCGTGGCGAGGACGTCGTGGTTGAGGAACTCACGCATGATTCGTTCGCAGGCGTGGATATCGCCCTTTTCAGTGCGGGCGGCGGGATTTCCAAGGAGTTCGCCCCCTCGGCCGCCGCCGCTGGCGCGGTGGTGATTGATAACTCATCCGCTTTCCGGATGGATGAAGACGTGCCGCTCGTCGTCCCGGAAATCAACCCTGATGCCGCGAAAAACCATCCGCGCAACATCATCGCCAACCCGAATTGCACCACCATCATCTCACTCATGGCGCTCGCCCCGCTGCACCAAGCCTTCGGCCTGCGCTCAATCATCGCCTCGACCTATCAGGCCGTCTCCGGCTCAGGCGCGCAAGGCATCATCGAGCTGGAAGAACAAATGATGGCGATCGCCAACGGTCAGCCATTCACCCCGAAAGTCTATCCGCGCCAGATCGCCTTTAACGTGATTCCGCAAGTGGACGCATTCACTGACAATGGCTACACCAAGGAGGAACTCAAAATGCTCCACGAGGGCCGCAAAATCATGAGCCTGCCTGAGCTCCGGGTTTCCTGCACCTGCGTACGCGTGCCGGTTTATCGCTCACACTCGGTTTCCATCACCGCGCAGTTTGATCAACCGGTCGATGTCGCCGCCGCCCGCGCCGCATACGCTGGCAAACCCGGCATCCAAGTGGTCGATGATCCTGCTAACAAACTCTTCCCCGTGCCGCTCGATACCACTGGCAAGGACGATTGCCTGGTCGGCCGAATCCGCAAAAACCTTGTCTTCAATAATGCCCTCGATCTCTGGGTCGTCGGCGATCAAGTCCGCAAGGGCGCGGCTCTCAACGCCGTGCAAATCGCGGAAATTCTTTGAAGAGATTGTGGATAGAAAATCGGAGATAGAAGATCCTCGATCCTCGATCTACCATCCACAATTTCCCCCTCCAAAAATCATGGACCTGAAAGCATACCTCGCCAACCGCTCGGCACTCGTGGATGCGGCGATGGACGCATTTCTACCCAAGGCGAAAGAACGCCCGGCGACCATCCATGCGGCCATGCGCTATGCGATCTTCGCCGGCGGCAAACGTCTTCGCCCCGTGCTCTGCGTCGCCGCCACGGAAGCCTGCGGCGGCGAAACCTCAAACGCCCTCGCTGCCGCCTGCGCCGTCGAGTTGATGCACACCTACTCGCTCGTCCATGACGATCTCCCCGCCATGGATGATGACGATTTGCGGCGGGGTCGACCAACCTGCCACAAGGTCTATGGCGAAGGCATGGCGGTGCTTTGCGGCGACGCGCTTCTCACCGAAGCCTTCATCGTGCTGGCGAAAGCCCCCATCACCTCACGCTACGGCATCCGCGAAATCGTCGCCGAACTCGCTGAAACCGGGGGCAGCCGAAAACTCATCGGCGGCCAGGTCATGGATCTCGAAGGCGAGGGTTCGCAACTCAGCAAACGCGAACTGATCCGCATTCACGAAGCCAAAACCGCCGCATTGCTCACCACCTCGTTGCGCCTCGGTGCCATGGCTGCCAATGCCACACCCGCGAAACTCGATGCCGTCACAAAATTCGGTTATAACCTAGGCCTCGCGTTCCAAGTCATCGACGACATCCTGGACGTCACCCAAAGCACCGAAATCCTAGGTAAAACCGCCGGCAAGGATCAGTCCGTCGGCAAAGCCACTTATCCATCGATCATCGGCCTCGACGCCTCCCGCAAAGAAGCCGCACGCTTCACCAAAGCCGCGATGACCGCGCTCAAGCCGCTGGGCAAAAAAGCCGTGCGGCTCGAAGAAATCGCCGCCTACTTACTGCAGCGGGATTATTGAAATACCTCAAAAGCCACTTGAATAATCACGGTTTTCAGACGTCTGTATAGATGTGAAGAACCTACTTAAATCGATCGTTCTATTTCGCGCTCCCATGCTCTCCGCGCTGGTCGCGGTGATCGCTGCCAGCACCAGTTGCATGACCACCTATGATTCCGCAGGCCGTCCTGTGCAGTCGGTCGATCCCGGAATGGCCGTAGCAGGTGCCGCCGCCGCCGGACTGATTGGTTATGCCATCGCCAATGACAATGACGACAATCACCATCACAATCACTACAACCACTACTACCGCCGTCCACCGCACCGGTATTATCGGTGAACGCCTGACCAAATGAGCCCCCTCGCTCTCACAGCGTGGGGGCAACTCAGTGCCCAGAGCCGGCTCTCCCTACTTTAAATCACCTCCGTCATGGTTCGTTTGTGCGGAACGGAGTCGCTGGCAAGTCATTCTTGTTGAAAAAATTGGTTTCCGGCACGTTGGCCCAACCGAAGCGGACGGCGATCGGATTCGTCACCGCATCGCTTGTCACCGCCACGGATGCCGCGAATCATGAGGCACGGCGCCTCAATCGGCTCGCCGCATTTTTCTTCCCCTTGGCCACGCTGGTCGCGGACTTCGGCATGAATCCGCCGGATACCGTCTGGCGAAACCCCGGATTCTGGACGGCGCTGGGCGCGGGAGTCCTACTCGGTTTTCTCGTCCATGCGCTGGTCGCATCCAGGCGGAAAAAGGATTCCTGATGGATTTGGCTGCTATTCACCTTGACGAAGCGGGTGCCTCACAGGTTTATAGGCCCAACTTCGCCACCCGCATGCGCATCCTCACTGCTCTTCAACCCCTCATGCCGCGCGGCATGAGCCATCTTGCCGCCCTCATTTTCATCACGGTCCTTTCACTCGCCGGCAGCCTGCACGCGCAGGATTTCGAGGGAAAAACCATCACCAACGTGGAAATCCGCTACCGTGGTGCCAAGACCGTCAATGAAGAGGTGCTGCGCAATCAAATGACCACCAAGGCCGGCACCGCTTATCGCGCCGAGGACTTGGATAAGGATATCACGGCTCTTTACGAATCCGGTCTTGTAGACGATGTGCGGTTTTTGGCGGAGCCCGCGGGCGACAAAGGCGTGAAACTCGTCGCGGAAGTGACAACCCGCCCGCTACGTGGCGGCGTTGGCTTCATCGGCAACACCATCTTTTCCGATCAGAAACTGGCTAAGGAAACCAAGCTCAAATCCAGCGGGGTGATGAGCGACGCCGAGATTCTCGAAGCCCGCCGCAACCTTGAGAAATACTACCAAGGCCACGGCTACCCGGATGTCACCATCAGCCACCGCATCCAAGCGACCAGCCGCGAAGGCCTCTCGGATCTGATTTTCGTCATCGACGAAGGCACCAAAAACGAGATCCGCAAGATCAGCTTCGAGGGAGTCACTGCCTTCACCAAGCCCGAATTGCTTAAGGAAATGAAGACTAAGGAAAAGGGCTGGCTCTCGTGGCTCACCAAATCCGGCCGCTTCGAGTCCGACCAATTGGACACTGATTTGGATGCGATCCTCGATTACTACCGCAGCAAAGGCTACCTCCGCGCCAGCAGCCCGGGATTCCGACGCGAGCCCGTCAAGGATGGCCGCGTGGACCTGATCATCCCCATCAACGAGGGCGATAAATACACGGTCGCCGGTATCGGCTTCAGCAAGATGACGGTTTTCAAATCCGAAGAACTCTACCCGGGTCTGACCCTCAACACCAATGATGCGTATTCCTCGAAAAAGATGCGCGCGGACATCACCATGATCCGCAGCTACTACGGCTCCCGTGGTTATGCCGACGCCTCAGTAAGCCCTGACATCCAAGATGCCGGACCAAACCGGGTGACCATCATCTACCGCGTCAGCGAGGGATCGCGCTACAAAGTGGGCCGCGTGAACATCGCCGGCAACACCAAGACCAAGGATAAGGTCATCCGCCGTGAAATCCCGCTGCAACCGGGCGACATGTTCAACACGGTGGAACTCGAAGCCACCAAGGCGCGCCTCGAAGGATTGCAATATTTCAACGAAGTCCAAGCCAGCGGAACTCCAGGCAGCCAAGGCTACCGCGATGTGAACGTGCTCGTCGATGAACGATCGACCGGCACGATCGGCGTTGGTCTCGGTTTCAGCTCGATTGACAGCATCGTCGGATTCCTCACCCTCGAACAATCCAATTTCGACTTGTTCAACCCGTGGAATTTCACCGGTGGCGGACAACGTTTCGCCATGAATCTGCGCCTCGGCTCCGAACGTTCGGAGTTCAGCGTCTCACTCGTCGAGCCCTGGTTCTTGGATCGCCAACTCTCCCTCGGCACCGAATTATTCTACAAACAATCGACCTATTTCAGCGATTACTACGAGCAAACAAATGCCGGCGCTTCCGTCTATCTCCGCAAGCCGCTTACCGCTAAAAGCTGGATCAAGGGCGAATACCGTCTGGAAAACGTGAAGATCGATTCCGAGGTGCGAGATGGGGAATATGATCCCGATAATGACGGAGTCAGCAATTCCGAACTTTCAGAAGAAAACATTGGCGGTGATTTCCTCCGCAGCGCGCTCGGCCTGAACTATGTTTTTGACAATCGCGACAGCAACGTCCTGCCACGCAACGGCCACAAGATTGATCTTGGTCTGACCTACGCCGGTGTAGGTGGCGACGTCAATACGCTCACCTTCTCGGCCCAAGGACAAAAATACTGGAACCTGAAGTGGGATTCGATTCTCTCGCTGACCGGCGAACTGGCGTTTGTGGACAGCTTTAACGACGAAGTCCCGATCTTCGAGCGTATGTTCCTCGGTGGTGGCCGCACGCTGCGTGGTTTCGAATTCCGCGATATCGGTCCGCGTGACACAGGATACACCGATGAGGTTTACGGCGGAAATTCGCTCGGATACATCTCTGCAGAATACACCGTGCCGATCATTGAAACCGTTCGCGCCGCAGTGTTCATGGACTCCGGCTTCGTCAATGAAGGCAGCTGGGATCCAAGTCCCGGCGATCTCTACACCGACGTCGGTATCGGCATCCGCTTGAAATTGCCGATCAGCCCGTTGCCGCTGGCACTCGATTATGCGTTCCCGATTTCCTCACCCGACGAAGAAGCGGACAAGGGAGGCCAGTTCAACTTCTCGTTGCAATCGCAATTCTAACTCCTGCTCGCAGGAAGCCCTCCCAAACCGGCCACCGTTCGCGGTGCGCCGGTTTTTTATGGGCAACGCACGGAGCGTTTCTATATCGATTTAAGACGTCTCCTGCCTGCATGAAAACACTCCCAACCCTTTCTAGGTTGATGAGCAGGCGCAGGCGGCGTCCGCCACGCGCATGCCGTCGAGCGCGGCGCTGACGATGCCGCCGGCATAGCCCGCACCCTCACCGCATGGGTAGAGACCGGAGATTTCCGGATGCTCGAGCGTATCATTCCGGCGGGGAATTCGAACCGGAGAGCTGGTGCGGGTTTCAAACCCTAACAATAAAACCTCGCTGGAAACATAGCCGCGCATTTGGCGATCGAAGAGGCGCAATCCTTCGCGCATCCGGTTGGTGATCCAAGGCGGCAGCAATTCATGCAGCGGCGCGGGATTCACGCCGGGGAAGTAGCTCGTTTCCGGGAGATCCGCGGAGATTTTGCCGGCGAGGAAATCGGTGACGCGTTGGCCGGGCGCAACCTGTCCGCCACCGCCGGCGATTTTAGCGGCGCGTTCGAGGCTCTTTTGAAAAGCGAGGCCCGCGAGAATTCCGTGTTCCTTGATCAAGGGCTTGAGGTCTTCCGGTTCGACGGTGGAAACCATTCCGGAGTTCGCAAAGGGCGAGTCGCGGCGCGAGAGACTCATGCCATTGACGACCACTTCATCGTTCTCGGTGGAGGCGGGCACGATCCAACCGCCCGGGCACATGCAGAATGAATGCACGCCGCGATCGCGGATCTTGGTGGCCAGGCGGTAACTCGCAGCCGGCAGCAGGCGCGGTCGCTCTTGGCCAGGAGCGAGGTGGTATTGAGTGCGGTCGATGAACGGCTGCGAATGCTCAATCCGAAAGCCGACGGCAAACGCTTTGGACTCCAGCAGGATGTTTTTCGCGGCGAGCAGACGGTAAATATCGCGGGCGGAATGGCCGGTGGCGAGGATCACGGAATCGGCGGGGATTTC
This sequence comes from Akkermansiaceae bacterium, assembly GCA_903919975.1. Taxonomy (GTDB): domain Bacteria; phylum Verrucomicrobiota; class Verrucomicrobiia; order Verrucomicrobiales; family Akkermansiaceae; genus Luteolibacter. Next base: position 105,557 of record CAIXKE010000094.1, on the reverse strand, counting down.
CTGACCGTCCGCGGTGATGACGCTGCGGAGCCGGTTTCCCACGATGCCTAGATCGACGACCTTGGTTTGAAAATGAACCTCGCCGCCCGCATTCAAAATCGAGGCGCGGATGGCCTTGACCACATTGGGCAGCAGATTGGAGCCAATATGCGGGTGAGCGTCGGTTAGAATCTCAGCGGGCGCGCCGTGGGCCACGAAAATCTCGTAGATCCGGGCGACCGGTCCGCGTTTGGTCGCGCGGGTGTAGAGCTTGCCATCGGAAAACGTGCCTGCGCCGCCTTCGCCGAAACAATAGTTGGACTCCTCGATCACGCGGCCCTCGCGCAGAAGCGGAGCCAGATCGAAGCGGCGGGCGCTGGCGTCCTTGCCTCGCTCCAAAAGGATGGGTTTCACGCCGTTTTCGAGGCAACGCAGCGCGGCAAACATGCCGGCCGGGCCGCAGCCAACGATGACCGCCCGGCGCGCATTCGCAGGAAGTGCCGGAGCGGACCAATGCGGAGTCACATCAGGAGCCGCCGGTCCATCGAGCGCGACTTCGAGACGGAGTTGCACCTTGATGGCGCGGTGGCGCGCGTCGATCGAATGCTTGCGCAGATGAAGTCCGCCGATGCGTGCGACCGGGATGCCGAGCTTAGCGGCGGCGGCCTCGCGGCGCGCGTTGTCATCCTCCGAGGTTTCGAGAGGCAGAACGATATCGACAGTTTCGATGAGCGGTTGTTGCACGGCGGAAAGCGAATCAGGCGCGGATCGGGCGTTTGTTTCCCGCATCATCCACGCTCACGAAGGTGACACGGTTGGAAAAAATCGGATGCGGGCCGGCCCTTTCGTCACTCACTTTCACGGCATAGGAAACGCTGGTATTTCCCTCGCGTTCGCGGGTGCAAGTGATCCGCAGGATCGTGCCCTCGCGCACGCTGTGATGAAACTCCACAGCCTCCATGGCCACGGTGACGAACTGGCAATGCGGATACTCCAAGCTGGCGGCTATCCACGAAGCTTCGTCGATCCATGCGAGCAAACGCCCACCGAATAAAAATCCGTAATGATTGAGATCACCCGGCAGGACGAGGCGGTGGGTTTCCATGATTCTACCAGCGGCGGCGTTTGCTTTCTTGATGAATCCCGGCATCCAGCGAGAACGCCCCGGCCCCCGCCAGAATGATCGCGACCATCGGAACGAGATAGAGCAATGCGGGCTCTTTAGAAACCATCACGCCCGGTCCCATGAACCAAACCGCGCTGCCATGCACCGCAAAGGCCGCCACCACCATGTTAAAACCTAGCAAAAATGCCGCCGGCCGTGTGGCCAAGCCAAAAATAATCAGAATGGATGCGCCGACCTCCGCGCCAATGCATGTCATCAAACTCACCGGCGGCGACATGTATTTCAGCGGGAAAAAATCCGGCACGTAAAACTTGTCCTTCATCACGGCGAAAGCCTGAATTTTCGGAATGCCATGCCCCACCAACATCATCAATCCAATCATCACGCGCAGCGCGAGAATGCCGATAGAAGCAGTGGCGTCACGGGTGCCGCAATCGAAGAGAAATTTTTTCATCAGGCGGTGGTGGACGGTGGTTTGGCGGAGATGGTGATCCGCTTGAGGCGATCATCGCCAGCAGGCGAATGGGCTTCAATGCCCTCCTCCCCGACGAGGATATGGTGCACCATCCGGCGGTAATAGGCATTGAGCGGGCGCAATTCGTGAGAACTCCCGGTGGCTCTCACCCGACTCGCGATCTCCTTGATTTCCTGCGCCATCTGATCTTCGCGCATGGTCCGGAAATGCTCGCAATCCACCTTGATGCGGTCTGCTTGCGGGATTTGGCGGCGCAGGATGCGGTTGACGAGGTATTGCAGGTCGTCCAAGCGGTCGCCATCCCGGCCAATGATCGTCTGGCTGTCGGTCGAGTGAATCTGCAGGCAGGGCCCGTCGTCGGTTTCCTGCACTTCGATAGTCGCCGCAAGTCCGAGATGCCCGAGCATCGTATCGAGAATTTTGGTCGCTGATTCTGCGGGAGTCATGGCCGGAGTTTAATCACATCCCGCGCCGGGTCAATCACGGCACTAGCGTTTGTTTTGGAAAATCAGCGCGATCTCCCGCGCAATTTCTTCAAGGCGGCGCTTTTCCAGGTCCGTGAACTCATGCGGCGCGACCATGCCGATGCCGAGAGTGCCGATCACCGAGTCCGATTCCGGGGCGAAAACCGGCACGGCCAGCGATCCTGAAACCCCGGTTTTACGGGCATCCGGTTTCGCAACGCCACCAAGATCTTGCTGGAGATTGCAGAGTTCCACGGGTTCCTGGCGCTCAGCGGCGGCCCCGGCGATGCCTTTTCCGAATGGGATGACGGAAATTTTTTCCAAGAGGAAATCCGGCACGCCGAGTTGGCAGACGAGTTCGAGCGTTTGCCCGTCGGGCAGAGTCCGGTGCAAAGTGCCTGTCTGGCAGTTGAATTCGGCGAGAATTTCGCCCAGACGAGCGGCCCATGTGTCGTTGAGTTCCATATTTAAAAGTAGCTAAAGGGTGATGGGTTAAGAGTCGGAGAGCGTTTCCCTGGCGGCGCGGGCGTCCTGCTCGATCTGCAAACGAAGCGCCTCAAGCGAGGCGAATTTTTCCTCCGGCCGCAGATGTTTCACAAATTGGACATCCAGATTCTTGCCATAGAGATCTCCGGAAAAATCGAACACATGCACCTCCAACCGTTTTTCAGCGCCACCCACCGTCGGGCGCGTGCCGAGATTCGCCACGCCCTTCCAAAGCCGGCCATCCTGATCCCGGACCAGCACCGCCCAGACGCCTGCCGGCGGAAGTTGGATGTCGCCAGTGGGGAGATTCGCCGTGGGAAAACCCAAAGTCCGGCCAAGTTGATCCCCGGGGACGACCGTACCACTCACCGAATAAGGCCGACCCAACATCCGCGCCGCCGCCTTCAAATTGCCGTCGCCGATGGCTTGCCGGATCCGCGTGCTGCTGACCCGGTCGCCGTCGATCATAACCGGCGGCACCGCTTCCAACCGAAATCCGCGTTTCCCGGCCTCCTTCGCAAGCAACGAAACATCACCACTGCGATTGCGCCCAAAACGCCAATCCTCGCCCACCGCAAGCGTCCGAACCGGGGCCGCCGTCAGTCGCGCAATAAACTCCCCCGCCTCCATCGCCGCAAAATCCGCATCAAAATGCAGCGGCAAAAACAACCGAACTCCCAAATCCGCAACGATTTCCGCCTTGTGATCGAGCGTCGCCAACAGAGCGGCAGGAGCCTTACCTGGAGCGATCACCCGGATCGGATGCGGATCAAAAGTCAGCAAGCCGGCCAACCCACCCTCGCGCTCAGCCGCCGCCACCGCTCGCGCAATCACCGCTTGGTGGCCAACATGCACCCCATCAAATACCCCCATCGCCAAATGCAGCGGTTCTCCCAAGGCGGAGAGTTCTTCAAGGCGGTTCCGAATCAACACCCGCACCTGATAACAAACCCCACTCCCCTCTTCAAGCCCCGGCGCACTTCCCTTCATTTTAGTCAAAAGTCCACATCCCCCGACCGCCACAACGGATTATTCGTGCAGCCGCACAAATAATCCGTCACCTGCTGACGAACCGGGTGATGAAACCCTGTCTCATTGCCCGCTTCGCGTTTACCCTCTCACTCCTTGGCGGATTTTTGCTCGTTTCCATCCAGGAGACCAACGCTCAGACCCTCACTCCGGTGGCCAAACAAGCGGGGGCGTGTTCAATCTAGGAACTAATTTTATCTGTGTTTCATTTCCGTTCGAAGAAGGTAATTTTTTCACATCAAATTCACTTGAGTTCAAACCAAGTGATTTTACTAACCAAAAACGCTAGAAATTTCTAGCAACCGTTATCACTCACGTTCCGACGCCGTGCTAACCAGGTAGTGGGTGCTTGCGCATCAAGTTTCGCTAGCTAATACCATGAAGATTCTACTCTCTCTATTGGCTTTTGCAATCATGCTCGCATCGTGCTCTACGATGGATATTTCAAGTGGCAGGTGGCCCGTGCGCACCTATGACCCTGAGATATGCCCCAAAGATCCAAAGCATCTGTTGAGCAAGGATAACATCGTGCGTATCCATGATTTTGTTTGGCAAGTGAATCCACGCCGAAGGATTTTCGCGATCACCGCGATCGATCAGAAAACAGTCCTGGTGTGTTGCGCCTATAACCCGGGCGATCGAGTCGGACGCTCTGAAGCTTTTGACCTGATTCGATCCGGCGATTCATGGAAACACGGGACTTATCACGCACGACGAGTTTTACAGAGTCTTTGATCTACGCACGGTCCCGTCACTTGACACCGACATCCCTCAATGGTAACTACCTTTTGATGACTACCACCGCTAAAGTTTTTGCCAGCGGCCGCAGCCAAGCGATTCGGCTGCCGAAGGAGTTTCGGGTTTCCGGCAAGGAGGTCCGGCTCACCCGCGTGCCCGGAGGAATCCTGATCAGTGAGGGCGACCCGTGGGAGGCATTCGACGAGGGCTGCCGAAGTCTGGGTGCTGATTTCTTCGAGGCCGTGGAAGGTCGCGAGCGCAAGGCGACGCAGGTCAGGGATTTCAACGCCGACCTGCCATGATCCGACTACTGGACACGGACACCTTCATCCTCCTGCTGCGCGGCACGGCCTTGATTCATCCCCGCACCCCGCCGGAAAAGAACGTGGCCGCCTCCGCAAGGCGAATCCGGGAACGCTGTCGCAAAGAAACCAGCGACGGACGGCGCGTCGGCCTCTCCGCCATCAGTCTGGCCGAATTGGAATACGGTCTGCACGCGAATAATCGTTACAAAAAAAAGCTCCCTGCCTTGCAGCAGGTGCTGCTGCCGTTCGAGCGCTTTGCCTTCGATCCAGTGGACTGCGTGCACCACTATGGCAACATCCGTGCTATTTTGGAAAAATCCGGAAAAACCATCGGGCCACTTGATTTGCTCATCGCCGCACACGCCCTCGCCCTGGACGCGACCCTGATCACCCACAACACGCGCGAGTTTCGCCGCGTGCCTAATCTGAGTGTGGAGGATTGGGCATAACGTTACAGTCCACCCTGTTTTGAAGATGCTTCGCTATTCCCCGATCAACACCTCGACGCCTTGGTCCTGAAGTCCTGCGACAAATTCCGGATCTGCGCCCTTATCCGTGATCAAGCAGCTTAAATCCGTTACCCCTGCAAAGAAAAACGAGGCCTTGCGCCCGAGTTTCGAGTGATCCGCCATGAACACCACGTCCTCCGCGTTCGCGACCACTCGTTCCTTGAAGGCCGCTTGGCGGGCGTTGCTTTCGCTCACCCCGCGCTCGGGATGCAGCCCGCTCCCGGATAAAAACATCCGGTGGATATTATATCGTTGCAGGGATTTTTCCGCCGTCAGGCCGATAAACGATTGCGATTTCGCATCGAAAAGCCCGCCCGTGCACATCAAATCCAGATTCGGCCGGTCAGACAACGCCGTCAGCACATTCAGCGCATTCGTCAGAACCGTCAGCGGAAGGTCCGGCAGAAACTCGGTGAGCGTCAGGACCGTCGAGCTCGCATCCAGGAAAATCGTTTCGTTCGCCTGAATCCGGCTCGCCGCCAAACGCGCGATCGCCTGTTTTTCCTCCCGCCGGACGGTTTGGCGCTGCGTGAATGGTAAATCCCCCCGGATTTTCTCCGGCCGACTCGCCCCGCCGTGGATGCGAATCAACTCGCCACGTTTTTCCAGCATCTCAAAATCCTTCCGCACCGTCTCGTCCGTCACCCCCAGCGCCTCCGCCGTCTCAGTCGTCCGCAGCGATCCCGCCCCTGTCAAAAGATCGAGAATCCGGCGTTGGCGTTCAATGGCGAGCATAGCTTTGTGTATTTCTGTGTTTCTTTGGGAATTTTTGGGAATTTAGATTGACTTGTCAACCGAATCCCACAAAAACAAAGCCAAGCCATGGCCGAAACGCTCAAACAATCCACTCCGCGTGCCGTCGTTGAACATTTGGTGCGCGAGCAAGTGTATGCCCGTCTCGGGTTCGCTCTTCCAACCGCCGCCAAGGCTCCGAACGCGCTGCTCGTTAATATTTCCGCCCGCCACTGCCACCTCACGCAGGAAGCCGTCGAAGCGCTTTTCGGCCCGGGCCACAAGCTGACCCCGATGAAAGGACTCTATCAGGATGGCCAATACGCCGCCAAGGAATCCATCACCTTGATCGGTCCCCGCAGCCGCGTGATTTCCAACCTCCGGATTCTCGGCCCTTGCCGCTCACTCAACCAAATCGAGCTCGCTTACACCGACGCCATCTCACTCGGGTTCGATATCCCGGTTCGCATGTCCGGCGATATCAAAGGCACTCCCGGCTGCATGCTGATGGGCCCTAACGGTTATTTCAAACTCGACGAAGGCGTGATCCGCGCCCAACCGCACGTCCACATGAATGCGGATGACGCCGGATACTACGGCGTGAAACACCTCGATGTCATGAAACTCAAGGTCCACGGCCCACTCGGCATGACCTTCGACAAACTCGTAGTCCGCGTAGACCCCTCGTTCAAACTTGAAGTCCACATCGATACCGACGAAGGCAACGCCTGCGGCCTCAAGCCCGATACTTTCTGTGAACTGATCAAATAATCTCCAATCCACCATCTCCAACCACATCACCAAATAATATTATGAGTGCACTCGGCATGATTGAAACCAGGGGCTACGTCGGCAGCGTCGAAGCCACAGACGCGATGGCCAAAGCCGCCAACGTTCAGATTATCAACCAAATCCAAATCGGTGCGGGCATGCTCACCGTGCTCGTCAAAGGCGACGTCGGCAGCGTGAAAGCCGCCGTCGATGCCGGAGCCGAAGCCGCCGGACGCGTTGGCGAACTCATTTCCGCCCACGTCATCGCCCGCCCACATGCGGAACTCCTCAGCCAATTCGGCATCGCCTGAGTTTCCCAATAACTTCTAACCAACAACCTCCAACTCCTCACCACCATGGCCAAACAAGCAATCGGCATTCTCGAAACCAAGGGCCTCATCTCCCTCCTTGAAGCCTCTGACGCAGCTCTCAAAGCCGCTGACATCAAAATGACCGGCTGGGACAAAATCGGCTCCGGCCTTGTCACCGGATTCTTCACCGGCGACGTCGCCGCAGTGAAAGCCGGCCTCGACGCCGCCGCCTCCGCCGCCTCGAAATTCGGCACCGTCACCGCAGTCCAAGTCATCCCACGCCCACACGACGACCTCGCGAAGTTCGGCACGTGGTTTGGTTGATCTGAAATTTCAGCTTCTACCCCGATGCTCGTTCTCGTCGCCAACCTCGGATCGACCTCCTTCAAATACCGCCTCTTCCACATGGATGAGAGCGGTGAAAAGGTTGTCGCCAAGGGCGGCTACGAACGGGTGACCGATCACGCCGGTGTGATTGATGACGCTCTCGCCACATTGCAGCGCGATGGCATCATCACTAGCCCGGATGAAATCGACGCCGTCGGTTTCAAGACGGTTCTCGGCAAGGATCTCAGCGGGTGCGTCATCGCCGATCAGGCGGTCATTGATGCGCTCGATGGCTTCGCCGCCGTCGCTCCCGCCCACAATCCGCCCTATGCGAACGGCATCCGCCAGTTTAGCCAGGCGTTGCCCAAAGCAAAACTGGTCGCGCTTTTCGAGACTGCCTTCTATCAGTGGATCAGCTCCGCCTCGGCGAATTACGCGATTCCGAAAACATGGCGTGACATCGGCATCCGGCGCTACGGATTCCATGGTGCCAGCCACAAGTTCATCGCCGAGCGTTCCGCCGAACTCTGCCAACGCGAAGACGCCGCGCAAATCGCCCGCCGCCTCTATCTCGACGGCCCGGCTGACATTTCCGGCAAGCCATTCCGCGTCGTCTCATGCCACCTCGGTGGCTCCAGCTCCGTCACTGGCATTCTCAATGGCGTGGCCATCGGCACCAGCATGGGGTTTTCCCCACAAAGCGGCCTACCGCAAAACAACCGCGTCGGCGAGCTCGACTCCGGTGCCATTCCATACGCCATGCGCACCCTCGGCCTCTCACTCGATGAAGCCGAACGCCAACTCACCAAGGAATCAGGATTGTTAGGACTCTCCGGTGTCTCCAATGACATCCGCGATATCCGCGAAGCGGCCGACTCCGGCAACACGGACGCTCAACTCGCCCTCGACTCCCTCACCTACTCGATCCGCCACTGGATCGGCGCTTTCATCCTCGAACTCGGCGGCATCGATGCCCTCGTCTTCACCGCCGGCATTGGCGAGAACAACACCGACATCCGCGCCCACGTTTGCGCGAATCTCGAAGCCTTCGGCATCCGTCTCGATCCCTCGAAAAACGCAAGCTGCCGCGCCACCGAGACCGATATCAGCACGGCGGATTCCCCCGCCCGCATCTTCGTCATCCCCGCCAACGAGGAACTTGTCCTCGCCCGCGAAGTTTTCCGCAAACTCTCCTGACTATTCTCCAACAACCTCCAATCACTAACCAAACACTAAAATGGCCAAACAAGCAGTAGGACTCCTCGAAACCCGCGGCCTCGCATGCCTCGTCGTCGGCGTTGATGCGATGCTCAAATCCGCAAACGTCGAACTCGTCGGACCGATGAAACAAATCGGTAACGCAATGTGCAACGCCGCCGTCACCGGTGACGTCGCCGCAGTCAAAGCCGCCATTGATGCCGGCGCATCCGCCGTCGCACAAGCTGGCGGTGAGGTCATCAGCGCCCATGTCATCGCCCGTCCGGACGACGCCATTGATAGCGTGCTTCCGAAAGACGCCGCCGCCCGCGCCCCGCGCAAGTAAACCCGAGGTGATCAGGCCATGGTGCGGGAAAGGCCGGTTTCGGTCTATCCCGCTCCACTGCTCACTGCTCACTGATCACTTTCAACTGATAAATCCCATGTTCCTCGCCGAAGTCATTGGACAAGTTGTCTCGACCAAGAAGGACGAGCTCATGGTGGGAAGAAAACTCCTACTGCTCCGTCCCAAGTTGGTCGATGACAAGGACCCGTCCAAATTCAAAGACGGAGCCAATACCATCGTCGCCATCGATACCGTCGGTGCCGGGGAGGGCGAGCTTGTCATGTTCTGCCAGGGCGGCTCCGCCCGTGCCGCCCAAGGCCTCAAACTCATCCCTGTGGACGCCGCCATCATCGCTATCATCGACCGCGTCGAAGTCCAAGGCAAAACCCTCTATAAAGGTGGTTGATCCTGCGGTAGCGGACCATGCATTTAACCACAGATTACGCAGATTTCTCAGATTATGAATAAAGACGGATTTCATGTTGAACTTACGCAGCGCATTATTGGCGCAGCGATGGAGGTTCATCGTGAACTCCGCAACGGTCTTGATGAAAAGCTGTATGAAAACGCGTTGTGCATCGAGTTTGCCGATCAAAGTATTTTCTTCGACCAACAGAAACGGCATACAGTGTTTTATAAAGAGCGCTCGATTGGAAATCTAATTCCGGACCTCATCATTGAAAATGCAGTCATTGTGGACACGAAGGTAGTGAAAGCATTCAATGACGCCCATATTTCGCAGATGATCGGTTACCTCAAAATCACAGGACTAAGCGTCGGTCTTCTCCTGAATTTCAAACACGCCTCCCTCAAAATCAAAAGAATCACCATCTAATCAATCTGAGTAATCTGAGCAATCTGTGGTTCAAGTCAGCCACCGCCCTCAAACTCCGATTTACCAACGATCTTCCAAACTCCCCTTTCGTAATTTCGAATGAAAACCATCGATCCAGAACTTCTCCGCTCCGTTGTTGAATCCGTCGTCGCCCGCTTGGCGACCGGCCAGCCACAAGCCTCCGCCGCCCCGGCATCCGCCGCTAAAACCTCCTGCGGTTGCGGCTCCTCCTCCGGCGGCGAACGCGGAGTTTTCAATTGTGTCGAAAAGGCCGCGCAAGCCGCCAACGACTCCCACCTCAAGTTGAAGAAACTCGGAGTCGCCGGCCGTGCCAAGGTCATCGAAATCGTCAAAGCGATGGCCGTTGGCAATGCTGAGGCATGGGGCAAGTTCGAGATGGAGGAAACCAAGATCGGCCGCCTCGATCACAAGATCGGCAAGCTCCTCATCACCAAGAATGTTCCCGGCACCGAGTGGCTCCAGCCCTATGCCATGAGCGGCGATGGCGGCATCACGCTTGAAGAATACGCGCCCTTTGGCGTGGTCGGCGCCATCCTGCCCGTCACCCATTCGGTTCCCACTCTAACCGGCAACGTGATCAACATGGTCGCCGCCGGAAACTCGATCGTTTTCAATCCACACCCCGGCGGCGCCCGCAGTGCCGCCATGGCCGTGCGCGCCTACAACGAGGCGATCTTCCGCGAACTCGGTGTCGATAACATCATCACCACCATCGAGCAACCCACCCTCGAATCGTTCGACGCCATCTGCAAGAACCCGCTCATCCCATTGCTCGCCATCACCGGTGGCCCGGCCGTCGTCGGCGCTGCCATGAAATCCGGCAAGCGCGCGATCTGCGCCGGCCCTGGAAACCCGGTCGTCGTCGTCGATGAAACCGCCGATCTCGCCCGTGCCGCCCGCAACGTGATCGAAGGCGGCGCGTTTGACAACAACCTGCTCTGCATCGGCGAAAAAGTCGTCTTCGTCGTCGCCCCGGTCTTCAACAAATTCTGTGAGGAACTCACCAAAGCCGGTGCCGCCCGCATCAATGCGCAACAGCTGGAGAAACTCACGGCCGCCGCATTCACCTTCAAGCCCGGCGAAGGTGGTGGCTGCTCACACGCCTCCGTGAATCGCGCCCTCGTCGGTGCCGATCCCGCCGTGCTCGCACAGCACGCAGGAGCCACCATTCCCGCCGGCACCCAAATGCTCTTTGCCGAGACCGATGCCGACCATCCATTCGTTCAAGAAGAGCAAATGATGCCGATGATGCCCATCGTTTCCTGCCCGGACTTCGAGACTGCCGTCCGCGAAGCCAAACGCGCCGAACACAACTACCGCCACTCCGCCATCATCCACACCCGCGACGTCAATCACATGACTTACATGGCCAAGGAAATGGATACCACCATCTTCGTCAAAAACGGCCCATCCGTCGCCGGCCTCGGCCTCGGTGGTGAAGGTTATCTTTCCTACTCCATCGCCACCACCACCGGCGAAGGCATCACCACTCCCAAAACCTTCACCCGCATCCGCCGCTGCGTCCTAGTCGAAAACCTCCGAATCATCTGATCTTCATTTCATCTGATCTTCATTTCATCTGATCTTCATTTCAGCTTTTCAGTATTTCAGCATTTCAGCTTTTACCCACATGATCCCCGCCCAAGTCGTCGGCCACGCCGTTAGCAGCCATGGACACCCGTCACTCAAGGGTTTCAAAATGCTGCTCTGCCAGGCCCTTGATGCCGCAGGAAATCCTGGGGGCGCTCCCATGGTCGCCATCGACCTTTTCGGCGCTGGCCTACACTCGAAAGTTTTCGTCTCCACCGACGGCGTCGGCGCACGCCACCTCGTCCACGATAAGAAATCTCCCATCCGCAACTTCATCCAAGGAGTCATTGATTGAATAAAAGCTGAAACACTGAAATAAGACATCATGACACCTCATTTTCGACCATTCTCTGGAAACCACCCACAGAGCTTACACCCTCCAATTTCAGCTTTTCAGCTTTTCAGCTTTTCAGCATCTACCTTCTAACCATGCGCGTCTGCCAAGTCATCGGCCGAGTCACCCTCAGCATTCAAGACCCCTCCTTCAAAGGTGGCCGGTGGCTGATGTGCAATCCCCTCGATGCCGAGAACTTCAACACCGCCTGCCAGACGCCACCGCCGCTTTCCAACCAGTCCTCCCTCGTCGCCTATGATGACCTCGGCGCAGGTGAGGGTGACATTGTCGGCGTCGTGGAAGGTACCGAGGCCACCGCCCCTTTTGATTACGACATTCCCATCGACGCCATCACCGTCGCTATTTTTGAATCTTTAAATTACGAACCCGTCATTTCCACCTCATCCAAGCACTGAATCCCATGAGCAAGAAAGTCTTCACCGCCGCCGATATCGAAAACCTCCTCAAATCCGGAAAATCCGCCGCTGACATCCCAGCCGGAGCGATCCTCACCCCTTCCGCCAAAGACGTGCTGCGCGATGGTCTGGGCTCGGTGTTTGGTGCCGGTTCTGCGGCCCCCGCTGCCGCCGCTTTCGCCGAACCCATTCTTCCTAACTACGAATACCACTGGACTCCAGGCAAAGACCCGAAAACTCCTGCTGAAATCGCCGCGTTCTTCAACTCGCCCGCGATCGTCGAGATCAAGCAACGCATGGTCGACATCGGCAAGCGCATGTGGGCCCGCGAATACACCGATGGCAATGGCGGCAACCTCACCATCCGCGTCGGTGACAACCTCGTGCTCTGCACCCCCACCCTGGTTAGTAAAGGGTTCATGACACTTGAGCAAATGTGCCTCGTGGACATGGAAGGCACCCAACTCGCAGGCAAATACAAGCGCACCTCCGAGTGCATGACTCACCTTGCCATCATGAAGCGACAGCCCAAAGCCAAGGCTTGCTGCCACGCGCACCCACCGCACGGCACCGCCTTCGCCGTCGCCGGTGTCCAACCGCCGACCTGCATGATCCCCGAGGCGGAAGTTTTCCTCGGCCAGATCGGCATGGCGGAATACCAAACTCCCGGCTCGCCCGCCAACGCTGAAGTCGTCGGCAATGCCGCCGTTGATCACATGGCTGTGCTCATGGTCAATCACGGCGTCATCACTTGGGGCAAAGACATCGAAGACGCCTATTGGAAAATGGAAAACGTCGAGTCTTACTGCAAGACCGTCTGGGTCGCTTCCCAACTCAAAGGCGGCCAACTCCTCACCATCACCGGCGGCCAAGCCAAAGAACTCATCGGACTGCGCAAAACCCTCGGCATGGACGACAAACGCGCCAACTGGACCGAATGCCAACTCTGCGACAACGCCGAGTTCCAACCTGGCACCGTCTGCCGCGTTCCCGACCAATCCGCAGCACCAAGCTCCTCAACCAAGCTCGATCCCGAAGCCGAAAAGCTCGTCCAAGTCCTCACCGACCAGATCATCGCTTCCATGAAGTGATCACACGGCGGTTTCCCAATCCATGCGACTTGAGAGGATTGCGACAAAGGGGTTGCGCGGGACGGCCTAGGCGACGCATGGTTTTGGCCGATCCAGTTCCTTTTCATCCATGTCCGCCATTTCCGCCCGCCTTGCCGTTTGCAGTTGGTCCATGCAGCCTTCCTCTCCGGAGGAGTTGTTCATTAAGTTAGAGCAAACCGGAATTTCCCGGTTGCAGCTGAATCTCGATCCCTTGCGCGAGTCGCCGGAAGTGTGGGGCGATTTCGCCCAAGCAGCCGCCTCGCGCGGCGTGGAGATCGTTTCCGGCATGTTCGGAACCATCGGCGAAGACTACTCGACGCTGGAAACCATCCGCGAAACCGGCGGCGTGGTGCCGGATGCAACGTGGGAGGCGAACCAAAATCACATCCTCGCCTGCGCCGATATCGCGCAAGCAATGGGCCTCAAACTCGTCACCTTCCACGCCGGATTCCTACCTCACAATCCCGCCGATCCGGACACCGTGAAACTCACCGGACGCATCCGCGAAATCGCCGGATGGTTCGCGGAACGCGGTATCGCACTGGCAACGGAAACCGGCCAAGAAAGCGCGGACACACTGCGGGAGTTTCTGGAGCGCCTCGCTTGCGATAACGTCGGCGTGAATTTCGATCCCGCCAACATGCTGCTCTATGGCAAGGGCGACCCGATCGCCGCGATGCGCGAACTGGGTCCATGGATCCGCCAAGTGCACATCAAGGACGCGAATGCAACGAAAGTGCCCGGCACGTGGGGCGAGGAAGTGGTGGTCGGCACCGGAGAAGTAGATTGGAAGGCGTTATTCGCCACGCTGGAGGAACTCGGATTCCATGGAGACGCCTGCATCGAGCGCGAAGCGGGTACGCAGCGCGTGGAAGACATCCGCACTGCGGTGAAATATGTCAACTCACTTCCCTAACTGATTTTTCTTATGAAAACAAAGCCCTCATCCTCCCGCCCCGTGAACGTCGCCGTCGTCGGCCTTGGATTCATGGGTGTGACGCACTTGCGCTCCTATCAAAAAATCCGCGGGGCGAAGGTGTTCGCCGTGTGCGATGCCGTCCGCCAGCCGGTCAATGGCATCATCCCCGGTGTGGGTGGCAACATCCACGGCGCGGACGCCTTGGTCCTCGGGCCGAAACTGCGCGCCTATCAAGATTACGAACTCCTGCTGGCCGATCCCGATGTGGATCTCATCGACCTGTGCGTGCCGACGCCACTGCACGTGCCGATGGCGGTGGCCGCGCTCAAGGCGGGCAAACATGTCGTGTGTGAAAAACCGATGGCTCGAGATGCGGTGGCATGCCGCAAAATCGTGCAGGCGGCCAAGAGCGCGAAAGGTTTCCTGATGCCGGCGATGTGCATGCGCTTCTGGCCCGGTTGGTCGTGGCTCAAGGACGCGGTGGCCGACAAACGCTACGGCAAAGTGCTCGCCGCACGATTCCGCCGGGTTTCCGAAAGCCCGGGTTGGAACACGGCGAGCTACTTCGACGGCAAGAACTCTGGCGGCGCTTTGCTAGATTTGCACATTCACGACAGCGATTTCATCCAGTTTGTCTTTGGCCTGCCGAAAAGTGTTTTCGCCCGTGGCATCACGCGCTTCAGCGGCGCGATCGACCACGTGGTGGCGCAATACGATGTCGACTGCGGTGCGGTGGTTTCCGCCGAAGGCACCTGGTTGATGACCAAAGGCCACGGGTTCGGCATGTCCTACACGATCAACTTTGAGAAAGCCACGGTGGACTTCGATTCATCCCGCGGAACCGAGGCGCTGCGCGTGTTTGAAGAGGGCAAAAATCCGAAGACCCTCAAGATCAAGGGCGACGATGGATACGTAGGCGAACTGCGCCACATGATCGAAAGCATCCGCGCAGGCAAAGCTCCCACCATCGTCACCCCCGAAGACGCCCTCAACGCCGTCCGCATCTGCGAGGCCGAGGAAAAATCCATCGCCACAGGCAAGCCGGTGGCGCTCCGCTGAGCGATATTGTAGTAATGGACTTCAGTCCGTTTCTGCTGCGCGAAGAACGGACTGAAGTCCTGGACTACTTTTTTTACATCAAGCCACCTTCCACGAACTGGAGCGCAGAATTCATTCCGCGAGGCCCATGAGAAGCCAATGATTTGAGCGAAGCGCGTTCCATTGGCACCTCATGGGCATCGGCGAACACGTTTCGCCACTCCTTGCGTTAAAGAGACGCATAACAATCGCAACACTGCGTTGAAATATTTCACGCGGAATGAATTCCGCGCTCCAGTGCATCACGCCACCAGCGCCTTCAATCTCCGGCAGACTTCCTCGACATTCGCCCGCGAGTTGAAGGCGGAGATGCGGAAGTAGCCTTCGCCGGCGGAGCCGAAACCGGAGCCGGGGGTGATGACAACTTGGGCCTCGCCTAACATTTTATCGAACATGTCCCACGAGCTAAGACCGGCCGGGCAACCGACCCAGACGTAAGGCGCGTTTTCACCGCCGAAGACGGGCAGTCCGGCAGCGGCGGCGGCTTCGCGGAGGAGTTTGGCGTTGCCCATGTAGTGCTCGATGAGCGCGGAGACTTGTTGTTTTCCTTCAGGTGAAAACACAGCGGCGGCGGCTTTTTGAACGGGATAGGAAGCACCGTTGAACTTGGTGCTGTGGCGGCGGCTCCAAAGTTGGTGGAGCGGGATGCGGCTGCCGTCGTCGGCTTTGCCACTAACGGTTTTCGGGATGACGATGTATGCGCAACGGACGCCGGTGAAGCCACCGTTTTTCGAGAAGCTGCGGAACTCGATGGCGCAATCACGCGCGCCTTCGATTTCGAAGATGGAACGCGGGATTTCCGGGTCTTGGATGAAGGCTTCGTAGGCGGCATCGAAGAGGATGATGGCGTCGTTGGCCTTGGCGTATTTCACCCAGGCTTCGAGCTGCGCGCGGGTGGCCACAGCACCGGTCGGGTTGTTCGGAAAGCAGAGGTAGATGAGATCGGCGTGCTCTTTGGGCACATCCGCGACGAATTGGTTCGCGGCATTGCACGGCAGATAGAGCAGGCCAGCGTAAGCGCCTTTTTCATCAGCGTCGCCGGTGTTGCCAGCCATCACGTTGGTATCGACGTAAACCGGATAGACAGGATCGGTGATGGCGATGACGTTGCCCTTGCCGAAGATGTCGAGGATGTTGCCGGTGTCGCACTTCGATCCATCCGAGATGAAAACCTCATCGGCGGAAATGCCGAGATTGGCAAATTGGTTGTCCACGATCGCTTGGCGGAGAAACTCGTAACCTTGCTCCGGGCCATAGCCTTTGAACGTGGCGCGGTCGGCCATTTCATCCACGCCTTCATGCATCGCCTTGACCACCGCGGGCGGCAGCGGTTCGGTCACGTCGCCGATGCCGCAACGGATGATGCGAGCGGCTTTATCGGGGTTCTGTTCGGTGTAAACGCGCACCCGGCGGGCGATTTCAGGGAACAGGTATCCGGCTTTGAGCTTGAGGAAATTGGAGTTGATGGCGGCCATGGCGGCGCGGATTTAGCGTGCGGCTTGGAATCACGCAAGGACGGAGAAATCACAGCCGTTGGATCAAAGAATTTTGGATGAAACGCCAAGACGCCAAGTGCGCCAAGGTTCAGAGAGGAAATTGGGGATTAGAAATTTTCTCAACCCGCGGCCAACCTCTCCCCTCGGTCATATTTTTAAAGTTTCCTTGGCGCACTTGGCGTCTTGGCGGTGATGAAAATTCTTTATTCCGATGCGTTGACTCAATCAGAGAAGAGGCTCGAGGCTCAATGACTTTTAGTGGCGCTCGTGCTGGTGGTAGTGTTCGGAAAGCATGTCACGGCCGAAGTCGCCTTGAAAATCGCGCCAAGTGGCGTGGATGTGGTTGGACTGATTCTGGGTGTTGGCGGCTTCCATCAAAAACGTGGGGCCCTGGATGCGGTAATACCAGGCCTCGCCGCGCTGGGTGCCGCCGGCCCAGCCGAAGCGGATCTGGTCGATCCCCGCAGCCTCGATTTTTTTCATGTCGGCAGCCGCGAGGTCATCGCGGTGGCGCCCGGTGTATGCGGAGATCAGTTCGAGCAGCGCTTTTTTCTGACCGTCGGACATCTTGCTAGCCGGAAGCCCGACGATTTCGGGAGCCGTGGCCTTGCGGTTCTCGGCGGTGAGGATTTCCGCCGGGGCCATTTCACTAAAAACGACGTCCTTCTTGCCTTGTTGCAAAAGGCTTTGGAGCAAGGCGTGGGCGAGATCGTCTTCGGCTTGGAGGACGCGGAGATTCTTGTGGGCACCTTCACGCACTTCGGCGGGATTCGCCCCGAAAAATGACGGGGTGACGGAAATTTGGCGGTTGTTGAGAATGGTGTAGTTGAGCGACAGATGGTGTCCTTCGATTTTCCATCCCCAGCCGCTTGCATCGCCGGGTTTGCCGAAAATGGAAATGTGGTATTTGCCGGGATCGCGATACTCCGGGCGCTTTTCGAGATCCGCCAAAATACCCTCAAGCGTCATGATTTGCATGGCCTTGAGCTGGCCAGTTTCGCTCAGGGCGCTCTTGAGCAGCTTTTCCGCGGCGGCACGCTGGGCGGCGTCCATTTCCTTGAACGCGAGCCCGGTCCGTTTTTGCGGAGTGAAGCGGAAATGCTCCCGCGACTCGTCAGTGAAGGCAAAGGACGACTTTTCACGCTTGGCGTCATCAAGCGTGCCGAGGAAATTGTCGGCGGCGGATTTCATGGCATCGAGCGACGGCAGATCCGCCGCGGCGAGCGGGAGGGCGAGGAACAGGGCGAGCGGAAGAATTTTCACTTCGCCCGCTACCGTCAGAGCGGCTGGATTCTATCACGGGTTCCATGATGGACGGCGTTTGACACCATTCGGAGGATTGCATAATCAGGAGGCATGACTGAAGATACTCAGGATAAATGGTTTTACACGCGTGAGGGCGAACGCCTCGGGCCGGTGGCATTTTCCGAGTTGCAGGCGAAGGCGCGGGTGGCCGGGCTGAATCCGCGGTTGGACATGGTCTGGAAGCAAGGAATGGAAGAGTGGAAAGCTGCTGGAAAAATTAACGGGTTGTTTGACAAAGGAGATGCGCCGGAATCGCAGAAAACGCTGTCATCGGCAGCGGGCGGGGCGAGTATTGCGGATACCTTGGAGCATGAGGACACCGTGGCCGAGGTGATGAGCAAGGAAGGCGATTGGCCCGGCGCTCGCAGGCGGAGCATCCTCTTCATGACTTGCATTTTCCCACTCATCTGGGGTGCGCTTTACAAGCTCATCGCGTCGTTCCTCGGGCCTCAATTGGGGCCGGAAATCATGCAATACATCGAACTTGCCGCCGCCTTGTTGCCTGTGATCTTCATCATTTATTTCATGCTGATGCGGCTGGTGAATTTAGGAATGAGCCGTTGGTGGTTTTTCGGGATTTTCGTTCCAGCGCTCAATTTATGGATTGGCTACCGGTGTTTCGCCTGCCCACCGGGCTACGCCTATCACAAGAAAATCGATGGTGCGGGCATCGCACTGGCGATTCTCTATTGGCTGTCCTTCTTGCTGACGCAGCTCTCGATTGCGGCGTTGATTTTCATCATGCTGGGCGAGGCGAATATCCCCGTCCTGACGGAGTTGTTGGACAAACTTCCCGCCGAACTCCGTGAGATAATCCCCACCCCGTGATCCAGTGCTCGAAACTGACGGACGAACGTCGCGAGGCGGGCCCGATGGAATGCTGGTGCCTCCACGGCGCCGTCGGCATGGCAGCGGATTTCCGCAACTTCGCAAAACGACTCGCTGAAGCGAAAACCAGCACGCGGGCCGTAGATTTGTGGCGATTTCTGGAATGCCAACCGATGCCGCTTGAGGACTTCGGCGCGGCCCTCAACGCCGACGCGGGCGGCGAGGGGCGAGGCAAGGGGCGGGCACTGCTCGGCTACTCGATGGGTGGCCGCTTGGCGCTGCATTCTTTGTTAGAAAAAGGTCATCCATGGCAAGCCGCGGTCATTGTTTCCACCCACCCGGGGCTGGAATCCGCGGCCGAGCGGGAAAACCGCCGGGCTGCCGATGCCGCTTGGGCCAGCCAAGCACTGATGGGGAATTGGCAGGAATTTCTGAATGCATGGAACGCCCAAGCAATCCTCGACGATCAAACGATCCGCAATTCGCAGGCCTCCGGCAGTCTCGTCATGCGCCGCCGGGAAATCGCCCGGAGCTTTGTCGATTGGTCGCTCGGAACCCAAGCGCCACTCTGGGATCAACTCCACGAAATCACGATTCCCGTCCTCTGGGTGGTCGGGGAAAACGACACGAAATTTCGCGAAGTGGCCGAGCGCGCAGTCGCAAAAATCCCACACGCCAGACTTGTGATCGCACCAGCTTCCGGCCACCGCGTGCCATGGGATGCGGAAGAATGGCTCGCCCAACAGGTCTCACAATTTCTGAAAATCGGGTAACCCCCACCCACGCCTGCCCGGCGATGTTAATCTGTGTGATTTGACCCATTTAGTGGAAGTCAAAGCGGCGGGGGAGTCTGCGGAATCCATCTTGATAGGCCTCTCATGAAAAATCATTAAAAAATGATTTTTCATATTGAATTTGTTAATTGTTATTGGATAGAAGCCGTTTATGAATCTTTCCGCCGCTCGCCGCATGTTGCTAAAATGATAGAGCTGAGCATCACCACAGAATTTTCCAGGCGGATGAGAAGGTGAGGGCGCTTTCCCGTCTGCTCCAAGAGGATTCACCCCGCCTGCTCAAGATTTTTTTCGGTTCAGGATCCCGTAGCTAACCATGCGTTTTATTTCCGTTGCTCCACTTCTGCTCCAAGTTAATCCCCAATATTCGTTATCGCGGTGAAAAAGTTCCATATCAAGTTTGCTGGAAAAAATACCAACATGAACATTCCCATTAAATATTCGCTATGCAGCCGAGTCATGAACTTGCTGGTGATTTCCTCATCAATGTTGGGTGCTGAGGTTTTGGCTCCGAATTTGAGTCCGGCTGACGGGGACTCACTGGCAGTTTTTCCGCTCACCATCACGAATAACACTCCTGGAGCGGAAATTCACTACACACTCAACGGATTCACGCCTACGAAGTTTGATCCTGTGATCGCTTCGGGAGATGCAATCTCGATTGGCAGGAATGTGACGGTTAAAGCCAAATCCTGGATTGGGACAGAAACAAGCGCGACTGCGACGGGATCATACGCATTACTGGGTGATATTTCGGCAGGAGGTGCTCACTCGCTGGCGATGAAATCCCCGGGAGAAGTATGGGCGTGGGGACTCCAGACAAATGGCAGGCTTGGAAATGATTCAAGCCTCGCTGCAAACATCACATCCCCTATTGCATCAAGATATGCATTGGAAATGATAGGTGACGCACGTATGGTTGCGGCAGGCCTGAACCATAGCGTATTTTTGAAGAGTGGTGGAACTGTCTGGTGTTACGGCCAGAACTCTACCGGGCAACTAGGTGATAATTCTATCACAAACAGGTTATCGGCAGTGCAAGTCATAAAAGGCACAGTTCTCACCGATTACTTAACTGACTGCATCGCAGTGGCGGCAGGTGATGGGTTTTCGCTTGCTTTATCCGAGGCCGGAGAGGTCTATGCTTGGGGCAGCAAAACATCAGGGCGTCTTGGAGACGGCTTAACATCTGGCAGCCGCCGCTACGCAGGAAAAGTTTTCCAGGGTGTCAGTGGCAGCATCCCTCTGGCCGGGATCTCCCGTATCGCGGCATATGGAGGTTCCGCGCTGGCCATATCGTCGGGTACAGGGAATGTATGGGCATGGGGGGCAAACAGCAGTGGACAACTGGGTTTGGGCTCTACGACCTCCAAATCTAGAGCGCTACAGGTGAAACTGAACTCAACCACCTACATTTCCGACGCATGGGATGTTTCGTGTGGCGAGAGCCATGCCGCCATTGTGCGTTGGAATGTGACCAACGCGGCTATGCAAGGAAGGGTTTTCTGTTCAGGGCAGCAGCAATATGGCCGCCTTGGTAACAATTTGACCGCATCCGCCAGCAAAACCTACCCGGTGGAGGTCGTGAAAACCGGTGGAGTGCCGTTGGAGGGAATCGTCTCAGTTGCGGCTGGTTCTTCACACACCCTTGGATTGGATAACAATGGGAACGTGTGGGCTTGGGGCTACAATGGAAATGGGGCACTTGGCGACAACTCAGTCACAAGCCGTGGTTATGCCGCCAAAGTCATGAATCCATCCGGAACCGGAGACTTGTCCAATATCGTTCGCATTGCAGCGGGCGGCACCGGCCTCAATAACCACAGCATGGCAATAGCTTCGGACGGAACGGTTTACACGTGGGGATACAACGCGAATGGCCAGCTGGCTAACGGCATTGCATCCACCACTCCCGTACAGCTGCCAGTTGCTGTCATTACTGGTTTTGACGTCACTCCCAATCCGCCTGATATCACGGTTGTTGTAAGTGTAACCCAGTCACTCTCTCCGGGAGTCGTGAGTTTGACAGCAACAGTGAATGATGCGGACGGCGTCGCGAACATCCAGAAAGTGGAATTCTATGACCAAGGGCTGTTGGTTGCGACCCGCAGTGCTCCGCCATGGAGTGTATCCGTGTCCAACAGAGTCGGCGGAAATCACCACGTGTATGCAATCGTCACTGACATGCAGAACCAGATCGGTATGTCACCTCCCGTGGAATACCTGATCCAAACTGATGCAGACCAAGATGGTTTAGTGGATTCATGGGAGATTACCTGGTTTGGTAGTATCGAAAATCAGGCGGCCGGTGGCGATGCGGACGGCGATAAAGTCAGTAACAGAGATGAGATGCTCATGGGATCCAATCCGATGAGCGCTTTGGATGCTGATAATGATACTCTTCCTGATGATTGGGAACGCCATCATTTCGGCAACACAGCCGACTATTCGGCAATCTCGGACCCTGATAGCGACAGGGTGCGCAATGGTGCTGAGTGGGGGAAAAACACCGATCCATTGAGCAATTTAGACACGGATGTCGATGGTCTGCCCGACGACTGGGAGATTTTCTGGTTCGGCAACATCACCAGTCAGACAGGAGATAGTGGATATGACGCGGACCGTGTCTCGAACCGGGTTGAGTGGTTCTATGATAAGGATCCAACCCGAGTGACAGACGATGATGCCGATGGTGTTCCGGATGAATGGGAATACCAATGGTTTGGCTATTTAAATTACTCAGGGCTGAGTGATGCGGATGGTGACAAAATTACCCATCTTCATGAATGGATGATGGGAACCAATCCAAGTGTTTTGATAGATTCGGACAAAGACGGATTGCCTGATGATTGGGAGCGCTTCTGGTTTGGCGATCTTACAAGCAATCATGGATCGGGAGATGCAGATTCAGACGCTGTGACCAACCTGGTTGAATTCCAGCAAGGCAGCAATCCGGCATCCCCCTTAATCGACAGCGACGCTGACGGAGTGCCGGATATCTACGAAGATAGTGACGATGACGGGCTTTCCGATTCATGGGAGCAATTGCTGATTGATAGCGGTGACGGATCCGGCAATATCACACAACTACTGCTCCATCCTTGGGACGACTTTGATGGTGACGGCGTATCTAATTTGGTTGAATCCCAACTGGGTTTGTGTGCCTACCAAGTTGACTCAGATGCGGATGGATACGGTGATCGGCTATCAGTAGATCAGAGGCTGCATTTGAGGCTGGACGATGGATCTGGGATTATTGCAGCAGACAGCAGTTTTTTACAGAATTTGCCTACTCAGGTCCAAGGGGGCGTCAGCTGGGTTCCCGCTGGTGGAGTGGAAAGGGGAGCTCTCCAATTTGATGGCGGATCCGGCGTGGTCATGGCTCCAGCATCAACGATCCATGCGAAATCGGATCTTACAATTAGTATATGGTTCAAAACCTCAACCCTCAGAGCCAGTCAGACATTGCTAAATGCGGCTAAATCCAGCGCGATGTCTGAGATCGCAATCAGTCTTGAGAACAATTCCATCATCCGCTTTCATTCTGGAGGGGGAGTATCAAGAACTTGGACCTACGGACGCAACTTGGTTGATGGATTATGGCATCATCTGGCAATCACACGTGATTCCATGGCGGGCCAGGTGTCGCTATATGTGGATGGATTGGCGTGCGGTGTCCCACAAAACGCACCCGGCGGCTCATTGGTGGTGGATTCCCTCGCAATCGGGCAGCGTCATCTATCTCTCACTACTTTTAACCCAGTAAACGCGTTCGTTGGCATGTTGGATGAAGTTAGGATCTATTCCGAGGTCTTGGATCCACATGATATCCAAGAGTTGTCTAGCCCCGGTGACCTTGACAAGGATGGAATTCCAGATGGCTTCGAATTTGCAATGTTCCAAAACCTGATCACGCTTGAAGGGGGTGTTAGTGACTTGGACGGTGATGGTCAGACAGACTATCAAGAGTATGCCTCTTTGACTGACCCACGTGATTATTACAATGGTCAGCTGCCCGTCATCACACTGGTCTCCGGGGCGGATCAGATCATTCATAAGGGGCAGCAAACTTTGGATCCTTTGGTGTTTCGAGTCACAGTCGGGGCAAATCCCCGCGTGAATGCTCCGGTTAATTTGAATCATCTGGCGCCAATCATCGGTGGCCTGAAAATCGCCTCTGGGGCCGCGCCGGACCCCTCCTTGACACTTAGAACCGATTCGGAAGGAAAGGTTGCCGTGTACTTCAAAGCCAACTGACTTCTCACATGACCATACCACGAATTCTATTATTGATCGGATTGATGCAGTCGCTTTACGGTCAAACTGCAACCATCGAAGGACGCGCCGGGAATGCATGCATTGAGGCTGGGATCACTGTCATTGTTGACTCTGATGGTGACGGACTATCCAATTCCGAGGAGGCTATTCATGGAACTAATCCGCAAAATCGTGATACGGATGGGGATGGAGCAAGTGATAAAGATGAGGTGGTCGCTGGAACCAATCCTCTGGTCAACCAATTCATTACGGAACCGGATTGGCCGCTTGCGGCAACAACGGTTACGGCCAAGATTCGTGATTTTTGGGATTTCGAAACGTTCGATGCTACCAACAAGCGCTACACAGGCAGGAAAAACGGCCGCGTGGCGTCAGCGATGCCACTCGCGCAGGGCGCTGCTTCATGGAACCAGACGTCGGGTATGCTTGGGAAGTCGGTATCCGTTGGTGGAGGTGCCCGGTATTTGGAGATTCATCCAGATAACTTCTGGGAGAATCACCAAATTTGGAATTTGTCATTCGCCACCAAGTTTTCAGCGCTTCCAGCGCAGGGTGCGGTCGTGCCGATCTTCAGCGTCTTTGCCACAAACTACACTCTGGCATCGGTCAATGTGCCGCCTGAGATCCAGTTGTCACTGGTGAGAGGCACTTCCATCAAGAATACAAGCATTAGTGGCCTGATCATGCGGTTACATGGATGGGGTGGCTTATACGGGACTGGGCCACATTTATATGCCGAATGGCTATTGCCTGCGCAATTTGATGTTACTAAGTGGAATCATTTCGCGTTCAACAGCAATGGGTCAAGATCCACGGATCAACGTTGGTGTATGGTCAACGGTGTCCAGTTGTCGCTGATCGCTCCCACGGATGGCTATACCTACTTTGGGAATGTACCTGGAGGCGATTCGAATGTAGGTTATATCCTAATAGGAGCAACCAAGTCAAGCACCGGCGTGATTTCCATTCCGGCGGTTGGAGTTTCAATCGATCGGCTTGGCATAGCAAGTAACCTCAGCTTGACTGAGATGACCGCCGTCACCACCACAGACACGGATGGAGATGGCATGTCTGACTGCGATGAACTCAACAGTGGGAGTAATCCGTCGTTTCGTAATGTGGACAATGATCGCGATGGCTTGAAAAATACAGAGGAGCTGGCTGGTCAGGCGATATTTGATGGCGCGCTCAAGGTTTTCGGTGCGACAGACCCCAACTACTTTGATAGCGACGCTGACCTTTTTGATGATTGCTGGGAGGCTAAATTCTTCTGGGCTGGGCGGGTTGATCCCAACAACGCCAGCATTCCATCCATGGTGGACAATACGGCGACACCAGCCATCAATGAATCCGACTATGATGGTGACGGACTTCCGAACTTCGAGGAAATGATCCATGGCACCGATCCAAACAACGCCGATACAGATGGCGATGGTGTCAGTGACATGGGCGAAGTCGATTATGGGACCAGTCCCACCGATGAGTCTTCCACGCCACTGGACCCTGCGGACTTTTATGGCGATGAAAGCTATGGCTCATACTTTCCGATAGGCAACCTTGGTACGATACTGAAGGGGGGAGGAGACAAGTCGCCGATCGTGATCCCTCGTGTTGGCGATTCCTCGGGAAGCCATTCCGAACGTTGGCGGCTGCGAATCGGCAAGAAACAAGTGGTAGCTCCGGATTTTGGCGTGGTTTCCGAGCCTTTTGAGCTGCCGCTCGACACCTCTGATTACCATGAAATCCAATTGGAGCACGTCGCTACGAATCCGGACTGGCTGAACGGCAATGACAACATTCCGGGTAATGCAGATGATGAAACTGCGGATTATGATTACTGGGCGGCGGTCATGCCCGCGCCGGGCTCCCCGTTCATGCTGTGCGATCTTGAAGGATTGCTAATGGATCCTCTCAGTGATCCGCTGGCAACTTTTTCCAACGATGTCGATCCCCAGCTAATCAGCTATAAGACCGCCTACCTCATCCCTCTGAACGGCTTTTCCTGGGCAACCAGCTACAGCGGTGGGGACGCGGTGGGTCCACGCCATCGCAAAGTCGCCCTCAACGGTCGCCCTCTTTCGGATGAGAAACCCGAACAGGAAGAGGAACGGGATTTGGCCAAAGAGGAAACCTTCATCGACGCGTTCAATCTGAACCTCACTCATGACACTACATTCCACTACACGCAGCTGGGTGCTTCCGACTTGGTGCTCCAGGCGAGTCTCAGCTCTACGGAAACCGGGTTTAACAGCCGTTCTGGTCTGCGTCCCCACGAGCGCTTTGACCTTCCATTCGGCGTCGGTTGGTCATCGAATCTTTGCTCCTATGTCGAGGTCGTCGAGACCATGGGTGACGACAGCGGTGATCCGATTGCTGTCAACGTGGTTGATGAGACAGGCCGGCCTCAGCGCTTCGGGACATACGATCTGCAAAACTTTTTCCCGTGGCCATCGACCCGCGTGGATAACAAAACCTATCTGAACAAACTCACCCGCAACGGTGAGACATTCACGCTTCAGAAAAAATTTGGAAGCATCCTCACTTACGGAAGCGCAAAAACATGGTTCATGTACTCGACAGATCGCGTGGAAGGCAGCACCAAAATTCGCCGCCACACCTACTGGCGTCTTGCGGAGGCACGTGACCGCTACAACGTCCGTCTCCGATACGATTACGACAGCGCGCCCGGTGTTCCCAATCATGTGACGCTCATCCCACGGCAGATCAGTTCTCCAGACCGCGAGGGCCAGTTCTTGGTCATCAAACGGAGTGCGGATTCTCGCCGTGTGGAGTCGATCACTGACAACTTGGGCAATACGACCGTGTTCAACTATGCTTACGCCCCCAACGAATACATGATTTCTGGCGGGAATTTGGCTGCCTGGAAGCTGACTGGCGTGACATACCCCGACAAGACTTTCACCGGCTACAGTTATGAAACGGCCGTCGAAGAGGAAATCGACAAGACCGATCCGCAAAAATGGCGTTATACCTACCATTACCACACAAATCTCAAGTCGATCACCGATAAACGGGGTAACACTCACACCTTCAACTATGGCTTGGATCAGTCGAAACAATACTGGGATTCAAGCATCAGTGGCACCCGTGCGGCCGTCGATCTCGATCGATTGCCGGTTGAAGTGAAAGAATATGTCGAACAGCAATTGGCAGTCATGGATGATGAGGGCCATGGTGCCTGGAAAACCATGTATGGCATGCCCCGCAAGATTGCCTCAGTGGTCCTCCCCGGCGGTATTGGCACTGCCAATTTTTCCTGGCAGGGTCAGATGCGGTTCGGTCGAGCGGTGAGCGTCCCGCAGGCCCCGTTGACCACTGTCACAGATGCCGATGGCAAGGTCACAGTCTATCAATTCGAGGGTCTGACTGGCGAGATCGTGGATGTGGACTCGACTGATAAATCCGTAAGCGCTGAATGGATGGTTTATTACCTTACCACCAGAATCCATCATGGGGGCTTGGTTGGAGCACCGGGACATATCGGCACTGAAATCTACCAGTTCGACCCGTCATCCGGCTTATCACTTTGGAAAGCCACCGATATGTCAGGCAATGTCACGACATGGGAATTCGGAAACATGCTTGCTTCTCGCCCCCCCGGACTCGGAAAAAATCAACCTTCGGTGACCATGAGCAAGTGGGCCGATCCGACCGCAAAAATTGATGCGTTGGGCCGTCGTGAGCAATACACCTACAGTAATTCTTACCGTGTGATGGAGGTCATTGATGATTCTTATGCCTCCAGAACCGAGTTTACGGTGGATGCTCTTGGGCGCCGAACCTCCAAGAATGTCTTGCAGGGTGGCACTACCCTCCTGGCGCAGGAGCGATACGACTACAGCAACAGCAAGTTCCAAGCATTCCAGACCGTGACGACGAAGCTGGCTGCCGCGAGTGTTTCCGGGCAAGCATGGGAAAAGAATCTAATCACTGCCTGCCTTCCGGATGCCTATGGACGGCTTTGGCGCGAAACAATCGATCCTGGCGGACTCAACCTCACCACAGAGCATAGCTATGATTTGAACAACAACCGGATTTCCACTCTGGATCCTCGCGGCAACCGGACCCGATTCAAATACGATAAGCTCAACCGACTCGTGGAGATCATCTACCCGAGTGCAGGAACCCGAAACGGAGTTGCTGCTGCTCAAAAGCAAATTTGGTATGATGCAAACGGCAACAAGGCGGTAGAGGTTGATGAGGAAGGCAATCACACAATCTATCATTATGATGCGCTCAATCGGTTGACCACCACCATCCGCGACATGGATGGTCTGGGTCTGGCCTCACGAAACGTCGAAGGCCTAGTAACTGCGGCGACAAAAGGCAGTGTGACCGGCAACGATATCGTAACTACTTACGTTTACAGCGCTGCTGGAGCACTTGTCCGTCAGACCGACCCGCGCGGCGTGGTCACACGGACTTTCCATGATGCGATCCAACGTCCGATTCATGTATTCACCGGCTTGACCACGGCGCAAGCCGCAGGCGATCTCGCCGCATGCACTACCCTCGCTGCTGCATCCACGACAATTACCCACACGGAATTCAAATACACCGATGCCGGGCTCTCGATGCCCAGGGGTGGTGTGGTCAAGGGCAACCCTGGCGGAACCGCTTTTGATTCCTCAGGATTTAAAGCCACCGTTGCCATCCGACACGACGCGGTTCGCACTGCTACCGGAACTGCTACGATGCGCACTTATGTAGCCTATGACGCACTCTACCGCCCGGTGCGCTCTGAGACCGAATATGAGCCGGGCACCTTCGCTGTTGCCAGCACCTCGTATGGCCAAATCGTCAATGGCAAACAATCCTTGGAAACCCGATCAACTGACGATCGCGGTAAGATCACCCTCACGCTCATGGATGGTTTGCAGCGCCCTGTGGCTGTTACCGATGCTTTCGGCAGCCCGTTGGCCGCCACCACCCGGAGTGTCTATTCGATCACTGGACTGGCATGGAAAACCATCGATCCATTGGGGCGCGCAAGTGAAACCGAATACGATGGTTCAGGACGCGCCGTCACGGTTTGGCAGCCCGATCCAGTCTCCGGCTTGGTCAATCGGGCCACTCCAGAAAATCCAACTGTCGGTTCGCCTAGGACACAAAGCATCTACGACAAAAACGGCAATTTGGTGGCAAGCATCAATCCGTTGGGGCAGCGTTGGAATTTTGAATATGACGCCCGCAACCGTCGTGTCATTGAGCGGCAGCCTGCTGTCACAGCAACCGTGATTGTCGGCGGACTTGCGCAGGTGAATGCTTCCCAGCAGCCAGTGATCACCACTTCATACGATGGCGTGGGCAACGCCATCACGCTCACTGATGCCCGTGGCCACATCAGCCGCAGTTTTTACGATCGCGCGTATCGAGTGACTCACGGGATCGTCAACCCTGTGATCGGCAATCCTTCGACGAATCCACAGAGCCTCGGGGCGAATGACATCTTGACCCGCAGCCAGTTTGATGCCAATGGCAATGTGCTCACCGTAACCGACGGCAATGGCAACATGACCCAAAATGCCTACGATGTGCTCAATCGCCTTGTTGCCACTGCTGTTAACGCAGCCAGTGGCCAGCCGAGCGTTCCACCGGCCGCACCTCAGACTGCGGACATCGTTGTGAAAAGTGAATATGACGATTCGGGTAACCTCGTCAAAGTCATCGATGGCAGAGGGTTTATGACCGGCTTCCGATATGACGGCCTATCACGTCGAACCCGCACCCTCTGGGATGAAGGCAGCACGGTCCCGCGCACCGAGTTGGCCACGCATGACGGCCTCGTCCAGCTCACCCGCACCGATCCGAAGGGGCAGCTCACGACTTTTGAATACGATGGCCTGCATCGTCTGGCAAATGTTCTCTACAACGGCGTGGTCGTCGACAATCGCCACAACGTCTACGACCTTGTCGGGAATTTGTTGGAGGTCACTTATCCAAACGAAACAGTCACCCGCAAGCGCCTCCGCGGCTCGGTCCAGACCTATGACAAGCTCAACCGGATCATCGGTGAGACTTCCGCCGGGGCCACGCATTCGCACACTTACGACAAAGCCGGAAATCGTCGTTCCACAGGATATGGCAATACTTCCCGCACCTTGGTTAGTACCTACGACAGTCTCAACCGCCTGCTGAGCGTCACGGAAAATGGCACAGCCGCTACCAGTTACGGCTATGATTTGAACGGCAATGTCACCAGCAAAACATTGCCCAATGGCACCGCCACGTTCAGCACCTTTGATGCTCTCAACCGGAGGTTGCTGGAAACCACCCGCGCCGGTGGCGGCACGGGGGCATTGGTTTCCTCCTTCAGTTACTCGATCCCCACCGCAGGCAATCCCAGCGGCTATGACAAAGTTGGTAATGTGCTGCAGATCGCCGAATCCTACGGCCGGGCGGACGTCAAGGCGCGCACCGTCACCAACGTCTATGACCGCGCCTACCGCCTTACCTCGGAAACGGTGGTCGAAACGGGTGGAGCCACGGTTGCAAGCACTTACAGCCATGACAAATCCAACAACCGGACATCAAAGGCAGTCACAGGTGGCAGCAATCCCGGAACGTGGAGCTCGATCTATGGATCCACAACCGACGGCTACAACAGCAACCAGCTCAAGACGGTCACCAAAAGCGGCGTAGTCACGAGTTTCCTCTACAATGCGAATGGCAATCGAATCACCAAGCTAGTCGGCGGTGTCAATGTCCAGAGTTACAGCTATGATTTTGAAAACCGACTCACAACGCTAACCGACTCCACCAAAGGCACCTTTGCCTACAGCTACGATCATCGCACCCGCCGCGTTGGCCGCAATGAACAAGGGGGCGTGGGCGTCCCGGCCGCATCCGCCGATCTCTCGTTCTCCGGTGGGCTCTCGGTACAGGAATATGCCAGCGGTTCAGCCACACCCACCGTGGAAACTATACGCGGCAGTGACTACGGCGGCGGCATTGGCGGAGTGCTCTACACCATCCGCAGCGGTGCACGCAGCTTCAACGCCTACAACAGCCGAGGCGACGTCGTCAGCAAAACCGACCAGACCTCCGCGATTACCTGGCAGGCCACGTATGAAGCCTTCGGTACCCGCACCCAGGAGCAGGGAACCACCGCAGACCGCCAGAAAGCCAACACCAAAGACGAAGACCCCACCGGCCTGCTCAACGAAGGCATGCGCTACCGCGATCTGGAATTCGGCGTCTTCATCACACGGGATCCCGCAGGTTTCGTGGACGGACCGAATGTTTATACCTACGTAAGACAGAATCCGTGGACAATGTTCGACCCACTCGGACTCGAGGCTTTTAATTCGGAAGTCTATGGCAACATGAAACGGTTTGATCGTCTTTTGACGCAGAGCAACCAGCCGTTGGTCAATCCTACCACACTCCCTAGTCCGCTAGCTCGCGCGAGTGCTTTGCTCTTCTTTGGTGAAGAGAATCACGACATTGTGGGTCGCTCTAGTTTTAAAGCATTGCAAGATGGTGTCCAGGCGGGATTAACGTGGGCAGAGCGCGCATCGTGCAGCATTCCTATTTGTGGCAATGCTTCAAACGGCAAATTGTTGCCCGAAAGTAGCATTCAATCAGGTTCATCCTTTGCCGAAAAAGTGTATGCCAATGTCGTCGACCCCACTTTGCGTGACATGGGCCCGGCAAATCTCAAGGTGCGCACAACACTGGAGGCGATGGGTTATGATCTGAGCAAGATTACCAATGCCAATGTCGCACAGGCCGGTAAGGTAGTGCGGAGTTGGGAAGGAACAGCCAACATCACCCAAGCCTTGGCAGAAGCCGCAGTAAAAGATTTAAGCCCTTTGATTTCGAGCCGTGACATTCAGGAGCAGACTCAAATTACAGTGAATTATCTTCGTCGAGGTCCGGAGGCATTTTGGTCGAAGGTTCGCAGGGAAAACAACTTGAGTGCTGACGAACTAACGTCGTGGAAAGCCAACCCTCAAACATTCGTTGATTCTCAAGGCAACCGTCCGAAGCCAATTGACCCAGGTGAGATTGACCAAGATCGACACAAACAAGTGGAGGAGGTCATCGATGAAAAATGATTTTTGGCGAAGCGCATTGAGAATCATTCTTTATGCATCGGCCGTGCTTGGCTTGAGCTGCCAAAAGAAGAGCGAAGTCCGGGGCGTGATCATTGAGTATGGGCCAACCGCTTCACCTTCATTCGATGATCTTGAGCTGTTGGTCCCTGGTGGGCAGCGCGAACCACTTCGCTTTGTGGTTTCCGGAAATCGATTGAAGTGGTCATTCGATGATCTGAATAGCGACGGGAAGCCCGATCTAACAATTAAAAGCAATCTTGATAAGACCTATTTTGCGAAATTCTTGATTCAAGATAACGAGCCGCGAATTCAGCTTCTCCGCAATGAAGGGATAACCGTCACGGAAATGCCCTCCGCGCCAATCCAAAAGTGAACGGAGCAAATATTCTTCCTCAACGAGTTGGCCACTTGAAGTAAAGATGAAAAAATTTAGATACTTAATATTGCTGATAATTTTAACGGCGGGAGTTATAGCTAGTTTTCTGGGTTACTCGGTTGTGATTTGTCGGCAAGAAGCGGCGGCGAGAGTTTACGCGTTCCATCCTGGCCAAATTGTGAATCCTATAAGGGATTTCAATTTTAGTGACGGCGAATGGACTGCATACGTGATTTTTTCGAATGATGACCGATCCATGCTGCCTGCTGGTATCATAAACTCCACTGTGATACGTTGTTCTGATAGATTTATACTAAAGGAACTGCAAGATCAGGTGGAATTTGAATATTTGGACGCCGATATCGCGACGGTGACACATTAAGAAGTGACAGATAAAAAAACAGAAAAGATTCTTGCGGGTTCGAACTTCGGCGATAGGGTGGGTTCGTGAGAAGAGCACGATGGCTGGCTGAGTGGGGGGATTCGGTTTCGAAGCCGGCGATTTACCATTGTATTTCGCGGGTGGTGGATCGGCGCTTTGTTTTTGGGGAGCGGGAATGTGAGGCGTTCCGGATGTACATGCGAATGTATGAAAACTTTTCGGGATGCCGGGTGCTGTCTTATTGCTTGATGTCCAATCACTTCCATCTGCTCTTGGAAGTGCCGCCGATGGTGGAGGGCGGGCTGTCGGACGAGGGACTGCTGCATCGGCTATCCGCGCTTTATTCCGAGGCGTTTGTGGCAGAGGTGGCGGAGGAATTGGTGGAGGCGCGAAGGACCAAGAATGAGGCCTGGACGGCGGAGGTGCATGCGCGTTTTTCCTACCGGATGCACAGTTTGAGTCAGTTCATGAAAGGCTTGTTGATCCGTTTTACGCGCTGGTTCAACCGGACGCATGGGCGGACGGGAACGCTGTGGGAAGAACGATTCAAGAGCGTGATTGTGGAAAGCGGGATCGCGGCGCGGACGATGGCGGCTTATATCGATTTAAATCCGGTTAGGGCTGGGATGGTCAAAGATCCGGCGGACTATCGCTGGAGCAGTTATGGCGAAGCGGTGGGCGGCGGGAAGAAGGGGAATGGGAAAAAAGCGCGGGAAGGCTTGGTGCGGGCGTATTTTTGCGATCAGGGGATGGGATTTGATTCCGAGAAATGGGAGGAGGTTTCGCGTTTGTATCGGCGATTGATGGGGCTGGCGTTAGGCCGGAAACCGGGGCGCGCCGTGGTGGCGGGGAAAGACAACGGGCTGGGTCAGAGCACCATGAACACCGCGGAGATGTTGGAGAGTAAGGACAACGGGACGGTGCTCAAAGATCTTGGAATGGCGAAGATGTTGCGATGTCGGGTGCGGTATTTCACGGATGGCGCGGTGATCGGCAGCAAGGAGTTTGTGAACGAGGCCTTTGCGAATGCGCGGGAGCGCTTCGGCCCGAAGCGCAAGGACGGTGCGCGGGCGATGCGAGGGAGCGGCAGCGGTGCGAAGGGTCAGTTGTGGAGCATGCGGGATCTACGGGTGAGAGTGAATTGATGCATTGAATAGCTTACAGAAAACAACAAGCCCCTGAATCCGACTTCTTCGGGGTTGAGGCTCGTGCGCCAGGTTTCCGGAGGAGGTACAGCGTTGAAAATCGGGAAATCATTTGAAAATCGCGCCTTCGCGGGCAATGTCCCGCCGCGATGACCTTGATGCGAATTTTGCGTGCCTGCTCCCTGACCGAGGGCGTTTCCTATTTGCTATTGCTGCTGGTGGCGATGCCGCTGAAGTATGTTTGGGGCTGGCCTCTCGCTGTGAAATACGTCGGTTGGGCGCACGGGGTGCTTTTTATGGCGCTGGGCGCACTCGTTTTGCTGGCCATATTGCGGGCCGCGTTGCCTTTTAAAACCGCATGTGCGGTAGGCGTGGCATCATTGCTCCCGGCCGGCCCATTTTTTGCGGATCGCCTGTTGCGGCGGCACGAGCGCAATCAGGCGGAAATGCGATGAAATCGCCTCCTCTCAGCAACCGGGCTGTGGTCCGCACGACTTTGATGGCGACACTTTGGCATTGTTCTAAAGCCAACCCTTTACAAGCGGGAAAATCCCTGCCAAACCCCGTTCAATTTAGCCGCTCTGACGCGTCGCGAACCTGCCTCTCACCATGCCCAAAGACACCTCGATCCACAAAATTCTCGTCATCGGCTCCGGCCCCATCGTCATCGGCCAAGGTTGCGAATTCGATTATTCCGGCGTCCAGGCCTGCAAAGCGCTCAAGGAGGAAGGCTACGAAGTCATCCTCGTGAACTCGAATCCGGCGACCATCATGACCGATCCGGAATTCGCGCATCGCACTTACATTGAGCCGATTACACCGGAAGTGGTGGAGAAAATCATCATCCGCGAGAAGCCAGACGCGCTGCTCCCGACGCTCGGCGGCCAGACGGCGCTCAATACCTCGATGTCGCTCTTCAAATCCGGCGTGCTCGAAAAATATGGTGTCAAAATGATCGGTGCCAAGGCCGAGGCCATCGACAAGGGCGAAGACCGCCAACTTTTCAAAGAGGCCATGACCAAAATCGGCCTCGACATGCCGCGCTCCGGCATCGCCCACACGATGGAGGAAGCCCGCAAAGTGGCCGAGGAAATCGGCACGTTTCCGCTGATCATCCGCCCGGCCTTCACGCTCGGCGGCCAAGGCGGCGGCATCGCCTACAACCGCGAGGAGTTTGAGGAAATCATCCACCGCGGCCTCGACCTCTCGCCGGTTTCCGAAGTGCTCATCGATGAATCGTTGCTCGGCTGGAAAGAATTCGAAATGGAAGTCATGCGCGATTGCGCCGACAACTGCGTCGTCATTTGCTCGATCGAAAACCTCGATCCCTGCGGCGTCCACACCGGCGACTCGATCACCGTCGCGCCCATCCAAACTCTAACCGACCGCGAATACCAAATCATGCGCGACGCCTCGTTCGCCGTGATCCGCGAGATTGGCGTGGAAACCGGCGGCTCTAACATCCAATTCGCCACCTGCCCGAAAACCGGCCGCATGATCGTCATCGAGATGAACCCGCGCGTCTCCCGCTCGTCCGCGCTCGCCTCGAAAGCCACCGGTTTCCCGATCGCCAAAATCGCCGCCAAACTCGCCGTCGGCTTCACCCTCGACGAACTCCCGAACGACATCACCCGCGAAACGCCAGCATCGTTCGAACCGACCATCGACTACGTGGTCACGAAAATCCCGCGTTTCACCTTCGAGAAATTCCCGACTGCGAACCCAGTTCTAACCACCTCGATGAAATCCGTCGGCGAGGCGATGTCGATCGGCCGCACGTTCAAGGAAAGCATGCAAAAATGCCTGCGCTCGCTGGAAACCGGCCGCTGGGGATTCGGATTCGATTCCAAAGAACCGAAAAATCCAACCAAAGACGAAATCACCCGCAAGCTCCAGATCCCGAATGCCGAGCGCATTTTCTGGCTGCAAACCGCCTTCATCAACGGCTGGTCCATCGATGAAGTGTTCGCCGCCACCCAGATCGATCACTGGTTCCTCGGCCACCTCAAACAAATCGCCGATGAAGGCAAAGAGCTCGCCTCACTCGATCTCAAGCGCGCCAAGAAACTCGGCTTCTCCGACCGCCAGATCGCCAAGGCCAAGGGCACTCACGAAGACACCGTCCGCGCCGAGCGCAAAGCCAAGGGCATCATTCCCACCTACCGCCTCGTCGATACCTGCGCCGCGGAGTTCGAAGCCTACACGCCCTATTTTTACTCGACCTATGGCGACGAAAACGAAGCCCGCGAGTCAGATAAAAAGAAAATCATCATTCTCGGCGGTGGACCTAACCGAATCGGCCAAGGCATTGAGTTCGACTATTGCTGCGTGCACGCAGCCTTCGCCGTCAAGGAACTCGGCTACGAGGCCATCATGGTGAACTCGAACCCGGAAACCGTTTCCACCGACTACGACACGTCCGACAAACTCTTCTTCGAGCCGCTCACGTTAGAAGACGTGCTCAACATCTGCGATCAGGAAAAACCGTATGGTGTCATCGTCCAGTTCGGCGGCCAAACCCCGCTCAACCTCGCCGCCGATCTTGAACGCCACGGCGTTCCGATCATCGGCACCTCGCCCAAGTCGATTGAACAAGCCGAAGACCGCAAATTCTTCTCCGCGCTGCTCGATAGACTCAAACTCAAGCAAGCTGAAGCCGGCACTGCCACCAACGAAGCCGAAGCGCTCGTGCAGGCCAACCGCATCGGCTACCCGGTGCTCGTCCGCCCATCCTTCGTGCTCGGCGGCCGCGCGATGATGATCGTTTACAACGATACCGAACTTTCGAAATACATGAACGAGGCCGTCACCGCCTCGCCCGAGCGCCCGGTGCTCGTCGACCGCTTTCTCGACAATGCCACCGAAGTCGACGTCGATTGCATCAGCGATGGTGAAACATCCGTCGTCGGATCCATCATGGAACACATCGAGCAAGCCGGCATTCACTCCGGCGACTCGGCCTGCGTCATCCCATCGTTTTCACTAACAGAATCGATCCAAGCGGAAATCATCCGCGCCGCCAAAGACCTCGCCCGCGAACTTCAAGTCAAGGGCCTGATGAACATCCAGTTCGCTGTGAAGGATGAAGAGTTATATGTCATCGAGGTCAATCCGCGCGCCTCACGTACCGTGCCTTTCGTTTCGAAAGCCACCGGCGTTTCCCTCGCCAAGCTCGCCGCCAAGGTGATGCTCGGCCACAAACTGGTCGATCTCGGCTACACCGAAACCATCATCCCCACTCACTTCTCGGTGAAGGAAGCCGTGTTCCCATGGAATCGTTTCCCCGGCATCGACATCGTGCTCGGCCCGGAAATGAAATCCACCGGCGAAGTCATGGGAATCGACGCCGACTGGGGCATGGCCTACGCGAAGTCCCAAATCTCCGCCTTCAATCCCCTACCCGTCAGTGGCAACGTATTCCTCTCCGTTTCAGATAGAGATAAAGACCGCGCGGTCACTGTCGCCCGCGATCTCGTCAATCTCGGATTCAAGATCTACTCGACCGGCGGCACCCACGCCCGCCTCACCGACGAAGGCATTCCCTGCACGCGCTTGTTCAAGTTGCACGAACAAGCCCGCCCGAACGTCATCGACATGATGAAAAACCGGGACATCCACTTCGTCGTCAACACGCCCAGCACCCACGAAGCCCGCGCCGACGAAGTCCAGATCCGCTCGACCGCTATCGCTCAGAAGATCTCCCACGCCACCAACCTCTCCGCCGCCGAAGCCTCGGTCAAAGCGATCCGCTCGCTCAAGGAAAAGGAACTCACCGTGAAGAGCATCCAAGAGTATCACGCTTGAAAAATGATCAGCTTCTCACGTTCTTGAAATCCGCAGCATGATTTCTCCCAGAAACGCACACAGGTAATGCGGTAGGTTGAGTAGCGAGTAAGCCACCTTTTGGCCTTGGGTGGTGGAGACTTCCATGGCTTGCAGGCTGGGCGGATTGCGGTCGAGGCGAAGGGCGAGAGGCAGAGCTTTATCGTGCATGAACTGGTGGAGGCTTTTCATCGAGCCTGAGGCTCCGCTTTTGACCTCCACGGGTAGGATCCCGGCGTGGAGTTCCAGCAGGTAGTCGATTTCCCCGGCGCGCCCGCCTTCGCGCCGCCAGTGAAACAACTGCCCATCGTGGGAGAAACCACCGCTGAGAAGATGGAGTTGTTGGGCTGCCATTTGTTCTCCGATGCCGCCACGGATGCCGGGGGCTAGGGATTCCCAGCGCGGAAAATGCCGGAGGGCGGGAGTGTTCCATAAGGCATGCGCCAAGCCCACATCCAAGAGCGCGGCCTTGCGCAGGCGATCGTTTTTCTCCGCCGCCAGTGGCAGGCCATTGGCGGCCGTGTGCGGGATGAGTTTGCAGAGGCGGGCAGCCGCCAGCATTTCCAGTGAGCGACGCGCCAGCTCCAGTTTCACCCCGTCGCCCACGGCGCTATAGACGAACTTTTCGCCCAACTTGGCCACTACTGCCAGCAAGACATGGCGCAGCACCCGGGTGTCGATGCGCCCGGCATATTTGGAAAAATCATCCTGATAGGTGTGCAGCAGATCGCGTTGGAGATCCCGGCAGGCTTTGGCGTCCGCGCCCTGTGCGTCCGCAGCCACCACCGCCGGCATGCCGCCCACCATCTGGTAGCGGTCAAACCACTCCGTGGCCTTTTCATGAACAGCTGAAGAAAGCTCCTTCCCCGGCTGCCATGCCCGCAGACGCTCCAGCAACAGTTCCTGACCATGGGCTTCCAGGTATTCGGGAAAGCCAAGCGGTTCCACATAGGCATAACTCACCCGGCCTACCGGCATGCTGTGCGAGAAATCCGCCAAGGCGAAATCCAGCAGCGAGCCAGCCGCCACCACCGGCAGCTCCGGCATTTCCTCGGCAAACCAGCGCAAGCGCGCCAGCACCTCGGGCGCGACTTGAATCTCATCGATGAACAACAGGGAATCCGCCGGAGCCGCCCGGTGATCCCGCAACAAAGCCAGATCGTCGAACACCCGCGAGGGATCCGCTGTTTCAAAAATCTTCGCTAATCCAGGATCGCGCTCGAAGTTCAGCTCCAGCAACGCCAGATTCCGCTCACGCGCCAGCTCCCGGACCAACCAGGTTTTACCCACTTGACGCGCCCCCCGCAGGATCAAGGGCTTCCGCCGCTCGCCCGCCAGCCATGCCCGCAATTCTGGATACGCCGATCGTTTCATCGGCGCAAATCATAAAAACAACAGGTTGTTTTTCAAGCTAAATCTTAATAACAACACGTTGTTTGGCGTATTTTCGGCCCGTGCGAGTGAGTGCGATCGAAGTCGCAAGCAGACTAGTGAAAAACTCCGAAATCATGCGCCTCAACTGTGATTTGGTTCTTCATTCTTGTTTAGCCCGGCGTGCCGGCATACCCGCGGCAGATGCATCAAGCGCCCGCCGCCCAAGTCACTGAAACCAAAATCGTCATGTCCGACCCGACCGCGCTCGGCGTGTTCGGGCTTTCGATGGTCACCTTCGTCGCCGCCTCCCAGAAAATGGGTTGGACCACCGGTGTGACCTATCTCATCCCGTGGGCGCTTTTCCTCGGATCGCTGGCGCAGATATGGGCCTCCACGATTGATTTCCGAAAAAACAATTATTTCGGCGCAATCGTTCTGGGTGCATATGGTTTGTTTTGGGTGGCGGTCGGTATGCATTGGGCGATCAGCCTCGGATGGTTCGGCAAAGTCGATGCCAACGCCGATCCTCGGCAACTCGCCTTCGCCTGCATCGGCTACACCATCTTTTCGTTGTTCATCATGATCGCTGCATTTGAAGCCAACAAAGTTTTCGCCGCCATTCTGGTGCTCATCAACGTCCTGTTGCCATCGATCGCACTCAGCATTCTGAACAAAGGCACGCCGCTCGGCGAAACGAGCCATCATTTTGCGGCTTGGTCAGAGTTGTTGATTTCGTTGCTTGGTTTCTATGCGGCGGGTGCGGTCTTCCTCAACAGTTACTTCGGACGCACACTGTTGCCTCTCGGAAAACCCATGGGCTGGATACGCAAAGGCCCGGCCATAAAACCCGTCGCCTGAGAAGAAGGCTCCAACATCCTACGGAGCGCCGATATTCTGTCGGCTGTCGGACGGGGGACATTCTGTCACCCGTCTTCTGCGCAGCGACTCGCCGGACAGTATGTCCGTCATCCAGCAGCGCGCAGAATGCACGCGCTCCGACAAGCCGAATCCTTAAAAGCATTGGGCTTCAGCCCGCACTCCATAGCCACAAAGCCAAGTGGGTGGCCGGTTCACGGATTCCTCACACGGATCGCATCATCCGCTCACAATGCGCGGTGATGCTCGGCGCGATGACACTGCGCCAACTGATCCAACCGGATGACGACTGGCTCGACGCACCCACTCCCCGGCGGGTGTTGCGGGTGGCGCTGGCCGCCTGCGCCGGGCTGGTGGTTTATGGCTTCACCGTCGGCTATTGGCGTGACCCGTTGATGGGCATTTTTGTGGCGGTGAAACTTCCGCTGCTCGTGGCGCTGACGCTGATTTGCAACGGGCTGCTCAATGGCCTGTTAGGTTTACTGCTTGGCACCGGGCTTGGTTTCCGCCAATCCCTGCTCGCGTTGCTCAGCGCCTTCGCCTTGGCCGGGCTGATCCTCGGCTCGCTGGCACCTATCTGGTCTCGCACACCTTGCTCATCAGCTTCGCCAGGATCGCCGCGAAATCCCCCACGCCGACTGTGGCCACCGCCACCTTGCTTGCTTGGCTCGGTGGCAATGGATTTTTAGGAGCGCAGTTTTCATGGATTCTCCGCCCATTCTTCGGCACTCCAACACTGGAAGTCCAATTCCTCCGCCCGACCCCATGCGCGGAAATTTCTATCAGACCGTCTGGAATGCCATTGATCGCATCACTGGCGGATTTGGAATCCCCGCACTCATGTTGATCCTCCTTCTCCTCGCCATTCCCATCGCAAGAGCCATCCAAAACAACCACCGCACCACTCCAAAACCATGAATCCACAAGATACGCCCAGCGCCCACCAACCGCCGCCGCTTGAAGGCCCGCTGCCGGAAAAACTCGACCTGAAATCCTTGTTCGAAGCCTTGCTCCAGCGGCCACAGGCCCTCGTTGCCCGACTTGCGGACGGCAACCACGGCGGTCGGAATCCCTACACCGAATGACTCATGAAAACCAAGGAAGCACCTGCCCCGCCGCCTGAGCCTGACTCCGAGTTTCTGGAGTGGCTCAAGGAATTGTTATAACCTGCGGATTTTCGCTTGCGGAAGCGTGTCCATGGCGGATGTTCCGGCCATGAGAAATCCACTGCGCGTTCTATCATGCCTGCTCGTCACCCTGCTACCCACCATGGCCGAGCCTCCTTCGAAAGGCGGAGCGAAAAAACCCGCCGCTCCGGATGCCGCGCCCGCCTACAAAGAGGAATCACCCTTGCCCGAGGGCTGGCCCGCGCCCGGCCCATACAATCAGGTTACAAGAAAAAAATACCCAGCCTATCGCGCGGCATTCACTCCGGACGCCAGTCCTAACAGCGGATTCCGACGACTTTTCAAACATATTTCACGAAACAAGATCCCGATGACCTCACCCGTCGAGATGAAACTCGATGACTCCAAATCCGAATCCATGGACATGGAGGAAATGGCGTTTCTCTATCAGTCCCAGGAGGTCGGCAAAACCGGCGGCGATGGCGAACTGGTCGAAGTGCGCGACATGCCCGCAGTGGAGACTCTCAGTTATGCCTGGCAGGGTCCGCGAAACAAGGAATCCACCGCCAAAGCGCGCGCGGCGATTGAGGCTGAGCTTGCGAAACAAAATCTCAAGGCCACCGGCTTCCGTCTTTTCGGCTACAACAGCCCCTTCATACCACGCTCGAAACAAACCCACGAACTCCAGGCGTT
The DNA here is from genome assembly GCA_903919975.1 of Akkermansiaceae bacterium. Classification (GTDB taxonomy): domain Bacteria; phylum Verrucomicrobiota; class Verrucomicrobiia; order Verrucomicrobiales; family Akkermansiaceae; genus Luteolibacter. The sequence goes on along the minus strand of CAIXKE010000094.1, from coordinate 63,860 downwards.
GATTGAATAGTAGGTTTTCTATACATCCTCGTGTGACATGAGAGGTAAGCCAGAAAACCAACTCGCTGCGGTTGATCCCATCGGAGTGCACGCACGCAGTCCAGTCGGAGAAAAGATAGCGCTTTTTCGTTCACTTTTCCGGGGACGCGAGGATGTGTATCCCCGACGCTACGACAACCCGAAGTCGGGCAAATCCGGCTACGCTCCGGTATGCGGCAATGAATGGGTTCGCGGTATTTGTGAGAAACCGAAGATCAAATGCGGCGCTTGCCCACATCGCGCCTTTTTGCCAGTCACCGATGAGATCATCCGCTGTCATCTATCAGGAAAAGACAAGGCCGGGAATGATTTTGTCGCCGGCGTCTATCCGATGCTCGTGGATGAAACCTGTTATTTTCTCGCCACGGATTTCGATAAGGAATCGTGGCAGGAAGACGTGCTGGCGGTGATGGAAACTTGTCGACGCTTGGCAATTCCCGCCGCGCTCGAGCGCTCACGGTCCGGCAATGGCGGGCATGTTTGGTTGTTTTTCAAAGACGCCGTTCCCGCCGTATTCGCGAGAAAGCTTGGATCATTCATTCTCACGGAAACGATGGAGCAAAGGCCGGAACTCGGTCTCGCCTCATACGACCGGCTTTTCCCGAATCAGGATACGATGCCCAAGGGAGGCTTCGGCAATTTGATCGCCCTACCGATGCAGAAAGGCCCGCGGCAAAACAAGCACAGCATGTTTGTGGATGATAAGCTCACTCCTTATCCGGATCCTTGGGCCTTTATCTCGTCAATCGAGCGCCTATCACGGGATCGAATCGATGCTCTCGTGCAAAATGCGGAGAGCCGTGGCCGCGTTGTTGGCGTGCGATACGCGCTCATGCATGACGACGACGAAGTGGAGCCATGGAACAGCCCGCCTTCCCGCAGGCATCGCGCTTCGCCCGTCGCGGGTCCTTTGCCTCAGGAGATTGAAGTAGTTCTTGGAGATCAGATTTATCTAGCAAAAAGCGAGTTGCCGCCTGCGCTCCGCAATAGTCTGCTGCGCCTTGCCGCATTCCAAAATCTGGAGTTTTACCGCGCCCAGGCCATGCGCCTTTCAACCTATGGAAAACCGCGGGTCATCGCCTGTGCGGAAGATCTGCCCGCGCATGTGGGATTGCCGCGTGGTTGTTTTGAGGAGGTCCTCACGCTGCTGTCCGGACTGAAAATCAAACCGATCATCCGAGATGAGCGGGTGGCTGGAACACCCCAGAATTTCCATTTTGCCGGAACCCTCCGTCCGGAGCAGGAGCAAGCCGCCACCGCAATGCTCGAGCACGATTCCGGTGTGCTCTCCGCGACCACTGCTTTCGGAAAGACCGTGGTTGCCGCTCATCTCATAGCGGCGCGCGGCGTGAATACGCTGATTCTGGTGCATCGCCAGCAACTACTGGAACAATGGGTAGAGCGACTCTCGTCCTTCCTCGGTCTGCCTGCCAAGGCCATCGGAAGACTCGGCGGAGGTCACAAGAAACTCAATGGCTTAATCGACGTCGCCTTGATCCAAAGCCTTGTTCGCAAAGGTGTGGTGGATGACCGGGTGGCAGACTATGGACATTTGATTGTCGATGAATGCCATCATCTATCAGCAAGCAGTTTTGAGTTGGTGACCCGCCGAACCAAGGCTCGTTATGTGCTCGGTCTATCCGCTACTGTGGCGCGCAAGGATGGCCACCATCCGATCATCTTCATGCAATGTGGCCCCGTCCGCCACCGGGTGGATGCCAAGCAACAGGCACATGCCCGGCCATTTTCCCATCATGTCATTGTCCGTCCCACCGGTCTCCGCTCCACCACCGATCCGGATTCCGACCGCCGGATCGAATACCAAAACCTTTGTGCGGAGATCATCCGCTCGGATCCGCGCAATCTCATGATCCGCGATGATGTTATTGCCGCCCTTAACGAGGGACGCTCGCCACTGGTTCTCACCGAACGGACAGAGCACGTAATGACACTAACCGAACTAATTCGCCCGCACGCAAGCCACCTGATCGTGCTGCAGGGTGGCATGGGACGTAAAAGTTTGCGGGAAGCACTCGGACAACTCGCCGCCGTGCCAGAAAACGAGTCACGGGTCGTCATCGCGACCGGCAAGTTCGTCGGCGAAGGTTTCGACGATTCGCGTCTCGACACCCTTTTTCTCACGATGCCCGTTTCATGGCGTGGCATGATCGCCCAGTATGCCGGGCGTCTCCATCGCCTACACGATGGCAAACGAGAGGTCAGGGTTCACGACTATGCCGATCTGGATATTCCGATGCTTTCCCGCATGTTCGACAAGCGTTGTTCGGGTTACGAAGCCGTCGGTTACACAATCCTTCTGCCCGCCAGTGCTTTACCCGGCTGGCCGAGCGAGGTGCCTCTGCCCATCGATCCTGTTTGGAAACAGGACTATTCCGCCAGCGTCCGCCGCTTGATTCGCGATGGCGTGGACGTTCCCCTTGGCAATCTGTTTGTCAGTGCGGCGCGGATTAATAACGATGATCATCGTGCGCGCAGTGCATCCGAAGCATTTCTCTTCAAACGCCTCGAATTCTTGCCGGAAACCGCCGGCCTTTTCCGTCTCAACACCAAGCTTGCGATTCCCTTCGATGGCTGGAGCGAAATGGAAATCGATTTGTTCTCCGTTGATCTCAAATTCGCCATCGAGATCGATGGACCACAGCACCTCGTTGATCCAGCGGCTTATCGCCGTGATCGACGCAAGGACGCCCTGCTTCAGGAAAGCGGTTTTCTCGTCCTGCGCTTTCTCGCTGAAGATCTTGGCAAGAACTTGGACGCGACGCTCGACGCCATTCTTCGCATTGTCGCCCACCAGCGGCGTCTGAATAGGTAATCGATATCAAACGGAAACGACTTCGCCGTGCCTCACGGAGATGAGCGAGCATGCGACCTCGGCGTCCGGATGGATGGATTGCATCACTTGGCGGTAGGAATGCATTTGCCCTTGGTATCGTTCCGCGAGCTCGGCGGTTTTTTCGACCGCATCGGTTTTGTAGTCGATGATCTCGACCCGTGCCACTTTTCCATTTGCATCCTGGTGCAGATGAAGTCGATCGATCACACCCGTGAGCAGTTTCCCATCTTGGATGATATCGGCGCCTTGTTCGCGGAATAGTTCGATGTTGCGGCCGGCTCTTTGGAAAATCGGAGACAATGTCGGATTTTGGAGGATTCGGCTAACGGCCTGACCGGCATCGCTGTCCGGAAGATTCGGCGCGGATTCATCGGTCCAAGTGATTTGCTCAAGGAGCGCATGCACTTCCGTGCCGAATTGCATCCCGGTGCTTGAATGAGCGATGGTCGTGGATTTCGACTTGGCTCCACTTGGGGTTTTTCGCCCACGTCGCGGAGTGGCTGCGGCAGGACTCATGGTGGGCTGTGGCTTCTGGCTTGATTCCGAAAGGGCAATCATTTCGATCCAGTCATCCTCGCCGGTTTGATAGAGAACTCCGGTCTCTTTCGAATCACCGATGGAGCGGGTGAGCCAGTTAGAAAGTGATGGTTTATCAGGATCGCTTTTTTTCGCAGCGGGCTCCAGCAAGACATAGAGTCCGCGCTTGGCCCGGGTGAGTGCGACATAGAGCATGCAAAATGCCTCGTAGCGTTGGCCGGTGCTCCAGCGTTCTTCCGCCTCACGGAGCTCCGGAATCATCGCCCGCGCCCATTTGGGAGGTGTTTGGGTGAGCCATGCTTCACCCTCGGCCACCTCAAAATATTGGGCCTGTGGCACACTATCGCTGGGGATATCCGGAAGGATCACGACGTCGAAACCAAGACCTTTTGCCTTGTGGATCGTCATGACTTGCACGGCGGCAATACCCGGGCTTTGTGTGAATTCGAGGCGCTCCATCCAGTCGGCGGCTTCCTTGGCGGAAACTCCGTCCTGATGATCGAGTGCCGCAAGTCCGGCCAGTAGATCGCCCGCGCGGCGGCGACCGAAGTCCGACCAGTCGGTCCACAATGGATCGATCCATCTGCCGATGCAGGCCGCATATCCCGAGAGAGAGATTTCACGAGTGAGATTTTCCCAGATATCGCGCCATGACTGATCGGGCGTTGAGTGGAGGATCTCTGCTAGAGGTGACATTTCAATCACTCTGCGGGCAAAGTGGTCCGCGGGGTCGGCCAGCCATTTCAGAAGATGGGTGATTAGAATCCCGACGGGATTGTCTTTTCCAGGCTGCCTTCGTCCTTCCTCGATCACATCGAAGCCACGGGCTCTGAGGTCATCGGCGACTTGTCGGGCTTTGTCATTTCCACGCAGCAACACGCCGCAGGTCATGGCGCGTTCACCGACGCCGAGTTCGTGGAGAATTTCGCCGAGTCTTTCGAGTCGCTCTTCCCAATCCCCGACCATTTCAACGCGTGCATGCCCGCGCTTTTCGGGTTTCGTCAACGGTTTCGCCGGAAAGTGATCCTGCCACTCCCACTGTTTCGCCACATCGCCGAAAAGCTCGTTCAGCGTGGTGAGACCCCCACAAACTTGATTGACCAATGCGAGGACCTCTGGGCATGAACGCCAGGACTCCGCCATGGGGGCGATCTCAAGACCATGGCCGTAATGCGAGATCACCTCGTCAAAAAGGCCTACGTCCCCACCGCGCCAAGCATAGATGGCTTGTTTGCGGTCTCCAACGATGAACATCGTACTTTCGTCATTGGTAGCGGCTTCGTCTACGAGTGGCAGCAGACCCATCCAATCCGCGCGGCTGGTGTCCTGAAATTCATCCAACAACCAATGATCAATACGCGCGTCCAAGCGGAAATCCACCGCCTCGCGCCGCAAGCGCGAATCCTCGTTGGCGGCCCATTCTCCCATGAGGATTTTAACGTCGTTGAATCCAAGCATGCCCTTGCTGCGGAGGCGTTTCGCGCAAAGCGCATCGAACATGGCAATCACTTCTCTAACCGCCCTGGTCCGCAGCAAAGCGGCGGAAAATTCACATTGCGCGGCCAGCTCGACCATCGCGCTCAAGGCTTCGCCTGTCGGTCCGCCAATGGTGAATTCCTTGTAGAATTTAACGGTCAATGGCTGGTTAGGGCTGATCGCCGCAGCGAGGATGCTCTCCATGAGGCCGGAGATGCCGCTGCCAAGGCTGCCGCCGCCGATGACATGATTTCCCAAATTCAGGATTTCTTTTTCAAGCGCCTCGCGTTGGCCTTTGCGGGTGTAATCGAGATCATCGAGTCCGCGCAAAACCTGCGCTGCCAATCCGGATTTTTGTTTGCTCCAATCATCCGGGCTGACGGTGGCGATGGCTGCGGGCCCCCATTCGAGTTCCGGTGCTTCGCGATAGCGGCCATGCCAGCGGGTGACGAAGGCGCGCAGGGAGTTGATGACGGTTTGATCCTCTTTGCCGATGGTCGCCCGACGGAAGGCATGGAAAAATTCTTGGCCGGCTTCATTTGCCAGGACATCGCTGAGGATTCCGGACAGGATTTCATCCGTCATAACGGCGGCGCGCGGACCTTCGAGCAGGTCGAATTTTCCGCCGGTGAGGCCGAGTTCATATTGGAAACTCCGGATGATTCTGGAGAAAAACCCGTCCATGGTCCCCAAAGTGATGCGCGGCAAGGCTTGCACCACTTTGCTCAGCGCTTGTTTGAAATCAGCCCCGGGAATGCCCAGTTCTTCACGCAGATTAGCGGCGGATTGCGCTTCGGCGGCGGCCTCGGCCAATTTGGTCAGCACGGAATCTGCAAATTCCCCGGCGGCCTTGCGGGTGAAGGTCAAGGCGACGATCCGCTCCGGTTCGGCACCGTTCGCGACCAAGCCGATGATTCGGTTGCCGAGTTGGAATGTTTTTCCCGATCCGGCGGAAGCCAGAATGAGCAGGTTTTTCGCCAGAATGTCCATTTCTGGAGATCATCCTGAGGCGTTCGGCGAAACTCTGGAACTCAGAAATCCAGAAATCGACGCTTTAGTTTGCCGGATGAAACACGGCCAAGATCAGCGCTTCGGAATCACCAACGATTGGCCGGGCCGGATCATGGTGCCGGAAATGCCGTTGGCGCTGCGGATCGCGGAAACCGATGAGCCATTGCGGCTGGCGATCGCCGATAAACTGTCGCCTTTTTTCACAACATAGCGGCTCGACTTTGGTTTCGGCTTGGAGGCTGGCTTCGGTTTGGCGGCACTTGGCTTGGGTTGGGTGCTGTCCACTTTGGCCGTCTGCACTTTGGTGGTGGCAAATGGCTCACGCGACGAAACTTTGGGGGCCCCCAGCGGATTGGCGTTGGCTGGCGGCTCTTCGGTTTTTGCGACGACCGGCAGATCATCGGTCCGCTGTCGGCTGCCAGGTCTGCTCCATTTAGACGGATCGTCGGCCCAAGCGTCCACATAGTCGCCTCGGCTGTTGAAAGGCCCGGTCCCGTGCGGACCGTTGCCCGAGAAGGATGTTTTGTTACCGGTGCATCCGGTCAGGATGAGGACGAGGGCAGAGAGAGCTGGAAGCCAATTGGCTGAATTCATACGGGAATGATGAAGTATTTGTCGGGTTTGGCAACGCCTCGTTGCCTGAGGTAATCCATTTTTCCAAAAAACCGACTGAGAACGGGAAATCGCCGTCTCCACGGGTCACTTCGTTCTTGCTTAGAGTGGTCGTAGATGGCAGTCATTTCTCACCCAAGAGGGCCGAGGGGCATTAGCTCAGTTGGTAGAGCGCTTCGTTCGCAATGAAGAGGTCAGGAGTTCGAATCTCCTATGCTCCACCCCCCGGCCGCTCCGCTATCCTGCCGCCAATTTGCGGGCCATCTGCGGAAATAGCAAAATATGAAATGGCAGGACCGCCAGCCAATACAGTCGGCCCAATAATCCTTGTGGCCGGAATGTGGCCGTTTGGCGCAGTCCGGGTTTTCCGTCCGGCATGTCTTCCAGTGCGAATTCCAGCCATGCCTCACCCGGCAGCCTCATCTCCGCGTAAAGGATCAACCGGCCTTTCGCGTGATCCGCCAGTAAGACGCGCCAAAAATCCAATGAATCGCCCGGACGAAGCTCCCTCGGATGCCGCCGACCGCGGCGGATGCCGATGCCGCCGGAGAACTTGTCCATCGTGCCGCGGAGTTTCCACGCCCAGTTCATCGAGGGCCAACCATTCGTGCCACCAATCGACCAGATGCGGGCGATCACTTCTTCGCGCGTTGCGGTGAGATGCACCGTTTGAAAATCGGTGAAAACGCCGTGTTCAGGGACCTTTACCGCATCAAAGAGCTTCGGGTCGAGTGTGCCGGCTGCTAGAGAATCAATCCAACTCGATGGCACATGGTTCTGCGCGATCTTTGCCAGCGCTCGTTCGACGGCCTCCCGGTAAGTTAATAGTTCGAGTGGAATGATTTCCCTAATTTTGAAATCATGACACACCGTTTCATGAGTCAGCGAATCCACCAGCGCGCGGGCGAGAGGAAACGAGGTGGAGGTGAGCAGGCACAACCAAGCCGATGACAAGCGCGGACTCAACAAGCGGGTGGGAAGGAAGATGCGCCGCAATCCCCGCACTTCACAGTAACCCTTGATCAACTCCAAATAACTCATCACCTCGGGTCCGCCGATATCATAGGAAAACCCGGCGGTTTCGGGATGCCGCGCAACCTCAGTTAGATATTCCAGGACATTGCGGACGGCGATCGGTTGGCAGTGAGTATGGACCCAGCGCGGCGTGACGAGCACCGGCAGTTTTTCCGCTAGATCACGGATGATTTCAAATGAGGCCGAACCCGATCCGACGATGATCGAAGCGCGCAGAGCGGTGAGCGGCACGCGAGACTCGCGAAGGATGTGCTCCACTCTGAGGCGGGACGCGAGGTGCTCGGAAAGCGGACCGTCTTCTGCGACGAGTCCACCAAGATAGATGATGCGTTTCCATTCCGAGGCCAACGCCGCCGCTGAGAAGTTCCGTGCGCAACGTTCCTCGCGCTCCGCGAAACCGGCGCCGGATCCCATCGAGTGAATCAGATAATACGCAGCGTCCAGCTCCAGCGGCAAATGGGTGAGCGACTGGGCATCGAGAAAATCCGCCTCCACCACATGCAGGCGGTTTTCCTCCGCCGCATATTCGGCCGCAGGAAACCTCCGCCGGTCACGCACCACAGCCGTGATCTCATGGCCCGCATCGAGCAGCGTCCGGACCAGGCGCAATCCGATGTAGCCATTGGCGCCGCTGACGAGGACATGCATACACGGATTCTAGCGCGGTTGGAGAAATTTGCTGCCGCAAATTTCAGGAAATCATGGGACATCGATCCGCGCGGCTTCCAAGGCGGCTCGGGTCAGGCGGGTGATTTCCGCCCATTTGCCAGCATTGACCAGCGCCTTGTCCACCATCCATGAACCGCCGATCGCGGCGACGACGGGGAGTTTCAGATAGGACGTGAGGTTGGCGGAGGAGACGCCGCCGGTGGGGATGAATTTGACGCCGGTGTGAGCGTATGGACCGGCCAAGGACTTGAGCATGTCCACGCCGCCGGCGGCCTCGGCGGGGAAAAACTTCAGCAACTTGCACCCGAGCGAGAGCGCTTGTTCGACTTCGCTGGGAGTCATCACACCGGGCGAGAATTGCAGGCCGATTTCTTGGGCGGCGGCGACGATTTCCGGATTGAGGCCCGGTGCCAAGCCGAAGACGGCTCCGGCGTTTTTTGCGCGTTTGACTTGGTCTTTTTCAAGTAAGGTGCCAGCTCCCAAAAGGATCTCCGGAAAACGGGCGGCGATGCGTTGGATGGACTCCTCCGCAGCGGCGGTGCGAAAGGTGATCTCCATGATGTCGAGGCCACCTGCTAGAAGCGCCTCGGCTAGGGGCTCGGCGGATTCTACAGAATCAAGGACGACGACGGGAACAATGCGTTTGGCGAGGATGCGATGGATCATGGCTCGATGAGTTCGAGCAAAATATTAAGGCAAAAATGTCCTATCACCAAGCAAATGCGGCGATACCGGGAAACTTCCATCATTCCTTCCACCCCAGGACATCGTTGTTATGGCTTATGGCAGCGCTTTGATGAACATTTCCTTATAGTGCACCACACTCTTCGGGTCGTGGCCTTGGATGGCGATGGTGCCTTCTCCGAGTTTTCGGCCGTGCATGCCTTTGAGGGATTTTTCCGGATTCCAATCTTCAGGCTGGGTCCAATCGGTGGTGACCTTACCGTTGATTGAAATCACGATGTGGCGACCGTCCACTTTGATCGAGTAGTCGAACCACTCATCGTCCTTGTGCGGGGCCTGGTCCATCACGTCGGCAACGGCATAGAGTCCGCCGCTCTTCTTGCGGTCGGTGTGGGTGGCATTCACCTGGCACTCGTAGCCTTTCGACGGCCAGCCTTTTTCCTCGAAAACGGTGTGGATATAGATTCCGCTGTTAGATCCTGGGTTGGTCTTGACCTTGGCCTTGAACTCGAAGTTGCGGAACTTCGCATTGCCATCTCCGCCTGTGTAAAACAGATGGGCTCGCCCACCACTGACGATCAACTCACCGTCCTTGACGCTGAACGCGCCGGCCTTTTCCTCGTTGGATTTCCAACCGCTGAAATCCTTACCATTGAACATCGACACCCAGCCCTCTTCGGCAAAAACCGACACCGAGGAAACTACCATCGCAAGCAAACCAAAAAGCACGTTTTTCATGATGCAAAGGACGCTGGAGTCCCAGCCACCCGCTGTCAAGCGAGCGAGATCAGGGCGGACCCAGGAACTTGCCCGCCTCCGTTCTTGACCGCCTCCACGGTGGAAATCAGAGTCCGCGACATGGATTTCAAACAACGCACCCTCGCCGCCCTCCAAGCCGCCCGCGCGAATTCTCCAACGAACACCGCACTCGTCGGGTTGGACGGCTTTGTGGACACGATCGTCACCCCGGTGGACCAGCGAACCGCGCAAGGCGAGGCCTTTACGCCGATTCGTTCGATTCCGGAATTCGCGCAACGCATTGGTGGGGCCGCCGGCAAGAGCACCAATATCGAACTCTACCCTTTGATGGACAAATTAGGCGGCAATGGCCCGATCATGGCCAATGCCCTGCTTGATGCGGGCACCCGCGTGACCTATCTGGGAGCGCTCGGACGACCCGCTATACACCCGGTTTTCCATGACTTCGCCAGCCGCGTTGAAGTGGTTTCGCTTTGCAATCCCGGCACGACCATTGCGGTGGAGTTCAACGACGGGAAACTCATGCTCGGCCAATTGCGGAGTCTGGATCTGATCACGCTGGAAACCATTTACCAAGTGATGGGCGAGGAGAGGTTGCGCTCCGCCCTAGCTGCCGCCGATCTCGTTTCATTGGTGAATTGGACGATGATTCCGAATATGACAGCTGTCTTGCGCTCCTTCGTGGAGGACGTGCTGCCAGCCTGCCCGCCTCGTGAAGGGAAGCTCTTTTTCTTTGATTTGGCCGATCCCGAAAAACGATCGCACGAGGATTTGCTAGAGGTCTTGGAAGTGATGGCCCGCTTCGACAAGTTTGGCAAGGTGACGTTGGGCCTGAATCTCAAAGAAGCCCAACGCGTCTATCAAGCGCTGGGCTTCTCAGCGCTTGGCGAATCGGAAGATGATCTCCGGACCATCGCGACGGACATCCGGAAAAAGCTCAACTTCGCATGCGTTGTCGTCCATCCGCGTGAGTCGGCTGCTTGCTCCACGGCGGATGGCACCTCATGGGTGCCCGGTCCTTACACTGACCAACCCCTCATCACCACCGGCGCGGGCGATCATTTCAATGCGGGCTTCGCCCAAGGCCAAATGCTCGGACTGGCTCCCGAAGCTTGTCTCGGCATGGGCGTCTGCACCAGCGGCCACTACGTCCGCACCGGCAAAAGCCCGAGCCTCGATGATCTGGAAAAATTTCTAGCAAATTGGAAGTGATGCCAAGGCGTGGCACTTGGTTTCAACATCCGAGGCGATCCAAGTCCGCCCAGAATTGTTGCGTCTGAGTGGCGTCCGGAATGATTTCCAGCAACACGGTTTTTTCGCCCGGTTCAAACTGGTCGAGATCGTCTGCCCGGCGGACGCGGAGATGTGTCATACCCCACAGCGCGGCCATTCCCGAGAAATCGGCCGCATGCGGGTTGACCATGCATTCGGCCGCACGCGGATTCATGGCGGCCAATCTTGGAAGCCGTTTGAAAATTCCGCCGCCGTTGTTGTGAATCACCACCAGCACACGGCCTGCGCTTTGGACCTGACCCAGCATGAACGGAGCCGCCAAATCATACAGCGCGGTCAAATCCCCGACCACCGCCCAGCTATCACTGAGATCGGCCGACCATCCGAGCCAGGCACTGATTTGGCCGTCGATCCCATTGGCCCCGCGGTTGGCACGCACCGAGGAAACCGGGCGCGTCCATTGCGCGAATTGATTCCATTCGCGGATCGGCAGGCTATTGCCGAGAAACACACCGCTGCCGATGGAGACGAAGTGGGAGAGCGCCCGTATCAATGCCGGTTCGCTGTCCGGATAACATTCTAACATTTCGCCGATTCGCGCTGCACGCGCCGAGGCTTCTATCAAAAAATCCAAGGCATCATCGGTGGCTTCGATATCACCCAGCGCGGGCAACACACGGTTCAGCGGCCCGCGCGTCACCTTGCTTTCGCGGGCGAGGCCGGGCAGGCCGTTACGGCAGACGCTCCAAACGGAAACATCGCTTAGGTTTTCAAGATCGCGCCAAAACCGACCGCTCGGCACCTCGCCAAGCCGCAGGATTTTTCCCGGCGGCCCGGCTTTGAGCACACGGTCCGCACCATGAATCGCCAATCCCTGCAACGCCTCGCGCAATCCGCTCGTCGCATCGACGACAACTGGCGCGCCAAGATCGAGGCAAAAATGAAACACATCCTCCCGTTCATCGGGCTCAAGCCCGCCGACCATCACCACGATTCCACGGCTGAGGTCCTCGCGCAGCCAGCGGGCCAGCGCCGCCACATCGATGCGATCCTGTGCTGGAGTAAAGGTGCCGACCGATACTCCGGAAAACCCATCATCACCCGGTTGAAACTCCTCCTCGAACGCGGCATTCAGATGGATCGGTCCGCGTCCGTCCCATTCCGATATATCCACTTGCGAGGCATAAACCCCGAAAATCCCCTGCTGTTCGATCGCCTGCGGCGCACCGGTGCCATGATATTCCGCAGGGCGGTCAGCCGTCAGCGCGACCAAAGGACGCGCCTGATAGTGCGCCTCGATCACTGCTGGCAGCAGCTCTGCCGCAGCCGTGCCGCTGGTGGTGACGACCGCGCAGGGCAGCCCGGTTTCCATCATGCGGCCCAGCGCGAAAAACCCGGCGCTGCGTTCCTCGAAGTGCCGCCACAAGCGCACGAGACCGGCGGCTTCCGCGCGGGTCAGCGCTTCGATGAGCGCGGCATTTCGAGCGCCCGCACACACCACGAATTCGCACACCCCGACCCGGAGGCATTGTTTCACCAGATCTATCGCCGGATACCAGGCATTCATCGCATCGGTGTTAGTAGAGTGTTTCATAAAGATGGGATTAACGAACATCGGTCGAAACGCGCAGCGCGCCTCCGCTCAAGCCAGTTCCTCCTTGCGGATGCTGACGATCGGCGCGAGCACGGTGCTTAGGCTTTGCATCTTGGCGAGGGCTGCGCGCATCTTTCCTTCCGGGGTTTGGTGTGTTAGAATGATCAGGTCGGTTTTGTTTTCACCTTCCTCGGATTCGCGCTGCAACACGGCATCAATCGAAATATCAACGTCCGCCAGGATGCGGGTGATGTCCGCCAACACGCCCTTCTCATCGGCAACCTGCAAGCGCAGGTAAAAGGCGGTGACCACCTCGCTGATCGGCAACACGACCGTGGCGTGCAGCTCGTCCGGCTGGAATGCCAAGTGCGGCACCCGGCTGCACGGATCGGCGGTGTGCAATCGCGTGATGTCCACTAGGTCGGCGATCACAGCCGATGCCGTTGGCTCGCTGCCCGCGCCTTTTCCATAATAGAGCGTTGTGCCCACCGCGTCCGCCTGGACCATCACCGCATTCATCGCGCCCTCGACGTTGGCGATCAGGCGCTTGGCCGGGACTAGAGTCGGATGGACCCGCAGCTCGATCCCTGTAGAAAGCCGCCGGGTGATTCCTAACAATTTAATCCGATAGCCCAATTGCTCGGCATAATGGATATCCACTGATTGCAGGCTGGTGATGCCCTCGACGTGTGCTTTGGAAAATTGCACGGGGATACCAAATGCAATCGCACTCATCAGAGTGATTTTATGCGCGGCATCGATCCCTTCGATGTCGAATGTCGGATCGGCCTCGGCGTATCCGAGGCGCTTCGCCTCGCTCAAGGCATCGGCGAAGTCGAGCCCCTTGTCGCGCATTTCGGAGAGGATGAAATTGGTGGTGCCGTTGATGATCCCGGCGATCCATTCGATCTGGTTGGCAGTGAGTCCTTCGCGCAGCGCTTTGATGATCGGGATGCCGCCGGCCACCGCCGCTTCGAAGGCGACCATGACGCCCTTATCGCGAGCCGCGGCGAAAATCTCGCTACCATGGACTGCCAGCAACGCTTTATTGGCAGTGACGACGTGTTTCCCGGCGGCGATCGCTTCTAACACCAACTGCCGCGCGATCCCGTATCCGCCGATCAATTCCACCACGATATCGATCGCCGGGTTGGCGATCACTTCGCGCGCATCCGCCACCACTTTAGAGCGATCACCGACAAGCGCCCGCGCCCGCTCGACATCCAGGTCCGCGACCATCGTGATCTCGATGCCGCGACCGGCGCGCCGCCGGATTTCCTCTTGGTTGCGCGCCAGCACTTGAAATGTGCCGCTGCCCACCGTGCCGATGCCTAATAGTCCAACTTGAATAGGTTCCATAAATTTAAATGTTATTATATTTGATTTTCCACCTGCGCCACGGCGAGGGCGGCGATGCCTTCCTTGCGACCGACGAATCCCATCAGTTCATTGGTGGTGGCTTTGATGCCGACTCGGTTAGGCGAAATGCCGAGCGCTGCCCCGATATTGGCCCGCATGGCCTCGCGGTGCGGCAGGACTTTGGGCGCTTCCGCGACCAGGGTGGAATCGACATTGATAATGACAAAACCATTTTCCGCAGCGAGATCACGGCATTTTTCCAGAATCCGGAGTGAAACGATGTCCTTACAGGCCTCATCGCCGGGCGGGAAATAATAACCGATGTCCGGCAGGCCCATCGCTCCGAGCACGGCATCCGCGATGGCGTGGCTGAGCACATCCGCATCGGAATGGCCCTCAAGTCCGTGGGTGTGCGGAATGGTCACACCGCCCAGCACAAGCGGGCGGTTTTCCGCAAATCGGTGAACGTCGTAGCCAATGCCGGTCATGGAGATAATTGTGGATTGTGGATTGTGGATTGGAGGAAGAGCGAGGCGCAGAGTATTTTTTCCATCTACGATTTACCATCCACAATCTTCTTCAAAGAATTTCTTCAAGCGGCAGTCTGCCGTTACTGGCGACGATTGACCATGCGTCGGCATAACCGGCAACGGGTGTTAGATCAACTTTGCCACCGGCGGTTTCCACCAGTAGCTGGCCGGCGGCGATGTCCCAGAGCGAGATGCGGGATTCGATGTAAGCATCGAGTCGACCGCAAGCGATGTAGGCCATACCGAGAGCAGCGGAGCCCATCATGCGCATTTTACGGGCGCGCAGCGAGGCTTTGCGGAATCGCTCGATGCCGGTGCGCAGCGCTTCCTCATCCTTGCCGCAGCCGACAAAAAGAATCGATTGGTCGAAATTTTCGCGCTTGCTGGCTTGGATCGGCACGCCATTGAGCAAGGCTGGGCCGCCTTTTTCCACGGTCCATGTTTCACCGACCATCGGATCATGGATGACGCCAACGACGATCTCCCCGGCGATACGGAGGGCGATGGAGACGCAGAAATGCGGAATGCCATAGAAGAAATTCACGGTGCCATCGATAGGGTCAACGATCCATTGGCGATCCGAGTCTTGATTTCCCGCGAGTCCTTCCTCGCCATAAAGCGCGTCTCCCGGCCGCGCACCTAACAATATTTTGGTGATAAGATCCTGCGATTCCTTGTCGAGGGCGAGTTTAATATCGTGGTGAGTGGCCTCATCGACGGTGGCATCAGAGCCAAAGTGTTGACGAAGCAATTTGCCGGCAGTGAGTGCGGCTTCAGTGGCGAGTTCGAGATCAGTCATTTCTTCTGTGCGGTATAGAGTTCTAGAATGGCTTGGACGAGTTGATGGGCGAGGTCGTGTTTGCTGGCTTGCGGGAGCGCTTCGCTGTGGTCCGGATAGACGAGCAGGATTTCATTTTGGTCCGAATCGAAGCCGATGCCGGGCTTGGAGACATCGTTGGCGACGATGAGATCACATCGCTTGCGGGTGAGTTTTTCCCGAGCGTTGGCTTCGAGGTTTTCAGTTTCCGCGGCGAAGCCGACGAGCGTTCCAGCGAATCCGAAAGGCGTGCGCGCCGAGCCGAGGATATCCGGAGTTTTCACGAGTTCGAGAGTCAGGGTATCGGCGGATTTCTTGACCTTCTCGGGGGCGACCGTGCTCGGGGTGTAGTCGGCTACGGCGGCGGCAAACACGGCGATATCCATCCGTTCTAAGTGATTGGCGACGGCGGCATGCATTTCGGCCGCGGTTTCCACCGGCAGAAAATCGACGCGATCCGGCACATCGAGCGCGGTCGGGCCGGAGACCAACAACACGGTGTGACCTGCATGCGCAAAGGCGGCGGCCAGTTCGTAACCCATTTTCCCGGACGAGCGGTTGGTGAGGAAACGAACGGGATCGATCGGCTCGCGGGTGGGGCCAGCTGTGACAAGGATGTGCACGGCGGGAGTCTGAATGGCAAGGCGCTAGAGGCAAGCCGGAAGCGATTTGCGCAATGAGACTCGGGAAATTAGGTCCGGGAACGCCATAAAATTATGGACTACGGCCTCTATGAAATAGCTTCACTGTGACAAATCCGTTCTTGCGCGCAGGACATCGGGTTTTCATGGTTTTGATATCGCCATGAATGATTCAACACACGCCACGCGACGTCGGTTTTTAAAGTCCACCCTCACTGCCGCAAGCGCGGTATTTTCCGCGCCTCAGATTGTCCGATCCCAAACGCTAGGCAATGAAACCAAAGCCGCCGCAAATTCGCGCATCGGCATGGGATTCATCGGGATGGGCCTGATTTCAGAAGGTCACGTGGTGTCGTTTCCCGGCATGAAAAACGTCCAACCGATCGCAGTCTGCGATCTGAGGGATTGGCAGGTGAAAAAGGCCGTGGACTTGCTCAAGGGCAAGGGCTTTAACGACATCATCGCAACCTCGCGCTTCGAGGAAGTGCTCGCCAACCCCGATATCGACGCAGTCTGCGTGACCACCCCGGACCACTGGCACGCAGCAATCGCGCTGGCCGCGATGAAGGCGGGCAAAGACGTGTATGTGGAGAAACCAATGACGCTGACCATCGAGGAAGGCAAGGCGATGGTCGCTGCAGAAAAAAAATACGGCCGCATCGTGCAAGTGGGCAGCCAACAACGCTCGTCCGTCCACTTCCGCATCGCCGCCAACTTGGTGCGCAACGGCATGATTGGTGAGATCAAGGAAGTTTACTGCCGGCTTGGCGAGTTTCCACCGCCACCGGAGAAAGAGGCAATTGTTCCCGTGCCCGCAGGCTTCGATTACGACCGCTGGCTCGGCCCCACGCCGTTCTTTGAGCATTCGGAAAACCGCGTGAAAGGAAATTACGGCGGCGGATGGCGCAGCTACTGGGAATACGGCAGCCGCAAGTTCGGCGATTGGGGCGCACACCATTTCGACATCGTCCAGTGGGCGCTGGGTCGCGATGAAACCGGACCTATTGAGTTTATTCCCATGGGCTTTGAGGGCGCCGACGCCCTGCACTACCGTTATGCCGACGGCATCACCGTCTGGCGCGACAAGAAAAATCCCGATAACGGCCACTCAATCCGTTTTGTCGGAACCAAGGGCGAGGTCTATGTCGACCGCGGAAAGATCGCAAGCTCGCCCGAAGAGCTCATACGCCACAAATTCGGCCCGAACGATGTGCAAGTTTATGAGTCCAAGGATCATCGTTTGAATTTCATCGAATCGATTGAATCCCGCAAACCCACCATCTGTCCCGCCAGTGTCGGCCACCGCACCGCCACCATTTGCCAACTCTCCGCCATCGCCCTACGGCTCGGTCGCGCCGTCAGGTGGGACCCGAAGGCGGAACAAATCGTCGGCGACGCAGAGGCGGCCGCCATGCAGGATCGTCCGCGCCGCAAAGGCTACGAAATCCCGGCATAAAGCAAAATGCACACAGGAGCGCCGACATTCTGTCGGCTGCTGGCAGGGGGACATTCTGTCACCCGTCTACTAGCGTAGCGCGCAAAATGCACGCGCTACGACATCACCCCTTGTCTTACTGTTCACACTTCGGCGATGCGCCGGGCGATGTGAGCCAGCGATTCGTCGATGCGATCGATCAAGATCAGGCACAAATCGCCGGGATTCAGACGGGCGAGGGCGGCATCGATAGCACAAAACTCACCCCGGATCTCCTCGGTCCGGGTGGTCCGGGTGGCGTTTTTCAAACCATCACGCAACAAGGCGAGGACTTCTCCGTCGGCGCGGCCACGCTGGCAGTCATCCTGATAGAGAATCACTTCGTCGAAGGCTTCACCGAGAATTTCCGTTTGCTGACGGAGGTCCTCATCGCGGCGATCACCCGCACCGCTCACAACGACTAAGCGACGGTTCGCTGGCATGCTGCCAACGGCTTGGACCAGCGCCTGGATAGCGTCCGGATTGTGACCGTAATCGGCGATGAGCGTAGCGCCACGGTAGCTGAACACATTGAATCGGCCGGGAGCCGTGGATGCATCGCTGATGAACGTGGCCATGCCACGACGGATGATTTCCCACGAAATGCCGAGGCCCCATGCGGCGGCGATAGCTGCCATCGAGTTCTCGATTTGAAACTGGATGGTGCCGTTGCGGGTGATGGGAATCTCGCTCAAGGCAACGCGGTAACGGAGTTTGCCCTTCGCACCGACGATGGCGTCACCATCAACAAATACGCCGCGTTTGCCTTGGGCAAGGTGATTGGCGAGCACGCGTTCATGACGGTCATGAGCGAAAAACGTGACGGATCCGGGGCAAACATCCGCCATGCCAGCGACCATCGGATCTGCCGCATTCAGGACGGCCACACCATGCGGGGCGACGCTGTGAACGATGACGCGCTTGACCACCGCGAGGTCTTCCACGGTGCAAATGTAATTGAGGCCAAGATGGTCACCCATGCCGATGTTGGTGATCACGGCGACGTTGCAACGATCAAAGCCCAGACCTTCGCGCAGAATGCCGCCGCGTGCGGTTTCCAAGACAGCGGCGTCCACATCCGGATGAAACAATACATTGCGCGCACTGCGTGGACCGCTGCAATCGCCTGTATCGATGCGTTGGTTAGCGATGTAAACTCCGTCGGAGTTCGTCATGCCCACCCGGTTGCCCATCAATCCCAGAAGGTGGGCAATCAGGCGCACCGTGGTGGTTTTACCATTGGTTCCGGCCACGGCGACAATTGGAATTCGGCCATCGTCTCGTTCATCGAACATCGTCGAAATGATGGCCTCGCCGACCGGTCGGCCTTTGCCAAACGATGGCTGCAAATGCATGCGCAGACCGGGCGCGGCATTCACCTCGATCACCCCGGCCGCCTGGTTTTCCAGAGGAGTTAGAACACTTTCGCAAACCACATCCACGCCGCACAGGTCAAGCCCGACCATTTGCGCCGCCGCCACGGCACGGGCAGCAAGCTCGGGATGCACATCGTCGGTGACATCGGTCGCGGTGCCGCCAGTGCTCAGGTTGGCATTGTTGCGCAAGATCACCCGCGCGCCCTTGCGAGGCACCGATCCGGCATCGAAATCCTGCTGCGCCAATGTGGCGAGGGCGATTTCATCCAACCGGATCTTGGTGAGTGATGTGGCATGTCCGGAGCCGCGATGCGGGTCACTGTTGACCTCGTCCACGAGTTCTTGAATCGTGTGTTTGCCATCGCCGGTCACGTGTGGCGGTTCGCGGCGGGCGGCAGCGATCAGGCGACCGCCAATCACCAGCAACCGGAAATCCTGACCCGTCAGATATTGCTCGATCATCACGTTGGGGCTGACTTCGTGGGCGGCGTGATAGGCGGCCAAGACATCTTCCCGGGTTTCGACATTGGCGGCCACACCCTTGCCTTGGTTTCCATCGCGCGGCTTGATGACCACCGGTCCTCCCAGTTCGCAAGCTGCGGCCCAGGCATCCTCGGCATCGGTGACAGGGCGGCCCTTAGGCACCGGCACTCCAGCGGAATCTAATAATTTTTTGGTGAGTTCCTTATCTTGGGCGATCGATTCGGCGATGGCGCTGGTGCTATCCATTTCCGCCGCTTGGATGCGGCGTTGTTTGCTGCCCCAGCCAAACTGCACCAAGCTGCCTTCGGTGAGGCGGCGATACGGAATGCCGCGCACGACGGCGGCGGCGACAATGGCACCGGTGCTCGGACCAAGGCGAACCTCTTCGTCGAGATCACGCAAGCGGGCGAGCGCTGAAGAAAGGTCGAATGGCAGATCATCACGAGCCGCCGCAGAAAGCTCGAGGGCCAGTTCCATGGCGAGTCGGCCAACAGCTTCCTCGGTGTATTCGACAATTACCTGATAGATTTCAGGATCGAGAGTAGCCACCGAGCGACTGAATGCGACCGGGCACCCTGCTTGGGCTTGCAAGCCGAGAGCTGCCAATTCAAGCGCGGAAACCAAAGCCGCATCGGGCGGGAAGGAACTGATCTGCGGAAAACGTTCGCGCAGGCGATCCTCAAAACCGGGCATGCGGTTCAAGAAATATTCCTGCCCACTGCAACTGACGAGCGCTTGAATCGCGGTGTGCAGCCCCCATAAGTTGGGTCCACGCAGTGCCCTGGTGTTGAGAATTTTCATGCGTTGAGAGGTATCGAAGGCGCAAAGATCGGAGTCGAGTTGTCAGACGCCGTCATGTCGGCCGGTTCATTGGAAAAGGTCTCCGCTCCGGTCCGGATCACATGGTTGGCGATTCCCAACGCCCATGCGGCAGCCACGGCGGCCAACACGGTTTTTAATCGTTCGGGCGACGAATTACCACTGAGGAATGGAATCTCGGCCAAGGGCAAGAGCCGCAATTCTTCGGCAGCGCTGGCGAGAATCAAGCTACCCCCACGGACGAAAACCGCTCTTCCTCCATTCGCGAGATGTTCCTGTAGCACCGGCAAATCCGGCTCGACCGCAAAGAAAATCACCTCGCCGTCGCACAACGGTGCCATTTCCGCCACCATCGGATCCGCCGCATTCAGGACCGCCAATCCATCTGGCAGAACGACGTCCACCTGGCTGCGAAACACTTGGAAAACTTGCTCGGGTTTCTCGATATAAAATCTCCCATAATGCCGCCCGGGCTCGATGCCGGTCACCACAGCCACTTGGCAGCGGTCATAGGCCAAACCTTGCCCGAGAATCACGTCCGCACTGTTCTCCAAAACGGCGGCTTCCACCGCTCGGTTCATCAACAGATGCGTGCCACATCGCCAAGTCCCGCAATCGCCCGCTTCCACGCGCCGGCGATCCAAGAACAAACCATCGCCGCAGGCCAAACCGGTAAATTTCCCGCTGAGCCGCAAAAACTCCGTCACCCAATGCGCGACCTCAGTCGTTCCGCCGGAACCCGTGATCCCAACCACCGGAATCCGCCCGGTGTCGCCACCCGGAAACAAATGATCGACAATCGCGAGACCGACCGGACGCGACTCGCCCGACGCCGTCTGCATATGGTGGATCAATCCGGGGGCCTCATGCACTCCGGCGATCGCTCCGTTTTGAGCGACCAGCGGTCGCGCAATATCATCCGCCAGAACATCCACGCCAGCGATGTCGAGGCCGATCACCCGCACGGCCAAACACGCGGCGCTTGCCGTGGCCGGATGCACCTGCTCGGTGACGTCCACCGCATGGAGAGAATCTCCCTCCGCTGCATCCATCCGTGCCGCCGCCGCCAGCGAACCGCCAACCACCAGCAATCGATAGGAGTGGCGGGTATCCTGCCCCTCTGGAACTTCGTCGGCATCCACCACCGGCAGCCCACACGATTCTAACAAACGAGCGCTCAGTTCCGGATCACGGGCGATTCCTTGGGCAATGGCGCCGGTGCGGTCGCTTTGCGCGGCCCAAATGCGCCGCTGGCGCGAACCATAGCCGAGTTGCACGAGATTATCGGCGGACAAGCGGATGGATGGAATCCCGCGCTCTTTGGCAATGGCGGCGTTGACGATGCAGGAGGTGTTAGGTGCCAGCAGATACCGCCCGGCGATTTCCCGCAAGCGGGCGTGGGTGGCCTCGACATCAAAAGGTGTGTCCTCGATGGCAGCCATCACCAAATCCCGCGCGGCATGAAGACAGGCGCGGGTGACTTCCTCTTGCCATGCCTGCACCACCACTTTGTAAACTCCTCTGACGCCAGTCTCGCGGGCCCGGCCAAACCCGCCGGGCGTGCCAGCCAGGTTCTGGAGTTCCAGCGTGACATGTTCAAGAATGTGTCCCGGCCAAGTGCCCTCTTGCAGGCGTTTCACAAACCCTCCCGGCTCACCATAACTGCAGCGATGCTCGGACAAAGTCGGCAACCACGCACAGAGACGATCGACAAATCCCGGAATCGTGTTAGACGGGCAATCCTCCAATTCGCCAATGTCCACCCAAGCTTCTAAAACCGGGCGGTAAGTCCATAGGTTTGGACCTCGCAGGGACAAAATTTCAAGAAAACGAATGTCGCGGTGTTTCATGAAGACGATGACGACGGCGTTTGGGCGCCGCGGTGGTGGGGGTTTTGTTTCCGGTTATCGACGGTAAATCAAGCTTCGTATCGGAAAACAAATCAATCAGGCAATCCCCCCGGGCTGACAAATTGGTTGGCATGATCGACGAAACGGGTCAAAACCCGCCCCAGCCCTTCACCGTTCCTGTCACCGACGGTGTAAAACCGGGCCTTTTTCCCGATGTCCTCAGCCGGTCTCACTGGTCCACAATCCTCCCCGTCGTTCATTCCGGAACCATGGCGGGAAGAAATTGCCGCCGCCTTAGGCAAGGGGGATTGCGTGATCGCCTGCCTCGAGCTCGATCTCACCCCGCGCCTTCACTTTGGCCATGGCGTCGTCGTCCTCACCGAGCGGCAAGTACTGGCCAAGACCCCCGGCGAGACGGATTGGAAGCGCTGGGACTTGCGCCCGGGACTGCGACTGGAACACCGCGACCACGCCGGCGTGGGCACTTTGGATCTACGCGATGAAACGAGCCTGCTGGCGCGTTGGCGCCACACCTTGGGCCGGGACGCCGCCCTGCGCCGCATCACCGAACAATTCCTTGAACTCCTCACCGCCTTGGCCGAAAAACGACCGGTGATCCCGGCGGTGGATAGTATTTGCCCGGTCTGCGAGTACACGATTCCGGCGGGCCAGGATGAGTGCCCCAATTGCGCCAAAACCATCCACGCCCCACCTTCAGCCTGGACCTTGTTCCGCCTCTGGCGCTTCGCCCGTCCCTACAAACGCCCCTTGCTCGCCGGCTTCGTGCTGACCTTGCTGGCCACCGCAGCCACGCTGGTGCCGCCTTACCTAACCATGCCGCTGATGGATCAGGTGCTGATTCCTTTTCAAAACGGCAAACCCATCGACAGCCACCAAGTGATGTGGCTGCTCGGAGGACTGCTCGGCGCCGCATTTCTCGCGTGGTTTCTCGATTGGGCGAAAACCTACATTCTCGCCCTGGTCAGCGAACGCATCGGTGCCGACCTCCGCACCACCACCTACGAGCACTTGCAAGGGCTCTCGCTTGAATACTTCGGCGGCAAACGCACCGGCGACCTGATGGCCCGCATTTCCTCCGGCAGCGATCGCATCTGCGTTTTCCTCTCGTCGCATCTTCTGGATTTCGCCACCGACCTCCTGATGATCCTGATGACCTCGGCCATCCTCGTTTCGATCAATCCATGGCTGGCTCTGGTGACATTGGCGCCACTCCCACTGATCGCATGGTTGATTCACCTCGTGCGAAACAAACTCCACCACGGCTTCGATCAAGTCTATCGGATTTGGTCGGAAGTCACCAGCGTGCTGGCGGATACCATCCCCGGCATCCGCGTGGTGAAGGCCTTTGCCCAGGAAAAACGCGAGGCTCAGCGCTTCCGCGAAGCCAACGCCCGGAACCTCGTCGTCAATGATCGCGTCAACAAAGTGTGGTCGTTATTCACGCCGACAGTCACATTTCTCACCGAAGTCGGGCTGTTAGTTGTATGGGGATTCGGCATCTGGCAGGTTTCCAAAAATGAGATCTCGGTGGGTGTGCTGGTCGCCTTCCTCGCCTACATCAACCGCTTCTACTCGCGGCTCGGCTCGATGAGCCGCATCGTTTCCGTATCCCAAAAGGCCGCCGCCGGCGCCAAACGAATCTTCGATATCCTCGACCATGTTTCAAGCGTGCCGGAGCCCACTCATCCAGTGCATCTCGCTCATGTCCATGGCGCGCTCGAATTGCAAAATGTCTCATTCCGCTACGGCACCCGCACCATCCTACAAGACGTCAACCTAACCATCGCTCCTGGTGAAATGATCGGCTTGGTCGGCCACAGTGGATCGGGCAAGAGCACGCTGGTCAACCTGATCTGCCGTTTCTACGACGTCGCGGAAGGCTCGATCCGACTCGAAGGCGTGGACATCCGCTCGCTACCGGTCTCCGAATACCGCCGCAATATCGGCCTCGTCCTTCAAGAACCATTCCTGTTTTTCGGCACGATCTCCGAAAACATCGCCTACGGAAATCCCGATGCATCCCGCGATGAAATCATCGCCGCCGCCCGCGCCGCCCACGCCCACGAATTCATCCTGCGCCTCCCGCAAGGATACGATTCGTTAGTAGGCGAACGTGGCCAAGCCCTATCCGGCGGCGAGCGCCAACGCATTTCCATCGCCCGCGCCCTACTCATCGATCCACCGATCCTGATCCTCGACGAGGCCACCTCTTCCGTCGATACCGAGACCGAATTGGAAATCCAAGCCGCCCTCGACAACCTGATCCGCGGCCGCACCACCCTCGCCATCGCCCACCGCCTATCCACCTTGCGGCGCGCCAACCGCCTCGTCGTGCTCGACCGCGGCCAAGTCGTGGAAGAAGGCCAACACGAAGAATTACTCGCTAAAAAAGGCGCGTATTATCGCCTCGACCGCGCCCAAACCGAATCACTCACCGGCATCGCCAGTTCCAATCACGACTCGGACGACGACCTCGCCCCACTCGCCTCACTCAAAGAAATTTAATCCCATGTCCGGCGACTTCCAACTTCAACGCGACTCCTTCGGCCACTTGGTCTTCATTACTGCCGATGGCGGCGTTCATCCGGACGTCTCCGCTGCGCGGGCATTTCCGATCACCGCGCCCAGCGAAAGCGTTGCCATCATCGGCCGTGACGGCCACGAGATGGTATGGATTCCACAATTGGACACGCTCTCCGCAGAAACCCGCCTGCTCGTGGAAGAGGAATTGCAAACCCGGGAATTCATGCCCGAGATCCGCCGCGTCTCCAGCGTCTCCGGCTACGCCACCCCCTGCACCTGGCAAGTCGAAACCGACCGCGGAGCCACCAGCTTCGTCCTCAACACCGAAGAAGACATCCGACGCCTAACCGCCCCCGCACTGCTCATCGTAGACAACCGCGGCATCCAATTCCTCATT
This sequence comes from Akkermansiaceae bacterium, assembly GCA_903919975.1. Taxonomy (GTDB): domain Bacteria; phylum Verrucomicrobiota; class Verrucomicrobiia; order Verrucomicrobiales; family Akkermansiaceae; genus Luteolibacter. The sequence goes on along the minus strand of CAIXKE010000094.1, from coordinate 39,067 downwards.
CGAGATCGAAATGCGTTAGACGACACCAGCCGCCGGATTTTAGACCGCTTCCTGTAAGGCAAAGCGCATAAGGAGCTACGACATTTCTGTCGTAAGCGAGGAAGGGAAAGCGCATGAGCAAGAGCTTCGCGCAATTCATTGGCTACTTTTCCGCCTGCACCACAAGTGTGTAGTGCCTCCTTACTTCAGACTCCATGCCCCCTTCACTGATCAACTGATCCCTGGATGGCAGGAACCAGTGTCTCTTGCCCGAATGGTTTCGCAAGATGATCTCCGACATCCACGCGCTGCCAGATTTCCTCTTGGCCAGGGGGATCGTGGTAAATCGACCGCCCATCCTCCGCGAGGATCTTCATGAGATGCCCGCAACCCGGATCCGCTTGCCCCAGCCATGCGCTGTCCGTGATCCTCATACAATTTTTTCGAAACTATTGAAAAAACTGCTGGATTCCTAGCAATCAGATCATAGAGTGCCCCCACGACTTACAAAGCCCTCTTATGAAATCGAAAAAGAACCTTACCCGCTTCACTTACGAAACCTCCGCCTTTCAAGGCTGGCGCTTGAGCCTCAGCTATAAAGGAACCGCTTTTACCCGCTATTTCCCCGACAAGAAGTTCGGAAGCGGCAAGAAATCCCTCGCAGCGGCCGAGAAAACCCTCAGCGAACTCAGAGCGCTGCTCGAAGGCTCGAAGCTGGTGGAAGGCAAAGTGAGTGCCTCAACTGCGAAGAAAGCTGCAAAACTGCTGCTCGACGCGGTTTGATCCCAACAGATTTCCCGCTTTCATCGTGAGGCGGATCGTTCAGGCTCTTCCACGATGCGCCGCACGGGAATTGTCACCACCCCCTACCAATCGCTTGAGGTCTGGAAATCAGAGCTCACGACGGAATTCCGCGTCGCCGGAGCGGTGCATGCATCGTTTCACCGTGACCGTTTTTTGACGGGACTGGCATGGGACATGATCGCTTCAAGCGCATTGCTAGGTAAAAACGATCCGCCGCGCTCGGTATTGATGCTAGGATTGGCGGGCGGCACGGCATTTCGCGTGCTGCGGCATTTGCTGCCCGATTGTCGACTCACGGCGATCGATATCGACCCGGATATTGTTGAACTTGCCCGGGAGCACATGGACTTGGACGCGCTCGGCATCGAGGTGATCATCGGCGATGCCTATCCGTGGCTTGAGCAAAACCGGCGGACGTTTGACGCGGTGATCGACGACATCTATCTGGCGGGGAAAATCGATGTGTTCCGTCCGCGGGAGTGGGATGAGCGGTTAATCGGGCATTTGAAGCGGGCAATGGCGCCCGGTGGCGTGCTGGCGGTCAATCTGGTTACAGGCGCGGGACACCGGACGATGCAGACAACGACGCGCCGGGTGCTGCGCGAGGCATTTCCGGTAGTCCGGACGATCAAATCCGCCGAGGCGATGAACGAGGTGCTGGTGGCCGGTGATTTTGTGGCATCCAAATCATGCCTCTCCGAATACGCCGACACCTTCCACCACTGGCGGGATCGGATGTATTGGGAGCGTTTGGAGCTGCGACGGATTTAAAGAAGGCGCGGCCATGATGGACCCCATTCAAGAGCTCTATAATGCGCAGGCTTATCCGGCGATGAGTCACCCGCTCGCGGATCCGTCAGTCAGCGGGGTGGCGGCGATGTTCGCAGGACTTCGCGTCCGGCATCCTTCCGGGGCTCGGATTTTGGAGATCGGCTGCGGGTCCGGGCACCATTTGATTCCTCTGGCACAACGCTGGCCGGGCAGTCGATTGTCAGGGATCGATCTAGCTGCATCGGCGATTCGGACAGCCCGCGAGTTGGCGGTGGCGGCGGGGGTGGAGAATGTGGAATTTCAGATCGCGGATCTACGGGATTTTGCGGATGCCGGGGAGCCGTTTGATTTCATCATCGCACATGGATTTTTCTCATGGGTGCCGGATGAGGTGAAGGCGGCGTTGTTCGGTTTTTGCCGCAGAAATCTAGCACCCGAGGGAATGGCGACGATTAGTTTCAACTTGGAGAGCGGCTGGCTGCCGCGGTTTCCGGTGATCGCGAAAACGCGGGCGATCCAACAGGCCGGAGCGGTGGAGGTGATGGCGGCGCTGGCCATCTTGCGCACGGTCACGGTGTCGGATTCGCCGGAGATGGCGATCATCGACGACATGTTGGCGAAGGGGCCTGAGATCTTGCCGTTCGATGACTTCGCTCCGGTCAACGATCCATGGTCGTTGGAGCGGTTTGTGGGGGCGGCGCGAGCGGCCGGCCTGCGCTGGTTGGGTGAGTCCGATCCCGGAATGAATGAGGAGGGATTGCAGACGTTTCGCTCGGCGGTCCTGTGCCGCGACGACGCGCCCATGGAGGGATGGATTTCCTGGGAGGTTTTGGAGCGGATTTTTGTTAGGGCGGGCGATTTTCCAGGAGTGCCGGGCTCGTTGTGGCAAACGATCGCAGCGGCGGCGCCCACCTGCCTTGCGGTGGCGGAGTTGAGCGCATTGCTGCCGGATATGACTCGGCAGGATCTCGGAACACAGCTTCTCGAGGGGATCCGGCAGGGCTGGTTTTTACCACGCATGGAGGCGGTGAAATACGATTCCATCCCGCCGGAGCGGCCGATTTTGGACCGGTTTCGCTTGGACTGTGCCCGGCGTGGGCTGCCACTCGTGGATATTTGGCATCGGCCATGTGCGTTTCCAGCGCGGCATTATGAGGTGCTGGCGCGGATGGATGGCACGCGAGATCAAGCCTCGTTAAAAGCTTTCGCTAAAAGCCATTGCCCTGAATTGGACTTCAATCCATGGCTGCGGCATCTCGCCAGCCGAGGCCTATTCTCCTGAGAGAAAACCGCTCACTTGGTGCCATGAACCGTAGCTTGCGTGGCTGGCAGACAATGCTCGGATGGCTTCATCGTCATCGGATCGATGGGTGTGAAAGTGCGGCAGGAACTGGCGAACAGGGCGAGGGCGAGAACCGGGATGGACACTAGGATTTTCATGTTGGCGGATGAGTGAGAATGGACAGCTAGCAATTTACCGGGGAAAACTCCAGCAATCTCTTTGCAGCGGGAATTCTTCGTTGATTGGTTTGGCATGAGGAGGAGGAATTTGCGCGCGCCATCTCATCCGCAAGCCGGTTTTTTCAGCGCACGACTTCCGTTCCGATCCCCCCGTCGGTGAAAATCTCCAGCAACAGGGCGTGCGGCAGGCGACCATCGACAAAGTGGACCTTGCGGACACCCGCGTTCAGGGCATCCACGGCACTGCGGATTTTCGGGATCATTCCGCCGGAGATCGTGCCATCGGCAATCAGCTCGGCGGCTTCCTTGCGGCTGACGGATTTGATCAAAGTGGAAGGGTCTTTCGGGTCGGAGAGGAGGCCGGGAACATCGGATAGATAGACGAGTTTGGCGACGCGGAGCTCCTTGGCGAGAGCCGCGGCAGCGAGGTCGGCGTTGATGTTGAGCGGCTTGCCGGTGGCCAGTTCCGCCGCGAGCGGGGAAATCACCGGGACGATGCCGGCCGCGTGGGCGGCATCCATGTGGTTGAGTTGGCAGCCGACAACTTCGCCCACGCGGCCGATATCCACGCGGTTTCCATCCGCATCAAGGCCTTTGGTTTTTTCGCCGAGAAACACATCGTTGCCGGGGATTCCGACGGCTTTGCCGCCGAAATCGCGGATCATGCGGACGAGGCCGGGGTTGATTTCCTCGGAGAGCACGCGCGCCACGATGTCGATGGCTTCATCGGTGGTGACGCGGAAGCCGCCGATGAATTCCGCCTTCAAGCCGGCCTTCTCCATGGCGGCGGAGATCGCCTTGCCGCCGCCATGGACGACGATCGGATTGATGCCGGCGACCTCAAGAAACACGATGTCACGCATGATTTTGGCGACAAGGTCCGGGTTTTCCATGGCGGAACCACCCATCTTGATGAGGAAGGTTTTACCGCGGAAGGCCTGAAGATAAGGCAGGGCTTCGATGAGGACATCCGCTTTGTCGATGGGGTTCATGGCTGGAAATTGAGAGGCTGGGGCGTAAGAAACAAGGCGCGAAACTTGGCCATGATGTTTTTTCCATAAGAAAAAAGAACTGCGCTGAGTGTCGCGGCGAGCGCCGGGATTCCGGGCAGCCAGAGATGGGCGTATCCGGCTGCGACGGCTTGGATGAAGAGGCAGTCTGTGATGATGAGAAGGAAAGCCATCTTCCGCTGCGATGTCGGCAGCGTGCAAATGGCGGCGAGCAAGAGGATGAGGATGAAAAGCAGCATGAGTTCCAGATATATTGGAATTCTGGGGTAGTCGCGCTCGGGGTATAGAGCCGCACCCGATGTGATGGTGAAGATCACGGCAGGGAGTTGTTCTGAAAACTTGCGGGTGCCAGGTTCTGCCAGACTGCGATCATCACGGAGAATGACGGGCTCTATCGCTTTGGATGAAAAAAGGGGTTCGCTTCTATCAATCAGTGTCTCGGCAGGGATGATGGGAGGCAGGGAAGCTGTTTTGAGCGGCAGGGCCATTCGGCCGTATGAATCGATGGAAATGATGGGGCCTACGGGGCCGAGTTTGATGGACTTGCCCATCTGGATTTCGACCCCGTCGACTGTTAGACCCAGCTGCTGAAGGGCGGTAAGCAGAGGGAAGGCAAAGACGGCCCGGTCATTCCAGCGGGCGATGAGTTGAACAAACTCGGCGTCAGGCTCGGATTCGAGCGCTTGGAATCCAGCGAGGGTGCTTCCACCACCAAGAATGATGCCGGGAAGAGGAATGCGATTGACCACAGGCAGCAATGCGGTGTCACCGTGGATGGCATCGATCGCGATGGATGCGCGGCGGAACGCGGGCGGGACGGGCTCCGGGACGGCCCCGCGTGAAAGCGGGGCGGCCATCACGAGGGACTCGAATCCGCCGATCGCCTTGTCTAGGGCCGCAAGCCCGATCGGGTCCGGCGCATCCCATGCGAGCGCGGCAGCGGTGGCGGCTTTTTTGACACCAAGTCGCTGGAAATTGCTCAAAATCACCGCCAGATCGATGGGCGAGGCCGGGGAACTTTGGAAAAACCCTTCAAGATCATCGCCCAGCGAGACGATCGCTGGCGCTGGTGTTTGCGCGGAGTCGCTTTTCTCCGCAATCGACTGGAGTTTCCAAGCCTTGGCGTGGCTGCCATTTCCCGAGATGAAAAACGGAGACTTGTCGAAAATGTGGGCAATGCCGGTGAATACCGCCCGATCCACGATGGTGCCAGGAATGATTTTCCAACAAAAGATCGCCGTGACCGCTGCGGCGATCAGCACGATACACCGACGTTGGAGCGTGTCGGTCACGGTGAGGAAATCAGCGGATCGCGCCCAGAACCGGCGCGAGCGGGGTTTCGAGGGCGGTGCCGGCGGTGACTTCACCGAGGAAGCGCGCGGCGGTGGCAATGTGCGGGCGATACCATTCATCGCCGCGATTTTTCAGGATATTGCCATATGCGCCGAGTGCCTGCATCAGGCGTTGGGTGGCGCATTCACGGAATAAGGTGGGCTCCGGACGCTCATCGGCGATGTCTTCCCAAAGATCCAGCAAGGCTTCGCGCTCCTCTTCGGAGTGATCCATGTAAGGATCGAAAATCAATGAGGCGAGGTCGTATTCCTGGCGGCCGCGGCGGAGTCCTTGGAAGTCGATGAGCCAGACTTTGGCGTCTTTGACGAGCAGGTTTTGAGATTGGAAATCGCGGTGTACGAGATGGCGGGCGACAGTGCCAAGGCGCTCCGCGAGGTCGGTGAAGACCGGGTTTTGGCGCAGGCCTGAGGCATCCTGCCCGAGGAAATCCTCCACCAAATGCTCGAAGAAATATTGCTGCTCCCATCGATAGAGCTTCGCATCGAATGGCGGCATCAGATGGAAATCCTTCGGCGGCTTGGCGTAAAACAAGCGGTCCACCTGTTCGAATGCCGAGCGATAGAGCGGCAAGCGTTCCGCAAACGGGCGGTCTTTCAGCGAATGCAAATCGGTGTCGCCGAGATCCTCCACCAGCGCGACGCGGTAGCGGGAGCGGTCATGGATGATTTCAGGAACCCGCAGCTTGGCTTGCCGAAGGAATCTTCCGACCGGGATGAACTGGGCGTTGTCCTCGCGTTCTTCCGTCCAATGAATGCCGATGAACGTTTCATAGACGGGAGACTTCACGCGCACGATCGTGCGCCCTGAGGCACCGCGTTTGATGGGCTCCAGGGTGATAGGAACCGTCGGGTCCACTCCGAGGAATTGTCGGGCGGTGGAAAGGATCGCTTCGGTTGGCATGGGCGCGGGAGAATAGGCGGGAAATCGCCCGTTCTGCCAAGGGAAAACCGGGAATTTCACTCGTGATGGTAAAACCACAGGAGCACAAGCAGCCCCACTCCGGCACTCCAGAGCAACCAACCATCGCTGATGACATACGGGTAAGCCATCAAAGCCACACCGATCGCGCGGGGTTGCCAGCGATCCAGCCGTTTGCCGTAGGAAAACGCCCCCAAGCCAATCGTCCCGAAAATGAAACCGGCCAGCAGGTTATAGGGATTGAAATTTAGCATGATTGGGTGGAACCCTATATGCCACCGCCGGAATACCCAGCGTAAGTTTTGCGGAAAATGCCGTTCTAAAATGTAGTATGGGACTTCAGTCCGTTCTGACGTGTCACATGCGCAAGCGGAACGGCGGTGCTGAAGATGGACGCGGGACAGAGGCGGTTCCTTTCATCTCGCTTCGCGGGCGGACTGAAGTCCTGGACTACGTTTCGGGATTGTCGGCGCGGGGGAATTCCTATTGTTTTGCTTCATGCTTCCGACTCGATTGCTCTGAGTTTGATCACCACTATCATGAAACTTCTCCTCATCGGCCAAGGCTACCTCGGCCAGGCCATTACCCGGGTTTTCCGCGAAAATGGCTGGGAAGTCATCGCCACCTCGCTTTCCGGCGGAAATGAGACGCTCGCCTGCGATATCGGCAATCCGGATGACGTCGCGAAACTGCCCGTCGCAGATTTCATCGTCCACTGTGCGGCCTCCGGTCGTGGCGGGGCGGATGCTTATCAGCATGTTTATGTGGATGGCTGCCACAACCTCGTGGAACAATTTCCCGGCGTGCCGTTGTTATTCACCTCCAGCACCTCGGTTTATTCGCAAACCGACGGATCCATCGTCACCGAGGAAAGCCCCGCCATACCGGAACGCGAAACTGGCAATTTATTGTTAGCGGCGGAAAATATAACGCTGGCCGCAAATGGGATCGTCGCCCGGCTTGCCGGCATCTACGGCCCGGAACGCAGCGTCATCCTGAAAAAATTCCTCTCCGGTGAAGCGGTGATCGAGGAGGACGGCCAGCGTTTTCTCAATCAAATCCACCGCGATGATGCCGCCCGTGCCATCCTTCACTTGGCCACTTCCGGCATCCGTGGTGAGGTTTTCAACGTCAGCGATTCCACGCCGCTCACCCAGCGGAAATGCTACGAGTCCCTATGTCGGATTTTTCCCCGCCCACTGCCGCCATCCGGCCCCCGCGATTTGAACCGCAAGCGCGGTTGGACTCACAAGCAGGTCTCCAATGCGAAACTCCGCGCCACCGGCTGGCAACCGGAGTTCCCCTCGTACCTCAATGCTGCGGAAGGAATTGCCCGGACATTGTGAAACCTTTGACCGTCCGCTGATTTCGGTCTATGCCCCACAGCTTTCCCATGAAGGAGCAAATCCCAGTCATTCAATCCGAAGCACTTGCACAAATTGCCAGCGCCGCCGACGAGCGCTCGCTCGAAGACGCCCGCGTCTCTGTGCTTGGCAAAAAAGGCACACTCACCCTCATCGCCGCCGGCATGAAGGACGTGCCGAAAGAGGACAAGGCCGAAGTCGGCCAACTCCTCAACGCCGCCCGCACCGCCATTTCCGCCGCACTTGAGGAAAAACAAACGGCCCTCCAGGAAGTCGCCGATCAAGCCGCACTCGCCGGCATCGACGTCACGCTGCCCGCCCGCGCCGTCGCCACCGGAGCCCTCCATCCGCTCACGCTCATCCGCGATGAAGCCATCGGCATCCTCCGCCGGATGGGTTTCGCCCTCGCCGACGGCCCGGAAATCGAGGACGAATTCCATTGTTTCGACGCCCTCAACACGCCCGCCGACCACCCGGCCCGCAACGAAAAGGACACCTTTTATTTCGATTCCGGAAAACTTCTCCGCACCCACACCTCCAGCGTGCAAATCCGCACCATGGAAACCGCCAAGCCGCCGGTCCGCATCATCGCTCCCGGTTCCGCCTACCGCCGCGATGAGATCGACGCCACCCACCTTTCCGTCTTCAACCAACTCGAAGGCCTTTACGTCGGCACGGACGTCTCGCTCCCGGACCTCAAAGGCACGCTCGAATATTTCCTCCACGAACTCTTCGGCCCACAAACCGAAGTCCGGTTCCGCCCGCACTTCTTCCCCTTCACCGAACCGAGTTTCGAGATCGATGTGAAACTCACCATCAAAGGCCAAGCGCCGCGTTGGATTGAAGTCGCCGGCTGCGGCATGGTCGATCCCGCCGTGTTCGAGTCGATCAACAAGACCCGCAAAGACAACGCCTTCGATCCCGAAACCGTCACCGGCTTCGCCTTCGGCATGGGCCTCGACCGCCTCGCCATGATCCGCTGGGGCATCAAAGACATCCGCCTCCTCATCGAAAACGACGTCCGCTTTCTCAAGCAGTTCGCCTGAAGAAGAGATAGGGGATAAGAGATCGGAGATTGTAGATAGAAGATTATGGAATCGGACTCTCTGGGTTACAAAAAGCTGAGGATCTGGATACTGGCTCGTGAGCTGGTGGTCGAGATTCATCGCATGACCTTGGTTTCGTTGCCAAAGTTCGAACTCTACGAGGAAGGCAGCCAGATCCGCCGCAGTATAAAGTCTGTGAAATCCAACATCGTCGAAGGCTACGGTCGCCGACGACACAAAGCGGAATACATCCGTTTTCTGGACTATGCCTATGGTTCAACTCTCGAAACAGTCGACCACCTAGAAACTCTCTTCGAAACCGAATCCTATCGCGACGAAGAGCAGTTTCACTCGCTTCACGAACGTCTGAACCAGCTTTCCAAATCCATCTATCTCTTCACGCGCGGCGTGGAAACCCACCACAACGAGGACCGCTGAAGGCAATCTCTTCCTCTTCCATCCCCTATCTCCGATCCCTAATCCCCTATCCTCTTCCCATGAACATCTCACTCAACTGGCTCGCTACGCACCTCGATCTATCTGGAAAATCGATTAAGGAAATCGATGACCTTTTCACCTTCGCCGGAGTCGAAGTGGAAGGCATTGTTTCCAAAGGCATCGCTTCGGAGAAAATTGTCGTCGCACAGATCATGGAAGCCGTCCAGCACCCGAATGCGGATCGGCTGAAAGTGACTCAAGTGGACGCGGGCGAAGGCACTCTCCGCCAAATCGTTTGCGGTGCGCAAAACTACAAGGTCGGCGACAAAGTGCCCTGCGCGCTCCCCGGAGCCGCGTTGCCCGGCGGTTTCACGATTGGCGAAACCGTCATGCGTAAAGTCGAATCCAAAGGCATGCTTTGCGCGGCCGCCGAGATCGGCCTGCCTGCCGGTGAGGACGGTTTGCTCATCCTTCCGCAAGATGCGGAAATCGGGAAACCCGTCAAACAACTCTACGATTCCGACACCTTGTTGGAACTCGAAGTCACTCCGAATCGCCCGGATCTCCTCAGCCACTACGGCATGGCCCGCGAGCTCGCCACCTTACTCAAGACTCCCCTCAAACCGCTTGATATCCGTGGCGCGGGCGTCTCGCCCGCCGCCAACATCACCATCGAATCCCCCAACGCCTGCCCGCTCTACACTGCCGTTAGAATCTCCGGAGTCACTATCAAGGACTCCCCCACCTGGCTCAAACAACGCCTCGAATCCATCGGCCTGCGCCCGATCAACAACATCGTCGATGTCACGAATTTCGTGCTCCACGAACTCGGCCAACCACTCCACGCGTTCGATGCCGCCAAACTCACCGGCAACATCATCATCCGCAATGCCACCGATGGAGAAACCTTCCTCGCACTCGATGAATCCGAGCACACACTCACTCCCGACGACCTCCTCATCTCCGACGAATCCGGCGCTGCCCTCGCCCTCGCCGGAGTCATGGGCGGCCTCACTAGTGGGGTCACGGAAACCACCACCGACATCCTGCTGGAGTCCGCTTATTTCACCCCGCAAGGCATCCGCCGCACCTCACGCCGCACCGCGCTATCCTCGGATTCATCGTATCGCTTCGAACGCGGCGTCGATCCGCAAGGCGTTCTAACTGCCTCCGCCTTCGCCGTAAAACTCATCCTGGAAACCGCCGGCGGCACTGCCGAAGCCAGCACCCAAGTCGCCGGTGAAGCCCCTGCTCTCACCCGCCCCGTCGCGCTCGATCCCGCCAAGCTCGATCAACTCATGGGCGGTTCGATTTCCCTAACCGCCGCAGAGGGAATCCTCACCCGACTCGGGCTCACCCAACTCGCCGATGGCACGTGGAACGTCCCCTCTTTCCGCGCCGACCTCCAACGCCACATTGACCTCGTCGAGGAAATCGCCCGCGTCCACGGCCTAGCCAACGTCCCCTCGCGTTTCCTCGGTGCCTTCGTCCCCGCCAGCGCGATCGACGCCGCCTACGATGCCGACATGGTCTTACGCCGCCGCCTCGCCGCGCTCGGGATTTACGAATGTCAGACGATCAAACTCATCGCTGACTCCCAACTCACCGATGCCCTCCCACTGCGCCCACTCCAAGATGGCGATGTCATCCGCGTGAAACTCCCGCTCAGCGAAGACCACGCCGTCATGCGCCCAAGCCTGGTGCCGGGACTCGTCGCCTCAGCTGCTAGAAATGTCCGCCAACAAGCAAAATCCCTGCGTTTCTTCGAAATGGGCCGCGCCTTCCGCAATGTCGGCGGCGGCAAAGCCAAGGACCAGGAAAGCGAAACCCTCGCCATTCTTCTCTCCGGCGGCACCGCTCCCACAGGTTGGAATCAATCCGACCGCCAGGCCGATCTCTACGATCTCAAAGGATTGATCAACGCCCTCGTTCCTAACAAAACGATCCGTTTCTCGCCACGCGAGCGCGACGGTTTCACCCTCGGCTGCGACATCAAAGCCGACGACCAAACCATCGGCCTCTTCGCTCGCCTCAAACCCTCCCGCGAACGCGAACTCGATTTCACCTCGCCCGTCTTCGTCGCAGAACTTGACCTAACAAAACTCCGCAAACTGCTTACCGGCATCGAGCACGTCGAAGACCTGCCACAATTCCCCGGTTCCTCACGCGATGCCGCCATGGAACTCCCCGCCACCTTGCCAAACGCGGATATCGAAGCCGTGCTCGCCAAGTGCAACGAGCCCCTGCTCATCGCCTTCGAATGCTTCGACGTCTTCACCGATCCCACCGGCGAAAAACTCCCCACCGACCGCAAATCCGTCGCCTATCGTTTCCAATACCGCGCCGCCGATCGCACCCTCAAAGCCGAAGAAGTGGACGCTGCGCATCAGAAGGTGCTGGAAGCGCTGACGCAGAAAATCGGTGTGAAGTTCCGGTGATTTGGGTTCCCAACCTTGGACTGCGGCAGCCTGCTGCCGCTTTCCCGGAGCCAGCCTGCTGGCCCGGAAGCCGAAGCCCCGTCGAGGTCCAGCCCGAAGGCTCTTCTTTCGCTTCTCATTCACTCTCCGCAGCAGGCTGCGAACCCCAAAGCGGCAGCAGGCTGCCGCAGTCCAAGGCTGGCACAATGGTGCGCGGCTCGAAGGATTCCGATCCTTGGAGCACTATTCGCTGAGCACTCGGGCCTTGGTGGCAATCTTCCTCTCATGCCCTGGTGTCAGACATCCATGGTGTGCTTCAAGTTGGCAAGAAGCCGTGGGATGAGTTCGACAGGTATGTCCAAGCATGCGATACGGGAACGGACGATTGCCGCATCGATGCGGCCGGTGGTATGTAGCAGCTTTACCAGTGCGAGACCCTTGGGACGGCCGACAAGGAGTTTTACTGCAGCGAGGTCGGTAGGCTCCAAGGCGAAGGCGGCGGGGCAGTCTGGAACGGGAACCAATCGGCTGCGCCATCCCTGCGGCAGGGTTTCGAGAATCGAGTCCCTGAGAACATCGGCATGATAGCCATGACGGCGGAAGTAAGCGCGGTTTTCGCCCAGTGCTTCTTCAAGCATGAGTCCAGTGAGTTCGTCGAAGGGTTCGGGGCAGAGATCCGCATCGTAGGTGACGGTGAGGGGAGAGGACGCCTCGCCTAGCTCATGGAAAGACGCCAGCAAGGATGCTGAGCCAAGCACCAAAAACCGCCGGTCCCCGGCAAGAGCGCTGGCGGAGCGGAGAAGATGCTGGAGCGCGGCAAGAGTCATGCAGGGTGGGATTCGACGCTCGCCATCAGGGGCAGTCCGACGAAGGGTGAGCAGGATTTGAGCGGCTCGGAATCGTGATTGGGGGCGGCGAGGAACGCGACAAGTGCTTGCAGCGCCTCATCCGATTCCTGTGCTGCAAGGATGCGTTTACGCCATTCATGGAGTGGTCCGGGATGCACTCGCCCGAGCATTTCCCAGCGGTTCAGATTTTCCAGAGCAATGGACAAATCTTCCGGTTGCGTCTCGATATGCTTAGCAATGCGCACCCATAAAACTGTGCGGTCCTCGCGGAGGAAGTGGTGGTCGCTGGCACTCATCGGTAGGAGATGTTGAACATAAAACTACCAAAAGGCAAGCGGTCGTAAATGGCGGGTGTGCTCTAAAGACTCCGCAGTGAACGAGACCATCACTGCGCTCCGATTATGCACTTGCACGGTAGTCACCATCCCGGGACGCTGATGCCGTGATTTCTCCGTGGGATGTCGTCGCTTCGGTGCTGCCGGTTTATTTGCTGATTCTGGCGGGGGCAGCCTGTCGGAAAACCGGGATATTCCGCAAGGACCACGATGATGGCGTGATGCGGATGGTTTATACCGTGATGCTGCCCTGTTATATTCTCGATAAAATCCTTGGTAGCGAAGTGCTGAAAAGCGGCACGGTGGTTTTCAGTTCGATGGGCCTTGGATTCGGACTGATCATTGTCGGCGTGGCGATTGGCGCGGTGGTGGGCAAAATCATCGGACTGGAGCGCGGCAGTGGGATCCGCACGTTCGCACTTTCCGCTGGCTCACAAAATTTCGGGTTCACCGCCGCACCGGTGGTCGAGATCCTGTGGAGCACCGGCGCGCTGGCCGTGCTTTTCATCCACAACATCGGCGTGGAACTGGCGTTGTGGTCGGTGGGCGTAATGATCATGAGCGGCGAGAAGGGCCTGCGCTGGCGCAAGCTGCTCAATGGCCCGGTTTTTGCGGTGATCGTCGGGCTCACATTGGTCTCGCTGGGGCTGGATGATGCCTTCACCGGTCCTGCCCGCAAGGCAATGTCGATGCTCGGACTGGGTGCATTTCCAGTAGGGATTTTCATCACGGGTTGCATGATCATGGATTTGATCGGCTCGGAAAAGCCCTCTTTAAAAATCATCGTCGCCTCGTCACTGGTGCGTCTGATGATTGTTCCCGCGGTGTTTCTCGCCGTCGCCAAATTCTTGCCGCTGGCCGATGAGTTGCGGCAGGTGATCATCGTGCAAGCCGCAATGCCCGCTGCCGCGACGCCGATCATCCTGGCCCGGATGTATGGCGGACGGCCAGCCATCGCCGTGCAAATCGTCGTTTTTACCACGATCCTGAGTCTGTTCACCTTGCCATGGATCATCACTCTGGGCTGCGAGTGGATTGGGTTGAAACCCATATTGCCATAAGCGGGCGGATTGCCTTTGAATTAGCCAATGAAAGCCATCGGAGCACGTCAGTTTCTTCCCGTCACAGATCCCGACTGCCTCGTGCAGTTTGAAACGGAAACCCCAAAGCCCGGCCCACTGGATTTGTTAGTGCGAATCCGCGCCGTCGCGGTGAATCCAGTGGACACAAAAATCCGCAGTTCTCTCGGTGCTGGCCCACATGACCCGCCACGCATCCTCGGTTGGGACGCAGCGGGCACGGTGGAGGCTGTCGGCTCGAAGGTCACCACGTTTTCCCCCGGCGATGAGGTTTTTTACGCAGGCGATCTTACGCGGCCCGGCTGCAACGCCGAGTTTCAAGCGGTTGATTCCCGACTCGTCGCGCACAAACCGAAATCCTGGTCGTTTGCGGAAGCCTCCGCCATTCCATTGGTGGCACTCACCGCATGGGAGTTGCTCTTCGAGCGCATGGGCGCGGACCCTAACGGAAAAGATCGCGGCAAGGCCTTGCTCATCATCAACGGGGCAGGCGGCGTCGGCTCCGGGCTGATTCCATTGGCACGAGCGGCCGGGCTGACCGTCGTGGCCACCGCCTCGCGGCCGGAAACCCGCGCGTGGTGCGAATCGTTAGGTGCTCATCACGTCATCAATCACCGCGAACCCCTACGCCCGCAAGTCGAGGCCTTGGGCATCACCGCGTTTCCCTTCATCGCCAATCTATTCAACACCGAACTCTACTGGGACACCACTGCGGATCTCATCGCTCCACTGGGCGCGCTCGGCTTGATCGTCGAACCTCGTGAGAAACTCCACATCGGCGATCCGCTCAAGGCGAAGTGCGTGCGAATCGCATGGGAATTCATGGCCGCTCGCGCGAAATTCCAAACGCCGGACATGCACCGCCAAGGCGAAATTCTCGCCGATCTCGCCTTGCTCTGTGACTCCGGGGATTTCCCGAAAATCCATACCCGTTTTTTCGATGGACTAACAGTCAAGAACCTTCGTGAGGCGCATGCCGCCATGGAAAACGGCCGCGCCCACGGCAAGTGGGTGCTTGAATTGAACGATCATCCGTCGAACTCCTGAGATCCCATTATGGCCGCGCACACCGAGCAGTTTTCCGTCAGGAGTCATGGCAAGGGCACCATCGAGATCACCCGGGAAACCGCGGCGATTGTCGCCCGCTCCGGCATTCGGTCCGGCACCGTCACCATTTTCGTTCGACACACCAGTGCCAGCCTGGTCATCATGGAAAACGCCGATCCCAGCGCACGTCGGGATTTGGAGCGTTTTTTCGATCATCTGGTGCCGGAGGACACGCCATGGTTTATTCACACCCAGGAAGGACCCGACGACATGCCTAGCCATATCCGGATGGCGCTCACTCGCAGCAGTGAGGTCATTCCCATCATCAGCGGGCGCATGACCCTCGGTACATGGCAGGGCATCTTTTTGTTCGAGCACCGCCGTGCGCCACACCACCGCGAAATCGCCGTCAGCGTGGTGGGGGACTGAAAGCGATTCTGAATTCGCCTCAAGGAGCGGCGATGCATGATCGCCGACGTCCATGGGGGACAGTGACAAGCCGGTTCCTCACCTCATTGGCTTCTCATGGGCATCGGCGGACACCCGTCTTCGCTGCGCCACGCCGGGCAAGCTGTTCCGCCGCTCCGTGCTTCCATTTGCGCTTTATTGATGTAGCTTCCATGCATGGAAACTCCCCATGGCGACACGCACAGCAAAACCATCGGCTATCTGCTCTGGATTTTCGGATTCACCGGAGCCCATCGGTTTTATTATGGAAGACCGATCACTGGCGCGATCTGGTTTTTCACGCTTGGATTGTTAGGCATTGGTTGGCTTATCGATTTATTCCTGATTCCAAGCATGGACCGTCGGGCGGATTTGCGTTTCACCTCCGGACCTTACGATTACTCAGTGGCGTGGATTCTGCTGACCTTCCTCGGACTTCTGGGAATCCATCGGTTCTATCTGGGGAAAATCTGGACCGGCCTCCTGTGGCTTTTCACCGGCGGACTCTTAGGCATCGGTTGGCTCTATGACTTCTGCACGCTGAATCTCCAGGTGGACGAGCGGAACCGTGGGTGAAAAGAAAAGTAATCTAGGACTTCAGTCCGTTCTTTTGAGCGAAGAACGGACTGAAGTCCTAGACTACTATTTTGGATCACCGCTCAAGCCTCCTGATCGAACAAACCACACTATGAGCAAGAATCGCAATCCAACGCAAAACCCCCGGATGCGGTTGGTCCGGCTCATCTCCATCATCTCTGTCATTTTCTTTGTCGTGCTTCTAGGTTGGCAGTTGCTCATACTGACGACCGGCAGCTACCCTGAGGACGTTTTTCCTGTGGTTAAGATTTTCAGCGGCACCGAGGAGTCCATTCCAGTTGCTTATGCTTGGACGATCCGCCTCGCGATAGTCACTGCAGTCGGACTTGCCGTCTCGTTCATCGGGTGGATTGCTGCGAATCGACGCCTTGGGAAATAAATTTGGCACGGAGCGCTGGCTTTTAGGATCCAGTTTGTCGGAGCGCGTGCATTTTGCGCGCTGTTGGATGACGGACATTCTGTCCGGCGAGTCGCATCGCGAAAGACGGGTGACAGAATGTCCCCCGTCCGACAGCCGACAGAATATCGGCGCTCCGTAGGATTCCCGCGCTCCGTATCCGAGCGAATTAGAACGTCACATCTAACGGGCCGATTTCTGCGATGGCGGGTTGCTGGTCTAAAAACACCTCGCGGGCGATTTCTTGGATTGCGGCATCGGTCACGGACAGGACATCGTCGCGCCATTTGGCAGGTGATGGGATATGGCCGAAATCCAACACGCCTTCGCCAGCCCATGCGGCATGGGCGGAGGTGGTTTCGAAGGCCAACTTGCTTTGAGAAATGGCGAGTCGTTTTGCACGATCAAGTTCTCCGGGCTGCGGGCCGCGGGTGGCGAGATCCTTGATTTCCCGGTGAATGCATTCGAGCGCTTCCGCACGCGCTTCAGGATCGAGTCCGGCGTTGACCTCGAAGGCTCCGGTTTCATCGAAAAATGAAACGTCACAGCCGATCTGATAGCATAGTCCGCGTTCCTCGCGGAGTTCGAGAAAGAGGCGCGAGCTGGCAGTCTCGCCGAGCATCATGCTGAGCAGGCGCAGCGCATGGCGGCTCTCCGAGTGGCGGCCCGGCGTGTGCCAGGCGAGTGAGAGTTGGAGTTGATCGGTTTCGCGGCGGTCGATGATATTGCCAACGCTTGCAGTATCGCGGACAAATGGAGCGCTGGTTTCTCCAGCGTGAAACACCGCTGGCAAATGCGGCATGATGATTTTCATGACCTCATCTGCGGTGAATGGCCCGGCTGCGGCGATCACCACGTCCTTGCGGAAATGGTGGCGATTCCTAAAATCCAGCAATGCTTGGCGATCGATCCGGGCAATGGATTCCAGTGATCCCGAGATGGCATTGCCGAGCGGATGATCGCCCCACAATGCTTTTGAAATCAGATCGCCGATGTGGTCAGCCGGTGATTCGCGATACATCGTGATTTCCTCGCTGATGACTTCGCGTTCGAGTTGGATTTCCGCTTCAGGAAACGTCGCGTGCCAGACCATGTCCGCCAGCACGTCGGCGAGCACGGGTAACAGTTCCGCTTCACCGCGTCCTTCATAAACGGTTTGGTCTTCCGAGGTGCAGGCGTTGAGTTGGCCGCCGGCATTTTCGATTTCAAAACTCAACTCACGCGCGCTCCGGCGATCCGTGCCTTTGAAAACCATGTGCTCGACGAAATGCGCGAGTCCGGCGGGCAAGTCCGCCTCGTCGCGACTGCCTGCGGGTATGTGGATCGTAAGCGCAGCGCATTCCGAATCCGCCACGGTGGCCACTGCCAGTCGCGGGCCGCCGGGGATCTGCCGCCATTCGTAGATTGCTTTACTCATGATCTGTTATTTCAACAATGCCTCTGCTAGAGCGAGGTCGGCCTGGGTCGTGATTTTCAGATTCGGATGCCGGGATTCGATGAATTTCACCTTTGCGCCGATGGCTTGCACGGCTGAAACCTCGTCTGTAACTAACAGATTGTTGGCGGCCACAGCGGCGTAGGCATCGCGCAGCAGCGAGATTTCGATCACCTGTGGGGTTTCCATGCACCATAGATTTTCGCGGCTTACCGCTTCGGCGATGAAATCGTCCGCATCTGAGCGTTTCATCGTCTCGGTAACGCGGCGGGCAAGGCTGGCCGCGCGATACTCGATCGCCGCCGCCACGCAGCGGTCGATGTCTTCCTGCGCGACCAATGGCCGCGCGCCGTCATGCACGGCGACGAATCGCGTTTCCGGGCCCAGCGCGGCAAGTCCGCGGGCCACTGAGTCCTGGCGGTCTGCTCCGCCGTCCGTGCGCGTTACGGGTTTGGTGAAATCCACGCCATCGAGCAAACTCCAGAGGTCATCCGGGCACACGAGCACCACCGAGGAAATCGAATCTGCCGCAAGAAACGCTTCCAAGGACCGCCGCAATACCGATTTCCCCCCGAGAGTGGCCGCGAGTTTATCGAATCCCATGCGCCGACTGGAGCCCGCCGCCACGAGGATGGCGGTGCAGAATGGCAAAGGTGAAACGTCGGACATCGGCAGGCAGTGTGAAAGCGCCGCGATTCATAACAGGCGGAATCGCGCGCCGGAAGCGGCAAGTTGCGGAAACGAGCGGATTTACTGCAAAGCAGCGGGTGGTATCGGGCATTTTTTTAGGTCGTCGTTTTTCGGCTGAGCATTTGTCAGCGGAAGGAATAGGATCTGCTGTTTGATTTCTTTTTTCATGCCATGACCGGCGGGTCCACTGGATTAGATTCCATCCGCAGCGTGCGCCGTATGAGGCGACCCGGATCCGGATCGAGGACAATGTGACTCTCGGCGGCGAATGTGCCGTGGCTTTCACCGGGGCGACCGAGTGCGATTTCCGCTTTAATATGATAGAACAGCCGGAGAAGTGGGTGTTCCGGATCTTGCCGGAACAACGCTTCGCCCGCTGCGGCAACAACCAATTTACTAACAATATTGTGGTTTTTAAGAGTTCCAAAGTGCGGACGATCGTCAACATCGGACCTGACGCCGAACCGAAGACGTTCAAGTTTCGCGGCAACCATTGGTTTGCATCCGATGCTCCGGGCCGTTCCCGCCCCGAGCTCCCGGTGGCGGAGACGGCGGGGGTCTATGGCTTCGATCCCGACCTCGACCCGGCTACCCGGGTGCCGCGCCACAAGCTCCCGGCAGGTCCGCGGCGATAGTTAGGGATTTAAGGAACTGCGAAACTCTTGTCGTAGAAGCGGAAGGAAAGCCAATGAGAGAGCTTCGCGTGATCCATCGGTGGCTCTTCCGCAGGCACCACAGGAGTGTGGTGCCTCCTTATGATTTTGTCGTGGATCGGCGATAAGGTGGTGGGGCCCTCTGACTCACACCAACTCTGCGGCGATGGGATCGACTAGGGCGCGGCCGTGGTGGATGAGTATCAGGCGGTCATCATCGATACGGGCGAGCGCTTCATCCGCGAGGGTGCGGGCGCGGGCGCGCGCGGCGGCATCTAGCAAGTTAAGCGGAATTCCCTCGGTGGTGCGGAGTCCGAGGGCGATGCGTTCGAGACGTCGGGCTTCGGCATCGAGGAATTCGGATTCGACGGTGGCGTTCCCGATCGCTTGGATTTGCGCAACATAACGTGCGGTGTCGGGCACGTTTTTGGAACGGATTCCTTCGAGGGTGGAAACAGCCGATGGTCCGAGGCCGAGATAATCTTCACCGCGCCAATAGCCGCGGTTGTGCGAGGAATGGCAGCCGGGTTTGGCATAGTTCGAGGTTTCGTAATGGTCGAAACCTGCGGATGTTAGAATGTCATCGGCCAGATGGAAAAACTCCGCGTCGTGATCTTCATTTTCGCGCATTTCCCCGCGGCGGAGAGATTCGAAGAACGCGGTGTCTTCCTCGTAGGTGAGGTTGTAGGCGGAAATGTGATCCGGCTCTAACGAAACAGCGTGGCGCAGCGTGCTCTCCCAGTCGGCCTTCGATTGTCCGGGGATGGAAAACATCAGGTCGATGTTCACTTGTGGAATTCCGGCGGCGCGGAGAATGGCGACGGCTTCGGATGCTTGTTCCACCGAGTGTTCGCGGCCGAGGGTTTGCAGGACGTGCGGAGTGAACGATTGAATGCCGAGCGAGACGCGGGTCACGCCGAGATCGCGGAAAAGCCGAGCTTTCTCCACATCGAAGGTGGCGGGATTCGCCTCCAGCGTGACTTCATCGAGTTGCGTGAAATCGATGGTTTCATGCAACGCGGAGAACAAGCGTTTCAGATGGGCCGGCGAGAGCATGCTCGGCGTGCCGCCGCCCAGATAGATCGTGCGGGTTTGTGTGGAAATGCGTTGCCTCGCTTCTGCCGCGAGCGCATCGATGAACTCGCCGATCGGCGTGGCACCCGGCGTATGCTTGTAAAACGAGCAATACGGGCAAACGCGGTGACAAAAGGGAATGTGGAGGTAGATCAGCAAGAGCCGCTGTGTAGCACGGGAATCCGCCGCCGGGAAGGCTTGGGATGGGGGATTTAAGGAGCAGGGACCTTATTGTCCCTTCTTCGGTGGGGGAAAGAGGAAGAAGCGACAATAAGGTCGCAACTCTTTATTCAGGGCGGCTCAATTCTCTACCCGTGCGATGTAGCGTGCGACCGCCTCGCGGATGACGTTTGCCAGGTCCACCTCCGGCTTGGCGAAGGGCGGCACAAACCATGGAAAGGATCCTAACAAATCGGTGACGACCGCGACTTCTCCATCGCAGGTCTGATCCCCGCAGCCGATGCCGATGATCGGCACCGAGAGCGATTCGGAAAGCAGGCGGGCGGTTTCCGGAATGACGGATTCAAAAACGATGGCGCAAACCCCGGCATCGATGAGCGCCTGAGCGCCTTCGCGGATTGCTTCCGCCTGTTCCGGGGTTTTGCCCTTTTTGCGGTAACCGCCTTCATCAAGCACGCGCTGCGGCAGCATGCCGAGGTGGCCGACGACTGGGATGCCGGCTTGGGTGATGGCCCGGACTTTTTCCGCTTGGCGGATTCCGCCTTCGAGTTTCACCGCCTCGGCACCGGCGGCGACGAGTTCGCGGGCGCTTTCCAGCGCCTGCTGCGGCGTTTCATAGCTGTGGATCGGCAAATCGCCGATGACGAGAGCGCGAGGCCGGGCGCGGGCGACCGCCGCCACGTGGTGCAGCATGTGGTCGAGCGTGACGTGGGTGGTGTCTGGAAATCCCAGCACCACCATCCCGAGCGAATCGCCGACGAGTAGGACATCCACGCCGCATTCGTCCAGCAGGCGGGCGGTGGGGTAGTCGTAGGCCGTCAGCGCGGTGATTCGGCGGCCGCCTTTGCGGGCCCGCAGGGATTCGGCTTTTTCTTGGGCGGTCACGGGTGGGCGGGGAATGACTGGAAACCAAACAGCCCCCGCTTTGGGGCGGAGGCTGAGTAAAAAAATGGCGACCCGTAAGGGAGTCGAACCCTTCTTGCCAGGATGAAAACCTGGAGTCCTAACCGATAGACGAACGGGTCGTTGGTCGCGGTGCGGGCGGAAAAGAACCTCACGCCGGGCGGCTTGGCAAGGTTTTTCGGTCAAATTTTTCATAACGAAGGCGATCCGCAGTCGTGAGGGTGCATGAATCCGCGTAATGGCCGACACATGGAAGATCCCGGCATTGCTGTGAATGGTGGCTTGTCAATGCTGGCGGGACTTCTACGCTGGCGTTCTTGTCCGCCGCAAATCACCCGCGGACCCCTTCAACTGCCATGAATACGACTCTTCTTGCTCAAGCCGCCAACGAGGCCCGCGGCCTCTCGATCGATGCCGTCCACGCCTGCAACTCCGGCCATTTGGGCCTTCCTCTCGGTTGCGCCGAAATCGGAGCGGTGCTTTTCGGCGTGTCGCTGCGCTACAGCCCGGACGCCCCGAAATGGCTGAACCGCGACCGTTTCATCCTCTCTGCCGGTCATGGATCGATGTTCCTCTACAGCTGGCTACATCTTTCCGGCTATGCGGTTTCCCGTGAGGATGTGAAAAACTTCCGCCAACTGCACTCGATCACGCCAGGCCACCCCGAGTATCACGAAACGCCCGGCGTGGAGGCCACCACCGGCCCGCTCGGCCAAGGCATCGGCAATGCCGTGGGTTACGCGCTTTCCGGAAAACGCGCCGCCACACTCTTCAACACCGCCGAGCACACCATCATCGATCACCATGTCATCGCCCTACACGGCGATGGATGCCTGCAGGAAGGCGTCGCCAAGGAGGCCATCGCCTTCGCCGGCCACAACGGCCTCGACAATTTAATCCTCATCTATGACTCGAACGATGTGACGCTCGACGCCATGGCGGATGCAAGCCAGAGCGAGGATGCGGAGGCTTATTTCACTTCACAAAAATGGGATGCCGTCACCATTGATGGCCACGACCTCCAAGCCATCGCCCATGCCCTCGAAACGGCCAAAACGCAAAACAACGGTCGCCCAAAGGTCATCATCGCAAAAACCCTCATCGGCAAAGGGATCCCGGAAGTCGCTGGCACCGCCAAGGGCCACGGCGAAGGCGGCGCGAAGTTCAGCGAATCCGCCCGCGCGGGTCTCGGTCTGCCAGCTGCCGAGCATTTTTACGTTTCCCCACAAACCCAAGCCTTCTTTACCGCGAAAAAATCCACTTCCCACTCGGAATTCGAGGCTTGGCAGAAGACCTATGACGCATGGGCCAAGGCAAATCCCGCCCTGGCCGAGCAACTCACCGAAGCGCTAGCTTGCGCGGTCCCCACGGATCTCGGCGAGAAAATCCCGGCCTTTGCCACAGATTACATGGACGCCACCCGTTCCGCCGGTGGCACGATTCTCAATGCAATCGCCGCCGCCATGCCGCAAGTCATCACCGGCAGCGCAGACCTTTACGGATCTACTAAAAATTACCTCAAGAACGGCGGGGATTTCTCCAAATCCACCCCCCTGGGCCGCAATATCTGGTTCGGCATCCGCGAGCACGCCATGGGCGCGATTTGCAACGGCATCGCCTACGACGGGCTATTCCGCGCGAGTGGCGCTACCTTCCTCGTCTTTGCAGACTACCTGCGCGGCTCGATCCGCATCGCCGCACTCTCCGGTCTGCCCGTCACCTACATTTTCACCCATGACTCCATCGGCGTCGGCGAAGATGGACCCACCCACCAACCGGTGGAAACCGTCAGCGGCCTGCGCGTGATCCCGAATCTCGATGTGATTCGCCCCGGCGATGCCGAGGAAACCGCCGGAGCCTTCCTCGCCGCGATGGGACGCACCGATGGACCGACCGCCTTGATCCTGACGCGCCAAGCAATTCCGCTCATGAACGAGTTGTCCGTCGATGCCCGCCGCGACGGCACGCGCAAAGGTGGCTACATCGCGAAAAAGGAAAGCGCCGCCCTCACCACTATCCTTCTCGCAACGGGGTCTGAACTCCAACATGCGATGACCGCCGCCGCCGAACTCGGCGAGGGCGTCCGCGTGGTTTCCCTCCCATGTTTCGAACTCTTCGACCGTCAGAGCGCGGAATACCGCGAAAGCGTGTTGCCGTCCTCATGCCATAAGCGCATCGCCATCGAGGCCGGTGTCACCGGACTTTGGTGGAAATATGTCGGCACCCAAGGCAAAGTCCTCGGAATCGACCGTTTCGGCATGAGCGCACCGGGCAACATTGCAATGCAGGAACTTGGCATGACCAAGGATCACGTCATCGCCGCGGCGAAGTGATATTTCCCGTTAGTTCGCCACGCAGACGGTGGAAGATATGCCGGACAAGAGTCGGCGCACATCCGCATCGGTAGTCATCGGAAATTGCTCGAACCAATTCCCCGCGACTCCCGAGTATTCCGGCTCGGCAAGTGTTACCACTTGATCGGCTTCCATCCGGAGATCGCTGGCGGTATCGTGGCAAACGACGGGCAACGCGACGATCACCCGTTCCGCATGTTGCCGGCGCAGCAAACGGACGGCAGCTCGGATGACCTCACAAGGAGCGGTTCCATCATCGATGAGAATCACCGTACGATCGGCGATTTCGATCGCGGCTTTTTTCCCGCGGCAGCGTTTCTCCCGGCGGGCCAACCTCATGGATCCATCGAGGACCGCGCTGTTGACTTCCGGCTTGCTCAGGTGCAGGCGGTCGATCATCGCGGAGTTCAGCATTCGCACTCCACCGCCGGTGAGCGCGCCCAAAGGCGCTCCATCACTGCCTGGAGCTATGATTTTTTCTACTAACAATATATCAAACGGCTTCTGGAGGAACTCTGCGATTTCAGCGCCGACCGGCACCCCTCCGTTAGGCAGGGCAAGGACGATCGTGTTTCCGGTGTTTGAATATTTGGCGAGGCGTTGTGCGAGCTTGCGGCCCGCTTCCTCACGACTGGCGAATGACTGGACTTGTTCGAGTTGCATGGTGGATATGGTTGGGACAGAGAGTTGATTTTCAGGGAAGATAATAGGGATAAGTTCCTCCAGAAGGCGGAGCCTTCTGATAGCGCTCATGCAGAAAAGTAATGATATCCGTCAACTGGGTGACGGTCATGGTGTCGTTAAACGAAGGCATCGGCGAGGCACTGGTTCCATTATGAACTGCAATTTTTTCCATGTATTCCGGCGAGACGATGTGCTGCGGCTGGATAATTGAAGTGACCAGTTCACCGTAGGTTTTCACTTTTCTAACAACTCCGCCGAGTTCCATGCTGATTGGCATTGGCGCATCGGATTTCGGCAGAACGATGCCCGCCACAGGATGGCATTGATGGCATTTCATCTGCAAAAAAGCAGCTTGCCCGCGATCGGAATTACCTTCGGGAAGACTGAAGCCTTTGGCCATCCGGGCACTCTGATCCTTGCATGAAGAAATCTTGATTAAAAACACACTGACAAGAATAACCACGAGATATCGATAGATTTGCATGACCGTGTCAGGAGTGGACTCTGCGGTTTGATATCCGCAGTTGAGGCGAATATACAAACATCCAGGGTTTTTGATATCCGCTAGAGTCGTTGTCACGTCTGCGACATTGCCGCAGGACGGCGTACGCGAATTCATTAGGCCTCTCCAGCCAACACGGCTTTCTAGCCACCAATCACGCCGACCTCGACCCAGCGGATGGCATAGCGGGTCAGCTCATTGCCATCTCCGAGTCCGAGTTTCTCGCGAATATGGGCCCGATGGGCATCCAGCGTTCGCGGGCTAATGCCCAGACGCGAGGCGATATCCTGGTTGCTTTTGGCTTGGCCGATCAATTCGAAAACCTCCATTTCACGGTCGGTCAGGCGTTCCAGCGGGAACCCGGGAGCGGGCGGACCCTTCACGGAGGAAAGCGCTCTCAGGAAGTGATTGGTTACGGTCTGGCTGGCAAAAACCCCACCCCCAAGCACCGTGCGGATCGCTTCAAGCAGGCGGTCCGGGGGCGCGTCTTTCATCACATACCCGCGGCCACCCGCACGCAGCACACGCTCGGCATAGATCAATTCATCATGCATCGAGAGAACGATAATCGGAAGCTCCGGATGAGTGGCAATCAAGTCCTTGATAAGCTCCAAGCCATTGCGTCCGGGCAGGGTGAGATCCGTGATTACAAGATCAGGCTCCGTACTCTCGACCATTGAAAGCGCTTCCTGAACATCACCGGCCATCCCGCAAACGCGAAGCCCGGATTCGGCACCAACCAACCTACCCAATCCCTCGCGCAGCAAGGGGTGATCGTCGACCAGAAGAATCTTGTTGATCATGCTTCATTTATAGATCCGCATTTTTTCGGGCAGATCAATAAAAAACATCATTAGATTCATTTAAGCCTATAACTCCAGCTTGAACTTCCGCTTCTGCATTATCTAACATTATTAAGGCTCCTTAAATAGATCGAGAAAACGGTCCTCAAACTCGCTGAAAACCCCCATGCGGTCGAGTTCCTGCTTCAACTCATAGGCCCGCGAGCGGTCCCTGCGTGCTTCCTCGAACAACTGCTCGACATGCTGACTCTCGCTCGAGCTCGGGCGCGGCATGCTTTCACCAGCTTCGGTTTCAGCCCCTCCTGACACGCCGGCACCTTCGACAGCGCCCTCCATCCGGATCAGAAAGTCTTCGAGTGTTCTCTCGACTGTGTCCGCGTGCTGGCGCAGTTCAACCAGATCGATCTCGATTCCCGCCATGACCGTGAAAAACTCAAGAACCGCGAGCGATGCTTTGGGAAAAGGAATTTGTGAGAATATATGTGGTATCTCTCCGAGCAAACAGCCGCCGGGCAGGCCGTCGGCGGCGGCCATTCCTAACAAAACTCCATTGAGTCCGCTGATGCTGCCGCTTTCCAGAAGATGGATGTCGAGCTGCTTGAATTGAGAGAGCGTCTCACGATCAATGGCGGCACCGAACACCCGTGAGTCGTTTTTGGGACGCATTTGTGTGGCCATGGCGGCGAAAGTGAAGACGCGTGTGACACCATGCGCCTTGGCTTGATTGATGAGTGTCCGACAGAACGCCCCGCCCTTTACTGGTGGTTGGGCCTCGCCTATGAAAACAATCAGATCGTGCTGATGTTGCGGATCATTCCAAAGAAACAACCTGCTTCGTGGCAAGCGGCGTGTGAGAATCAATCCATCCTTCACCTCGATGTGTTCGAGATCGAAAAATTCCGTGGCCGGAAACTCCAACAGAAGGTGCATTCCGAGTTTAGCCATCAGGTAATAACCCGCGCTGATCGAGACTCCTCCCATGCCTGGCCAGACAGCGACCAACCAAGGATCATTGAGTTTTTCATCGGTAGACATAATTTGGATTACAAGCCTGGCTTTAGGCTGGTAATAGTTTTGAATTCAAATGCTTCAAATCATAGGAATCGTTCTTCCATTTCCTGCAAACGACATTGTGTTAGATCAGCTCCAACGGAGGAGACCAAGGTCTTTCTCGCTGAGGTGGGAAGAGCTTGCTCCAACTGCGCGAGGATCGATTGAGGAGCGGCCAGGATCCAAGCAGGATGATCCGCCCGCTTCAAGATATCTCCAATCCGGGTGGCAATTCTCCTGAGCGCCCCACGTTCCATTTCCCGCTCAAGATTGTGTTCATCCCCATAGGACATGCCCGTTTCATATCCCACCCGTGCTCCGCGGCCGAAGCGGCCGGCTTGATCGGTTACCGCTTCCGGAATCGTTTCCACATGGACTTCGGTAATCGCATCCGGCTCTTCGATCAAATGCGCCTGTTCAATCGGATCCTCTCCGGCCGCGCGAAATTTCAAAACCCTAACCTTGCCGAGATTGGCGGCGATAATAAGCTTTTTCATGACATAATAGTCTCCACCAGAAGTGTCGGTCATGCCTTGTGAAACCGCTGCGTGAAATACGTTTCAGCAGTACGTAATGCGCGTACGCAGCGCCCTGACCATGGACCCGAATCTTCTGCCAAAGAAGCCACCTGCTCTTCAACATCGGATCACGGGTATTGGCCATTCGGATGACGCCATCCCCACACGATGTATTGAAACCAACGGAATTACTGGCTGACAACCGGCTCATGCGGCAAAAGCATTCCCGCATCATGATGAATCCCAATTTGCCTCAAGAGCATGATGTTTCCCGGCGGCGTTTTTTGCGATCCACCTCATTGGCGACCGGAGGAACGAGATCCCGCGAATCTGCAAGGGGTCTGGAACGACAGCAATCAGCCCGCCTAGGCCTGCGACTACCATTCGAACATCAACATCGAGATGAACTACTGGCCCGCCGAAGTGGCCAACCTCGCGGAGTGCCACGAGCCGTTCATCAATTATGTCAACAGCATCCGTGAGGTCAGCATACTTAACACGCGCAAGCATTATGGCGATGTCCGCGGTTGGACCGTGCAGACGATGAACAACGCCTGCGGAATTTCCTTCTGAAAGTGGAACCCGCCCGGCAGCGCGTGGTATGCGCAGCACCTGTGGGAACACATGCCAGCCTGCGCGACAAGCTCCTGAAGCCTAAAATCGGCCGATTGGGACAATTGCAGGAGTGGGAGGAAGACAAAGACAATCCCAAGGATGACCACCGCCATGTTTCCCATC
Organism: Akkermansiaceae bacterium; assembly: GCA_903919975.1. GTDB lineage: Bacteria > Verrucomicrobiota > Verrucomicrobiia > Verrucomicrobiales > Akkermansiaceae > Luteolibacter. The sequence goes on along the minus strand of CAIXKE010000094.1, from coordinate 11,172 downwards.
TCTTCGCCCTGCATCCCGGCCGACAAATCACCAAGGCCGGAACTCCCGCTTGATTGAAGAAATCCCGCTTCGGGAATCTCTCGGAAAATCCGCGCACCCTTCCAGACTGGATGCGGAGCACACCGATCCGCAGATGGTCACGTTCAGACTGAAACCGCTTTATCCGCATGACCGCCTCCACCTCGATGTCCGTATTCCACCAATGGCTTCTTGCCGATGCCGCAAGCCAAGCTTCCGCCTGCGCCATCGTTCTCCATGGCGATGAGTCATTCTCCAACGATTCACTGATTCGGGAAATCACCGATTACCTCAATGAATATGATGACGATGGTGACGGTCGCTGGCTTCCCGCCACCGAGGAATTGGTGAAAAAAATCGAACACGACCCCAACCACCGCCGACTTCTCGGCATGGCGGAAACCGGATCTTCGGATCCTGACGCGTCCCACACCGAATTCATGAAAACCCTCACCGCCCTCGGCCAACGCGGCCACGTCGTCTTCCGCTCGCCCGGGATTCCCGCACAAGAACTGAAACTTGCCAATACCTTCCACGCCGGCGTCTGCCGAGCGCGTGACATTGACGAAAAATGCCACTTGATTCTCGACCCTTATCTGATAGATCACAAGTGCATCGCCTACATCATTGGCGATGTTTTCCTCGAGTGGCTTCATTGTGAAATGCGGCGAAACCCTCCCATTCATGGCATCCGATAAAATACGCGCAGCTTTTAAGAGGATCTGCTCAGAAGCCCGGTGAACGGACTGCTTCCCTCCCCCTCCCCGTAAATGAACGTCCTCGCTCTCACCATTTTCGTATCCGCTTGTCTTGCGGGAATCTTCATCGCTTGTTTCGCGATGGAAATTCAACGCGCCAAGCGCTCAAGCCCGGAGCGAGACTCCTTGCTGCCTCTCGATCCACCATCGCCTCCCTGCAGCCATCCTTCTTCCAAAACCACCCTTCCCAACGACCTCACATGACCGCCACCATCACCTACGACGATAAATCAGTCCGCCATTTCATGATTGCCTCCATCTTTTGGGGCATCGTCGGCATGCTGGTGGGAGTCCTCATCGCCACCCAACTTTCCCGTTGGGAAATGAACGGACATTGGATCGAAATCGTCACCTTCGGGGCTATTAAATCCGATGGCATCTCGTTCCTCACTTTCGGCCGCCTCCGCCCCTTGCACACAAACGCGGTCATTTTCGCCTTCGTCGGCAACATGATGTTCGCCGGCATCTATTACTCCACGCAGCGACTCTGCAAAGTCCGCACCGCCTCGGATCTGCTATCAAAAATCCATTTCTGGGGCTGGCAGCTTATCATCGTCGCCGCCGCCATCACCCTACCCGCCGGTTTCACGCGAGGTAAGGAATACGCCGAGCTCATCTGGCCGATCAACATCGCGGTCGTCGTCATCTGGGTCGTCTTCGCCGTCAACTTCTTCTGGACCCTTGCGAAACGCAACGAACCCAGCCTCTACGTCGCCCTCTGGTTCTACATCGCCACCATCGTCACGGTTGCGATGCTTTACATCGTCAACCACCTCTCGCTGCCCACCTCGCTCGTCCATTCCTATCCGATCTTCGGCGGCCTGCAAGACGGTCTCGTCCAGTGGTGGTATGGGCACAACGCCGTCGCCTTCTTCCTCACCACGCCGATCCTCGGCATCATGTATTACTTCCTGCCGAAGGCCGCCAACCGCCCGGTTTATTCCTATCGACTTTCGATCATCCACTTCTGGTCGCTGGTTTTCATCTACATCTGGGCCGGCCCGCACCACTTGCTCAACACCGCGCTGCCACAGTGGCTGCAATACCTCGGCATGCTCTTCTCGCTGATGCTTTGGGCTCCTTCATGGGGCGGCATGCTCAACGGCCTGCTCACCCTGCGCGGCGCGTGGGACAAACTCCGCACCGATCCCGTCATCAAGTTTTTCGCCGCCGGCGTGACTTTCTACGGCATGGCCACCTTCGAAGGCCCGCTGCTCGCCATCACAAAGGTCAACGCCCTCTCCCATTACACCGATTGGACGGTCGGTCATGTCCACTCTGGAGCGCTCGGCTGGAACGGTTTCATGGCCGCCGGCTTATTCTACTGGCTCGCCCCGCGCCTTTGGAAAACCCAACTCTGGTCCAAGGCACTCGCCAACATGCACTTCTGGATCGGCATCACCGGCATCCTGCTTTACGTCGTTGCGCTCTGGTGCGCCGGCATCATGCAAGGCCTCATGCTCGGCCAGATCAACCCCGGCGGCACCACCCTGAAATACGAGTTCATTGAAACGCTCAATGACATCCAGATTTTCTACTGGCTCCGCTCCTTCGGTGGCTTGCTTTACCTCAGCGGCTTCATTCTCTGCGCATTCAATGTCTGGAAAACCGCTCGCTCCGGCAAGGCCGTGGACGAATCCGTGGAAATCACCTTGCTAGAAAAAAAACAAAAGGACGGCATGGCTTGGGGCGAGGCCCTCTTCAACGATCCGCTCGCCCACATCATTCTGGCGATGGTCTTCGTGCTCCTTTGGATTTTCCTGCCGCCCCATGCGGACAAAGCCGCCCTCATCGTTTCCCTGCTGCTTTCCTACAAGGCCTACGCCGCCTTCAAGGCTTCCAAGGATCAGTGGACCAATTGGCATGAACGCCTGATCGAGAACTACCTCCCATTCACCGTCCTGGTTTTTGTCGCTGTCGCCATCGGCGGCGCCGTCCAGATCATCCCGTCGCTCATCGTCAACCGCGAGAAAAACATCGAGGGCCGCCTGCAGGAACTCTACACGCCGCTCGAACTCGCCGGCCGAGATGTTTTTGTCTCCGAAGGGTGCTACAACTGCCACTCGCAGATGATCCGCACACTCGCACCGGAAGTCATGCGCTACGGCCGCCCCGGCATCGCCGATGACTACTCGCACCTCGGCGAGTCGCTCTTCGATCACCCCTATCAATGGGGTTCCAAGCGCACCGGCCCGGACCTCGCCCGCGAGGGTGGGGAAATCGCCAAATACCCTGACGGCACTTCTCAAAAATACATGCGCGTCGGCAAGCGCGGCAATGATTGGCACTTCAATCATTTCCTCGATCCCCGCCAAACCTCGCCCGGCTCCAACATGCCCGCCTATCCATGGCTCTTCGACAAGGAAACCGATGTGAAATCGTTGCCCGGAAAAATCGCCGCCCAAGTCAAAATCGGCGTCCCATGGCCCGCCATGAACCAGCATGAAATCCGCGACTCGGTGGAAACCCAAGCCCAGGAAATCGCCAAATCGCTCATCGACGCCAAGGTCTATCTCCCCGACAAACCGGACCTCAAGGACGATGCCCTGCGCAACCACCTTGCCAAATCCGAAGTCGTCGCCCTCATCGCTTACCTCCAGAAACTCGGCTCTTACAAGGAAGTCGGAAAAGATCATCCCTCGAGCCCCTCGCCGCTCAATCCGGATTCCCATCGCCGGACCGACGCCTCCAACTAACTCCTTCACCCATCCTCTATCGCCATGTTCAAACGCATGTTTATCGAAGATTGGGCCCACATCATCCCATTCATCTCATTCTTCATTTTTGCGACGGTGTTCGTCTTCGTGACCATCCGCGCGATGCGGCTCGACAAAGCCGAACGCACCCGCCTTGCGGCCTTGCCGCTTGAAGAGAATTCCGACGCCAACCCACCATCCTAACACTCCATGAGCCAAGAACCAAAACGCGGACATTTCGCCAAAGAAGAAGGTGAGATCATCCTACGCGAACACGAATACGACGGCATTCAGGAATACGATCAGAAACTGCCGAACTGGTGGTTGTTCACCTTCTATGGTGCCATCGTTTGGTTTGTCATCCACTGGGGCGTTTATTATTACACCGATTTCTTCCGCACCCCGCAGGAACGCGTGAAGCAGGAAATCGTCGCCGTCCAACAAGCGAAAGCCGCTGAGCTTGAGAAAACCCTCGCGACCCTCGATGACTCGACCTTGGTGCACGAATGGGCCACCAAACCGGAAGTCGTCTCCGCCGGTGAAGTCACCTACCTCACCAACTGCACCGCCTGCCACGGTGCGGACCTCAGCGCCACCATCAGTGCGGGCGGCAACAAAGTCCCGCTTCCCGGCTTGCCGCTCAACGACCACCAATGGAAATTCGGAAGCAAACCGATGGACCTTTTCAAGCTCATCAACGTAGGCTCACCGCCGGAGAGCAGCGGCCACAATGGCGCGAAAATGCAGGCCTGGGGCCAAACTCTCGGCCCCAAAAAGGTCGCCGAAGTCACCGCTTACCTGATTGCCAAACTGCCCGAAGATTTCAAAGACATCCCCGCCAAATAAGCCTCCCGAGGAAGTCATTTGTAAGGCGTTGATAACCAATGGGCGATTTTTCACCACTGAAACACTGAGCACCACTGAGGAAACTGAAGGAATGCCGTTTTATCCATGAATCCCGCTTGGCAAGCGGGCCTGTGGCGTCGAAGTTGGGCGCGGCATGGGATTGAGTCTATCTGAATTACGCGACGGCCTACCAGACGGCGGGTTGTTTGGTGGAGGCGCGTGGCGTTGGTCGCCGGAACCGTTGAAGCTCAGCCGTGCGGAAGCCCTTCAGATGATGGCGCTCGGCCACCCGCTGGCGCGATTCCAACAAGCATGCGACATGCTCTACCGCCGCAGCGCGGCAGGCAAACTCCCCGACTGGCTCGCGGAATTGCTCGACGCAGGGAAGCCGCCATGGATGACCGCGCTGCAACGCCAGCATGCCACCGTGGCTCAGTTCCCGCGGGTCATTCGCCCGGACCTCATCCTCACCGAACGCGGCTTCGCCATGACCGAGCTCGATAGCGTCCCGGGGGGGATCGGCGTGGCGGCATGGCTCGCCCAAGTTTATTCGAAAGCCGGATTCGAGGTGCTCGGCGGCCCGAACGGGATGATCGAAGGTTTTAAATCGCTGCTGCCGGATGGCGGATCGGTGCTCGTTTCTCAGGAATCGGGAGACTATCGGCCGGAAATGGAATGGCTGACGGGCAAATTGGGCGATGCGTGGAATGTGGTCGCCGCCGAAGCATACGCCCCGGACCAGCGGGCACTCTATCGGTTTTTCGAGCTTTTCGATTGGCAATCGGTGCCCGCCGCAAAAGACCTCGCCGAGGCTGCGACACGCGGAGAAATTCAAATCACACCGCCGTTCAAACCCCATTTGGAGGACAAACTCTGGTTGGCGCTGTTGTGGGCGCCCGCTTTGAAGCCCATCTGGGAGCAGACCTTGCGCGGCAATCACCTCAAGCGCCTGCGCGAGTTGGTACCCTTCGGCTGGGTCATTGATCCCACCCCATTACCGCCCCACGCGGCGCTACCGCGGTTGGATGCGCATTCGTGGGACGATGTCGCCCGTTTCAGCCAAAAAGACCGCGAGCTCGTTCTCAAGGTCTCCGGCTTTCACGAAACCGCCTGGGGATCGCGCGGCGTGTTCATCGGCCACGATCTGCCGGGCCCGGAGTGGGCCGAGCGCTTGCGCACGGCCTTGGATCAATCCGCCGCACAACCGTGGATCCTCCAGGAATTCCGGGAAGGCCGCCTGATCGATCACCCGGTTTTCCGCGATGACGGCTCGGTGGAAATCATGCGGGGCCGCGCCCGGTTGTGCCCGTATTTCTTCACCAACGATGCGGGAGTCACCAGCTTCGGCGGCTGTCTGGCCACCTTGGTGCCGGCTGATAAGAAGAAAATCCACGGCATGAGCGACGGCGTCCTGATCCCTTGCATGATCGAGTGATCCTCCGGGGAAAAGCAAACGGCCCCGGTGTTTCCACGGGGCCGCTGACTTTGAAACTTGGTGAAACCAGAGACGGATCTCAGAGAATGCCGGCCTTCTTGAGCGTGGTGAAAGCACCATTCTTGTTGATAGTCTTCAGCGCGCGGCAGCTGAGCTTCAGGCGGACGTAAATTCCGAGTTCTGGAACCCAAATGCGCTTGGTTTGAAGATTAGGGGAAACGGTGCGCTTCACCACTTTCGTGACGTGACGACCGATACCGCCCTTTTTCTTGGCCAAACCGGAACGGTGGATTCTGCCGCCGGAGCGGACGCGGGTTCCTCTAATACTGCAAATACGGGCCATAATAAAAAATTTGTGGGGTTGCGGGGCGCGAAGAATGGCTGCGGCTTCCAACCCGTCAAGACGAATCCTGCCGCTTTCGTGATTAATTTTTCAATCGATTGTGCCGCAATCGATCCACCCATCGCCGGACATCCCGAAAAATCACCTCGTTTTGCTCGTCATACATCAACAAATGGTAGGCTTTCGGGTAATTCCGATAGGTCTTCGATGTGCTCGATGGAATCCTCGCGACTAAGCCACGGACGTCCGAGTCGTTGTTGAAAAAATCCTGACCGCCATGCAACACGAGCACCGGCGACTCAAGTTCCGCCGCGCAGGCGTTCATGCCGTTGATCAACCGCGCAAGCGCACCAATCATCCTCAGCGTGTGCTGCTCGACATGGTAAGGATTCTTTTTCACCTGCTCACCATGGACAGATTTTTGGGTCATCTGCACTTCCTGCCCGCCCGAGAGCGCCTCCAGCGAAACGCGCGCCAGCGGCAAGGTCGTCGCGGCGATTTGCACCAAACCCGGAGTCCACGCCGGAATGTCATCGCGGAAACGCACAATCGGCGAGGACAACACCAAACCATCGCATGGCGGATCGTTATCAGGAGCCTCGCGCCATGCATGGGCGGCGATCAAAGCCCCCATGCTCTCGCCGAACCAAACGACTTTGGCATCCGGGTGGCGCTCCCGCACGAGCTGGGTGAAGGCGAACAAATCACGATACCAGTCCTTGGGATCGCCGATGTCGCCGCGCCGCGCGATGATCGGATCACTGCCTTGTCCGCGCACTTCATAAGCGTAGAGCCCGGTCTTGGGTTGGTGTTCGAGCAGATTTTCGCCGAGGTTGGCGTAATCGATCGACGCCCCACAAAACCCGTGAATGCCGATCAGAACCACGTCCGGCTCGATTTTGTCGGAAATCCATTTCCGGTAGCCAAACGTCTCACCCTTGGCCCCGGCGGCTTTCGGATAATAGACCATCGTGGTCTGGGGACCACAACCCGTCATGCACGGCAACAAAGCACATGCAGCCATGATCACTAATTTTCCGAGGAACCGATGGAGCATCGGTTAAATCTCGCAAATTTTCAGCAAAGCGCAACCCCTGTCCTGCTCGCCGACAATGGCATGCGGTGGCTGGGCTCTAGAAACTCAAGCATCGCTAGATCCTGCGGCTTCATGGTCCGCCTGCGTCTCATCCAAGCCATAGAGACTCTGTAGGTTTTCGCGGCTGTGATTCACAAAAGCCGACATCCCGAGAGGATGATGGTCGCCAATCACCCGCTTGATCCCCCGCAGGCAAAGATCCACGAGGCCGGCCCCCGCCTTCGCTGCAAACTCCGCCGAGGTCGGCGGCGATTGATGCAGAAAATCCGCATCGTGCAGCACCGAATTCTCCTCGCTCTGGATGTGGAGGAGCAAGGCCTCCAGTTTTTCCATCCGCACGGAATTCGGGTCTTCCATGTTCACCAACTCGGCGAGATTGCGCTTCAACGCGTTTTCTTCAATCCGCAGCACGTCCAGCCGCCGCTGCAACTCGTGCGCAGCAGGCTGGCCGATCTCCTCGATTTCCCATCCGAGACGCTGAAGTTTGACTTCGGATAACGCGATCTTGCGGGCAAGTTCGGATAGACTTTCAGGGCTTGATTTCATGGCGATTCAGGGTGAGATCCACCATGGAAACCAGCTGAATCCGGCGCGTAACGCCATGACTTTTTCTGACGATGTGTGACCTCGTTAATCCTTGGTTTTCTTTGGCACGGTGATGACAAGCAAACCTTCCTTGCGGTCCACCTTGAGGCCGCCCGCATCGATCGGACCGGGCAAAGTGAGTTGCTGCAAGTAGTGCGATTTGCGTTTGATCACCATTCCCTCGCCTTCTTGGTCGGCACGCTCCTCAGCCTTGGCCTCGATGTTGAGAATCCGGCCGTTCTCGATGGTGACTTTGACATCCTCCGCGGCGCGGTCCGGCAGGTAGGCACGCACAACGTAGTTGCCATCCTCCTCCTGCAACTCAACGGAGGAACCGAAGCGGGAATGATCGAAGAGATCCTTGAAATCAGGAACATCGCCGAAGTCCTTGACCGATTGCTGGAAGATCTCATCCATCTCACGGCGCATGCGTTCCATGCGCGCGAGGATGTCGCGATCCCAACGATCCGGAGGAGCCATCAAGGGCTTCGGCGGTGTTTCCCTGGATTCCGGCGCGGTTTCCGCCGCATCCGGTGTCTTGGAAAGATGTATGATGATCAGATGCTCGCCCGACCGTTTCTCGACGTCGGGTTTCGCTCCGGGCGCCAGGCGATCGAGTATCACAATTTGTTCGTAGGGGCCGGATTTCCCATTGGCCGGCGCAAAAATCCGCAGGTGCTTGCCATTGACCATTCCGACTTCCGTTTTCTCAATATCCCGGCCCGGTAAACTGACCCGCACCGTGTAACCGCTATTTTGCTCGCGCACATCGACGGAGGCCGTGGACAACGAATGTCCCACACGATTTTTGGCATCAATCGAATCCCGAAGCTCACTCCAGGTATCCCGAAACATCCCCGACATCCGGTTTTGAAGCTGCTTGGTTTTCTCAATCACGTTTTCCGGAAATGATTTATCATCCTCAGCTGCCATCGTGAGCGGCGGCAAGGCGATGAGCGCACCGATGACGAAAGACACAGCGCGGTGACGAAGACAGGACTGACGCGGGGATGCGGTTTTCATGGGGGGCGTTTGTGAACTGATCCGACGCTAGCCCGCTTCACCGGCATTGAAAATCCGTGGATTCGCTCGTCGGGGGTACGCGGGGTGGTGGGGCGGGCCGTACGAATTGACCGCAAATCCGCGTGCATCGCGCGCGTTCCTCCATTACCCATCGGGCGTGGACGACACCGAACCGATCATTGACCTGCACAGTGACGCCTATTTCATGGGCCAAGCGCTGCGGGAAGCACGCAAGGCATACGCGGCCGGAGAGGTTCCGTGCGGAGCGGTGATCGTCCGCGAGGGCCGGATCATCGCCCGGGCATGGAACCAGGTCGAGACGCTCAAGGACGCCACCGCCCATGCGGAAATGCTCGCGCTCACCGCCGCTCAGGAAGCGCTCGGTGACTGGCGCTTGGAAAAATGCACGCTTTACGTCACCAAGGAGCCCTGCCCGATGTGTGCGGGGGCGATCGTGCATTGCCGCCCGGAGCGCGTGGTGTTCGGGTGTCCGGATCCCAAGGGCGGCGCGGCCGGTGGATGGATCAACCTGCTGGAAGCGAATCCGCCACTCAACCACCGCTGCGACGTGACGTCCGGCGTGCTCGGCGAGGAATGCGTTTACCTGTTGCAGAGTTTTTTCCGCGAAGCCCGCGAACGGAAGAAGCTCGAACGGGGCGCTGGCGAGATCATCGATTTGGAAGAATGAACCGCCAAGTTTTTATACCTCAATCTTCCGGCGCTTGCAGTCCGCGCCGCATCCCGATAACACCCTCCTGTGGCCGCCAACGTGAAACCCTCATCCAAAAACCCCGGAAATTTCTTTGTGGTGGTCGGCAGCGATGACGGCCTCGTCCGGGAAAAAGCCCTCGCGCTTTACAACCAGCTCACCGGCGGGCTCGACGATGGGTTCACGCACGAAACCATCGATGGCATCGCGGACAACTCGGACTCCGCGTTTGAGATTTGCTCATCCACCATCCAAGCGCTGCAAACGATCCCGATGTTCGGCGGCGACAAGGTGGTCTGGCTGCGCAACGCGAATTTCCTCGGCGACAACGTCACCGGCCGCTCGCAACGCACCGAAGCGGGCGTGGAAAGCCTGCGCGCCAGTCTCGAATACGGACTGCCGAACGGTGTGAAGTTTCTTCTAACCGCCCAAGGCGTCGATAAACGCCGGGGGTTTTGGAAATTCATCGAAAAATCCGCCGATGTCCAAGTCTGCGATCGCATTGATACCAGCCGCGATGATTGGCAGGACCAAGTCGCCGCGCTCGTCACCAAACGAGCCCGCGCACTCGGGCTGAATTTTGAGCCGGACGCCCTCGCGATCTTCGTCATGCTGGCGGGCGAGCAATCCCAGCAAATCGGCAATGAACTTGAAAAACTCGACCTATTTCTCGGCCCGGAACGCCGCACGATCACCGAAGAAGACGTGAATGTGTTAGTGCCGCTGAGTCGCGCGGCCGTGGTTTTCGAAACCGGCAAGGCCATCCAAAACGGCAACACCACCCGCGCCATCCAGCTCATCGACCAGCAACTCGAAGCGGACGAGTCCGCCATCGGCATCATGCGCGCCTCGATCATCGGCGTGGTTAGAAACCTCTACATGGCGAAACTCATCGTCGAGCGATTCAAAACGCCCACCGGCAGTTACAACGCCTTCGCCGGAGCCCTCAACCGCCTGCCGGAAAACGATCGCGCTTGGCTCCCGCAGAAAAAAGATGGCAGCGGCGTGAATGTTTTCCCGATCTTTCTCTCCCTCCCCAACGCCGCCAATTTCGAGTTGTCCAGCCTCCAACACATCATGGAAGCCACCCTCAAAGCGGATCAGGCACTCGTCACCACCGGCCTTGATCACCGACTCATCCTGCATCGGTTGATTGTCGAAATCGCCTCCGCCCGCAAATCCGCCGCACGCCGCCCAGCCCCCGCACGCCGATGAAATTCCTCATAACCGCCGTATTCATCGGCCTCGCCGCCGGATTGCTAGGCGCGCTTTGCGGCGTCGGTGGCGGCATCGTCATGGTCCCGGCTTTTGTCGGATTGTTAGGACTGGAACACAAACAGGCGGTCGCCACCTCAATGGCCGTGATCATCATCACCGCCATCGCCGCCACCCTCAACAACGCCCGCGCGAACAATCTCATCGACTGGAAAATCGTCGCCGCCGTCGGCATCGCGTCGGGCATCGCCGCCTGGTTCGGCTCCGACCTCATGCGGAATCTCAGCAACCAGACTCTCACCCGGATCTTCGGCGTCCTGCTCGTCGTCTTCGGCGCGCGCTTGCTGTGGAAAGGATAAGGGGGGTTAGGCATCCTGACCAATGCCGAAATTCCGGGCAATATCCGTGAAATCGCGTGACCCAATTTGGCTCCGGGCGGAGACGCCCG
>CAIXKE010000093.1 GCA_903919975.1 Akkermansiaceae bacterium | reverse complement strand
GACGCCTTCACTCCGCCCCCGCCAGCGGAAGTTCTCGCCAAATCCACAACTAAAAGCCATAAAACCAACCAAGTCCGGGTGTCATGAATCATGGCGCAACGACCTTAACCCTCCGGTGTCATCTTTCATTGGCGCAACACGGCACCCTTGGGGGCCTTCCAGCTCCGGGCTTAAAAACCGGTCCCTATCGCTGAAAGCCCAACCGCTGGACGATGGCTAAATCCATGGGTAAATCCCCATTTATCCCTGATTCTTAGGGCTTTGCAAATATTCCACAGCCTTGGCAAGTGCCCTGGACCGATGACTCAGCCGGCCTTTCACCCCATCGCCCAATTGGCTGAAAGTTTCCTCGTAGCCATCCGGAATAAAGAGCGGATCGTAGCCAAAACCATGTCCGCCACGCGGCGCATCGATAATCCGGCCTTCCACAGTGCCGCGGAAATCCGCCTGTGAGCCGCCATTCCGGGCCAATACCATGGTGCATTGAAACCGAGCGCGACGCTCGGTTTTCCCGGCCATTTCCTCGATCAACCGAGCGTTGTTCTTTGCGTGATTTCCCTCCTCCCCGCCAAAACTCGATGACCACACTCCGGGCGCGCCATCCAGTGCGTCCACCTCCAATCCTGAATCATCCGAAAGCACCCAGCCCTCAAGCACGCGGCTAATCCCCTCCGCCTTGAGGCGCGCGTTTTCTAAAAAAGTCGTGCCGGTTTCCTCAATCTCCGGACACTCGGGAAATGCGGTCACATCTAGGACTTCGAATCGCTCTCCAATCATCGCGCGGATCTCGGCGGTCTTATGAGCATTTCGGGTGGCGATGATAAGTCTCGGCAATGGCGGCATTCCTCCGAATAGCTGAAATGACCCAAGCTGGCTAATTTTTTTGAATAAATCCGCCCCAGAAGACGCTTATGACCATGATGAAAGCAATTACCTGGCTCGCCTCACTTACCATCGGGGTCGCCGCCCTTTCCGCCTCCGCCTTTGGCGATACTCTCGAAGGGTGGTCCACCGATCTCAACAAGGCCCTCGAAAAGGCGAAAGCCGAAAACAAATCCGTGCTCGTCGAATTCACCGGCTCGGATTGGTGTCCGCCGTGCATCGCGATGCGCAAAAATGTGTTTTCCAAAAAAGAATTCGTCACCGCTGCGTCGAAAAAGTTCATCCTCGTCGAGCTGGATTTCCCGAAGGGCGATAAAGATTTGAAGGAGAAAAACCAGCCGCTTGCCGAGCAATACAAAATCGAGGGCTTCCCAACCGTGGTGCTTCTCGGCGCGGACGGCAAAGAATTCACCCGCTTCTTCGCCTCGCAGTTCCCCAAGACCGAAGACTTCCTCAAGCACCTCAACGAGGCACTTGAGAAAAAGACTCTCGATTGATTTCCCTGAAACATGGCGAAAAACCCCGCCCAGCCACCGTGCTGCGGCGGGGTTTTTCTTTTCAATCCACCGGGCATTCCCCACAGTCCGCGCCCTTTCCCGATCATGTCCGACGCACGCAAACCATTTCCCTTCCGCGAGTTCGAGCCCCAATGGCAACAACGCTGGGAGTCCGAGAAAACCTTCCGCACCCCAGGCCCGTGCGATGCGGACTTCGACCCCGCCAAGCCGAAATACTACGTACTCGACATGTTTCCCTACCCGTCCGGCGCGGGCCTACACGTCGGCCACCCGGAAGGCTACACCGCCACCGACATCATCGGCCGCTACAAACGCATGACCGGCCACAACGTGCTGCATCCGATGGGCTACGATTCGTTTGGCCTGCCCGCCGAACAATACGCCATCAAAACCGGCCAACACCCGGCGATCACCACCGCCGCCAATATCGAAACCTTCCGCCGCCAACTGAAGTCCCTCGGTTTCGCCTACGATTGGGCCCGCGAAATCGCCACCACCGATCCGGAATACGTGCGTTGGACGCAGTGGATCTTCCTGCAAATCTACAACTCGTATTTCTGCGAGGAAACAAACAAGGCCAAACCCGTTAGTGAACTCGAAGCCAAAGGCTGGACACTCGACCAAATCGACGACGTCCGCCTCGCCTTCGTCGCCGACACGCCCGTCTGGTGGTCGCCCGATCTCGGCACCGTCCTCGCCAACGAGGAAGTCGAAGAATGGAAATCCAAAGGCCACACCGTCGAGCGCCGCCCGCTCCGCCAATGGATGCTGCGCATCACGAAATACGCCCAGCGCCTGATCGACGAACTCGACACACTCGACTGGCCGGACGGCATCAAAATGCTCCAGAAAAACTGGATCGGCCGCAGCGAAGGCGCGGAAGTGGATTTCGACGTCCAAGGCCACACCGTCACGGTTTTCACGACGCGTCCGGACACGCTCTTCGGCGCCACCTACATGGTGCTCGCACCCGAACATCCCCTCGTTGCGAAAATCACCAGCGCCGAGCAAAAAACCGCCGTCGAGGCCTATCAGAAAAGCATCTCCTCCAAGTCCGACATGGACCGCGGCGATCTCAACAAAGACAAGTCCGGCGTCCCCACCGGCGCCTTCGCCATCAATCCGGTCAACAACGCCAAAATCCCCGTCTGGATCGCCGACTATGTCATGATGGGCTACGGCACCGGCGCGATCATGGCCGTCCCCGCCCATGACGAACGCGACTTCGAATTTGCACAAAAATTTGATCTCCCCATCTTGCAAGTCGTCCAACCGACAAACGATGCGGATTGGCAAAATTACACCGATCCCGGCATCGCCATCAACTCCGGCTTCCTCGACGGTCTCCCCACCGTCGAAGCCAAGGCCAAAATGATCGATTGGCTGGATTCTAACAATCTCGGCAAGCGCCGCATCCAATACAAACTCCGCGACTGGCTTTTCTCCCGCCAACGCTACTGGGGCGAACCGTTTCCAATCATCTGGAAAGACGGCCGCCACCATGCCCTTGCCGAAAGCGAACTTCCGCTGCTCGCGCCTCCGCTCGACGACTACAAACCCTCCGGCTCACCCGAGCCCATCCTCACCAAGGCCACCGAGTGGGTGAACCTCCCCGACGGATCCATCCGCGAAACCAACACCATGCCGCAATGGGCCGGCTCCTGCTGGTACTACCTCCGCTACTGCGATCCAGGAAACACCAAACGTTTCATCTCCACTGAAGCCGAATCTTATTGGACTAGCGACAAACCCGGCATGGTTGACTTATACGTCGGCGGCACCGAGCACGCCGTGCTCCACCTGCTCTACGCCCGCTTCTGGCACAAAGTCCTCTTCGACCTCGGCCACCTCACCACGCCCGAGCCATTCCAAAAACTCGTCAACCAAGGCCTCATCCTCGGCGAGGACGGCCAGAAGATGTCCAAATCCCGCGGCAACGTGGTCAACCCGGACGACGTCGTTTCTGAATACGGTGCCGACGCGCTGCGCCTCTACGAAATGTTTATGGGCCCGCTCGAACAAGTGAAACCCTGGCAGATGAAGGGCGTCGAAGGTGTTTCCCGCTTCCTCGCCCGCGTCTGGCGCGTGGCATTCGATGAACAACCCGACGGCTCCTGTCAGAACTCTCCGAAAATCCAGGACGTCCCCTGCGCCGACAAAGAACTTCTCCGCGTCGTCCACGAGACTCTGAAAAAGGTCGGCGAGGACATCGAGAAACTCAGCTTCAACACCGCCATCTCGCAGATGATGATCTGCACCAACGCCTTCACCCAGGCGGAGGTCGTGCCGAAGAAAGAATTCATCCAATTTCTAACGGTCCTCAACCCCTTCGCCCCGCACCTCGCCGAGGAAATTCACGCCCGCCTCGGCGGCAACGCGATGCTATCCGAATCCACCTGGCCAACTTACGATCCCGCAGCCCTCGTCCGCACCCAGATCGAACTCGTCGTTCAAGTGAACGGCAAACTCCGCGACCGCCTTATGGTCTCCAAAGACATCGACGAAGAAGGCGCGAAAGCCGCCGCCTTCGCCAGCAGCAAGGTGAGCGAACACCTCGATGGCAAAACCATCCGCAAGATCATCTTCGTCCCCGGCAAAATCTTCAACATCGTCGCAAACTAAGTCCCGTGGCGGCGGTTTCCAACCGCCATGCCCAGCCCACTTGTCTGCTTTCGCAGGAACCTCGATAGTGCTCCAACAAACCATGAATCTCTTCCGCTTTCTCCACTTCCGTCATGCCGCTACTTGTCGCAACAACCACCGGAACTGGCAGGCAGAAGACCGAATGCACACACTCCGCCCCCTTCCTTGCGGCAATGGAAAATGAAAAGCTGGGGGAAACAGGCGGGGTTTCAGGCCCTGGACTGCTAAGGACTGCTATCGCTGGAATGGTATCTATATTTAGTTATTTAGCTAAATAACTTTAAGATTCAACTCTTTGCATGCAGTTGTTTGCTTGCTAGTTTGCCTTGTATGAAAATCCTCGATATCGGCATTTTAGTCAGACTCTTTGCTACCAGCCTGCTCGCTGTGTTGGCCCTCGCCACCAGCCATGCTGCTGAACTCAGCGCAATTTCGTTTAAGACCATTACCGGCAAAGACACTTCGCTGGCGGATTACAAGGGCAAGGTGGTGCTCGTGGTCAACACCGCCTCGAAATGCGGGCTAACACCGCAATACAAGCTGCTTGAGGCATTGCAGGAGAAATACGAAGCCAAAGGCTTCACCGTGCTGGGTTTCCCGTGCAATGACTTCGGCGGTCAGGAACCCGGAACCGCTGAAGAGATCCAGGAATTCTGCAAATCCACCTACGCCGTGAGTTTCCCGCTGATGGAAAAAATCCACATTAAGGGCCCTGAGCAACACCCGCTCTACGTCGCGCTTTCCGGCAAGGACGGCGCGTTTCCCGGCGACGTGAAATGGAACTTCGGCAAGTTCCTCATCGGCAAGGACGGCAAAGCAATCGCCCGCTTCGAACCCAAGGATAAGCCGGATAGCCCGGCTATCACCACCGCCATTGAAAACGCGTTGGCTCCCTGAGCCATACGATCCGGACATGAAACCAAAACCCGATTTCGCCACAACCGAGCGCGAAGTCCGTGCGATCTACTCCGAGTGGGCACAGCGGCCGCTCGTCCGCAACTGCACGGGCATCGCCGATTGCTGCCGCTTCCGCCTGGTCGGACACACCCCCTACCTGACGCGAGGCGAAGCCCATGTTGCGGCGAAGGCGTGGCGCGCGGCGGGACGCAAGGAAGTCGTCACCCCCGCAGATGGCAGTTGCCCGTTTCTGCATGCAAAGACCGGAAAATGCCAAATTTATGAAGGACGTCCTTTCGGTTGCCGCACCCATTTCTGCGACGCTGCTGGGGGACCGGCTGCTAGAAACGATGTGCGTGACCTGATCCAAAGGCTGGAAGCAATCGATCTCATGCTCGGCGGCAATGGAGCGGTCAACCTTCCCACCGCCGTGCGGGAGGCGATGACCCGGATGAAATAATCTCATTATCTAACATAATTTTAGAGTTCCTACTTACTGGAGCGTGGAATTCATTCCGCAAGCCCACACGATGATGTTTCTTGCGGAATGAATTCCTTGGTCCAATTGAGGCGTCGCTTCATCTTCGAGATTATATTGCGGAGTCGTGAAGCATGTCTAAAATCAGGCTTATGAGGAGCATTTTGACCGCGTTATTGTTGTTGAGCTATTGTGATGGAGGGCAAATCGACGATTTCATCACCAAGGCGACAGAAAAACACGGTCCGGCAGGCACCAAGGCGGCGGGTTTTCTCGTGGAACACATGCCCGCCCCGGATCGGGAATCACTCACCGAAAATTTTCTAACGACTCATCTCGATCTCGCCTTCCAAGCTCGCAGCGAATTTCCATGGACGGCGCGGGTTCCGGAGGACGTTTTCCTCAACGATGTGCTTCCCTACGCGGTCTTTGATGAAACGCGGGACACTTGGCGCGCCGACTTCCTTGAGAAAGCCCGGCCACTGGTCAAGGAGGCGAAGACCACAAGCGAAGCCGCCCAAGCTCTAAACCGCGAGTTTTTCAAACTCATCAAGGTCCATTACAACACCGGCCGCAAGAACGCCAACCAAAGCGCTATGGAATCCATAGCCAGCGGCAAGGCATCCTGCACCGGCCTATCCATTATCCTGGTCAATGCCTGCCGCGCGGTCGGCATCCCCGCGCGCGCCGTGGGGACGCCCATGTGGTCAAACGGCCTCGGCAACCACACGTGGGTGGAGATTTGGGACGACGGCTGGCATTTCACCGGCGCGGATGAATATGACCCGCAGGGGCTGAATCGCGGGTGGTTTATCAACGATGCAGCGCAGGCGAAAATCGATGATCCGAAGCACTCGATTTACGCGACATCCTGGAAGCGCGAACGCTTGGCATTTCCGCTCATTTGGGCCCAAGGAAATCACCAGGTAGCTGCCGTCAACGTCACCGCGAGTTATGCCAAACCAACAGCGAACAAAAGTTTGGCAAACTTAGGTGTGCGCTTGTTTGCTAAGAAGAATGGCGACCGCATGGCCGCATGGGTCAGCATCATGAATGGCAGCGGCCTTATCGGCGCAGCCGAAACGAAGGCCGGCACGGCGGATCTCAACGACATGCCACGATTTGAAATGAAACAAGGTGCCAGTGGCCGCTTGTTTTTCACCATGAAAAACGTCACTCGTGAGTGGCCGTTTGGTCCCTTGAATGCTGGCGATTCCACCATGAACGCCTTCTGGGACGAGCTTAAGGAATGTTCCCCGGAAATATCCGCGCTTCATGCATGGCTGACACTCCCGACTGCCGATCGCCAGGTCAATGTGCCCGCCCTGCAAGCCCCGCTTTCCATACAGGATGCGGCAATAGCCGTATCTTTGTTAGGCGGTGATCGATCGGCCCGACTCGCCATCGAACGCAAAGCGGAGTTCGAGAAAAAAACCATCACCCATGATGACAAAATCCTCCGCTGGCTTGAGAAAACCTTCGGTGAAACTCCTGCGGACGGCCATAGCCTGTGGATTTCCATGCACGGCGGCGGTGGCGCGCCCGCAGCTGTAAATGATGGCCAATGGAAAAATCAGATCCAGCTCTACGAACCCGCCGAGGGCATCTATATCGCACCGCGGGCACCCACGGATACTTGGAATCTCTGGCACGAAGGCCACATCGATCCGATGTTCCAACGTCTGATCGAGGATTATGTGATTCTTCGCGGAGTGAATCCTAACAAAGTATATTTGATGGGCTACTCGGCTGGCGGTGACGGCGTGTGGCAGCTTGCGCCTCGGATGGCGGATCGCTTTGCCGCAGCTGCCATGATGGCCGGCCATCCAAATGAATCATCATTGTTAGGACTTCGAAACATTCCCTTCGCCATCTACATGGGAGCCAACGATGCCGCCTACAAACGCAATGAAATAGCCGTTATCAAAATCGCGGAGATGCAGGCCCTGCAAAACGCCGATCCCGATGGCTATGTCCATCGATCGAAAATCTATGAAGGACTTGGCCATTGGATGAACCGCAAAGATGCCGAAGCGGTACCTTGGATGGCGGAATTCCAACGGAATACCTGGCCGAAAAAAGTGGTCTGGTTTCAAGACGACATCACCCATGACCGTTTCTATTGGCTGAAAATCCCCGACAAAACCGCCGCAAAAGCCGGTCAGCAACTCACCGCCACCGTGGACGGCCAAAACATCCGGCTGGATGGCGACGTTCCGGCCGGAACCTCCCTGTTGCTATCCGACGCGCTGCTCGATCTCGATCGCGAATTGACGGTCTTCATCCAGGGCAAGCCTCTCCCCTCCAAAAAAATCCCCCGGACCGCCGGCTCCATCCGACAATCTCTTGAAGAACGCCTGGACCTTCCCGCAACGGCGACAGCAATTTTTGTCTTACCGTAAAGTAAGACTCATTCAACCAGATCCGTGAAGGTGTCGGAACTGATATCAACACTCACCAGAGAATTGAGGACGTCGATCACCCGTTGATGAGAGGCTTCCGTATCGACCAGGATTTGAAAGTCCGCTCATGATATCGCAGGTTCCCGTCTTGTGTCTTGTGCTTAGATCCGACCTTCCTCGGCGTCCATCAGGTCGAAGAAGGTCTGGATGTCATGGTGATCGCCCAGCCCAGCCTGCTGCTTTTGCGACGCCACACCGGCGGAGGCTTCATCGCGCCAGCCGCGCTTGGACATGAAGCCATTCCAGATTGCGATTTGCTCGTCATCCGGGCGATTGCCAGTTTCAAAACACCAAGCGAGGATTTCCTCATCACTGCCACCAGCTAGGGTCCTCGTGCTTAGATCCGCGAAATCCACACCGAGAAAATGGCAGACGCGCTCGTCAAAAGTGCGTTTGCCGGATATGACACCGAGATGATAGCCGTCGGGCAGCATGCCCTCGCAAGCCTGGAGGCGGATCTTATCGAGGATGCGGCCAAAGACGAAAATGCCGGAGACCTGTTCACGTGGGGATCGGATGGGAAATTCCATGACCGTTGGTATGCCGGATTTTACCTGCGGTCAAAACAATGACCTCGAGAATCCTCATAGAATATCCAAAATCATGTGTAAGCAATCCCTCTTCAAATTATTCATAATCTATTGATTATGAATTACTTACAGCGTTTTGTTCGCGCTCCAGTTTTTCTAACCAAACGACAAGCATCGCCACATCAGCCGGCGTGATTCCCGGGATGCGTCCGGCTTGGCCGAGGGTGGCGGGCCGAATTTCACTGAAACGGACTTGCGCTTCTTTCTTCAGCCCTCGGATGGTCGCGTAATCCAGACTGCTGGGCAAACGGCGACCCTCTTGGCGCGCCATGCGTTCGATCTGAATGCGCTGACGGCCTAGATGACCTTCATACTTGAAATCCGTCTCGATGAGTGACCAAAGCTCGAGTGGAAATTCCTGCAACAAAGCTTCCGGTAACGTCTCCCAGGTGTTTTCACTGCGCCGCAGCCATTGATCGAGTTTGACCCCTTCATGCACTGCTAGCCGCACCCAATGGTCAGCACGCAGCATGGCCGACTGCTTTTCCTCCACCCGGCGCACGCGCTCACCTGTGACGAGCCCCACTTCCGCCGCTTTAGGTGTGAGGCGGAGATCGGCGTTGTCCTGGCGGAGCAAGAGGCGGTATTCCGCCCGGCTGGTGAACATACGATAAGGCTCGGTGCATCCGCGTGTCACCAAATCGTCGATCATGACGCCCAAATACGCCTCGTCCCGACCCAAAATAAACTCGGGTTTTTCGAGGGCTTTCAGAGCGGCATTCGCTCCGGCGATGAGTCCCTGTCCTGCCGCTTCCTCATAGCCCGAGGTGCCGTTGATCTGCCCGGCGAAATACAAACCCTCAATTTCCTTAGTCTCCAAAGTCGGACGAAGTTGTGTGGGCGGGCAATAATCATATTCCACCGCGTAGCCGGGCCGCAAGATCTCACAATTTTCCAAACCGACGATGGAGCGTAGAAAATCCAGCTGCACCTCGTAGGGCAGCGAGGTGGAAACACCGTTGACGTAGTATTCGAGCGTGTGGCGGCCTTCCGGTTCGAGGAATACTTGGTGCCGCTCCTTTTCGGCGAAACGCACCACCTTGTCCTCGATCGACGGACAATAACGCGGCCCAACCCCTTCGATAATCCCGCAATACATCGGTGATTGGTGGAGATTCCCCCGAATGATTTCGTGCGTGCGCGGGTTCGTGTAGGTGATCCAACACGGCATTTGTTCCACGTGGAACGCCGGATCGCCCCAAGGATTGAGCGTAAAAAGGTCATTGTCACCCCGCATCAAGGTGTCCGCCATGAAACTGAACTTGGGCACGGGCGAATCTCCCCCCTGGCGCTCACAGCGGGAAAAATCAATCGACCGACCATTCAAGCGACATGGCGTTCCGGTCTTAAAGCGCTCGACGGCAAAACCCAAGCGCTTCAGCGATTCGGAAACATTGGATGTGGCATCGCCCATCCGCCCCCCTTTTTCATTTCGGAGTCCGACGTGCATCAGCCCTCCCATAAAAGTGCCTGCGCTCAGAATCACCGTTCGGCCCGAAATTTCCATTCCAAGGGAAGTGCTCACCCCCGTGACCCGGCCGCCCTTCACCAAAATATCCGCCACGTTTCCCTGATGAATTTCCACACCCGGCATCGCTTCCAATTCGCGCTTCATCCGGAACTGATACGCCTTCTTGTCGCACTGGGCTCGCGGCGCGCGCACGGAAGGCCCCTTCGAAGCATTCAACATCCGCCACTGGATCCCGGTGGCATCGGTGTTCAGTCCCATGGCCCCACCGAGTGCGTCGATCTCACGGACCATGTGACCCTTGGCCAATCCCCCGATTGCCGGGTTGCAAGACATTTGCCCGATAGTATCAAGATTCTGCGTCAGCACCGCCACCTGGCATCCGAGGCGGGCAGCCGCCAGAGCGGCTTCCACCCCGGCGTGGCCGGCACCAATCACAATCACATCGTAGCTTTTAGGAAATCGAAACATAGAAGGACGCAGACCATAGTCGGTCGCCGCCAAGGCTCAAGCGCGGAAACCCGCAGCTGTTCCACGTGGAACAATCAACCTGGTGACACACGGGTTGAGGTCTCCGGAGAGATCGCAATCAAAACGGGTCCTAAAAAAACCTTGGGTACTCCGCAATTTTCGCCTAGTCGCGCCCGCAAAAAAATACAATTCTCACGCCGCCATGAACCGCTATCTACCGCTCTGCCTGATTGTCGGCCTCCTGATCACCTTCCGCATCCTTGGAAGTGTGTTCCCGGAAACCCTGCCTAATTTTCAACCTCTTGCCGCCGTCTTTTTCTGCGGTGCGCTGCTCGCCACCGGTTGGCGAGGCTTCGCCATTCCTCTCGCCGTCTGGGCCTTGACCTTTCCCCTAGGGATCGGCCACACGTCCAGCCCGGCCGTATTTCTGACCACTTTATTCGCGCTGACACTCGTCTTCTTCCTCGGCAAAACCCTTTCCACCAAAGGAGTCCCCGTGTTGCTGATCGGCTCGATCGCAGGTGCCGTTACCTTCCATCTCATCACCAATGGTGCCGCTTGGCTCGGCGATCCACGCTACCCCAAAACACTCATCGGCTTCTGGCAATCCCTCTGGACCGGCGCCCCTGGCGACGTCCTTCCATCTTGGGTCTTCCTTCGCAACCTCACCGCCGCCAACCTCATCTTCACCAGCGTTTTCCTCACTGCCTGTTTTCGCTTGCCGAAGTTCGCCCCCGCGACTCTCGCGCCCGCCTACGCCAAATCCCGCTGAGGATCGGAACCTCGGTTCCACCCGCCTTATTTCATACCACGTCGCCCAATGACCAGCGTCAGCCCCGCCCCACTCGATTTCGCCAGCTCGCCCATCAACCAATCGCTCACTCCTGAGCGGAAAATTGAGCTTTTCACCCAAATGGTTCGCATCCGCCGCTTCGAGCAAGCCGGATTGAAATATTATCAGGGTGGGAAAATCGGCGGCTTTCTTCATCTCTACATCGGTCAGGAGGCGGTCGCGGTCGGCACGATTTCCCTCGCTGGCAAAGACGATCATTTCATCACCGCCTACCGCGATCACGGTCACGCCCTAGCCGTCGGCATGGGAATGAATGAATGCATGGCGGAAATGTTCGGTAAACAAACCGGATGCTCGAAAGGCAAAGGCGGTTCGATGCACTTTTTCGCACCGGACAAGAATTTTTGGGGCGGCCACGGCATCGTCGCCGGCCAGACTCCGCTTGGCCTCGGTCTCGCATACGGCGTCAAATACCTTGGCCGTGAAGGTTGCTGCCTTTGTTACCTCGGCGATGGCGCGGTCAATCAAGGCGCTTTCCACGAATCACTCAACCTCGCCGCCCTCTTCGATATCCCCGTGGTCTATGTCATCGAAAACAACGGCTACTCGATGGGCACCTCGCAGGAGCGGTCGTCTTCTTATGGTGGATGCCTTGCCCAGCGCGCCGAAGCATATGGGATGGCATGGGACGTCATCGACGGCTCAGATCTCTATGAAGTCCGCGCGAAAACCCACATCGCCATGGAACGCGCCCGCAAGGAACACAAGCCGACCTTGCTGGAAATCGATACCTACCGCTACTACGGCCACAGCATCGCGGACGCCAATCACAAGAAATACCGCACCCCGGAGGAAATCGAAGACTACAAACAAAACCACGACCCGATTTCCGTGTTTCGCCGCAAGCTGATCGCCGAAGGCATCCTCACCGAAGAAAGCGCCACCGCGATCAACAAAGCCGCAGCCGACGAGGCCGCAGCTTCCGTCAAATTCGCCGACGAGTCGCCCGCTCCCACCATCGCGGATATCAGCACTGATGTTTACTGGGAAACCGACCATGACACCCCCGCCTCCAAAATTGGCCGTCATTTCTTTGATTGATTCCTACCATTTTACTGGAGCCACCACTTGCTCAGTGCTCCTCCAACTTGAGTCACCCACACCCTCTCCATCATTCATTTCTCCATGTCTCGCACTCTTACCTACCGTGAAGCCCTCCGCGAAGGCCTCGATGAGGAACTCGCCCGTGATCCAAATGTCGTTCTCATGGGCGAAGAAGTCGCCCAATACAACGGTGCCTACAAAGTCACCGAAGGCCTCTGGAAAAAATGGGGCGACAAACGTGTGGTCGATACCCCCATTTCCGAAGCTGGCTTCATCGGCATGGGAATTGGAGCCTCGATGCTTGGCGTCCGCCCGGTGATGGAACTGATGTTTTGGTCCTTTCACTCGGTCGCCTTCGACCAACTGGTTAGCAATGCCGCCTGCGTCCGCTACATGTCCGGCGGTCTCTGCAACTGCCCGATCGTCGTGCGCGGACCCGCCAATGGCGGCACCGGTGTCGGTGCCACCCATTCGCATGTCCCGGAAGGCCTATTCGCCGCATTCCCCGGCCTCAAAGTCTGTGTTCCCGCCACCCCCGCCGATGCCAAGGGCCTGATCAAAGCCGCGATTCGTGACAACGATCCGGTCTATTTCATGGAAAATACCCTGCTTTACGGCAATATCGGCGAGGTTCCGGATCCCGCTGACGGCGATTTTGTGATCCCTCTCGGCGTGGCCGACCTGAAACGTGAAGGCACGGATATCTCTATCATCGCTCATGGCCGCTCGGTCATCCAATCACTCGCCGCTGCGGAAATTCTTCAAGCTGAGCATGGGATCAACGCCGAAGTCCTCGACCTCCGTTCGATCCGCCCGATCGATGTGGACGCCATTCTCAAGACTGTTATGAAAACCAATCGGGTCTTATTGGTCGATGAGTCAAAACCCTTCGGCGGAGTTTCCGCCATGGTGGCCATGCTCATTCAAGAGCACGCCTTCGATTATCTCGATGGCCCTATCAAGCGTGTCTGTTCCATAGATGCACCGGCAATTTATTCGCCACACATTGAGCATGAACAACTTCCGAATCCAAGACGGATCGTCGAGAAAGTTCTGACCATGGCTTGATTCCTTTTTTTCATTGCAATCCGCCTCCAGAGTTCTAGCATCTTGTCTATGTTTTTCCGCATGTTGATGATTACAATTTTCATTGCTCTATTCGGCGGGCTGACTTCCTGTTGCTGCCTTTTCTGAACTTTTTTCTGCATTGATTGCCTTCAACTAACCACGATCATGAAAAACCTTGCCCTAGCCCTATCCTTGGCCGCCGTCTCCCTCAGCTTCTCATCATGCTGCTCGATGTTCGGTAATCCATTACATAGCACTGACTACCACACCGAAACGCGCCAAGTCAAAACCTGCGGTTATGACATCGTCAACGAGCAAGTCGTCACACCCGGCAGTGCGAAAAGCGGCAAAGGCGGCATGGTTCAAACGATTGAAAAGAAAGTTCCACGCTACAAGACTGTCACGGTTAAAGTCCGTAACTCCAGTAACGCTAATTGCGTCCGTTTGTTCTGCCCGAAAAAAGATCATTGCGACACCACTTCGGAATCCACCATGAGACTTGCAAGCATGCAAGGTTCTTCTGGCAGCCCGAATCTCGGTTTGATTCCTACGATGAGAGAACTGCCAATCGCCACGAAAACCGCCAATCCTTAAAACGATTCTCATCATTTTACCAAGCGCGGAGGAGGAGCACTCCCCGCGCTTTTTTTGTTTTCCCGTAAAAAGACTGGAATTCATTTCCTATTTTCTCATCCTCTGCCAGCTTCAAATCTTTATCTCCATACCATGTCTGTGAACATCGAAATGCCCAAACTCTCGGATACCATGACCGAGGGCACCCTCGTCAAATGGCACAAAAACGTTGGCGACTCTGTTGAAATCGGCGACATCCTCGCTGATATCGAAACAGACAAGGCAACCATGGAAATGGAAGCATTCGATGATGGGGTGCTCACCGAAATTCTCATTCAAGCTGGTGAAAAAGCTCCCATTGGAGCAACACTTGCCATTCTTAATGGTGACTCCGGTCAAAAATCCAAAGACACTCAACTCACAATTGCCCCTGACCCAGTTGCTCCAATTCAACCTAGCAATCCAACACTTGCTACCATCATTGCCGTGCGATCGATCGCCCCTCCGAGCGGTGAACGGATCGTGGCTTCACCTCTGGCCCGCAAGGTTGCAAGTGACTTGGGCATCAATCTTTCGACCGTCGTCGGCACTGGCCCTGCCGGACGCATTATCCGCAGTGATGTGGAATTCGCATCCAGCTCGCCCGTGAAAGCAACAGCTACTTTCAAGTCGTCTGATGCCAGTGCGGCAGCGGCTCTCACAGCATCGATCAAATCCAAAGCTGCGGTGGCGGCACCTGCCCCAGCGGCCACAAGTCCGACTCCGTCCACCCCGGCCAACGCTCCACTAGCCATCCTGCCAGTTGCCAAGACCGGTGATGAAATGATCCAGCTCAGCAGCATGCGAAAAATCATCGCATCGCGTTTACTCACGTCCAAAACGACGATTCCCCATTTCTACCTGCACCTTGAAGTGGATGCAGCACCGCTGATGGCGATCCGCCAACAAATCAACGACCAGGCCGAAAAAACCCACGGCAACAAATACTCGGTCAACGATTTCATTCTCAAAGCCGTCATCAACGCTGCCCAAGCTGTACCTGCCATCAACGCCTCATTTGCCGGTGATCACATCGTGAAATTCAAGCATGTCGGGTTATCCGTCGCCATTGCGGTGGAAGATGGCCTGGTCACTCCCGTCATCAAGGAAGCGGAAACCAAAACCCTGCTGGCTATTTCACAAGCGGTTAAAGATTTCGCTATTCGTGCGAAAGACAAGAAACTCAAACCCGATGAATTCGATGGCGGCACGATTACCGTTTCCAATCTCGGCGCATGGGGCATCGAATCTTTCGACGCCATCGTCAATCCTCCCCAAGCCTGCATTCTTTCGGTCGGAGCAGCCATTGAAAAGCCGGTCGTCAAAAACGGCCAAATCGTTCCCGGCCTTCGGATGAACATAGGCCTCTCCTGTGACCACCGTGTGGTCGATGGTGCCATCGGTGCTCAATTCCTGTCCGAAGTCCGCAAACTCATCGAACAACCCGCCCTGATGCTTCTCTGAGGGAAACAGAGCCACTTCTTTAAAAGATCGGTCCCATAAGTCTTCCAAGATTTGCGGGACCTTTGCTTTTTCAGACTCCATGATGAATCTGCTCTTTTTTGACCTCATAAGATATTCTTCTTCATAGTGTGAACAACCTGCAAAAAGTTCCGTTCCTCAGCGTAAACTCCGGTGTTCCACGGGAAGAATAACTTGGGTAATAAACGGGATGGTATCCCAATGACTTCGTATTTCGAAAATAAGCGACTCTCCTTTGCCCAGTCATTCGGATCTTATTCACAAGCCTTACCCATCTTGTTCCAGAAGCTCGATGCAAACGTTCGAGAAACCAATTTTTAAGCGGACTTGCACCCACCGTCAGGGTCAGGCAAAGCTCACTGCGGCATGGGGCAAGCAATTCAACACGCAGTAATCACCGGCGGTACTGGATCACTGGGAAGTGCGATTGCAGACGCCTTGCAGCAACTAGGATGGGTCGTTGATTCCCCCGGATCACATCAGCTCGATATGCGTGACCCAATAGCCATCCAACAATACTTCAATGAACGCCCGGTCGAGTTACTGGTTTGTGCTGCAGGAATCATCCGTGACGCCCCACTCGTCCGACTTTCCGAAGAGGCTTGGGATGAAACATGGGCCATCAATTTCAAAGGGGCGGCAGCATGTGTCGACGCCGTGCTGCCGGCAATGGCGGCCAAAGGTGGAGGACACGTTATTTTGATTTCAAGTTATTCGGCACTTCATCCACCTATCGGCCAAGTCGCTTATGCTACGGCCAAAGCCGCATTGCTCGGATTAGTCACCGATCTAGCAGCACGATATGGATCCTCCAACATCCGTACCAACGCCGTGTTGCCAGGATTCCTCGAAACTCCAATGACCGCCGCTGTCAGTGATCGCCGCCGGGCTGAAATTCTAGACGCACATCAACTCGGGCGGTTGAATACGTGCCTAACAACCGCAAAATTCGTACGATTCCTCCATCACGAAATGCCTCATACCTCAGGCCAAATTTTTCAATTGGACAGCCGCCCGGTGACGAACCAGCAGTGACCCGAAAAACAGACCCCAAAAGGAAATGGCCGATTTTTTCCATGACATCGCCACGCCTAACTGATGAAATGCTCTTTATTGAAGAAAAGCATGCCAAGGCTTTCGGGATCCCCCCGATCCGACCAAGGGCGGCAGAGTCCGTACCGGCAATCACGGGTCTCCCCCTCAAGAAGCGTGGGCGTCTCGCCCACAAAGATCGGGAGAAAGAGAAAGAAAGTAAACCACAAGACGGTAGGGCACCTACTTTTCCGCCGAATGGCGGTGTCACTGAAGGGCGCTTGAGAAAGCCAAACCCATAGCGCAACGCATTCATTTTCTCTCCGCATCTCAGGGGCGCTGACGCCCACGTCGGCACGCCCATGAAAAAACCAATGGTTGACGGCGCAGTGCTTTTCATTGCCCCCCATGGTCGGATTGAAGAGGAAGATTTTGAACGGGAGCAAACGGAGGGGTGTAAAACGGAGGACTTTTCAAGCGGTCCATTGGCTGCCATGGTCGGATAGACGGTTGAAGAGAATTGAACCACCAACGCAGGGCGAGCGTGAGCGAACTTTAAAAATCTAGCTCATCCGCAAAATCTGTGGGTAGTTTTTGCTCGGGAAGGTCGCCTGATTGATGATAGAGCGCTACCTTAAGATGCTAGAAGTTCCTGAATCCAAAGGCTTTGCGTATGTCAGGGGCCGCTAATCACACAACCCATTTTTCCTCGTCGGATACCATCTGCCACGTCACACGCGCGAAGAGAAAGTTGCCCACAACGACCCGGCTTCTCCGACGAGTTAAGTACCCATTCTCGAAGCGGACCGTTGTGGACAACTTTCAGAAGACCTAAAAAATCATTCTGGAACCTTCACAAAACATCAGTAGCCGAGCCAAAAACTACCCATAGATATTGCGGAAGAGGCTCTTTTAGAATTGTTGTAGAATACTACGATTTCGCCCGAAGCGATGTTCGCACAGACCTCGCGGGCGCGCTTGTTGTCGTGCTGCCCGGCGGTATCGACAATGGCAAACGAAGACAGGAAGCTATGCAGATCGAGCCGCAGGTGCATCTTGGCCGCCGCCTTGCGTCTGCGGTGTTTGGCCCAGTCCATGCAGTTAGCGACCAATTGCATGACCGTCGAATCCACCGCATGGATTCTGACCTTGAAGCGCCGCAGCAAACCCTTGCCCTTGCGTCCTGCGGCAAATTCCGGACTGGCGTGCTGGAGATGCCCAAGCACCGACCAGAACAGTTTTTCCGCAAACTCAGCATTACGTTCCTTATTGGCATTTGAGAGTCCATTCTTGGATGGAGGAGTGACACCAAAACGTGATAGCGCGCCCGACTTGAGCCGGAGCCAATCACAAACGTCGTTCAATCCCATGGCGTGGGATAGCTGGGCGAAGAGCATCGCTGAAAGATGACTCAGCACGCTGAACGAGCGGGCCTTGGCTTCCACACCTGTCTCAAGGGCGTGGCGGTTGATCATTCCGCGAGGAATGAGGTTGAGAATCTGCTTGAGGACGACAACATTGCTGCGGGTTGGTGGTGTTTTTTTCATAAACACCCTACCGAGTGGCAGGGATTTAAACTCAACACCAGCCCGCTTTTTCACCTCAAGTTAAGCCGTTCTGTGGGACGGCTGTGCATTCATTACTAATGTAGATGCCCTGCGGTTTCATGCTCGATTGACAGAGTTTCGCAGTCGAAGCAGCGTAGGTTCGTTGCAATAGGGGCAGTAAAACTGATTTTTGAAAATAATGGCCAGAGCCACGCGGGTGCGGTGGCTGCCGAATGCGTTTTTTGCTTGGCGGTGTCGGGAACAGGCTTTGTCGGCAAGTATGGGTGTGTGACAGAGCGGGCATCTCGCCTTGCTCGCGACCATCCATTGGAGAATTGCCATAAAACCACCCGAAATTCCCGCTCCGGCACCGACGTATGTTAGATATGGATCATAAACGCAGAGTCCTCCCAGCATGAGGACGATGGCGGCAGATAGAAGGATAAATCGCGCACACCACATTACGGCGGCGAAGCGAAATCGGTAAATTAGGTTAATTGATCGAGGACGGTGCATGTTTCTAGCAGGAGATGCCGGGGGGCTGAAATGGTGGTGGTAAGGGTAAGATCGTTCGAGAAGTATGGATAGGAGCGCTCGCTCGTCCCTAACCTTGCAAAGCGAAATTCGGTTCGTCTGGGTCAGAAACTGGGCACGACGACAGTGCACTTCCGGAAACGGCGGAGGGTTTCTGAAGGGCTCTCGCCAAACAATCCGCGATATTGCACGGAAAATCTGCCGAGCTCAGAGAACCCTAGTCGCATAGCGATGTCCGTGACGCTGAATTCCCTCGGATCGGTATTCAGCAACATCTGGTAAGCTTGGCTCAGTCTGCGCTTTTGAAAAAATTGGTATGGAGGCATTCCCATGATCTTGATGAAGGCTTTATGGAGAGTCCTGGGGTTGACGTTGAGCACCATGCAGAGGTCTGAGATGCAAACGGGTCCGGTGATGCTGCGAGCCAATTCCAATGCGCGGTGCACCGTGATGGCTGCGGGGCCCCGGTCCAAATCGTGTTCACTCCCGTCGAGCACCGGCAGAATGGAGTCAAAAATCACCTTCTCAAACTGATCCGCGCTGATGTTCAGATTGCCCTGGCGTGCGGCATTCAGCATCGGAACGAATATCTCCCGGATGCTCTGGATGTCATGGTGGTTCGATTGAAGGGTTTTTTTTCTCCTGCCCAGCAAGAGAGCCTTGAGAGACGCCTCCGGCAGTGATAGATGCTCGGCCATTTGCAGCAATTTGGCATAATCTATCAGGAGTATCATCTGCTGATAGCCGCTCTCCATCATGTGATCAAAGGATTCTCCTGTAATGCTCGACGAGATCTTGTTGTCATCGACTATTTCGCCTAAAAACCTCGCCTCGGCGGTGAGAAGTGGTATTGAAAATCCAAATCGGTTTCCTAGCAACTCGCCCTCTAGGTGGGTGCGAAGTGGATAATTCTCGCGGTAGAGCAGTAAACCCTTCGTGGCGATGAAGTCGACTTGCCCTTGAAAGTCTCCCGACTCCAACTGGACGGCATCGATTTGGAAATAATCCTTCATGCAGCCCGCCAGATCCTCGAATGACTCGCGCCGAACAACGCCGCTCATGACTGGTTCGTATGGCTTCTCAGGGGGGTGTGTTTCTGAAGGATGTCGCATAAGGGCGTCTTGCTGGCACGCGAGATACGGAGTCTGCCGACAGAATCAAATACGGACTTCCAACCCGGAGGATATGTTCCGATTTTGCATAGTGTGCTGGATCGTGAGTCGGTAGTTTTTATTTCGAAAGTTTGCTCGCGACATTTTCCCTGATTCCATGGATGATGATTATCGTCGCGCAAATGATTCGGAATCGCTCCATTATCGCATCAACTGCCAGTTAAATCCATAAGCCTGAGTAAAATGTTTGAAATTATCAAAAATGTCTGCGCCCTGATCGGGGCAGTCAGTCTGGTTGGCTGCACGATTCTTGTGAGTGCGTGTGCCATTGGGTGCCTTAGGTCGAGATGGCATCAGAAATCCCGTTAAACCACATCGAGTTGGTAAGGATGAGCCATTCATCAAGCTCTTTGCGGTTCTCTCGATCCAAGAAAAAGCGTTGAAAATGGACATTACGAGGTGACAGATCAATCAACGGTGTCCAACTTTGGGGTCATGAGCGTGCGTAGATTTTAGCGAGGCTGGCCAGGGCGTGCTGCCATAAGCGTTCGGTGTCCAGATGATCCATCTCTTGGTGGAAATCACTCCTAGGCCGGCGGACGGGTTGACGGATGAGGCGCTGCTGGGGCGATTGAAGTGGATTTAATCGGAGGTGCGGGTGGCTTTGGTGGCCAAGGAATTGGCGGATGCGCGTGAGGCGGTGGCGGAGGGACGGGTGCCGGATGGCGAAGCTTATGTGCAAGCGATACACGAGCGGTTTACGCGGCGGATGCATGATCTATCAGAGTTCATGCAGGGATTTTTACAACGCTACACGCAGTGGCACAATGGGAAGCACAAGCGGAAGGGGCATTTGTGGGAGGATCGTTTTAAGAGCGTGATTGTGGAGGATGGTGTGGCGGCAAAGACCATGGCGGCCTACATTGATTTGAATCCGGTGCGCGCAGGGATGGTTGAGAATCCGGAGGAATATCGCTGGAGTAGTTATGGCGAGGCGATTGGCGGCGGGGCGAAGGGCGATGGCAAAAAGGCGCGAGCTGGTTTGGTAAGGGCGCTGCGGGCGCACAAGGGCGAGGCGGCGGATGCGGATTTGTGGAAGGGTGAAGTGGCATTGGAATACCGGAAAATTTTGTTAGCGGGCGCGGGTGAACGCGTAGAGGAGCGGGTGGAGCAAAGTGGAAAAATGAAGCGGATCACCAAACGTAAAGGACTCACCAAAGAGCAGCTTGATTCGGAAAAAGCGCGCTTGATCGAAGCCGAGGAAAAACGGATGGGAGAAATTCCATTCGGGCGGATGTTGCGGTGCCGGGTGAGGTATTTCACAGCCGGGGCGGTGATCGGGAGTCGGGGATTTGTGGATGAGATGTTTGAAAGCGCGCGTGAGCGATTCGGGCCGAAGCGAAAGAGCGGGGCGAGGCGGATGAAAGGCGATGCGAGTGCCGCAGCAGGCATGTTATGGAGCCTGCGGGATTTGCAGAAAGAATGAGCAAACTTGACGGCGTCAGTAGTGTCAGATTGAAACAAGGGAAGCGTGGTTTGAAGCGCCTTACATAGATCGTTGCTACGGCGAGTTCATAGGCGTCATAGCTTTCCGATCTATGACCTCCTCTAGATATTCGCTAACAGTTTTAATCCACCCAATTACAAGTGATGAATTGAGATTCATTTAATGGCGATGACTTTGCACATCCGGCTTGCGTGATGGGAGAGGAAGAGGCATTTCATGGGTATGGCGATTTCGGCGGTGCTTTTTGATTTCGACGGAGTGTTGGTGGATACCGAGTGGGCGATTTATCAATCGTGGAAACGGGTGTTCGAGGGACACGGTCAGCACTTGCCGTTGGATATTTATACGCGCTGCATCGGCTCGGATTTTGCGACGTGGTCGCCGAAGACGCATCTTGAGGAATTGACCGGGTTGGCGTTTGACTGGCATGACTTGGATGCCCGGCGACAGGAGGAAATTTTGAAGGATTTGACCCATGAAGGGCCGATGCATGGCGCGGCAATGTTTGTGGAAAAAATCAAAGCAGGCAAGTTGCCGCAGGCGGTCGTTTCGAGTTCGTCACACCGGTGGGTCGATGGGTGGTTGGAGAAAATCGAGCTTGCGGGGTATTTTCAGACCACGGTTTGTCGAGGTGACGCGCCACGCATCAAGCCAGCACCGGACCTGTTTTTGGAAGCGGCGGTGCGGCTGGCGGTTGCGCCGGAGTGCTGCCTCGTCATCGAGGATTCGCTCAATGGCCTGAAGGCGGCGAAGGCTGCCGGGATGGCGGTTTGGGTGGTGCCGAACCGGGTGACCGAAAGCCTGGATTTCTCGCCCGCAGACCGCGTGTTCCGGTCGTTGGCCGAATGCGCGGCGGAGTTTTAGGGCTTTTTAGAGTCCAGAGGGATGGCGCATGACGTGGCCGATGCTTTGGCGGGTTTGCGGTTTCCAGCTCGGGCCTGAGCGGTTGTCCGGGCCGCCGGTATCG
Organism: Akkermansiaceae bacterium; assembly: GCA_903919975.1. GTDB lineage: Bacteria > Verrucomicrobiota > Verrucomicrobiia > Verrucomicrobiales > Akkermansiaceae > Luteolibacter. The sequence goes on along the minus strand of CAIXKE010000093.1, from coordinate 2,351 downwards.
AGTCGTAGGCCGGCGATGGTCATGAAAACGTGGCCTTTGCGGGTGTAGATGGTAATCCATTTTCCTTCGCCTTTTTTGCCGAAGTTGAAGTAGCCATGGGATGGGATTGAGCCTTTGAGCAGGCCGGCTTCGCGGAGCACGTAGGAGACGGTGCCCGAGCAATCGTAGCCGGTGTCGTGTTGATGGGCATGGCCGCCCCCCCATTTGTAGGGTTTACCCTGCAGGCGATTGCCGGCGGCAATGGCGCGTTTCACGGCAGCGGGCGCACTTTTTGGCGCATAGGCGTTGCCGTCTCTCAAAAGTGCGGTGCGGCCGTATTCAAAATGGTAGGAAACCGGCTGTCGGGCATTCACCTGGCTCGAGCATGAAACCATGCCTCCGGTCCATGGCAGTAACGCAAGCAGTAGCAACAATCGAGAATTCACGTGGGTGAGAATGCCGATTTCTTAAAGAAATGTAAATTATTTTGATGTCCGTGGGTTATGCGGTTCCGAAGCAAATCCAGCTTATGATCTGCGATTTTCGCGCGGGCTTGGCTTTACAAAAAATCCGTTGGCAGACAACGGTCAGCCCATCCGATGAAGTCCATTCTCCGAGTTTTTTCTTATCTGCGCCATTATCCCGGCTTGGCCACGGCCCAATTGTTCTGCGCTGTCGGGATGACGATGGCAGTGTTCGTGTTCCCGAAGGCGACCGGTCATGTGATCGACCAAATCATTCCGAACCCCGGCCGCCACAAAGAGTTTTGGTTCTGGATCGCGCTCGCACTGCTCGGGTTTCTAACCAAAGACGGGCTGAATTCCCTGCGGATTTTCATCAACAACATCTTCGAACAAAAAGTAATCTTCGATATCCGCTCGGATCTTTACGCGAAAATCCAACGGTTGCCATTGCGCTGGTTTGATACCCGCCGCACGGGCGATATCATGACGCGGGTGGTCGAGGATGTGACCAACATGGAGCGCGTGCTCATCGATGGCGTTGAGCAAGGTCTGATCGCCGCGTTGCAAGTCGTGGGCATCGGCATCTATCTGTTTTTCCTGAACCCGTCAGTGGCGACGTGGGCGACCTTGCCGGTTCCGGTGCTGGCGCTCGGCGCTTGGCTTTACTCGACACGTGGGCGCGACCGCTATCGCAACCAACGCGATGCGGCATCGGATCTCAACGCGCTGCTTCACGACAACATCTCCGGCGTGCGTCAAATCAAAGCGTATGCCGCCGAGACCGCCGAGCATGACCGTTTCAACCGCTTTTCCAACCAATTGCGAAGCACCACGCTGCGAATGATGAAATGGTGGGCAATGTATTCACCGGGCATGTCATTTGTTCGGATGACGGGTTACGTTTTGGTCCTCGCTTTTGGCGGAGCGGCGGTGATGAGAGGTGAGCTGACAATCGGGAAATTCACCGAGTTCCTGTTGTTTTTGTCGTTGTTTTACGAGCCGATCGATCGCCTGAATTCGCTCAACCAGATGCTTCTATCAGGACGGGCGGCGGCAGACCGGGTTTTTGAAATCCTGGATTCGGATGACGAGCCGAATGCGATTGAGGGTGCAGCGTTGCCGGAAAAAATCGCGGGTCACGTGCGTTTCGAGCGAGTATCGTTTTCCTATCAGGAACAACCGACTTTGCACGAGATCACGCTCGATGCGCTGCCCGGGCAGACCATCGCTCTGGTTGGCTCGACGGGTGCCGGGAAAACCACGGTGCTTTCGTTGTTGGCGCGGTTTTATGAGGCCACCTCCGGATCGATCACCATCGACGGCGTGGCCATCGACACCTTGGCGAAATACTCCCTGCGCGAGCGCCTGGCTTACGTCACCCAGGAGCCATTCCTCTTCAATGGCACGGTCCGGGAAAACCTGTTGTTGGCCAAGCGCGAGGCCACCGATGCCGAGCTGTGGGCTGCCCTCAGTGCCGCCTATGCGGAGAGCTTCGTCCGCGAACTTCCCGAGCAGCTCGACACCAACGTCGGCGAGCGCGGTGTGAAACTCTCCGGCGGCGAGAAACAACGGCTATCGATCGCCCGCGCCTTGCTCAAAAACGCGCCTATTCTCTTGCTAGACGAGGCCACCGCTTCGGTCGATTCCGAGACGGAGCGGCAGATTCAGCAAGCGCTCGACCGCTTAATGGAAAACCGCACGGCCTTCGTCATCGCCCATCGGCTATCCACCATCCAGAATGCGGATCGAATTTACGTGTTGGAAAAAGGCGAGGTCATCGAACAAGGCACGCACGCCACCCTGCTCGCTCAAAGCGGGAAATACGCCGAGCTCTGCCGGAAATCGTTTCTCACGGCGGATAAGGAATAAAGAAGGCGACGGGCAGGATGCCCGAGCCACCGTGGCGCG